>JBOGQX010000040.1:0-27952 GCA_050749285.1 Nitrosotalea sp. | reverse complement strand
CTTCAAAAATACATAGAAAAGAAAGATCTTAACCATTAAGGAAGGATAGCGAAAACGTGCTTTATCAAATTATCTGGACCTACTCTCACAGAACAACTATTGGGACAGTATTGTACTGGGGCTTACAGTTCTTCAGGAATCAGATCGTGCGAGAAGGGTGATTCTCGATGGCAATTCAAGAAAAGTGGTAGTAAGCTAATCGGAGTAGCTGCAAAACTCCTTTCCAAATTTTTTATTTTGAACAGTAAATGAGAATTTGTTAACATCAAGAGAAATTTGACGCAGTTAAAAGGAACCATATCATTTAGTTCAAAAAATATTAAATAGATTAAGAAGCCCACCATATTATGAAAAGCCAAAAGATAATTCTTGGTATGATGGCTCTTGCAATTTTTGGCTCCTTTTTTGCTCATGCAGCATATGCTGCAAATACCGTAGTTGCTACAATCCCTGTTGGTACCCAGCCTATTGGAGTAGCATACGACTCTGCAAAGGGGGAAATATTTGTAACAAATGATGGCAGCGATAACGTATCTGTAATAAGAGACCTGACAATACCGTAGTTGCTACAATCCCTGTTGGTACCACCCCTGAGGGAGTAGCATATGACTCTGCAAAGGGGGAAATATTTGTAGCAAATCATGATAGCGGTACCGTATCTGTAATAGATGACACCACAAATACCGTAGTAACTACAATATCTGTTGGTACCCAGCCTGATGGAGTAGCATACGACTCTGTAAAGGGGGAAATATTTGTAGCAAATGAAGGTAGCAATAACGTATCTGTATTAGATGACACCACCAATACCGTAGTTGCTACAATCCCTGTTGGTACCACCCCTGAGGGAGCAGCATACGACTCTGCAAAGGGGGAAATATTTGTAACAAATGATAATAGCAATAACGTATCTGTAATAGATGCTGGTTTACCAACCACCACAACAGGCGGGCATGATGTTACAATATACCACTCGCCAAGCATCGGAAACGACTATCACAACCAGTACGGAGGAGGAGTTGAGATCAACGGACAGTCATTTGACGTCAAAAACTATCACAGTGTCATTCCTCAGCAGGTCCTCAAGATAGGCTCACAATCCACATTTGATTTTAAGATATACGACGAAAGGGGAGGATATACCATATCGCATGTGGGACTGTACCTTCACTTCAAGGGTGACGTATTTGTTCCAAACGCAGACACGTGGATATCTTGGGACAAGCATGACGGAGTACAGATCCATGATCCTAACGGAATATTTTCAAGCCCCAATGTTACCACAAAGACAGACGGAAACTATCTTTATGCCAGTTTTACGGTGACCCCGCAAAAGACAATGTCTGACTCGTCACTTGTGATGAGGATGTGGGATGACAAGCTTGCATCAGGCGATGTGCCAATATGGGGTGCCATAGTCATAGTGGACCCAAATGCACCCGTTCCAGTACAGAAGGTTCCAGACAACCAGTACGGTGATTATATTACACTGAAAAATATTTTAGACAAAGACGGCTATTACATCCCCACACTTCTTGCCAGGGAGCACAGCATGCAGAACGTCTATTCCTCTGTTGATATCAACTGGGTATACGACAAGGGTGCTGACAAGCTGACAATGGTTGAAAGTGACAAGTCAGGAAATGTGATAGGCGATATGGTATACAGTTTGTTCAAAAAGTCTGAGCTACCAAAAGTAACAGACCACGACTATACCTACATTCCACAAATGCTATACAGGCAGGACGTGAAAGGAGAACAGATGGCAATGCAACAAGAAGCACAAAAGGCAGAAAAATATTTGGTACAAACAGCATACCTTGATTCCACTGCCAATTTCATACCGTCAGACACTGCAACCTCGATACTTGACGAATATGCACATGACAAGGTCTTGCAGCTGTACCGATATGATAAAGGTGAAGATACTGCAATGAAGACAGAGGCAGAAAAGGCAGAAAAACTTGTTGAGAGCCTTGGCATGTTGCGACAAAATAACTTAAGTTTGTCAAACCAGAACATCACATTGAACTAAACCTGTAGAACTCGGACTCTTACAGGTCTGAACCTTCGTCCGAATTAATCGTCTTTCACGCACAGAAAGTTCTCAATTCACATCATAGCGGAAAGTATGGCAGAAGACTTTATTTTATTTATTAATTTATTCACCTGTCATTTAATAACATGATTGCATGTGAAAAGAGAATAAACATTGATTTTTGATATAGGCATGTATGCTAAATCAATCCTTTTAGCACTTTTAATTTGTGTTCCCATTTTGAGTGATAACCCCTTTCCAGTCTTATACGTATAATTCGAGAAGGTTGTTATCACTAATTGGTTGAATTATTGAGGTAACCAATGTCTTATGTGATTAAAATCTGTCTAATCTCAAATCTTAAGAATCTCTATTGCTTTATTGACTAATATCTCCGCCTTCTCAACGAGGTTCTTTGCCTGAGTCGGAGATATTGAACCGGCCCTGTTATACAGGGATTCATTTCTTCTCAATCTTGCTTTTGAAAATGCCTGAAGTACTTCTGGTGCAAACTTTGTTGGATAAACTGCCTGAACAAATGACACTACTGCAAGATGATGCTCTGCACTTCTTGGCCTGTAACCTTTTGAAAACATCAATGCTCTTCCTGCTTGCAACATTGCATTATAGGCCGCATTGTGAGCCCAGCCCACTCGTTAATTGCCATCATCTTCTTTGCAGATGAAAGGTCATTTTTTGCAATATCGATTTCATTTTTTACATCTTCTGGGTTTGATTGAAATGGTTCAACCAGACCCTTGCTTAATAGCTCGCTTAAATTCATCCTCGTCTCCTAATATCATTATCACAGGAGTCTTTAAGATCTCTCTTATTAGAGTAATATTTTCACGAGACTTTTGTGCAAACTCTTTTTCAGTCCAGAGAATATAATTTATTGCGCGCCCAATTCTTCTTTCAATTTTTTGCATCGATTTGAGAATTGAATCCTCATTTATACTTCCAATTATCAACATATCCATGTCACTTGAAGATGATTCCGTACCTTTTGCAAAAGAACCATAAATCAGAGCATATCTTATCTTGTCCTTATCAGGAAGTTTTGTCAGAATCTCCCTGCCAATGCTTTCTGTTTTTAGAAACATTCTCTTGAGGTCTTCAGCTATGGGCGATTCTTTTCGCAGTTTGTACAATACCATGTTTCCCTGTTTTCGGGATTCAAGAAGGCCGGCAAGTTGCAGATTTTTCAATTCTTCCTGAACATGGATTGGAATGTTGTTTACTATTCTTGCAAGTTCGCGTATGTGAAACTCCCTGTTAGGTTTTAGGAGAAATTCCTCGAGTAATTTAACTCTGGTTTTTGATGTGAACAGCCTCTCTAACATGTATCTATTTATGATATAATCGTATCTATAAAGGATACGTTAACTAACAATGTTCCTCAATGTTTTATTAATTGAATAGGTACATTACCTCATGAGCAAGATATCTTTCGTTGTATAGGCGTTCGAGCCTCCGGGTTTGACCCTATCTGGATATAATTTGTAAATCTTTTTCCAATTTAGCATCACATCGTTCATGGTAAAGAAATGCTCCAGACCTCGCAGATAGGGAATAGAATTTGGAGAGACCCTCTTTTTTAGATCAAAAACATAATCTTCAACCATTATCTGCAACTTTTTAGGTTCTATTGTCAGTATGCCGTCAAAACTTTTAAGCTTGTAAAACGCCCTGAACCTTTCCAATCCAAACATATACGTTCCATGGGTGGCCTTCGATTTTATGGATTCATTAAATAAAACCATGCTTCTGTAGTTGTTGCCCAACAGATTGTCAGTACCCATTGTCGTATTAAAGCACGTTTCTGCTGTCTTAACCATTAAATAAAACACAAAAAGAGTTTGGTCAGTGTCAAGACCCCCAAATATAGTCTTCATAGGCAAGAAACCGATTCTTACTTACATGAATGCCACTCTTACCTTGCTTGCAAACGAACCTACAGTTACAATAAAAGCAAGGGGCAAAAGTATAACGACTGCAGTGGATGTATCTCAAATGATAGTGAAAAGAATGCATGCAATGGGATACAAGATAAGTGGTGTTAGGATTTTCTCAGAACGAATGGAATCAAAGGACGGAAAAGAGCGAAATGTCTCAACAATAGAAGTAGATGTTTCTCGTACCCAAGATGGTTAGCAAATCTCTTGATTTGATGGTCAATACAATGGAACATTGAAGAGTTTGACTGTGGTTAATGTAATGCTTGTATTAGAAAAGTTATTCCAAAATATACCAGAACGCCGCTGATTGCCATCATGAAAACTCTATAATTTTTAGTTGATATTATTTTTTTCCCCCTACTGGACAAAAAGCCAACTCCGCCAAGCCATGCATAATCCATCCATATGTGAAATGCAAACATGATTGCTATTCCTATAAACGAATACAAAATCAACGCATCTGTTATCAGCTTAAAACCAATTGTGAACCACCAAATCAGAAAGAATGGATTGAGTGCACTTAGAAGTATGCCAATAAAAAACGGTCCGTGTTTTGAAGAATAACTTTGCGAAGATTTTTTCAATACTCCTTTTAACTGAAATCCCGCAAACGCAAATAGGCTAATTGCGCCAAGTATTGATATGTATTCTTTAAACTGTGGAAACGTAGCTAGCGAAATTGCACCTATGCCTAGAAGGATTACAAGTGGTAGTTCTACAACAGTGTGGCCATAAGCCATTTTAACACCGGTTTTCCAACCTCCTTTTACACCATATGCAACATTTGCTGCAAAAAGGGGACCTGGTGACATGACTCCAGAAACTGAGATTATGATAACAGTTATGGCAAATTCTGGTAGAGTTGTCATCGTATTTTATAGTGTTACTAGTATGAGAAAATCTTTGATGAATGGTCTACCTTTTCAGCTAAAAAACGCATGACTTCATCTAGATTGTTCTGGTAGAAAAATTGGTCAAGACCATTTTTTGATATATTCACGATGTATCTATGGGATGTCTTATTGATGAAAATATGTTCAGTTTTGTTGTCTATCCTTACTCCTTCGTCTGAGTCGAGAATTCGAAGATATTTTTCAAGTCTGTCCTTTGTAATCTCGCGTTCCTGATAACTCATCCGTAGATTGCATCTCGTAGAGGTCCGGCTTCTTCTTCAGTCTGCTTTAAATGCTGTTCAATGTTTTGAGCCTCGCTTAACAACGTTGTCAAATCACAAGCTGTTCCTGGAACTAGCTTTGACATTGCCATACAAATTTCTGCACCTGCTTTAAAATCAGGTCCTGTCTCTTGACTCTTTATCAAAAGTACAATAACATTTGTTTTCGAAATGTATCCCTCATTTAACAAAATTCCAGGAATGCCGGGGATGGTTCCATTTTTAAGTAATGGTATGCCTGCTTTCACCAATCGTTTTTTAGCTTCTTCTGTACTACCCACTCCTATAATGAAAGGCCCTTCTTCGTCACTCTTTATGGCAGAACTACTTACAACAAGAGAACATTTGTGGTCATTTGCCCACTTTAACATAGTTCTGGCAACTTCCCTGTGGATGGATTCATGAGGAGTTAGATACGATGAAAACACTGCAACTTTGAGATCTTTATTTACAAATATTCTTGCTGGGAAACTTGGAATTTCCTCTCTAACTACGCTGATAGGCGGAAAGAGATCAGAATCAAGAACACCGACTAATTCAAACTGTGAAGTGGTGGTTATCATAGATTCAGTGGCAATGGCATTTGCAAGACCTGCGTAGGGAAATCCATCTATAAGGTATCCACCTTCGATATTGATTGATGCGAGTTCTCGGATGGTTAATTCATTAGCCATGCAATGTGTATTTGAATACACCCTTTTAAATTATGGATAGGCTTCAAAACCATGGAATGGTACATTACGGTAGCGAATCTTGTAAGATTCGATTCTTATGATACGCAAATAATGCATCAAATAGCATCCTTTTAGCGTGTCTTACAGTATTTGAACCAAAATCAAGTACAAGATCCATCAGTATCATATCGTTATGCTATTTACCATAAACTACTAGAAATTAACGACGAAATCTTAAATAATTTGTAGGTGGATGAAGGCTTGTGAAAAAAATCCTTGCTGCAGTGGTGGGTCTGTCGCTTTTACTTGTAATGATCGTACCCTTTACTGCTTCTGCTCAGACTGGTGCTGCACACTTTGACAAACCTCTGCAGAGGCTTCTCAACGATAATTCACTTAACTGGTCAGGATATTATGTAACCAATTCAGCTGGATATACTTCTGCAATTGCAACATGGACCGTACCTTCTGTCTCAACAAGCTCTAGTGGTTACTCTTCTGCATGGGTGGGAATAGGAGGAGTTTATGGGACTGCCAACCTCATCCAAACTGGAACCGATCAAGATTGCACCACAGGAACAACAGCAGCCGGTGAGCTGAAATACCATGGACTTGATGCCAAACCGACAAATAATGGCAAAGGGGGTGGCGGAAGCTCAGGTGGTGGCGGTTCTAAATGTACACCAACCTACTATGCTTGGTATGAAGCTTATCCAGCTCCTGAAGTAAAGATATCTAACTTTAACGTGAGTCCTGGTAATGTCATTTCTGCTTCCGTTCAACAAGCAAGTGGAGTCTGGTCTACTACCATTACTAATGTATCAACAGGACAGACTTTCACCACAACCGTAAGCAACTTCAACCCAGATCAAACAAGTGCAGAGGCGATAATGGAGAGGCCTGCTTTGTGTTCTGCCACATGCAAGTTAACAAACCTTGCTGATTTTGGAACCATACAATTTGCTGGTGCCTCTGCGACAAGTACAACATCAAGTACCTTTGACTTGATTGCGTCAGACAAACCAATCACAATGGTTGACAGCTCATTCAAAGTACTAGCTTCACCAGGTACTATATCGAATCCCGGCACCTTTACTGACACTTGGAAAAGAAGCAGCTAGTAACGATTCATTTTATTTTTGAATAGTGAAAACCATTTTCTTTGATCTTTTTACTAGACCTAAAGCTTTACGACAAGCACATATTTTCCGCTTCAAATTGGGGGTTAATCATTTTTACTCTTTGTCTATGAACTCGTTTGGGGTTGACTCAGGGGTTCAGACCTGTAAGAGTCCAAGTCTTACAGGATTCGAACCAAAATCGAGATTATAGTTGATTTCATTAAATCCTCTGAAGACTTCCTTTTCTATTGAATTCTGTCCTTCAAGTCTTCAGTATCTATTCTAAATTCTTTTCGTAAATGTTGGATCCTATTCCTTATAGTCATAGCTGTAACATCGGCAGCTTTAGCTATATCGCCTTGGGATTTTTTCTCGTCATTTAATACACATGACAAGTATAGTGCTGAACCTGCAAGAGCCATTGGGTTTTTACCT
This sequence comes from Nitrosotalea sp., assembly GCA_050749285.1. GTDB lineage: Archaea > Thermoproteota > Nitrososphaeria > Nitrososphaerales > Nitrosopumilaceae > Nitrosotalea. Next base: position 20,552 of record JBOGQX010000040.1, on the reverse strand, counting down.
GCAGAGATTTCTAATTCTGTTAACCTTGATAAGAGATCTAGTGCACCTCTTCTTGCTTTCTCGCTTATTCCGACCTCGTTTGAAATTCGTGAAATAAATTCTGAGGAATCAAAAGGGCGTAATTTCAAATCTAAATCTTCTACCAAAATTCTATATGAACGGGAAAGTTCCTTTCTTCTTATGTTTCCAGCCTTTGCTATATCTCTTAATGTCCTGGGAGTGTCATGCTCACGGCACGCAACATAAAGTGATGCACATGCCAATGCTTTCGAATTTCTGCCCTTGGTTAGTTTTAGAGATACAGCTTTTCTGTATATGTATGCAGCCTCTTCAATTACTGGTTCTGGTATTGAAAGTTTGATTCGAACAGAATCAAAAACAATGAATACTGAAATAAAAGTTCTATTCACTGAGGTCGATTTACTCCGATTATCCCACTTTCGTAGTCGTTCAATCGTATATTTCATGTTACCTGATAAGGTATTTCCAGATGCGTCCTTGTTCTGAGAATCAATGGACGTAAAGAGCCCCCTATCATGAATTGCAAGTGAGGTTCCTGCGCCGGTCCTACTCTTGGATAGAAACGCCTCCATGTCATATGTTGGATTTTCTTGCCCTCTATCCTCTCCCCTTTCAATCAATACTAATCCGCAACTTCCGCATGCTACCTCTCCAGAAATGTTGTCAGTTATCAGGGGACCCATGTTGCACTTGTGTTGCTTACAATCCTTGAAAAAATTGTCGTCGAAATACTGCACTATGGGATATAGTATCACTTCGCTTTAATTATCAATTCTGCACGGATTCATAGTAGTATGGCGAAGTAGGTCTAGCTAACCGTTCTGTCTTATTCAAATTCTGAGGGGAAAACTTCTAGGAACAAATCTATGATATAAGGAACAATAGATATTATACAGTATTGCAAAGGGATCGATATTCAGAGTGGTTTGTTCCAAAGTTTGGACCGAGAAATTTCAGACTATGCTGCGGGATTCTCTTTTTGCCATATACAGGAATGGTTGTTTCCTTTGCAGCCTGGGGTTCGTTTGCCACTAGCTTCTCTGTAGAAAGACTTGTTGCAATATGTCTCCTGTATTTTCTTGCCCTGGGGGTATCGGCTCACTGCCTTGATGCATTTGGAAGCAAAAGAAAACCGTGGGGAATTTTATCGAAAAAAAAGATCTTGGTAGTTTCTTTATCATCCTTGTCAGTTGCCTGTGTCATCGGCCTGTACTATGCCTTTTTGGATTCGTCACTCTTATTTCCCATAGGAATTGCAGAGACCTTCTTTCTTTTTGCATATAATCTAGAATTATTCAAAGGCAAGTTTCATAACAATGCAGTCTTTGTAATATCATGGGGTGTATTGCCTGTCTTTGCAGGTTGTGCAATTCAGACAAATACAATCTCATTTGAGGCTTTGATACTATCAGGCATAGCGGCAACACTAGGCTTTATTCTTATAACAACATCAAGAAAATACAAGAGACTCATGCATGAGCCTCCAGGTATACGGGATGCACACAGAGAAGAAATTATTTTAAAGTTGGTGAGCTTCGGCGTTATTGTTTCAACAATCTCATATCTTGTCTTAAGATATGCTTAACTGAAACAAACCCGTTATGATGCCATGGAAGCTGAGATAGAGCAGATAGGAAAGACACTGCTTGAGGCTCCAGTAGGTTATGTTGAACAAACAATTTCAGATATTATCAAAAAGCCAGTTTATCTCAAAGTCGTCGAACAAAATTCAATTTCCGGTACAAGATATGTAAGAAAAGTTGTAATTGGATATGACAAGTTCCCAATACTTCGCGCCATGGTAACATTTGACTCTAAAAATATTCCAAAGCCAGTGATGACTGCACTCTTACAAAAAAAAGAAAGCATAGGAAAGATACTTCGGAACAATAACGTACTAGCGCAAAGAAGACCTAAAGCAATTGACTTGGACCCTGAGAGAAAGACCGTTACTAGAGAATACGAGATTTTTTGCAACGGTTCAATCTGGTTCCAAGTATCAGAGGAGATAAGATTAGACTTTCTTCGTGCCTGTAAGGATGACTGAAGTACCCAAGGTAAGGTATTTTATCTCTACATTCAACCCCCCTCTTTCCATGGCATCTTTGTACATGTCAACCCAATTTATCGACCTTATGAGCTGTGGAAGATTTTTGAATGTATCTTTCCAGTTTGGCACAAAAAACCCAACAATATCTAGCATAACAAAGTAAAGATTCCACATAGATCTGATGACCTTGTTTTTTGGATTGACAAAATCGTGCAAGATTATTTTACCCCCTGCATTGAGGTGGCAAAGGCATCTTTCTATTAGAATTTGCGGATTACAGTACTTTGGAATGTAAGATGATGTAATGCAATCAAAGGTATCATCAAGGGTTATTTTCTCTGCATCATAAAGCAAAAAGGAGATTTTATGGCAAGGTTTTAGCTTGTCTTTGGCAATCTTGAGATATCCTTCCGTGAGGTCAACACCGGTTATCTTTGCATCTGGAAATTTCTCTGCAATTTGGAATGTCAATATTCCAGTACCACAGGCAAGATCAAGTATACAACTGCATCTTGGAATTCTTTTTATTATCTCTTTTTTCCAATGGGTGTCTCTTCCAAAAGTTGTCAGGTTTACTACTTTTTTGTATGATTGTGCGTTATTACCAAAAAATTGCTTGACCAGCTCTTTTGGAGATTCTGTTACCAACTATATTACAATCAAATCCTAGGATATTCGCTTTGCTATTCGGTCATTAATACCATAATTCTCACAAATCCAAATTTTACATTACAAGGGTAATCTTCTTTAGCCTTCTCTAAAACGATATGAGTAGTTGTCCTGTAGTTGCAGACCTTGTAAGACTCAAATCTTTGGGTTCAGACCCAAAGAAAACCAAAAAACCTAGATCTTTTAATTACGAGATTGGATCAACAGATCTATAAGGTAGGATCCCATAATTGACATGAAAATGGCAGAGTCTATCAAATGGTGGAAAGGCTTGGGAAAGGAACTAGAAGAAGACATTGAAACCATCGGATTCGATTCTAATCAAAATCCACTCTTGTGAAGTAAGACAGAAGTGATGCCAACAGTTCAAGCTCGCGCATTTTGATCAAAGGTAAATAAAGTTAGACAAAATTACTGCGCAGTTTAAAGGATTTTCGGTAAATCATGGATATCGTTTTATGTGGTAAAATTTACCAAATCATATGGACTCATTATACATACTTATCAACTGTGACTTGGGCTCAGAAGTAGACATCATAAAGGAATTGACAAAAATTCCAGAAGTGAAAGAGGTAAGAGGTACATATGGCGTATATGATATTTTTATAAAACTTCAAGCTGAATCAGGTGCAGCACTTGAGAGTATAATTACAAATAAGATAAGGCGCATACCAAAGATTCGTTCCACCGTTACACTTACTCCAATTCTTTCACAAGGTGGAAGATAAACCTAAAGATGCTCAAACTCTTCAATTCCTTTTCTTCAAAAATAGAAGACTTTGAACCATTTCAAAAAAGCCTTGTAAAGATATTCATCTGCGGACCCACATTATACGATTATACACATTTGGGTCACTCCAGAATTTTTCTAACATATGATCTGCTATGTAGGCATCTACAAGACAAAGGATATGAAACAGATGTTCTCATCAATATGACTGATATCAATCAAAATGTGTTTAACAAAGCTAAATCTGAATCTACAGATTCTCACACAATTGCTAGATTATACGCTGCCAAGTTTATTGAAGACCTTACTCTTCTTAACATAAAAAGCATTAACAGACTAGCATTCGTATCAGACTATGTTGGGAGTATCGAGAAACAAATCTCACAACTGTTGGAACAACGAGTCGCTTATTCGGCAAATGGGAATATCTATCTTGATACATCAAAATTAAAAACTTATGGAATGTTATCAAAACAATCTCGTGAACAATTGTTACTTCATAGGCTAGATATCGGTCCCAACAAGAAAAGTCAAGAAGATATAATGTTGTGGAATTGTTCAGATGACTTTGCCTTTTCATGGCAAAGCAAATTTGGCAAGGGAATTCCTTGGTGGCATATACAAGATACTGCTGTTGCATTAGAAAATTTTGGAAATAACTATGACATTCATGGAGGAGCAAGAGAACTTTCTTATCCACATCATGAAGCGCATCTTGCACAGTACAAATTACTGACAAAAATGGAACAACCGGTAAAAATTTGGATGCATATCGGTCTTGTTCTCTCAAATGGAGAAAAAATGTCAAAATCACTCGGAAACGTTGTCTGGTCAAGAGATTTTGTACACAAATATGGTCAAAACCTACTGCGACTTTATTTGTTTTCAACTCATTATCGTGACGATATGGACTTCCAAGAAAATAATCTTCTTACGAAGAAAAATTTGTTAGGCAAAATCTTAGTGACAAACTCAAAAACATCTGAGAACACAGATAGTCAGTTAACAAAACTAATTGATGATTTCTCCAAGTCATTAGATGACGATCTCAATTCTCCAAAGGCAATTGAGATATTTGAAAATATTTGTACTAGTGTAATCAATGGTAGTAGTCTAAGTGGCAATGATTTTGATCATATATGTCAAGTGCTAGGAATAGAATTGTGATACCTGAGGTCGAAGAAAATGACCTTGGATTTACTAGTCTTTGGTCTCAAGCAACAAATCTAGAATGTGGCACCATATTTCTCAATCCTGAACTTCCAAATGATGTTTTTTTTGATAAACTGACAAACGTGACTTGCACAAGTGAACCTATGATAGATGCAGCACTCGTGCTTTTCCACAAGTATAGCACCACTCCTTTTGTTTATTCACTAAATTGTCCCACATTAGAAGAGTTGTTACGAAAAAGAAATTTTGTGCATTACGACACTCAACATGTCTTGAAGAAAAAAAATGCTTCTCAAGAGACCCACAAGGTATACAGAATTACTAAAGATGATTCCATGTTGTGGTCTAAGACATTCTGCAGTGCGTATGATTGCTATGAATGGATTACCCCAGTAGACAAGATAGTGAGAAACTCGCTATCTTTAATTGAATATTATGTAGACAAATCAATTAGCTCGTGCATGGCATTATATGAAAAAAATTCAATTTTAGGGCTCTACTGTCTTGGTACCATACCAAATATGAGAAAAAAGGGAATTGCAGAATCATTGATTAATTTTGCACAAAGCGAGGTAAATAGGCGTAAATTAAAATTCTTGATGCTAGAGACATATCAAAAAGATAATCTACTTGATTTCTATTTGAGATTGGGATTTCAAGAAATTTATCAAAAAAATATCTACACTATTTGAGTTTGGAAAGCAGTGCAGAGTAAAGAAAAGGCAAGATAGTTGTGGCTTCAGCATGTATGGTCGTCTGTTTTGCACTTTGTGTCACCTTTCCCCAAGAAATTGCTTCTCTCACAAGTGCTCCACTTAGGCTACCATCAAACTCTTGCGCAGTTGTGATATATACAGCATAGTCCAGTCCATCTCTATATTGATTCCACCATAATGTATGGTGTTTTGAAATTCCTCCACCTATCATGAGCGCCCCAGATTTTTTTGCTTTAAAGATAAGCTCAGATAGTACATCTCCATCTGCCGCTACGTTTAGTTTAAAATCATTATGTTTTTGTGTAAACATCCAAATCTGACTACCTACCGCACCATCCATTATGCCAGGAACTACAACTGGTATGTTATTCCTGTTTGCCCAATACAAAAATGAATCTTCTCCGAGATTTTCACCAATCATTTTTGAGATGTCGTTAGTTGACATTTCTCTTTTTCCATCTTGATATGATTTTTCCAAGAAGGCTTGCATTTTTTCCTCTATCATAGGACCATAGCTTTTCAGCGGAACCAAAATATTTCCTAATCTATGAATTTCTTTGTCAGCTAGCTCGCTATCGTCAAGAGTGAAAGATCCCTCCAAGTAATTTGAATAGTGTCTCGCAATGTCGTGGTCAAGTGCTCCACAAGTAGTAATGACAACATCAAACATCTTATTCTTTAACATCTCGACTATTATTCCTCTAAGGCCTGTAGACACAAGGGCGCCTACAAATGACAAGAACCTTAGACATTTCCTGTCTTCTACCATGGTATGAAGGATGTTCAACCCGTCAACTAGATTTCTGGATTCAAAACCTCCTGACTCCGACATTTTTTCAAATATGGTTTCAATATTGTCATGCTTTCTTATTGTAATGTCTTTTACCGGTCTTCCAGGCTTAATCACACGTGTCGAATCAAATCTGGGATATAAAATCCTCTGCTCAAGAAGCAATCACAATTAATAAGTAGGCATAATTTGGTAGCTATCAAGTTGGGTAAGAAGATCAAGATTGCGATAGCCGGTATAGGCAATTGTGCTTCTGCGCTCATTCAAGGAGCAAAATATTATTCAGATAACCCGCATGATACGTTGGGATTGACAGCTTACAACATAGGTGGATACGAACCTGGTAATATAGAAGTAGTAGCTGCGTTTGACGTGGCAGATACTAAGGTTGGAAAAGATCTATCTGAAGCAATCTACGCCAGACCAAATAATACTATAACAGTTGCTAAAGTGCCAAACATGGGGGTGGCGGTACAACGTGGACCTACGCTTGATGGTGTAGGCAGACATCTGAGTCGAATAGTTACACCATCTAACGATCCTGAAGTTGATGTCAAGAAAGTATTGAGAGATACCGGAGCAGAGATGTTGGTAAACTATCTGCCTGTGGGAAGCACAAATGCAGTGAAACATTATGCAAGCCAAGCACTAGAGACAGGGATTGGATTTCTCAACGCAATGCCGGTTTTTATCGCCTCTGAATCAAAATGGCAACAGGTTTACGCTGAGAAGAAGATACCTCTGGCTGGAGATGATGTAATGAGTCAGCTTGGTGCTACCGTTGTTCACAAGACTCTGGTGAAACTATTTGCAGACAGGGGTGTGGGAATTGACGGAACATATCAACTGAACATAGGTGGCGATATGGACTTCTATAACATGCTAGACGAGGAGAGACTTGAGGATAAAAGAATAAGCAAGACAAGTGCAGTCAAGGCAATGGTTGATTATGATGTTCCAATGAGAATAGGTCCAAGCGATTATGTGGACTTTATCGATAATGAAAAGATCTGTTACATCAACATAGAGGGTAGATACTTTGGAAAGATACCCATTAAACTTGACCTGAAATTGAAGGTAATTGATGCCTACAACAGTGCAGGAATAATGATAGATGCCATACGTGGACTTAAGATTGCATTAGATAGAAAGCTCTCAGGACCAATGACCAGCATTTCTTCTTATTGCTTCAAACACCCTCCAATCCAGATGCCATATACAGAAGCAAAGAAAGCTTTCTCGGAATTTGTGGAAGGTAAAAGGGACCGCTAAAGAGTGCATTGTAATTATTGTTAGCATAGTCAAGTAAACTTGTCAATAATCTGTTATTTCGTTTGGAGGATCATCGATCTTATTGGTTCATATTCGTAAGCTAGAAATCTTTGGATTCAAATCCTTTGGATATAAAAATACGATAATTAACTTTGAACAAGGCCTTGTAGCAATATCAGGCGCAAATGGTTCTGGCAAGAGTAACATTTTAGATGCAATCTCCTTCGCTTTGGGAGAAAATACTCCTAAAGTGATGAGAGTAGACAAGCTCCGCTCATTATTGCATGATGTAGATAATGCCAGACATGGTGCAAAGATAGCACGAGTCAGCTGTCATCTCGACAACTCTGATAGGAAAATTCCTGTAGACTCCAATACTGTTACGGTAACACGTGAGATGGATGAATCGGGGGAAAATATCTACTACTTAAACCAAAAAAAGATCCTAAGAAGCCAAATGCTAGATCTTTTAGAGATAGCAAACTGCGGCATTCATAAACTGAATATCGTCCAGCAAGGAACAATCACTAGGATCTCAGAATTTAATGCAGAAGAAAGGAGGAGAATAATCGAAGATATCGTAGGCCTTGCATATTTTGATGAAAAAAAGACAGAGGCACTAAAGCAATTAGATGAAGCGGATAGGCGTCTTGAGATTGCCTTGGCTAGAATGGATGAGATAAAAAAGCGTATAGATGAATTGGAAGAGGAAAGAAACAACCAGCTCAGATATGATTGTCTGGATCGAGAACTTAAGAGACTATATGCTATCCAGGCATCAAATAAACTCAGAGACATTGAAACACAAAAAATATCAAAAGAAAGAAATCTTAACGCAATTCAATCCGAATCGACAAAGTTTGAGGAACAGAGATCTCAGCTCAGAGACGAGATAAAAAAACTTGAAGATGAAAAACAGAAGTTCATGGAGGAAGTCAATGTATATAATATTGCCAAGGCTTCGATAGATTCAGAACTATCGGCTGCTATGCACCAATCAGAAGCAGCAAATAGTAAGATGGCTACTAATACAAGAAGATTAGCTCAGATAGACTCTAGACTTCCAGAGATTCACGCGGAATTAACAACGTTTCATGAAAAACGTTCAACACTAGAAACACAGATTGCCGAATTGAAAAATTCTATAGCAATGATTAACGAATCAAGAAAGAACACTAATGCTGAACTTGCAACCGTTGACTCAGAAATTAATCAAATTTTAAAGCAACAATCACAAATCATTAGTGGCAAGCTCAAAATTGACGAGAAAGTAAGAAATCTTACTAGTACGTTAAACGACACTCGATTATCAAGCTCAAAGCTGGAGCAGGAATGTGCTGATATTCAAAATAAAATAGAACAAAATTCTTTTAAAATAAAATCTCTTTCAGAAGAAAAGGAAAAACTGTTAGATCTAGAACAAAAACTAAAACAAGTAAGGTCAGGTCATGAAGCAAATATCAATGAATTAAAATCTAGACTTTCTGATTTACGTGACAAGCGTACAAAGATAGAGAAAGACGTTGAAGATACCACCATAATTTTTGAAAAAGCAAACAAAGCTGCAGTCCAATACGAAGCTAAAATTAAAGTAGTCAAGGAAGTCATGCATGAGGATTATTCAATTGCAAAACTCAAAGAAGACTCTAAACGACTTGGAATCCGTGGACTTGTGTACGAATTACTTTCATGGGATAAACAATACGAACGGGCCATACTGGCCGCGTCTTCTGATTGGCTAAAAGCACTTGTTGTAAATGACTTTGCGACTCTTCTTGGCATAGCTGAATTTGCTCAACAGAAAAAACTCCCGAAAATAAGGATAATACCGTTAGATGCAGTGTCAAATTCCAAAATATCTGTTCCACAAGAACAAGGTGTTCTTGGAATTTTATCTGATTTTGTAAAGTGTGATGAAAATTTGGGGTCGTTAAAAAATTTCATTCTGGGAAATATTGTTCTGGCAAATTCAAAAGAAACAGCATATGTTCTTTCAAAAAAAGGTTACAAAACAGTTACTTTGGATGGTCAATATTTCGAAGCAGATGCTAATGCTGTAATTGTGGATATTAACTCTAAGGTTTCAAATCTCACTAAAATAATTCTTCTTAGTACCTCGGTAGATGGTCTTGTTCAATCTCTTGAACTCTTAAGACGATTTATTCAAAACAAAAAGGAACAATTAAAGAAAATAGAAAGAATGACTCGAAGTCTAGAAAATCGGTATAGTGCCTCAGAAACAGGGCTTGCTAATGTTGATCTCAGCTTTTCTGATGTTAAAGTGAAATTGAAAACTTCATCCATAACCATAGAGCAATTCACTTCAAGGATATCTCATCTTAAAAAAAGAGAAGAGAGTATTCTGGTCACCCTGTCCAAGATCGAATCTTACATTTCTTCACTCGAAGAACGAATATCCATAACCAAAGAAAACTATGCGGAAGAAGAACAGGCAAGGATTGCAACCGCAATTTCTGCATTAAACGAGAAAAAAGCTAACCTGTTGAGTGTACAAAGCTCTGTTTCAACTCAATATCGTGAACTAACCGCACAGATTACTGAGCTAAATAATGAAGAAAACTCTCTTAAATCAAGCATGAGAGTATTGTCTGAGGAACAATCCTCTAACAATCATGAAAAGCATGAACTTGAGGTACACACACGTACATTATCTAAAGAGAAAGAAATCGCAGATTCTCTGATTGTATCGCTAAGGGAAAAAGAACAACAACTCATATCGACATCTGGAGCTTCAGTTTCAACCCTAAAGGAATATGATGCAAGACTGAAAAATCTATACGAGACAGAAAGGACTCTGACTAAGGAAATTAATGGAATGGAAAGGCAATCTGATTCGATTCTACGAGATGTCAAAGACCTAAATGAAAGTGACGAAAAGATTCGTAAAACACTTCTTTCTTATGGTTACAATTCACTCTTGGAATCATTTGACGTTGATCAAATTTTGGTAGAGTTGGAGGCAGAAAAGAAAAATCTATCAGGCTCTCTTAATACAAGAGCTCCTGAAACTTATGCGGAGGTATCAAATGGATATCGTTCAATGTCTACACGAAAGAACGAGCTTGAAGCAGAAAGGAATTCTATTGTAAAATTCATTGAGGAAATAGACAAAGATAAGAGACAAACATTTTTGGAATCTTATGATAAAGTCGACAAAGACATTCGTGAGATATTCAATAGAATGACTGGAGGAAACGCGTGGCTTGAAATTCAAAACGAAGATGATATATTCTCATCTGGAATCTCATACTTGGTTCAATTTCCAAACAAACCAAAAAGAGAGTCTACATCGATTAGTGGTGGAGAGAAAACTCTTGCAGCCATTACATTCCTTCTTGCTCTGCAAAAACTAAAGCCGTCGCCATTCTATCTTCTTGATGAAGTGGATGCTCACCTAGACGCGCTAAATACTGAAAGACTTGCAAAAATTCTTGAAGAGCGAGCTGTAGGAAGCCAGATGATCACGGTTTCATTAAAGGACTCTGTTGTACAAAAGGCCACGTTGATTTATGGTGTATTCTCAAGAAATGGTGTTTCACAAGTAGTGTCCCATAGGATTTCTAATGTAGCAGAAGTAGCAAATTAATTTATTTTTACAAAACAAGCAACAGATCTGTTATTTTCAAGTTTTTCCAATAAAGGCTCCTCTTTACATTTTTCTATCGCGTATGGACATCTATCTCTAAATCTACAACCTTCATAAACATTAAAACCTAAAGAATCATTGACACGAATTTTTTTGTCATTAAGAAGATTTTCCGGATTAGGTTCTGAAACAGAATCAATTAGCGCTTGTGTATAGGGGTGCTTGGGTCGAATGAGGATATCATTGATGGGACCAGCCTCAACAATCTTTCCAAGATACATGATTGCAATTGTATGACCAATGTACCGTGCAGTAGACAGATCATGAGTTATGTAGAGAAACGAAACTCCTAGTTTTTGTTGTAATTCCTTCATCAGTTCTAATATCCCAGATCTTACAGAAACATCAAGCATTGAAACAGGCTCGTCTGCAATGACAAGCTTTGGTTTTGTGACAATGGCTCTTGCAATGACCACTCTCTGTCTCTGTCCTCCAGATAGCATATGAGGGTTCTTTGCTGCAATTTCCTCAGCAGGTTCTAATCTTACCTCATGTAATGCTTCAAAAACAAGATTTTCTCTCTCATTTGAACTGCCAATACCATGTATGTCAAGTGGTTCCTTAATTATGTCAAAAACTTTCATACGAGGATTTATTGAGGCATAAGGATCTTGGTGTATCATCTGACACTCTCTCCTTATTTCCTTAAGATTGTCTCTAGTTATTGGAACTCCATCAAAAATAATTTCACCACAATCAGGCTCAATTGCTCTTAGAATCAAACGCGCTATTGTTGTTTTACCGGATCCTGATTCGCCTGCAAGTACAAATGTTTCTCCATTTTTTATGGAAAATGAAATTTCATCAACCGCTCTGGCTATATCCTTATGGCGGGAAAATCCACCGCTTACAAAGTATTTTTTCAAGTTCCTTACTGAAAGGATCTCTTCCACTAGTTCTTACTTAGGTTATCACGTATTTCAAGCGAACTATTGTTGTTCTGCTCTGAGTGCTTTTACAACCGGTTGGCTCAAGATCTTGGTTCAACCTGTCATTCGTCAAGCGATCGCTTGGTCAAAATCATATTATCGCAAAGTTTTAAAAGCCATGAGATATGATACAAAAACGTGAAAGTAACACTCCTAGCAATTATTATGATTACAGGTTTACTAGTTGTTGTAGGCTCAGCCTATATTAACAAGGTTGTATATGCAGACGATTCGCAGTCTAGCATTACTCAAAGACAGCAAGCAGGTGCTGCACAAGCTTCCATGATTTACGACAATAAATATCAATTCAATAATATTCCTCAATCCACAGCAAGCTATGCAGGTCTTTCCTTCGTTACAACTGACTCGACTACCACTGGTCGTGACATTAATGGTGCGTCACAAATGTCCATGGAAAATGCATTAGCTACATTTGATCAGATTCATGCTCAATTACTTACTGCTACACAAAGTACAGGTTATGCGGGCTTGACAAGTGTTACAACCGATGAATCAGGCAGAAACAGAAACGCCATGATTACACAAGGTGTTGATCAAGTTGATCAACAAGTCTCAGGCTTAATATCGCAACTTTCCCAAATAAGTCAGTCTTTTGCCACTATGGAACAGGTTGCAACAACTACTGGTTATATGGGTAATAGACAAGCTCAGATTGACAGTACTTTGCTCGCACAAGAAGCTCAATCAGCTACTTTGATTAATCAGATTTGGCAAATTGACCAAGGATATACATCTCTCCAAACATACGGTACAACCAATGAGAATACTCAAGGCCGTCAGATAGCTGCCGCACAATTAGTTGCACTAAATAAGGCTATTCAGATATTTAATGAGATTCATTACCTTACTCTTACAAGAACATATGGTACTCAATATGTGGGACTTGGTAGTGTTACAACCGATGAGCAGAATCCAGGACAAGGTTCTTGGAGTTATGGAGACAGACATACCTCAATAGACATCGGTACACAAAACGCATTACAAAATGCAATTAACTTCTACAATTCATACTATCCAAATACTCCAATTAGCGCACCAAATTACTCCTAGTCTGTTACTCTTTTTGAACTGGGACTAATTATTCATAAAGCCAGCATAACGCATATCCAGATTCGGTTTTAATCTTTGGCGGTTCTTTCTTACACTTGTCCATTGCCTTAGGACATCTATCGTAAAATCTACAACCTATTGGAATCTCTGACAAACTAGGAGGATCTCCCTTTAAGGAAATTAAATTTGAATCGCCTTTCATTTTAGGCACTGATTTGAGCAATGCTTGAGTGTATGGGTGCTTGGGATTGGAATATATTTCTGCTAGACTTCCAAACTCGACAATTTTTCCAGCATACATAATTCCCACCTTGTCTGCAACCTCTGATATTACTCCAAGGTCATGAGAAATTAGCATAAGCGACATCCCATCTTTCTTGAGTTTCTTAAGAAGGCTTACAATTTGTGCCTGAACTAGTACATCAAGTGCGGTCGTAGGTTCATCAGCAATCACAAATTTTGGTTTGAGAATCAAAGCCATTGCTATTACCAATCTTTGCTTCATGCCTCCACTAAGCTCATGAGGAGACTTGTTGAGTATTGAGAGGGGCAACCCAACAGAACTTAATGTTTCAGATATAGTCTTTTTCTTATCTCCTTTGAAGTCATGAGTCTCTAATATTTCCTCAAATTGTTGTTTTACTGTGAAAACAGGATCTAGTGAATTCATAGCTCCTTGAAATATCATTGAAATCTCTTTCCAGCGCAAAGTTTTGGCAAATTGTTCTTCTGAAATTTTAAGTATGGATTTATCCTCTATGAGGATATCGCCCGAAACAATCTTGCCCCCTTGAACAGATCGCATAATTGCCATGCCCAAAGTACTCTTTCCACAAGCACTCTCCCCTGCAATGCCTATTGATTCCTTATCTTCAAGGGAAAACGTGATGTCATCTACTGCACGTATTGTCTTTCCCTGCGTTTGATATTGAACTTTGAGATTTTCAACAGTAAGAAAAGCCACTATTTGTCTACGATATACAAGTAAATTTGCTTTCCGACACTTAACGAGTAGAAACAATCATGAGCGATGTTTAAATTATTAGGATTTGCATCTGATTTTATATATGAACGATCAATCAAGATTATTTAAAATTAAAACAAATGCTTTGTACATGTTAGCACTTTACACATCTCGGCTTTCAGCATATTTGCCAACCTATCTGATAAGATTTATCCATTAATTACTTGTCAGAACTAAATCTATCATAATTACATTAGACCACACATGGGATTAGACGGTAAGACACCTTCGGAAGTTGCAGGAATTAAGATAGAAGGTGAGAACAAATGGATCACATTAATTCAAAATGCAAAAATCAACCGAAATTATACAAGTGGAGGAACAACCGTTAATTAGACAGAACCCAGAACCGCTTGGTTTATTATTAAAAAAATTATCACAAAACAGAATAAATTATAGATTTGATGAATGTATGGATAAAGAACTTAGAATCGCTCTTGCTCATGGTTCATTTTGGTTTGAAAATAACAAATTCTACTATGTTGTAGATCCAACTCTTAAAAGAACCAAAAGTCTCTCTTTAGGGGAATTATTCATAAAAATGATTGAAGTACAGTTATTAGCAAAAGCTTACTTGGAAAATTGTTTTCCTAGGATATTGGAGATAAAGAAAAATCTATGAGCCGAGATTATACAGCGAGAAAAATTAGGGGTATGTGCTGTTGATTATACAGAACCCCCTTTCGCATAGTTTATCTTTCAGTTCAAGTAAGCAAAAAATCGATTTCTTTGCGAACGCCTATCTGTAGTTTTGATGCAATGAATGGAATTCTTTGCCCACAATGTGAGCCAAAATTAGGTTCTGGTCCACTTACAAAGACGATAGTCTCTGGCATAAGGACTCGTAGATTTCCTATAGGCGTTGACAAGGTTATTGCAATATCAAGGGATATTAGAAAAATAGAACTAGTAGTTGAATTTGAGAGAAAGTGAGGAAATTAGTTGGAATTAAAGAGAACGCATTACATTGGAAATCTGGCCCCTTCCATGAAAGGACAAAAGGTAGTAGTTGGGGGATGGGTGGAAGACCTTCGCGAATTGGGAAAGCTCACTTTTTTGACTCTTAGGGATGTTACCGGTGTTACTCAGGTAGTTGTGGTTGGACAAGAAAACATTGAACAAGTAAAAGACCTCAGCAGACAAAGTGTTATTCGTGTCACAGGATTAATGCAAGAAACCAAAGCGAGAGATTTTCCATTTGAAATAAAAGCAGAAAAAATTGAGATTTTATCACGCGCTGTTCATCCATTACCAATTGATCCTATTGGTAGACTTGAAAGCAATATTGATAACAGACTAAATGCAAGAGCGCTAGATTTACGTAATCAGAAGACTGCATCAATTTTCAAGATGCGCCATCACGCTTTACAATCTATAAGAAAAACTCTTGTTGATCTTGATTTCATTGAAGTAAACACGCCAAAAATTATTGGAAGTGCAAGTGAGGGAGGAGCAAATTTGTTTTCGCTAAAGTATTTTGACAAGCAAGCATATCTGGCTCAGAGTCCACAGCTATACAAAGAACAACTTACAATTGGCCTTGAAAGAGTTTTTGAGATAGCTTCATTTTACAGAGCAGAAAAATCTCATACAGTAAGGCATCTAACTGAATTTACTAGTGTGGATATTGAATCTGATTTTATGGATTATACTGACGTAATGGATGTGCTTGAAACATTAATTGTTAAAGTTTTTGAAGACATTGAGAAAAATTGTAAAGAAGAACAGAAAATGCTGGGCATTGAAATCAAAAAACCAAAGACTCCTTTTGAGAGAATTACCTATAAACAAGCCATTGACGAGCTAGGTCGCACTGGAATACGTCTTGAATTTGGAGATGACTTGCTTGATTCGCATTTACGAAAAATTGGAGAGATGCATCCCGGATTTTACTTTATAACGGATTGGCCATTGAAGCTGAAACCGTTTTACATACACGAAAAAGAAGATGATCCTACTTTATCGAAGTCCTTTGACTTGCAATATGGTTACCTAGAATTATCTTCTGGCGGCAGTCGTCTACATGATCCGATAAAACTGAGAAGCAGATTGACAGAGCAGGGCCTAAATCCATCTCAGTTTGAAGATCACCTGAGGGCATTTGATTGGGGAATGCCGCCCCATTCAGGATGGGGCTTGGGTCTTGACAGGCTCATGTCTGTCTTGACACAGATTGATAATGTAAGAGAGGTTGTCTTATATCCACGAGATCCTGAACGGTTATTTCCATAAAAAGATAAATTTTGATTTCTTGAAGGTAAATGATGCAACAATGCGACTTTTGTGGATCCCAGTATGGTGATCATACTTGTTACTTTTGTGAAAAACATTGTTGCACTACCTGTATGACAAATGACGGAACAAGATGTAAGAAATGTTATATTTCAAAGCGTAAATTGGGATGGAAAGTTTTTAAAAGAAATAAGGTATTACTTGGATTCCTTGTCTTTGTTTGGGCTTACACCGTTTTTCCAGTACCCTTCATCAAGGGCATTGATCCTACCTTCTATTGGGTTAGCTTTGGAGTTGCAGTTATGATAATGATACCTCTTTGCCTTGCAATGTTTTTCTGGTCAAGAGAACCACCAGTATCAGATCTCAAGTAAGTTTTGAAATAATCTGCTGGGTAAATTCCTTTGTAGTTTTATTTCCACCAATATCTCTTGTTTTAATTCCTTCTTTTACGACTCCATACACCGCATCTTCTATTTTCTTTGCAATGGCAAAACACTTGGCATCACTATGTTTCATTCCTAACCATTCAAACATCATTTTTGAGGATAGTATGAATGAAGATGGATTCGCAGCTTGTTTCCCTGCTATGTCAAATGCCGCTCCATGAACTGGTTCAAATAACGCAAAATTATCTCCAATGTTGGCAGCAGGAGCCATTCCAAGTCCTCCAACTACTTGAGCAGCTTCGTCAGATAAGATGTCTCCAAATAAGTTAGTTGTTACTATCACATCAAAAGCTTCCGGCTGTCTGATGAGATTCATTGCACATGCATCCACATACATTTGTTCAAATGCCATGTCTGGATAGTCTTTTGAGATTTCAGCGCATGAACGTGAAAAGAGACCATCTGTTTTTCTCATAACATTTGACTTGTGGACACAAGTTACCTTTTTTTGTTTATTTCTATGCTTTGCAATCTCAAACGCAAATTTTGCAATTCGTTTTGAAGCTCTACTAGAAATTGTTCGTAACGCAACTGCAGAGTCATTTATCTCAAATTCCATACCGGTATAGAGGTCTTCTGTATTTTCTCTTACAATTACAAGATCGATATTATCTTTTAGAGATGGCATGTTGGGATAAGACTTTGCAGGTCTTATGTTGGCGTAGAGGTCTAATTCTCTTCTAAGTACGATGATTACATCTGCAGCATTTTCGCCTACCGGAGCCTTTAGGCATGCATCGGATTTTTTGATGGCTTCAAATGTTTCTGCAGGAAGTGCTTTACCTGTCTTCCTCAATGTGCCATCTCCAGCATCCAGTGCCTTGACTTCTATTTTGAACCCAAGTTTGTCATTTATGGTATTTAGAATATTAATGACAGATTCTGATATTTCAGGACCTATGCCATCTCCCGTAATGAGAGCTATTTTGTACATTTAATGTCCCAAGTTTTTTTGTTTGAGAATTTTTTTAAGCATGATTCGATTTATGCCATCGACCATAGCTTGAACGCTCGTGATTACAATATCTTCTCCAATTGATTTTGCCGACGCTTGGTTACCGTATGCATCTTCAACCTTTATTGTTACTTCACATAATGCGTCAGAACCGCCAGAGATTGAATCCAACCTGTAATCTTTTATCCTAACTTTGGCAATTTCACCTGTGATCTTCTGAATTGCATTAATTGAAGCATCCACTGGTCCTACACCATAATCTGTGCCTATGAAATCCTTTCCTTCGATGTTTAATTTGACAAAGGCATAAGGCATGTTGCCCATTCCAGTCGAGACCGAAAAACCAGTTAGATGGACTAGCCGTCGTAGGCCTTCTTGGTGCATAACTTCGCCAGCAATTGCTAGTAATTCCACATCGGTAACGTGTTTTCCCTGGTCGCCCATTTTCTTTATCCTCTCTAAAATCTCATGAGTTTGCTCTTTTGACGGTCCGATTCCATATTCTTCAAGCATGGCCGCAACTCCATGGGCCCCTGCATGTTTTCCTACCTGAAACCACCTTGTCCTACCTACAAGTTCTGGGCT
Organism: Nitrosotalea sp.; assembly: GCA_050749285.1. Taxonomy (GTDB): domain Archaea; phylum Thermoproteota; class Nitrososphaeria; order Nitrososphaerales; family Nitrosopumilaceae; genus Nitrosotalea. The sequence goes on along the minus strand of JBOGQX010000040.1, from coordinate 2,219 downwards.
GATTGGTTCGTATGTTAATGGGTTGCTTAGAACGCCATGCGTATGTATTCCTGATTCATGTCCAAAGGCATTTTCTCCGACTATTGCCTTATTTGGCTGGACTTGAACGCCAACTAACTTTGAAACGAAACGTGATGTTTCGTAAAGAAGTTTTGTGTTAATATTGGTTTCATATTTTTTATCAAATTGTAGGCATTGTAATGACATGACCAATTCTTCAAGTGATGCATTGCCAGCTCTCTCCCCAATCCCATTGATGGTGACATGGGCACATTGGGCTCCAACTTGGATTGCAGCTATTGCGTTTGCTACAGCAAGTCCAAAATCATTGTGGCAGTGAACACTTACTGGTAAGTGTGTTGCATCTATTGTATCCTTGGTAATTGCGGCGATATACTGTGGTGTAGAATAACCAACGGTGTCAGGGATGTCGATTCTATCTGTTCCAGCTTCTGTGACTGCCTTGAAGACTTTTTTCAAGAATTCTCTATCTGTTCTTGTTGCATCTTCAGCAGAGAATTCTACCTGAAGACCAAGTGACTTGGCATATTGCACAGCCTCCACCGCCTTTTCTAGTGCTTGTTCTCTTGTGAGTTTTAATTTGTATTTGAGATGAATATCAGATGTTGCGATAAAGGTATGAATATAATTCAAACCTACGGATACAGCTGCATCAATGTCTTTTTTCTCAGTTCTTGCTAGACCGCAAATTTCAGCGCGGAGACCAGCATGTGCTATATCCATTATCGCTTTTTTTTCTCCATCTGAGACTATTGGAAACCCAGCTTCTATTGCATCTACACCTAATTCATCAAGTTTCTGAGCTATTGTTAACTTGTGTTCTGGAGTCAAAGCTACCCCAGGTGTTTGTTCTCCATCTCTTAATGTTGTATCAAAAATTCTAACTTTCATTACTGTCCCCTCTTCAAAGCACAAGTACCCGTCCTTGCTATCTCAAGAATTCCATATCCTTTTATCAGATCTTCAAAAGCGTTAATCCTATCTGGGGTAGCAGTTATTTCTACAATTATAGAGGATTTTCTTACGTCATGAACGTTGCACTTGAATGCATTTGCAAGGTCTGTTATTTCCATTATGTCTGAGGGTTTGCTAACTTTTATCTTCATTAATACCAACTCTCGATAGATGCTCTTCTTCTCATCTAATTGTTTTACTTCTACCGTATCTATCATCTTGTCAAGTTGTTTTATTATTTGATCTAATTGTCTTTCATCGGCTGATGTTGTAATAGTCATCCTCGAAAATTCGGGATTCTCGGTTATACCCACTGAGATACTGTCAATGTTGTAATTCCTTGATCTGAAAAGATTTGTAACCTTAAACAAGACTCCTGGTTTGTTTTCTACAAGAACGGAAATTAAAGACCACATCAATAATCACTATGATGGTAATATCATGTCCTTGAGAGAAGTTCCAGGGGCAACAAAAGGTAAAACATCCTCTTGAGGATCTATTGGAATGTCAATTACTGTTGCAACATTACTTTTTAATGCAGTTTGAACTGCCTTTCCAACTTCGTCAATTGATTCAGCTCTTATTCCTTGGGCTCCATAAGCTTCTGCTACCTTTACGTAATCCGGACAGTTTTTGAGATCAATTCCCATCATCCTTCTATCATAAAATGTTCGCTGCCATTGTGCTACCATTCCAAGTGAAAAGTTGTTCATCAGTAATACTATCACTGGTAAGTTATCAAGTACTGATACTGCTAGTGAGTTTTCAGTCATGTTGAAGCTACCTTCTCCAGCAATGTCTAGCACAGGAACATCAGGTTTTGCAGCTTTTGCTCCAATTGCTGCAGGGAATCCCCACCCCATGGTTCCAAGTCCTGTTGAACTAAAGAATGTTCCTGGGTGTATGACATCAAAGAATAGTGATGCCCACATTTGATGTTGGCCAACTTCTGTTGTAACTATTGATTGTGGAGGAAGTACTTCTCGTAGCTTTCGCAAGACTTTTGCCGCACCTAATGGATGAGGATGGAGCTTTAGGTTTTGTCTAAAATACTCTTTTGTCTCATTGACATGCTTTAGCCATGCGTTTTCACCACTACGTTTTATTGCCTTCTGAATTAGCATCTTTACCATTATTCTAAGTGATGCCCTTAGGTCTCCAACTACTGCTATTTGGGTCGTTTGATTTTTTCCAATCTCTGCAGGATCAACATCCTTGTGAATTATCTTGAGATTCTTCTCAAA
>JBOGQX010000039.1:0-9771 GCA_050749285.1 Nitrosotalea sp. | reverse complement strand
TACTGACACTGTTAGTCAAAGGATATCAGAGATTGAACATAAACTAGAAGAACAAAATAAAGCAATAGCTGTGGTAAAAGAAAGGGCAGACAACATATCAAAGGTTGCAAAGGCATTTTTAGATGCTGCATCCATTGGTCTCACCTCTATTGAAGATCCTAGAATCCCAGCGTTACTGCAGCAGCATAACTCAACTTTATTGAAAGAAAGTGGATCTTCACTGATAAATGTCAATGGAGATAAAATTAAGATAAATGTTCAATCATCCATTCATGGAATAGCTTCTGTTTTGTTTAACGAAGCTAAACGACAGGTTAGGGCAATTGAAACCATAGAATTAGAGAGAAAAAAGACCGAAAAGAATTTGGAGGCCTTTAGGAAGCAAGAAAGCATTGCACGTGATTCTGTTGTTTTTACAATTCAGAAGAAGAAAGAATGGTACGAAAGATATAGGTGGTTTTTCACCTCGGATAATCTTCTGGCCATTGGAGGCAGGGACGCATCGTCAAACTCTTCTGTGATTAGAAAACATTTGGGCAAAGATGACAAAGTATTTCATGCAGAGATTGTTGGATCGCCATTTTTCATACTAAAAGACTCTACAGAAGAAACCTTATCAAGTATGACAGAAGTAGCACATGCTACCGTCTGTTTTAGCAGGGCATGGCGAGAAGGACTTTATGGATTGAATGCTTATTGGGTGAAGCCCGAACAAATTAAAACAGCAGCACCTAGTGGACAATTCATTGCCAAGGGTTCCTTTGTTATTGAGGGCAGTAGAAGTTTTATTCAGGTTTCGAGCTTACAGCTCTCAGTAGGTATCTATCAAAAAAATGAGAGATATTCTTTGATGTGCGGCACTCCTTCTGCAATAAAAAAGAATTGCATTTACTTTGTAACAATCGAGCCATCTGGATCGGATATGACTGATCTTGCCAAGAAAATAAGATTAGAATTTTTAAAGATAGTTGAAAATGAAGATATAGTAAAAGCATTTACCATCGACGATTTTACACGTGCACTTCCCGCAGGCGATAGTCACATAGTAGAATCTGGACTGGGACAAGCAATAGTTGAGTGAACAAAAACCTAACTTTGTAGTTGACGCAATGCTTGGAAATTTATCAAGAAAGTTAAGAGTTTTAGGTTTTGATTCAAAGTATTTTTCCACTATTGAAGACAAGCAGCTAATCGAACTTGCAAAAAAAGAAAATCGCGTCATAGTGACAAAAGACGAAGGAGTTGCAAAAACTGCAGATAAGATTGGCATTCCAGTAGTTCCAATTAGGAGTAATGACGAGATAAACCAAATTATCGAGATTGCAAATAAGATCTGCCTTTCAAATTTTGTTATTGATACAAATTCTGCAAGATGTGTTAATTGCAATGGAAGATTGGAATCTGTCGAAAAATCAGGACTTGAAAACAAAGTACCAACAGGAGTTTATGAAAGACAGGATCAATTTTGGATTTGTGTAGACTGCCAGAAAATATACTGGGCAGGAACACACTTTAAGAAGCTTCAAGAATTTGTAGCAAGACTAAATCAAAGATTAAGATGAGCTTATCTGATTATGATGGAGAATTATTGGTAAAAACTTCTAGAGAAGTCGTTACAGAGTACCTAAAAACAAGAAAAAGCATATCGCTTTCTGAGGACTTTAAATCAAGATTCTCTTTTAATGCCGGAGTTTTTGTGACTTTGAATGTGGAGGATAATCTCCGAGGATGTATTGGATTTCCAACACCCGATAGAAAATTGTATCAATCCCTTATTGACGCAGCAACAGCCTCTGCAACAGAAGACCCACGCTTTCCACCAGTAAATTATGATGAGTTGAAGAACATTACCTTTGAAGTAACAGTGTTAACTCCTCCTGAAGTAGTAAAGGTTCAGGATCCAGCGGAATATCCCAGAAAAATTAAGGTTGGGAGGGATGGACTTGTAGTAAAATGGGAATTTGGTTCAGGACTTCTTTTGCCCCAGGTTCCAGTTGAATATGGTTGGAATGAAGAGCAGTTTTTAGAACATACCTGTGTCAAAGCTGGCGCGCCACCAGATTATTGGAAAAGAAAAAACACGGTAATTTTACGGTTTGAAGGAATAGTATTCAAAGAAGAAAAGCCGTATGGTCCTGTTACTAGAGTAAATTTATAATATTTTACCTTCCATGGCGTCAACTAAAACTTCTTGACCATCTTTCAAAGATTCGTATTCTTCCTTTGCTGCTACAAGTAATGGTATGTTGGAAATTGCACAACCAGATGCTGTTGTAAGATCCGCTTTAAGGCAAATCATTGCAATTGGAGCACACTTGTTGTACTTTAGAGAATAGATTGTATACGCCCCTACACTACTTCCAACCCCATAAGGGAACACAAGAATTTTGTTTGCAAGCATTTTGCCAAAAAGATCATGTTTTTCATCTCTTATTTTTCCTGTTTTTTTGTCCACTCCTCCTAGAAAATTTATTGGGTTTTTTGAAACAAGAATGATTCCTCTTGTCTTTCCTCTTACAATTACCTTTAGGGTCATTTTGTTTCCTCTTGTATAATCTGTTTCAGACTTTTTAGATTAGCATCTACCTCATTTGAGGTCTTCAAATAATATGCTCCTTTTACGCTGTTTGTTATGACTGCATCCACATCTTTTTTGTCTACAAGCGGAGTCAAGCAGATACAACAATCATACAATATCTCCCCACCTGCTTTTCTTATCTCATTTTCATATCCCATCTTTCTAACTTGTCCCTGAATTGCGCGTGGACAAAAAATCATGCAACGTTTCGTAAAGGATTTTCCTTTTAGCATTGAACTAAGGTCTGAGATCTCATCCAAACCAAGTTGAGGACTTCCAAGTGTAATCAAATCGCCTGACTCTGATGTATTAAGTTCATCTTGAACTTTCTGCATCTCTTTCTCGTCGAAATCTATTTTTTCCCCTCCACTTTCTCCTAGTGTGAACATACCACACCTTCCCGATGTTCCCATTCCAGCGCATAACGATTTACAACTACGTTTATCCAATTCTTTAGTGCCAGAGATTGAGACGGAATTTCCTGCCACCTTTCCAGCAAAGTAACCAAGAAGACCATACGTCAATTCGTCTCTATGTTCTACTTTCATTCTAATGGTAAGTTTTGGTAATCTATTACTGTCTTCTCTCAGGTCAGAGTATGGATTCTTTCCAGTAAGTGCACTAGCAAGAGCACTAAACGCACCTTCTTTGTTTGTTTTGAGACCAGAAACTGAGTTTGCATAAATGGCTGCATTGCTCTCTGCAAAAGAAACATGGGTGTTTTTGTTAGGAAGTTCAAAGATTTCATATGGAATACAAGAAAATGAAGGAATGGCACCCATCTTTTCATATGATTGTTTAATGCTTTCTTGTTTTTTGATAAATTCATCATCAATGTCATACCTTGAAACAGTGTCAAAGTCAAACCCCATAGGATTAACAGTGGTCTTCACCTTGAATGTGGCATCTTTGCTTAGATGTGAGAGAAATTCTTCACCGGCATCACCAATTGTGTTATAGTTGACACCAGATAGATGAGCCCATTCTATCGGAATTAGTTTATCTGCATCTGTTGCTTCCCCAATTGCTAGAAGAACCCTATATGCAAGTGCCAGAGTTTCTCCGTGCTTTCCATCAAGTGCAGCTTCTTCTTCTTTTGTTAAATTCAACATTACGCCTTTGTTATAACAGATATAATAAGTTAGGAAAACCTGAGTATAATACAATAGGTATAGAATCACCCTATGATCTGTTTGAAATGATAATAAAGAAACAGTGATTGATGGAATTAGGTACCATATTTTGCTACTTATGATTCCATTCAGGTTCAATTCCCTGTAAGGGACTTTCCCAAAATATTCATTACTCTTTCCTGTAAATTTCTCTTGATGGAAAATACAGAAACCGAAAATACTGTGTATGTGAGTGGCGATGTGGTAACTGTCAGCGGTGAAGTCATCATCATAAGCGGCCAAGAGATCCATACAGATGTTCCGCGTTCAAAAAACACAAGTTCAGACAAGGAAGATGAGCCAATATCATTCTTTGCTCGAGTGATACGCGATCTAAAAAGGCGCCGAAAACAGATCGAAGAAGCAATATCAGAGTGAAATTTCCTGTCACACCAAAACTATTTTTTTGTTTTCTTTTTGTTTCTTTAAATTGAATTACATTTTGTAAAATCGCCAAGGCGTATTTGTTTTTAATTATTTTTATTATCATATTGCTACTTTTTTTGATCATATTATATTCGTCAAAAAAATATATTAATTTGAATTAAAATGAATATTGCCAAACACATTGTTTGTCACCTATGTACCCATCACGTTGATAGCTTGCTAAAATGATCATCAGTATACCTTCATAATAGCGGGTCCGAGGGGACCCAGCTACCATCATGGTCTTATTTTTGGGCCCACTTTTGTAATAAAATCAAATTTGAATTGTATTAATTGAAAAAATTTCAATGCGAAAAATGATTGAGTTCATACTAATTACCTCTTTAGAATTTCTTTAGAGCATTTGATTAGGTTTTTCTGAAAAGTTTTGTCGTGCCATATGGAATCAGCTGTTCTAGCTCGTTTTATGATCTGGCTTTTTGTTATATGGAATTTTTTGACACAGGATTCAATATCTTGTTTATCCCTGCCATCTAGTCTGCAAATTTTTGTAACCACAATATCAACCGGATGTAGAGTCCTGAGTTCTATGTTTGTCAATTTGGTTTTGACCAATTTACTTCTTTTTAGATAATCATCTGGTAGCATGTTGACAAATACTGCTCCATCATGGTACAAATCTACTTGAAACCCAGGTTTTACTATATCTCTCGCATGTTCAAAGTCATCATAGTATTGGCTCGGTATTGTAAAATCAACGTCAATTGTAGACGATTTGGCTTTAAGGAGTGTCATGGCTGTACCTCCTACTGCCACTATCACTATCTTGTGTGTAAGTTCCTTGTCAATCTCCCCTAGTAAATCTAGTAGTCTAGTATTATCAAGTGACATTGTACAGCCTCAACCTATCCTTCATCCTTTTCTCATCGGTTTTTATTTCCTCTATATTCATGGCCTCAAGCAGTCTTATTGGTTCTTCAACTGCTACTTTAGCATGTGCCACTAGATTCCTCAATGACTTGAGAATACCTAATATTTTCTCTGCAAACTCATATTTTCGTGAGATGAACAGCAGGAGGTCGTAATTTGTGCTTTTTGTGTTTTTTGCAAGTATTATCGTGATTGCATCCATACGCCTTGCATCTTTATGAAACATTATAGCTGCTATTGTATATTCTATACAAATCTGTCTCCCTTCCTTTATCATAGGACCAAATTCTGTGTATCCAAATCGTGCCAGATTGTAAACCAAATCTTCTTCTGATATTTTTGCTGGATGAGTTTGGTTTTCTTCAACCTTTATCTTCATTCCCTTTATGACTTCGTTTCTCATCCAGAGCCAAAAGTTCTGCGGACTGAATATGGTTATTTTATCATTGAACATTTCACGTACTGGATTTGCTTCATTTGATTTTACAAGATCAGAAAATTCCTTATCTTCCAGTACTAACACATTTATTCTTGTAGTATGAATCATTTGTAAATGATTCAGTATGGCATAGATACCAAGCTTTGTTTCATAGATCGTTTTCTTGTTGTTTGATTTTTTCAGATGCACAAGAAACTCGGCCTTGTTTAGCTTTGCGTTACGTTCTGGATTGATTATAGATATTGATTGTATTAGGCCTTGGTTGTAGATGTATGTGTCAAGCTCTAGCATAAGCATCTGCATCTCTTGGCGGTTTTTTAGAAAATCTTGTTTTTTCCCAAGTTCCATTTCCGACAGTAGATCTATTATCATATAGTTTTCAAAATTGATACTTGCAATGGATGCGTTTCCTGCCCGTTCCAGCGTGATAGTTTTGTCCTTTTTCATGTTGTTTATTGCAACATAGATATTCTTGTAGTCGCCGCTGCCGTACATAGCCTTGATTTTTTCGGTTATCTTGTTTATTGACAGTGCGTTCCCTATCTCTCTTGAGAGGACATCTAATATTCTAAATTCTATATCTAGCATGTATTCACCTATTATGGTAATAATACCATAGTACTATGGTGTTCATACCATAATATGGTAATTTGTACTATAAATAGTTAGTACATAGATAGTACTCCGTTAGTAACTAGTCAGAACACAGTTAGGAATTGAATGCTTCTACATCGAGGGGAATTAGTCAAATGGTTTAGTACCTTCCGCTATTTTAATGCCAATTTAAGGTTTCCACGTAATATTCCAATTTCAGTAGGGGTTAATTTATCAATAATTTTCTGTATCTCAAGTACAAAATTCGTTGTATCAGTAACCAGTTTCTTTTGGTCAAATTGTATGGCTTGAGTATAGTATTGTACGTCTACACGATCATCTTTAGCCTGGTGTAAATCTTGTATAAACGTAGCTGAAATTTTACTTGAAAATAGATATTCAAACAGGGATATGGTACAGTCATGTATTTCACATTTTATGCCTATACGTGAGAGTAATGCGTAAACAGCAAAATATTTTGCATAATAGCTTGTAGATACAACCCATTCGTTAATACCTTCTTTTGCATTAACATTCATTGATTTTAGAGCCTCTTCTGATTTCTTTAGATAAGCTTTCTGTAGAGTAATTGATTCTGTAATAATTTTAATTCCCTTTTTTTGTTTTGCACACCATTTTAGATAATTTTTACTGGAATTCATAATATCTCCACATTATGTCACAAAATTTGTCTGCTCCCTTAAGTACAATATGATTAGAAACAACCTCGTTTATCAACGAGTCCTTATTCTTCAGGCCATTCAAAAATCTTGAATCGATTGTATTTTTAATATTTATTTCACGACCTACAAGACTTGCAGTTTTAAGAATCATATTTCTTTCGATTTTTTGTTGTCTTATAACAAAAAGATCTATATCACTTTCTTTAGTGTATCCACCCTTTACAAAACTACCAAATAGGATAATTGGTTCATCAATTTTAGGTTCAATTTCTGTTATTACTTTCTTTATCAAAAAGTTTTTTTGTAGATAGACAATGGCAGTAAAAATTTCTGCCATTGTTAAATAATATTTTGTAATTATATTATTGAGATTCAAAACATATTCTTTGTTTTTACCTTTAATTGTACTTACAAGAACATTCATTTCTTCCAATTTTTTGAGTTGTGGGTAAGTAGTGTTCACATCTGTCTTTGTTTTTCTCGCTATTTCTCTCAAATGAAGTGATTTTTTATAATTATCATTATAGAGGCCTAATATTCTTAAGGTAGTTTGTGTAATGTTGGTTTTTTCCAACATATGTTGGATTTATCCAACAGTCCACTTAAAGTTATTGATTTTGACTGAATGAATCCGAGAGAGGTTTGAGGTCGGCAATTAGCCGTTAAGAAAATGGGTAACGCACTAATGGGATGGTATTCCGTTAAAGCTAACTACACGAGATTCTTTTCTGTTCAGATTCCATCGTACTAATCCAATCAACCTAGTCCCATCGTGGTCGTATTTTGGAATGGCAATTTTTGAAGTTAGATTACAGATATAATACTTGTTTGGTCAATAAGAAATCAATTGGATAAAACAGAGAGAATTCTAAATAAAATGGTAAAGACAATGAATTCTGTCAAGCCACCTCGTATGACTGCATTGCGCGAGCTACGTGAAGCTGAGAATGGAAGTCCATTGAGTATTCTCATCGGTACAATACTTTCGGCCAGAACAAGGGATGAAAACACTTCAGCAGTTGTCAAAAAGTTATTCTCAAAGTACAAAACAGCTCGTGCACTTGCAAACGCAAGACTTTCTGATGTTGAAAAGATTATCAAATCAACAGGTTTCTATCATGTAAAAGCTAGGAGGATAATTGAGGTAGCATCAATCATAGATTTGAGATATTCCGGTAAGGTTCCTCAGACATTAGAACAATTACTTGAGCTACCAGGGGTAGGACGGAAGACGGCTAATTGTGTACTAGTCTATGCATTTGATAAACCAGCAATACCTGTTGATACTCATGTTCATAGGATCTCTAACAGGTTAGGATTAGTGAATACAAAGGCACCCGAAGAGACAGAGATTGAACTAATGAAAAAGATTCCAAAAAAACATTGGATTAGAATAAATGATACTTTTGTAATGTATGGTCAAAATATATGCAAACCCATATCTCCAACTTGCAAAGTATGTCAGGTAAAGAGCGAATGTGACTATTATAAGACTAGGCTCTCTTCTTAGTTTTCATTAAAACTATAATTAGCGCAGCAGTGCCCACAAGCAAAATTGTTGGCATGTAAAAGATAGGATTTGCAACAGGATCTCCCGATACAAAGCTCAGGGTAACATTTCCAGAGTTAACAGCAGGGGGATCAGTTGCTGAATCCATCCCATAAACTGTAAAAGCTCTTACTGTAAATCCCGCGATATCAAGACTATCAACTTTCACGTCAGGACCTGCACTTACAGAAAGTCCGCTATTACTTGAATGAGTCACTGTTACAACTTGCCCAGGAACCCATCCACCTGTATTTTCATCGTGAATCAAAAAGTACCCGTCCTGTGGAGTATTGACAGCTACCCAAAACCTGTGATCTGGGGGACTACCCATACCAATCTCAATGAATTTCTGTTGGGTAAGGTCCTCATATAGTCTAATTACAGCAGTTCCATTAGGATTTTCATATACCAATTTATTTTGAATTTCAAGCTCCCAGTTAGTTACATGCTCATGTGCTAGTCTAAAGACGGTAGCATCGTCTTTTACAACATTGAATGCGCTGCCGGGGACATCAACAAGATCATACTTTTCAGATTTGTTCATAGTAGATTGTTGAGCATATACGGGCAAAAGAGGAATGAATAGAAGAAATACCAATAAAACAATACGCATACTGTGAGCTAAAGTCATTTCAATAAAAATCTAGTCAACAAATGGATTTTCCCAGTTCATAAGAATCTTAGATACCTCAGGTCGAATCATATACTCTGAAGGACTTTGTTTTTCAAGAATCATTGTTCTTAGCTTAGTTCCACTAAGTTGTTCTTGAAATTCCTCTCCATGTGGACAGTTTTTTTCACTTGCAAATGATAAGCACTTTTTGCAGTAGAAAAATGCAGGATAGAAGATTGGTTCTATGCCGATATCAGGATAATCATCAAATATCTTTTGAGAAGCAAAAGGATCATAATAATTTCCTACACCTGCATGATCCCGACCTATGATAATGTTTGTACATCCAAAATTCTTTCGCATTATGGCATGATGAACAGCTTCCTTTGGGCCAGCATATCTCATTTCAGTGTGAAGTGTTCCAAGATAGCATCGGTTTTGTGGATAATAATATTTGATTAGAGATTCATATGCTGCAACAATTACCTCGTCTTTGTAGTCACCCGACTTTTTTTTCCCAATTAGTGGATTTACAAATAGACCATCATGTGTATTTAGGGATGCTTTTTGAAGCATTTCGTGCGCAACATGTGGTACATTCCTTGTCTGAAATGCAACTATGGTTTTCCATCCAGCTTTTTCGAACATCTCTCTTGTTTGACTTGGTGTTTTTCTGTATCTTCGAATTTGAGTCTCTTCTGGTCTTTTGATGTAATCAATTTTTCCCCCAACAAGAAATTCTTTCATTGACATGGTCTTTGCCACTCCTGGATGTTTTAGATCCGTAGTTCCATAAACACCCTTTGCTGTTGCATCTTTGTCAAAA
>JBOGQX010000038.1:0-36059 GCA_050749285.1 Nitrosotalea sp. | reverse complement strand
GGTTTGTATGGCATGTACAGAAGGCCGTGAATATGATTGCCCAAAAAGAAAAGTTCGGGGATTTCAGACAGGTCCATTGTGGGGAGGATACTGTGAATATACTCACCTTCCGGAAGTAAATGTAGTAAAAATTCCAGAGGGTATAAGCTACGATGAAGCGGCTGCTGCCTCGATGGTTCTGATGACTTCGTGGCACATGTTGGTAGGTAGAGCAAAAATCAAGCCAGGTCAGACCGTACTTATCATGGGTGGGGCCTCTGGTATTGGAACATTTGGAATTCAAATTGCAAAGCTCTATGGCTGTGATGTTATTGCAACAGCAAGCCCAAACAAACTTGAAGAGTGTTTGAAACTTGGGGCAGATTTTGCAGTAGATCATAGAAAGGATGATTGGCAAAAGGAAGTTTTTACAATCTCCAAAGATCTTGCAAAAAAGAAAGGAACTAGTACTGGAATTGATGTTATCTTTGAGCACATTGGCGGCTCTCATTGGAACAAAGAATTAACCCTGTTAAAGTATGGTGCAACGCTTGTAACAACTGGGGCTACAACTGGTTATGAGGTATTTACTGATCTCAGACACATATTTTTTAAAGGAATAAACATCTTGGGTGCAACCCAGGGAACCCGCTCAGAGCTTGAAGAAGGGATACACTGGATGTCAAAAGGGAAGATAAAATCTATAATTGATTCAACTTATACCTTTGAAAATGCTGCAGAGGCACATACAAAGATGCTTAAAGGAAACTTTATTGGTAAAATCCTAATGAAGCCCAGTTAAGTTTATTTAAAATGATATTGGTACCTATAGAATGCTGTTTGGAGTTTTTGCAGTACACAGTCCTGAATCATGTCCATTAAATAATAGTAAAAGCAAGAAAACATTCCTGGAAATTCAGGGCAAACTGAAAAAAAATCTAAAGAAATTCAATATCGCCAAAGTTATTGGCTTTTACATGTCAGTACTAGAACATGAATGGATAATAATTCTTGATGCAAAAAATGCACATGATATAGAAAGTCTGTGTATTGAGCTTGGAATTTCCTCTATGAGTACAGTCAAGATTGTTCCAATGAATGATTTCAAAATAGCAGTTGACAGAATAAAGTCTCAGGGACGATGAAAGGCTAGGAATTTTTTATTTTTTCCGTATTTTCCTTCAAACAATCTTCATATCTTTGGGACGCATACTGGTACGATTCTTCGGCAGCCAATACGCTGGAATCCACTTGAGATTTTGCTGTTGCCGCTTCATGTAGTAAGACAAAATCTTTTCCAGTTCTTTCTTCAAGTGAATAAATAATTTCGGTAACGCTGGCATTGACTAATCTGGAAAGTCCTGATAAGATGAGCTGACTTTGGGCTGTTCTTAAGGAGTTAGCAAATTGAATATCTGCAGTTTCTTGTTGGTAGTATGATTCATGGAGTTTCTCGGTTGCTTTTACTAGTGCATTATATTCATCATCACAGACCATTATTATCAATTCTATTCTGTACCATATCTTATTGTTTTAGATAGTTTTGTAAGGCAAACATCAAATAGCTAACTGTCAAACAAATATTGCGTATGAAAGAAGAAGTGGTGCATCTAAATAACATTGAGGTAGAAAAACTCATCTCACAAATCAAAGAACACTTCAAAGAGCTTGGTCTTCAAATAATTCATGAAGACAAACACGAAAATTATTGGAGTATAAAGGCACACAAGGGTGGAACCCTATCTACTATTACGGGCAGCATAAGAGACGTTGAGATAATGATAACTGGTTCTGGAGATAGTTATGACCTGACACTAAGGACAGGAGCATGGGGCCGTGATATTGCAATTCCAGCTCTTCTTGCAAGCTCTATTTCATTTGGTGCTGGTGCCATTGTTGCTGGTGCAGAAGCTTACAGGGCACACAAATTTGAAAAGAATTTCTGGGAATGGCTTAACCAATGTATTGGACCCTTTAACGCTACGATGACTCAGCCATTGCCTACGGGCACAAACAGAGTTTGCAGTAAATGCAGTTCGCCAATTCCTACAGACGCCAAGTTTTGTATGCATTGTGGCACGCAACAATCCTGAATAATTTGAAATTTAGAGCCGTTAGGTTTTTTTAGGAATTTGTTTCGGTTTTTCTATTTTCGTATATTCTTCTGGGTTTTCTTCTTTTAATCTTTGCAAGTAGATCTCTTCGTATGGCATTTCTAACACTTATTACAAAATTGCTATTTAAGCAGTAAATTGGCAAACTGATCTTCGTGGGGTCAAAAAATTCAGATTCAGTTACTATTCTTTGAAATGATGGCAACTAATTGTTCAATCTAAATCTGGCCGACGTAAAAGTCAGCAACGAAATAATTGCAATTGTAAGAGCTAAGATGGTTGTACCGCTAAATTCTGGAACAGTACTTTGTTGAGTTGGACCTGTAAGGTTTCCCGGTGTAAATTTCTGAATACTGGGATGATCATAATCAGCATCAGATATGTACACATTACCAGCTGAATCAATAGCAATACCTGTTGGTTTCAGGAATTGACCATTGCCAGTGCCAAAAGAACCCCATTCCGTTAGAAATTGTCCATCACTTGTAAACTTCTGTATTCGACTATTGTAAGTATCGGCCACGTAGATATTTCCATCGGAATCAAGTGCAATTCCTTGTGGAGAGCTGAACTGACCATTCCCAGTGCCATTAGAACCCAATGATGTTAGAAATTGTCCATCGCTTGTAAATTTCTGTATGCGTTCATTACCTGTGTCAACTACATACACATTTGAATTTCTATCTAGTACAATTGAACCAGGAGTATCAAATTTTGCAGTTACCGTTCCATACCCACCCCAGCTAGCAAGTTCATGACCATCGTTTGCAAACTTTACTACCAAATCTTTGGCGGGATCTGTGATGTAGAGATTACCTGCAGAATCAATTGCTATACCTCTAGGAAACAAAGTGAGGAGATTAAACTCCTTGATGTAATTTCCCGAACTATCGAATTCCTCGATCCTATTGTTTGATTGATCAGTTACGTAGATGTTTCCCATCAAGTCCATTGTAATCCCAGTTGGCAAGTCAAACTCACCAGGTCCACTACCAGGAGTACCCCACTTTGAAAGAAACTTACCATCACTTGAGAATTTTTCAATACGATTGTTGTTTGTGTCAGTTACATACACATTGTCCGATGAATCAACAGCAAGACTTGCAGGTACGTTTAGCAGACCATCATAATTGCCTAGCGATCCCCATTTGGTGACAAAAGAATATGTCTGCTGTGCAAATACTTCTTGTAAACCAACGGTAAAACAAAATAAAATACAGCCAATTATCAATATACATGTCTTAATTATTCTCATGTTTTCTCAACTAATAAAATTGGTCACGGCAGTTTGTTATTAAAGGTCACTAATCTGGCGAAATAGGCATTTGATCCAACTATACAATTTGAAATAAAACCTACCTACTGATTTTACACTGTCCTGATATTCCTTTTATTGCAAAATAATATGCAGAGACCAAAATTCCAATTGAAACCAGTCTTAGAGGTAGATCATAATTAGTAAGAAACGAAGTAGCGGTTCCTCCCACTGTTCCAAAAGCAGATACTGCAGCAAATCCTACAGGACCACAACTACAAGCTCCAGCGCTTGCTCCAATAATTGATCCCAAAAACCCAGTCCCAGATTTCTTTAGACTCTCTCCCAATAGCCTAATACGGTATATGCTAAGACTGATAACCAGTCCTGATAAGGCTGCTATCAATACAATTAATGAAAAATTAAGAATTTCATCATTTGACACATAAAACAAAAAGTTTGGCTCCAGAAAAATGAACTGTGATGTAATTGAAAGAAACAAAAGAAGAAAGACAAAAATTGTAACTGACAATGCTATGTAATTATGATTTGAAAAGACTAGTGCTAATGCCTGTTTTTGCAACCTAGGTAAATAATACAGTAGGAATTATTTAATTCCAGCTCTCCAAATACATAGGAAACAATTTGTAAATGGGTTAAAATATGGACTTTAGTATAGCGACTAGAGAGCTCTCTGGAATATGGTTAAAAAGAAAGACAAAGACCACGGCAAAGAACAACCTGAAATTAGTGGAAAAGGCTTCAAGCATAAAAATAAACTAATTGCAATAGGTGTTTTAGTTGCAATAGTTGCTGGAATCGCATTTTATCTTCATAATTCGAGTAGCACGGTGGTCTCAACTTTTTCTTTAATTGATGGGATCCCATGTGAAACACAGGAATACGGTACCTTCCACATACATGCTCATTTGGATGTCTATGTTGATGGTCACGCTTATCCGGTACCTGCATTAATTGGAATTGAGGATAACACATGCCTGTATTGGCTACACACTCATAATACTGACGGTATAATGCACATAGAAGCACCTCAGACACAAGATTTCACCTTATCACAATTCCTTGACGTATGGAAATCTACTGGTAGCACTACTCCTCCTAGCGGTGACCCAATTATCTACGTAAACGGCCAAGTGGTATCTACTACATTAACAGACACTAAACTTAACGCGCATGATGAAGTTGTATTGGTATATGGTAATCCCCCACCTAACATACCTGCATTTTACCAATTTCCGGCAGGTCTGTAATTCACTTTAAAACATTCTTTGAATAAACAACTGGAACGATAGATTGAATTCGCGTATCCTTGCCTTCAAACTTTTACGGAAAAAATAGAAATTGGTAACTAGTCATAAATATTATGCTGATTTTTTTGTTTTTTTCTTTTTTTTCTTGCTTTTGTAGTGCCACACAAATATTAGAAAACCTATGACACTTGATGCAATTGTTCCTACCCCCACCACAGGTGCTATGAAAAATTGACCTATCCAGATGCCAGAGGCATCTCCTACCTCAAGCATACCTCTTTGCCTTGCAAAAATGTTGAGGGATTGGTCAAGAGGATATGTCTTACCGTTCTCGTCAGCATAGGAACCATTTACATGAACAGTGGCATGCAGAGGATCTATATTTTTCTGAGTTTGCACTATAAATTCAAAATCTGTTGCACCCCCTGCATCCAGATTTGTCAGCAGCAATGACTTTTTACCGTCCAATCTTACCTCGGCAGACGAAACATCAAGTTCTATGTTGTGCGCATTAGCTCCTTGGTTTGTTATCGTGCCCTTTATGGAAAATGGCTCTCCAGCAAATACCTCACTTGGACTTTGTACCGATAAAGATAAACTGGGAATTGATTCCGTATTAAACTCTGTAGTCTGAATTATGGAATGCCTAACAGGTTGCGAATCAAAGAGCCCCTTGATGAAATAATCTACCTGTACATTTGCCACAAATATTCCATCAGGAACTCCTTCATTGACCTTTGCATTAAAATCATATCCATAGGATGAATCTTTTGGTAAGGTATCAAGATGAAATTTGTTTTGCTGAATTTGTATCTCTGGCGAAGAAATTGTAACCGTAATATTGGATACTTGGTCAGCTGTGGACTTGACTATAGATGACAATACGAAACCTTTTCCTTGTTCTACTACGTCGGGATAGTTCAAAGTGAGTTGTAGATTTGGGTCTGATAAAGAATTCTGAACTGCATATGCTGGTAGGAATAAAACTGATATTGCAATTATCACAAAGTAACAGTATACAATTTTGTGTAAAGCTATCATCCTATTTGATTTGAATTACATAATTGATAAGCACAACGGCCTGAGGGTCAGATATGAAACTTATCCGTTATTCTCTTCTACACTTATCTTCGAATATTTGCCAGAACCAGGGGGAGGATTGTCATTGTCAACAAAACTATGTCTATATTTGCTGTATAGTCCTCTTTGCAAGTCTTTTCTTAGTAACTCATCACTTATCTTGACATATCTGAAAAATGATTTTTTGTCTTTCAAAAATTGCTTTAATTTATCATTTGCTTCAATTTCGGAGAGATGTTTAGAAAATGCTTCTTGCAGATTGTTGCTAACTCCTATATATCGTCTAGTATATCCACCATCTGTCTTCTTTCTACCTTGTATTTCATATACTCCCCCGTAAGAAGGAATGGATTTTGCATTATTAGTTAGATATTCTATCTTGTCTGACCAAGTTATCTTTAAGGTACAGTTTAACAACATTGAATCTTGCCTTCTATCTAATAAAAGGGCTTGCATTGACTTGAATCAATTTTGATTGTAAACAAAAATAAATTTTGATCTATCTGAAATTTGTTTTGTATTTTGGTTCAACATATTTTTGTCTCATCTAGTTTATCTATCTCTGATGTTTTCAATGATCATGAAAGCAAAATTCAAAACAACTTGTTCAGAATGCAATGCACCAATTAAGGTTGGAGAAGATATTGCAAAGACACCATCAGGAAAGTGGGTTCACAAATATTGTGCTCCTGAATCAAATGAATTGCCTTGAGACGCACAAATCTTGTAGTTTGCGGGTCTAATGATTCGAAATATGAACTTGGAGCCTATGTGCATGAGTAAACAGCATACTGTCCTTGCAATCCGGACGCCCTACTCACGTTTGTTGCAGATGTGTCATTTTTAAGAACAAGATGACATCGAGAGTCGCTATTGAGATACATGCTGTGTTGTTTATTGGTCAATGATAGTACCGCATCAATAGAAGAGTTTGGTGGGTGCTTTTGACTTTCAAAATAAAGATGGCCTATGATTTCTGGGATTGCTATCATCAGTATTACAAGCACAGCAAATTTGTTTAATCGCCTTTTCTTTTTTTGGTCCAATAGGATCTCAATTTTTATCTAAGATATATTAAGATACAACAAAATTTCCATCTGCCACTTTAGGTACTTGGTAGTAATCCAGTATACTTATAGCGTTACGCCAACATGAAGCGTGATTATACTAACCCAAAGATCTAGAGTGTTTGTGAGTATGTGGCCTTTCGCCGGGAA
Organism: Nitrosotalea sp.; assembly: GCA_050749285.1. Lineage (GTDB taxonomy): Archaea > Thermoproteota > Nitrososphaeria > Nitrososphaerales > Nitrosopumilaceae > Nitrosotalea. The sequence continues at coordinate 29,143 of JBOGQX010000038.1, read as the reverse complement.
ACTTTCTTCGCATGTGACCAGATGGTCTTCCATACAATAATTCTAAGAACCAGGCTTCGTGTTCTATCTCTTCTTTAAGTATGTCTTTTGCTACATCGTAGGTTGCAGGATCTCTATCATATGTCATTTTACACACCTTATTCCAATTTACAATGGCACCTTGCTCGGCCTTTAGGCATTTTTCCAAGATTGCTTTAGTATCCGTTGGATTTGTCGGTAACTGTAAGAATTCGCAGCCTGACATCTTGATAAAGGCTTGTGCATCAATTGGTAACTTTCCGCCCAACTCGTAAATTCTTGAAAGGCATGATTCAAAATGGCTTAGATCCTCCATCCTGGCGTCTTCAATTACTCCTTTTAGTGCTTCCCCTTCCATCCCAGTGCAATATGCTCGAAGATTTGTAAAATAGTAATAAGCAGTAAATTCAACCGACGCATTGTAGACCAGCGCTTTTATCAATTCTTTCACATTGACGCCATTTTGCTCAAGAACTTTCACACCAATAACATCTGGTTCTTTTTTTGTCATAGATACGATTCAGGAATACTCAAAGATATAAAGATTCGTTAGGTTATCATGTGCAAGGTTTATAATAATTAGATGCCTAATGATTAGTTAGCTAAGTATAATGACAAAATATGATTTTGAAACTAGTGTAGGGTTTATAGTTAATGCAACTGCAAAAACTTTCCAAAAAGTATTGGATTCTGAACTTAGGAAAAATGTTGGTGTTACAATAAGTCAGTGGCGTGTGATTAGTACACTTGTGTTACATCCAGGTCTAACGCAAAAAGAAATTGCTGACAAGGTGGGAATAGAAGGCGCTACATTGGTGCCTGTAATTGATAAGATGGAAAAGGAGGGATTGCTAAAGAGAAAACCTGATTCAAAGGATAGGCGAGTAAACAGGATATACCTTACCCCTAAAGCAGATTCTTTGTGGAATTCTATGACCGAGTGTGCCCTCCGCATAAGAAAAGTTTCAACTAAAGATATTCCAGAAGATCAACTCAAGACTACATTAGAAACTCTTCGAAAAATATCAAAAAATCTTGTAACCCACTTTGAAGTAGATACTTTACTTACGCTTCCGAAGAAATCAAAATCTTGAGACTAGAATGAAATGGTAATATCAAAGAATCCAAACGAGCCTTCCTCTGATAAAATATCATCAAAAGCATGGAAAACACTTGCAATTCTAAGCTTGATCGCTACAATGGTGATGTACGCAGAAACAATGCTAGTTCCAGCAATACCTGACCTGATAAAAGACTTTCATATATCTTACAGTGCATCTTCGTGGATTCTCACAACATATCTTGTTACTGGAGCAATTATGACTCCAATAACAGGAAAGCTATCCGACATTTATGGAAAGAAAAGAATGTTACTTGTTATTATGGTAATTTATGCAGTAGGGGTTTCCCTTGGAGGATTTGTCACAAATATCTATGAGATGTTGGCAGTCCGTGTCATTCAGGGAATAGGAATGTCCATGTTTCCTATTGCTTTTGGAATAGTACGAGAACAATTTCCACGGAACAAGCTTGCAATTGGGCAAGGAATAATATCATCAATGTTTGCAGCTGGAGCCGTTTTAGGCCTTGTCGCTGGAGGGCATCTTATTCAAAACTACGGATGGCAATCTACTTTCTTTTCTATAATTCCTATTGTCTTGTTATTATTGATAATAATTAAGAAGTTCATACATGTAGGAGAGGTTCATCCTCAGTGGAAATTAGAAGGAACAGAATCCAAAAATGGTGCAGAAAATGGAATTGATATTCCGGGAGCTGTGACTCTGGCAGTATCTGTAACCGCATTTTTAATGGCTCTTACTTTTGTTGAAGGTGGTGACTCGATAGGATCTACTACAATGATAGGTTTGATTGCAATAGGTATTGTTTACATTGTACTTTTTGCTATAATTGAAAAGAAATCCAAATCGCCTTTAATAAATCTCGACATACTCTTGCACAAGGCAATTCTTCCATCAAATGTAATGGTAATGATTGTAGGTCTATCCATGTTTATGGTGTTTCAGACGATACCTGTTTTGGTTAGAAGTCCTTTACCCCTAGGATTCGGGGGTGACCCGACTACTGCTGCAAATGTACAACTTCCCTTTGCGCTAGTTCTTCTAATCTTTGGTCCTACCTCCGGTTTTATTATTTCACGACTTGGTTCAACAAAGCCTATAATCGCAGGTAGCATAATCAGCACGGTTGGATTCGTTAGTCTTTTCATGTATCATTCTACAGAGTTTTTGGTCGCTGCAAATCTTGCAATATTGTCTACAGGTTTATCGCTCACTAATGTTGGTGCGATGAATATAGTCATGCTTGCAACGCCAAAGCAAAATGTTGGGGTTTCGCTAGGCATGAGTACTCTGATAAGAATAATTGGCGCATCAATTGGGCCAGCAATAGCAGGAATGTTCATGCAAACTCACAAGGCATCTTTGCCAAGTATTGCTGGTACATTTCCTACTCCTGATTCTTACAATCTAATATTTCTGAGTGCTTCGATAATCTCTATTATATCAATAGGTCTTGCAATATTTCTAAAACGAACAATATCTAAAACTACGATTCATACTACATAGAATAATTCAGGATTGTTCTATTCTATTTTTACTTTCAAGTTTGTTTTTGAGTAGACCAAGTTCGTTTTTAGCCGCCTCATATTCTTCTTTTGTTCTTGCAAGCGTAACTTTAATAATTTCCAACTCTTTGCTGGCGGTCTCATATTTTGCATTAATTGTAGCAGCGACAGCACCTGCGGCCTCTACAATCTTTTTAGTATCGTCTTTTCTGCCTACCGATGCAAGTTCCTTTTCTATGAATTCTAACTCTTTTTTTGTAATCGATATCTCACTCTTCTTGGCTTTATGTTGGGACTTTAATGATTCAAGTTCAGATTTTGCCTTTCGAATTGTCGAGTTCAATTCGTCAAGATCTGATCTAGATGTACTTATCTTAGTTTCCAATTCATCAAGCTCGGTAATTTTTCTTTCTTTTTCGGAGCTAAGGGAGTATAACTCATCTCTTACTTGCTCGGTTTGGTGTCTTATCTCGTCTACCTCTTTTTGCTTATATTGAGATTTGATCATTTCAAGCTCTGCCTTTGCAGCCTTGATCTGTTCTAGAGTCAATTCACGTTGACTTTCTATTGAGGAAATTTCAGATTTAATCGACGCAAGTTCATCTTTTGCACTCTGTGTCTCTTTTGTTGCCAAGTCAAGTTCTGATTTAACATTTTCAAGTTCATGAGAATACGAATCTAGCATGGTTGCGTCATCTTCGATCTCTTTTCTTAGTTGATCAAGTTCATTTTGTGATTGTTCTTTCCTAGTCTGTTCTGACTTCTCTACATGGTCATCTTTCTGTTTCTCTTGTCTTTCTGGTTCCTTTTTTGAGCGTCCAAATAGACCCATCAATAGAGCTTTTGTTTATGGTAAGAAAAGGATTCCTCTTTTCCTACTCGTGAAAGAATTCAAATGATTATGTTTAGCTCTTTCTTTTTTTCAAAAATGCTATGTAAAATCCTACTCCGCCTAGGAGGAAACCAATAACGACTGCAGCCAAAGCTCCACTCATGTCATTTTTAATGTGTCCTGGAGCAAAAACAAAGATCAGGATTCCAATTGCAATCAAGATTATCCCGCTTCCACGAGGTCTGTTATGCTCGTTGTGCGCCATTGTTATAGATATTCAGTGATTGTTGTTGCCACTTTTTTTCTTCCTATGTCAAGTATAAAAGGCCCTAATTTTGGACCTCGTTCTGCCGCTAAAATTATTTGATATAATGTCTTGAAAAAATCTTTGGGCTGAACACCATTGTCTTTTGCAATTTGGTATATTGAATTTTGAAGGTCAACAGGTTCGCTCTCAGATGTCAAAGCGTTAGACAATTCTGATAGTGCCTTTCTTGATGCCTCGTCTAGTTGAACCTCCACCTTAGATGGCTTGTCAAAATCATCTGCATAGTTTCCTGCTAAAGTTATGAGCAGTTCAATCTCAGGCGATGATTCCTTTATTGTTCCATACTCTATAAGCTTCTTCGTTACTCTTGAAACTCTTTCCTCACGGAATAATTTGCATAGTTGGATTAGCAATCTATAGTTGACATACGGTGTAGGAATCTTTGGTGGATTTAGCAAATTTACATACTCGAAAAGTCCTTTAGTCTTCATCATTTTCATTTCATTGTCTAGTTTTATTTTTCCAAAGTAAATGTTTTCAAGTTCATGATATTCATCCATTAGGGCTGGAATATCTTCAAAACCTACCTCGCGGGTTCCTATGATTCTCTTGTATAATAACAATAAAATCGATCTTGGTGTTCCGTATCTAAACCAAGCCTGCGATGTGACTACATTTCCAAGCGATTTTGATATCTTTTTTCCACCCTTGTCAAGAAACATCTCATATTTTACATGAGTAGGATGTGGAAAATTTAGTATCTCATCTGAGACCCAATCATTTACTTTCACCGAATCCATTATGTCCTTGCCATATGCTTCGAACCTGATATCAAAGGCTTGCCATCTGGCTGCAAACTCAACTTTCCATGCAAGTTTTCCAAGATCTTTTGTAATGTCTGCAATACCATCATGTCCACATCCGTCAAGAATTTTTGAACCAATGGTAGTTCCAGTACATTTGTATTTGATCTTTTTTTCATCTGGTAAATATTCGTAGGCTATTGCGGTATACAGTCTTCCACAATTTGCACAAACAGGAAAGTAGGGCAAAGTCTCTTGGTATTTTTCTTGACCTACCATCTCAGATATTTTCTCGCCTATCCTTTTGCTGTTTGTAAGAATAACATGAATCTGGTCCTTTAGTAGACCGTCTTTGTAAGTATCAACACCGCGTTGAAACTTGTACTTTATTCCAAGTTTATCGAGTCCATCAAGAAGTAGACTACTCATATGTAATCCATAAGAGTCATGGCAACCAAAAGGATCTGGAATAAATGAAACGGGTTTTGCAATATGATCCTTTAACCATTCAGGCAAGCCTTCTGGTATCTTCCTCAAACCATCAAGATCATCTGAATATGCGATTAATTCAGACTTGAATCCAAAATTTTCCAACGCAAGCTTTACTCCGTATGCTCTAACGGCATCACCCAAGCTTCCAATATGGGGAATTCCTGAAGCGCCTAAACCACTTTCCACTCTAATTAGATTGGTACTTCTGCCCAACGTCCTCTCTCTTTCAAGAAGTTCATCTGCAAGTTTGTCTATCCAAGTTCCTTTTCCTATGATCTTCTGCTCTTCCATTATACCAATTCCTTTGACATGTATGGGCCAAGAAATGAATAACCCAATTTTCTATAGTATTCTCTTGTTCCAATCGCACTTATTACTAACAATCTTTTTGCATCAAACTCCTCTCTTGAGATTCTTTCAGCTTCTCTCATCAAACTCTTTCCAAGACCGAGGTGTTGAATGCCATCGCTATCACGTTCTCCGAGCTTGAGGGATTTTCCATAGACATGAAGTTCTCTGACAATACATGTGCTGTCGGTGACTTCTTTTCTATGCGCATTATCGCTTGGTTTTCGTAGTCTCAAAAATCCAAATATTCGATCTTTCGAATCATCATAAGACAGGAAAATTTCTTGTCCGCCTGATGAAGAATAATCTTCTCTGTTCAATCTTATGTCGTTGATATCAATTGTATCCTCAGATAGGCCAGCCTCTCTGCACCGGATACACCTGCACGAACAATTTTGTTTCTTAAGGTTCTGCTGAACTATCTGACGTAGGTTTCCTAAATTGGGTCCAGCAATAATCTGATCTGATGATATCTCTCTCTGTAACCGCATTATTCTTGTCCATCTGGGCAGTATCTTTTTTACTTCAGTTAGTACTTGTATCATCTCATCTTGTGAATATGGCGTGAACTTGCCCGTCTTATATAATTGGTAAATGCCTGTATTTTCAAGCACTAAGGTGGGGTATATTTTTAGCATATCTGGTTTAAGATCTGATTCAGAGAATAATTTTTTGAAATCATAAATATCATCATCCGGAGTAATTGTAGGAAGACCAGGCATCATATGAGCTACAATTTTGTAACCTGCATCTTTTGCTATTTGAAAAGATTCAACTACATCATTGTACGTATGGCCTCTGTTAACAATCTCATAAACTCTCTCATGTAGACTTTGTACACCGATCTCAACCCGCGTTATTCCGTAATCAAGCATCCAATCAACATGTTGGCTCTTACAATAGTCTGGTTTTGTTTCAATTGTAAATCCAACATTTCTTACTTTAGCAGTTTCATTATTTTTTTTGGCTGATTCCAAGTCTGGTGATTCAAAACCGTTTAGTGCATCAAAACATGATTTTATGAAAGACTCTTGATAATCTAGCGGCATGAAAAGAAATGTACCTCCCACAATCACTAATTCAAGTTTAGCACTATCGTGACCATAGGCTATCAAATGATCAAGCTTATCGAGGATCTGCTTTTTTGGATCGTATTCATTTGCAATTGCGTTCTGTGTAGATGGCTCTCTTCCTGTGTAGCTATTTGGAGTATTAAATTCCACGCCTCCTGGGCAGTAGGTGCACCTGCCATGAGGGCATGCATATGGTTTTGGCATCAAAGCAATTATGGCAACTCCAGATGCGGTCTTGACAGGTTTTCTTACTAATGCCCTTTGGAGCCTTACAAAGTCAGGACCACTTACCGAAGCGAGTATTTCATAATTCCTCGGTATTCGTTCAAGAGAATACTTGGTACAGATTCGCTTAATCTCTCTCTTTACATCCTTATTTGTTGGGTTTAATATGGATAGAAGATTCTGTGAGATTTCCTTGCAGGCATCATCAAATTTTATCTCAGCTCGTTGCACATCTTGTTAGAACAAGTTTGGGTATTAAATCCTAATCTGGTAAACTGCCCAAGAATTGAATTTGTATAGTTCAGCTGACTGAAAATCGATTCTTTGGAACTATAAATTCTTAATATCGGAACGTTCTAGCGTAAATTAAAGCAAAAGCCTTTTTGGTGATACTGTGCTTCTTATCTTAAGAGCTATGATACAATGACAGTAGGATACGTGGCAATTCATTGTGACACGGGAAGAGAAATACACGTATTCGATAAGGTGTTGCAAACACCGCACGTAAAAGAAGCAAACATAGTTCTTGGACTTTATGATGTCATCTGCAAACTAGAGAGTGGTAGTGCAAAAGAACTCGAGGATACAGTTATGACGATAAGAAAGATCCCACACGTGCTGACAACTATGACATTAATCGTTTTCTAGCATTCTCACGCTATTTTTAGAGAATCTATGTAGACTCCTTTTTTTTCAATGATTTCTCCGATTTGTCTGCTAACCATTCCATGTTTTTTGAAAATTTCGTCTACTCTCTCTCCTTCTTCTTCTGGTACAATCAGACAAAAGCCAATTCCCATGTTAAATGTCTTGTACATTTCTTCTTTTTCAACGTCTTGATTTTCTATTATCTGAAATATCTCCTGTGGTTCGGGTAGATTATCAAGCAGGTATCCTATCTTTTTAAGACGTAATAGTTTGGTAAAAGATCCGCCAGTTATATGTGCAAGGCCATGTATGTCACATTCTCTTGTTGCTTGAAGAACAGGCTTCACATAAATTTCAGTTGGTTCTAAGAGTGCATCTCCTAAAGTGCCTAAACCCTTTATCTTATCGCGCAGGGAATATTTTGAAAGCAAGACTTTCCTAGCAAGTGAATAACCATTTGAATGCAGTCCACTGCTTTTCACACCAATGATTATATCACCAAGAGTAATCATGTCGCCAAGTATCATGTTTTGTTTGCTTAGGATTCCTAATATCATGCCAGCCAAATCAAAAGAGAAATTTTTTCCAGATATTAAATCAGGAAGGATGGCAGTTTCACCGCCAACTATGGGGACCATCGCTTTTTTGGCCCCTTTTACTAATCCCCGGACGATTTGTTTGAAAAGCTCTTGGTCATTTCTATTTGCTGCTATATAATCAACAAAAGAAATTGGAACTGCACCAGTGCATATTATGTCATTTGCATTCATGGCCACACAGTCGATTCCTATAGTATCATATCTCTTCATCATCTGTGCGATAACCACTTTTGTTCCTACCCCATCAGTGTGCGTGGCTAACAACTTTCCGCCAGGAATTTCTACGATACCTGCATAGTGCCCAAAACCTGACATTACCTTAATACCTTTTTGCAGTTGGTGAGTTGACGAAATCAGTCTACCAATAGTAGCCTGACTTTGCTTTATTTTTTTGATATCGATACCCGCGTCTTTGTAGGTGACACCCAATAGTTCTGCTCCATTTGATCGAGATAAAAGAATTTTGTATGCTATTTAGCATCCCAGAGAGAGTATTTTCCTAGTTTGCTCACACTAGTTATTTTTCTGCATAAACAGATCTAACATGGTTCTTCCTTTGTCCGTTATGAAATAAATCATGTTTGACCCAACTGGCTCTTTTCGAATAAAGCTGTATCCCATACAGAGGTGGAGGTAGTTCAGAAATGACCTTTTCATCCTGATATTTGACTTGACATAAAGGTCTGAAAATGTTATGGGTCCACACCTCAGCTGATATAGCAGCTTAAGAATAGAGATTGTGCTAAAATCGCGAGTCCTTGCTTTCACGGCATCTAATATTTGTTCATCTCTTTTTATGATAAAATCAGAGAAATGATCAGCTACCTCGACAGGAATATAGGTCATTCTTGTTTTCATATTACGGTATTAGTACGGTAATGTACCTTATTAATTCTAACTAAAAGAATTTTTTGAGCTAGCCACTAGCTTTTTTGAACATAAAACCGGGTGTAAAAACATATTTTGTGATATTTTATCAAAATACAATCTGTTTTTATGCTGGGCACGTGGAAAACCATTATGCATAGTGCCTTTGTTCTTATGAATGCTGAACTTGGCAAAGAAACGCAAATTGTATCTGAACTTGAAAAAATTCCTAATGTGAAGGAAGTTTATCCAGTTTACGGTGTTTATGATGTTATGATGGTAATCGAGTCGGATTCCATGGAAACATTACGAGAGACTATCACCTCCAAAGTCAGAAAATTAGATGGAATAAAATCCACCTTGACTATGATAATTGTAAAAGATCAATAAACTAATTTCGATAGAATTTAACATTTGTTTGAGTTGAAGGTGTTATATTGATACTCGTAATATCAACATACTTGATTTTCTCTATACCGTACGAATTATTAGAAGTTATCATGGAGAAATAGGGATTGACTGGTAGTTTTCTTTCCTTATTGGGATGGCTGGCTGAGCTGATCTTCGCAAGCTGGCTCCTCTCTCAAGGATCAGAACATCTCTCAGAAAGATGGGGGGGCAGATTTGTTGGTAGGACTCTTCTTAGCGTTGCTACAACTCTTCCAGAAATTGGCATTGTCGTTGCAGCAGCAAAAACTGGTTCCTATGACACTGCAATTGGTTCTGCGCTAGGAAGTAATTTGTTCATGATGACTCTAGGCCTTGCAGTAATGATTGTTATTGCAACAACACGTCTATCAAAGGCTCCGCAACAATTCATTAATGTTCATGAATTCAACATGGACAAAATACTTCTCGTAATTACTGCAGTGGTATCTGCAATAACATTTGTTAATGGTTATAATTTCACAGAAGGCATTTTATTTGCTGGCTTGTTTGTAACTTACCTGTATCTGGCATTTAGAGAGATGAAAAAAGATAAACAAGACTCTCTTAAAACCGAACTTCATACCGATCATGTAGAAAAGAAACCAAAAAAACACTTCATTCGAGCAATATTACTTTTTGTAGCAGGCACTGTTGGAATTTTGCTGGGGGTTCAGCCATTTGTTGAATCACTCCAAGGATACTCCGCAGACGTAGGGATCTCTGTAGCCATACTTGCTGTAATCATTAGTCCAATAGCTGGTGAAATGCCTGAAAAAATATCCATGATCCTCTTGGCAAGAAAAGGTAGTAAAGGTGTTTCAATTGCTCTTGCAAATGTCTTAGGTTCAAAAATAGTAAACAATACTTTGTTGCTATCTGTGGCAATTTTTGCTGTAATGTGGTACAAAGGATTTTTTGCAAAGATTCCTAGTACACCACTTTTAGAAGATCAAATGATACTTGTTACTGTTATCACAATTGTCGCTTTGATACCTATGTTTAGAAATAAATTGGATCTAAGATCTGGAGTTATGCTCTTACTACTTTATGTTTTTGGCATAGGAATCCAGTTTGTGTTTCCTCATTCCTAAATCGGGTTGACTCTAATACCATCTACCTTTAAGGAGGGTGTTATGCACGGAAGTGCACTCCACTGAAGTACATTCTTTGAATCATTACTAATTTCTGATATGTTCTGTAGCAAGATGGGTAGATTATGTACTATCCTGACAGGCTTGCCAGCCTTCGTAATGACACCATTTTCTATGATTCTAATACCACTTCTTGCTGTACAAGAAAAATCTCCGCGTTCGGGGTTTACAGCATAAGTATACCAAAGTCTTCCAACAAGCAAGCCTTTCTTAGTTTCTTGGATAATTTTTTCCTTGGTCAGGTCACCTTCTTTTACTCGCAAATTGTGAGGAAGTGAAACTGGGATGGGTTGTGCATCTCTTCCCATGGGTGAACCCATTCTACTTGCGTTTCCAGTGGTTTGCTGATTTTCCTTGAAAGCATAGAATGAATCAGAATATGTGTTGGCAAATATTCCTGACTCTATCAAATATCTTATTCTTGTTGGCGTTCCCTCATCATCAAATGGTTTGCTGCCTATGCCTTCTGGGCTATGAGGATCATCAATCAAGCTGAATCTAGGAACAGCAACTTTTTGCCCAAGTTTTCCTGCGAAACAGCTTCTCTTTTCAGAATATGTTTTTAGATTGAAGTTGGATGCAAATACAAATGCAAGCATTTCCCCAATAGCATAAGGCTCAAAGATTATGCTATAAGTTTCTGCTTCACAATTTTGTGGGTTGATAGAATTTACACACATCTCCGATGCATCATTGCCCACACTTTCAGGGGAAAACGCTGATAATGTACGAGATGATTCTGCACCAACGCCACTTACTGGTATGGTACCATAATCTGAATCTGCATTGATGATACCAGCTATGTAAGTTGATTTTTCAGAACAGTCTAAACCATTGGTATTGTTAATTTCAAACTCCTCTGAAACAATATTTAATGATCCTGAAATCCTTGTTATCTTTTGGTTAACTGTAGCCTGTATCATCCTATTTGCTATTTCAATTGCCTGGATGCTTGTTATTTCATCAAGTTTTTTATCATGGGTTTTTTCGATTTTTGTAAACGGTAAAGGGTATGGTAATGACTTCCAAAACGTTCTTGGTTTTGCATAATGTTTGGTTTGAAGTACTCTGTCCAATGTATTCTCTACCTCAAAGTCATTCATTCTTGCAGACAAAATTCTTTTTTCATGGATTATGCGTACTGCAAGAGATTGTTCCTTATTCTGTTTTATTTCTGCTATCTCAGAGTCAGTAATTCTAACAGTGGTTACTTTCTTGAGAACCGTAACTGCTTCGCATTCGTCAATATGCAGGCTTTTGGCTTTGCGCAGAATCTGCTCGCAAATTGGCAACTAATTTCGCCTGGTATTCTTGAATCTGTACCTGTCTAGTTTGATTAATTCTTGATATGACCCAAATTGGGTAAAATCTTCCACCTTATCAAGCAAATCTTCATCTTGTTCTTTATCAAAGATCTTGATTATTTTATAAGAGGTTGCTCTTTGAGCAGGAATCCTTCCTACATTTTTTATTAGCCGCCTTATTTCTTTGGGTCTGAGTAGTTGTCCATATTTTGCTCCTGCTGCTGTGGAAATACTTTCATTGATGAGAGTTCCACCAAAGTCATTTGCTCCCCAATTGAGCAAAAGTTGTGCAAAGTTTGATCCTTCCTTGACCCATGACATTTGAATATTGTTGATGTGATTGTTTAGCATAATGCGTGAAATAGCATGTGTTATCAAAACGTCTCTTCCATCCGCACCATTTCTTAATCCATGATGTAAATTTTCCTTATACATCGGGGCTTCAGTATGGATAAAGTTTAGTGGTACAAATTCTGTAAATCCTCCAGTTTCTTTCTGTATGTCACGAATGATAGCAATGTGTCTTGCTCGATCTTCTGGAGTTTCGAGATGTCCAAACATCATTGTTGATGTAGAAGGAATGCCCAACTTGTGAGCAGTCTTTATGATCTCGATCCATTTTTTGACACTAATTCTACCAGGAGAAATTTTGTCACGTAAGGCTTGGTCTAAAATTTCAGCTGCAGTACCTGGTAAGGAATTAACTCCTGCGCTCTTTAATCGTACGAGATATTCCTGAATTGAAAGATTTGATTGATTGGCACCATAAAGAACCTCTTCTGGTGAAAAACCATGAATATGAATATCGCCAATCTCATTTTTGATGGCTCGACAAATATTCTCATACGTACTTCCATCCATATCTGGAGGAAGACCAGCTTGGACACAAACTTCTGTAGCTCCAAGAGTTCGAGCTTCTTTGGCTCTTCTTACTATCTCTTCTAGTGGCAAAAAATATCCTTCTTCTTCACGGAAATCTCTACTAAATGCACAAAAGCCACATTGTTTAATGCAGACGTTAGTAAAATTGATGTTCCTGTTTACTACATAGGTAACAATATCTCCAACACGTCTTCTGCGAAGTTCGTCTGAGACCATTCCAATAAGATGAAAATCTATGCCTTGTGCTGAAAACAATCGTGTTGCTTCTGGTATAGTAATTTCTTTTTCAGATAATGCTCTCTCTAACGTTTCTGCTACTAGAGGGTCAGCTTGTCTAAGTAGTGAATCAAACAGAGAGGTTTGGATCTTCAATCCAAAAACTCCTCACATACAAGTCCATTTGAATCTGCAATTTCCAACATTTTCGATTTCAGATTTGGGTGAACCATGGAAAAAAATTCTGGATAAACTGGAAATCTAGCTCTTAGCTCAAAACCTGCATTCAAGCAATTCTTTTTGATGTTTTCAATATGAGGCCAGGAATATTCAGGATTTACAAAGTCAGGAGTTACAGGGGATATTCCACCCCAATCATTTATCCCAACTGAAAGAAAATCAGAATATGAATTTGGAGAAAGGTTTGGAGGGATCTGGATATTCATTTCTGGCATGATTATTCTTGCTAAAGCAATTAGAGTTTTGAAATATTTCTCTTCTGGTCTTGGTGAATTATGCATTTTCGTGTCATATTTCGGTTGAAAATTTTGTAAAATAATTTCCTGTATGTGGCCATATTTTTTGTTTATTTCTTTTATGGTGTACAGCGAGTCAATTAATTCAAATGGGCTCTCTCCAATTCCAATGAGAAGACCTGTAGTAATGGGAATGGATAATTCTCCCGCATTCTCTAATGCATGAATCCTAGCCCTTGGGTTCTTGCTTGGCGCAAATTCGTGAGGCATGTCTTTTGCACTTAGCCTTTCGCTTGAATTTTCAAGCATCAACCCAAGGCTAACATTTGTCTTCTTTAACTCATTCATTTCAGATTTTGTAAGATTTCCTGCGTTAGTGTGTGGAAATAGGTCTAGACGCAATACCATCTCTGATGCGTGCATGATGTATTCTACAGTAGTCCTAAATCCGTTTTCTCTTAGCCACGCTCTTGCTTCTTCGTATTTCTGTTCAGGTCTTTCACCTGTAACAAACAAGGCTTCAGTACATTTGTGTTTTTTTCCAATAATTGCTAGGTTTTCTACATCTAGTTTTGTCAGCATTGAAATCTTTTCTTGCCCTGGTTCAGCTTTGTAGGTGCAATAAGAACAAGTATCTCTACACAGATTAATTAGATTAAAAAATACTTTTCTTGAATAAGTAACAACTGAACCCTTGTTTTTATTTCTGAGAAATTCCGCCGTCTTGTAAATCTCTAGTGGTTCATTCTCTGCATCTTGATAAATTTGATATGCTTCATCTTTAGTAATTTCCCTTCCTTCAGTTACACTGCTTAATAATTCAGAATTGAGTATGATTTCGCTCAACTAGTCATGTAACTATGGGAGTTGTATTTATGCTTGTACTATGTTTGCGCTGGTCTTTCCTGCAGTGTAAGACTTACATCCATTTTTTTACCATCTCGAATTATCTCAAGTGTTATCTTATCGCCAACAGTTTTCTTATCCTGCAAGTAATTGAGAATGTCTTCAATTTGTTTGATAGGATTTCCATCTACCCCAGTAATTATATCTCCTCCAATCTCATATTTTGTCCCATCTATCGTTTTGTTTTCTATATGTCCACGCAAACCAGCAATAGCAGCTGGACTATTGGGCACCACCACTTCTATCATAAAACCGCTTGAAACAGGTAATTGCAAGATACTTGCCAGATCAAAATCAATGCTTACTCCCGATATGCCAAGCCATGGATGTTTGTAATGGCCAGCCTCTATGAGAACTGGAACTATTTTTTTCATTGTATTTGATGGGATAGCAAAACCTACTCCTGAAAACTCGCCAGTTCCTGATTGGATGGCAGCGGTTATGCCAATTACTTCGCCTTGCATGTTAAGTAGAGGACCACCAGAGTTTCCTGGATTAATTGGCGTATCAGTTTGTATTACATTTGGTATTGAAAAAGTGCTATCGGGAGGATTCAGCAATCTTCCAAGTTGACTTACAATGCCTTGAGTCATTGAACCAGAGAGACCAAATGGGTTTCCAATAGCAGCTACTTCATCACCAATTCTAAGATCTGCCGAGTTTCCCAATGGTAAAGGATACAAAACTGACGCATTTGCATCTACTTTAATGACTGCCAAGTCTGCATAAGGATCTGTGCCAACAACATTTGCGTTATATGATTTACCGCTATGAAATACAACACTAATCTTTTGAGCACCTTCTACTACATGATTGTTGGTTATGATGTGGCCTGAAGTATCGTAAACAATCCCAGAACCAATGTCTCTTTCAGTGGAGGAATCATTAGATTTGCGAACTATTATTTGAACCACCCCATCATCTGATTTTGCAAAAATATCTGCCAGACTTAGCTGTTGGTTTTTGGGATTAATTTGATCAAATAAATTAGAATTTGTTTGCGATGTTTGATGTAATATGTCGAATTTTCCTGGTGAGAAAAGAAAAATGAATACTAGTATGATAACAAGCGCTCCATACGATCCTCCTAAAATTGCGGTAGTTTTACTCAAGGAACAATCTTGTAGTTCGTAGTCTTATATTATTTTGTTTCAATGATTTTTTTGTTACACCTAAAATAATGGTTAAAAATCATTTTTTCTCTAACGGGAAAAGAAATTAACGTCACTTTTCATGTACCTTCTCTACGCTTTGTCCTCCTTCCTTTGTGATAATGTATATGCCAAATAACATTAGGGCTACTGCTACGATTTGATATACGCCAATTACTTCGTGTAGAAATGTTGATGCAAACGAGAGGCCAAATATGGTGCCTGTTGAATAGATAAGGACGGTCTTTACAGTGCCTATCCTTCTTAGACTGTGTAAAAAGAGATAGAGTGATACTCCAAATCCCACCATTCCAACAAGGAGTAGGTTAGGAATCTGAATCAAGGTAATGTTTATTGTAGAACCGGTGAGGTATGCAAAAATTAGAATAATACTGCCACCAATGGCACCTTTCAACTGTACTATTTTTGAGATGTTTATTCTATGAGTAACTATTTTGCTAAGGTTATTGTCCAACGCCCAAAAAGCCATTGATAAAATAATTAGTAAATTTCCTTCTTTTTTGATATCTGATAGAAAATTGGTAAATTGTAGATTTGTGGTCACAATTACAACTCCAATGAGAACTAGTACAACGGCAAGATAACCCAAAGGTCTGAGTTTTTCTTTGAAGAATATCAGCGCAAATAAAACTGTGAATATGGTCTCTGCGTTTGATAATACGGCCGTATCGGAAGCAGTAGTTTGTTTTAATCCAATGAAAAAAAGAATTGGGGCTATGACCGCACCTGTAAGTGTTATTGCTAAGATGATAAGCCAATCTTTTTTCTGAACTTTGGATTTTTCTGCCTTGTGCCCCAAAGGGATGGAAGAAAGAGATGCGAGAAGGTATACAAAGGAAGCATAAATGAGAGGACTGGAATTTACCAAAACTGGCTTGGAAACAGTAGAGATTGAACCTACTAGAATTGCACATAGAATAGCTGATGCATATCCTATTCTTGTTGACCTTTTATCTAATTGCGGCAAGGCATTACAAGCTAATTGAATTTTGAATTGTATCTACCATGGAGTAAGTCCTACCCCTCCAAGTTACGGCATTATTGCTTTTAGCATTCAGAATACCGCTTGCAAATCCTCCTACGATAATCGCACTTCCAATTGGTGACATCAACGCATACTTGATGGATAGACCAAGTCCTTTTTTTGCATCTATTGCACTTCCTAGAAATACAAGCATAGATGCAAATATTGAAGTCCCAAAAAGAATAGAAAATGACTCGGATAGATTTGAAAATACAGCAGAGTAAACAAATATTGGAAATGGCATGAACAGTAAGAACAAGACTGCAACAAAAATTGCCACTGCCACAGAATTTGCTTGTAGGTACAATGGAGTCATCAATCTCTTTAGTGCATGCCAGAGTGTAGTCCAGTCTCTTGCCCAAACCGCTTCAACGAGGTGTTCGCCTCTAACCATCTTTAGCTTAAAACCAGCTTCCTTTACCTTTTTTCCTAGTGCTCCGTCTTCCACAATTTCAGATTTTACACCTTCATGTGTACCTACCGTTTCATACGTTTTTCTTGTAATTATGAAAAAGCTCCCAAAGAAATAACCTGTTTTCTTTGAAGAATCATTTACACGAAGCGCAGAAAACCTCGTATGCAAAAATGTTGATAATACAGGTAGGGTAATTCTGGTCCATTTGTCAAGGCAAAGCATCTTTGGAATAACGGTTAGAGCATCAAGATTCTCACCCAAAAGGTGCGCCACAGCAAGAGAAATTATATTTTTTTTGTGGAATGTGTCTGCATCAGTAAAAAGTAATAAATCTCCAGTGGCTTTCCTGAATCCTTCAATACAAGCCCAATTTTTACCCATCCATTTCTGAGGTTTGGGTCCTGCAAGAACATACTTTACCCTTGAACTCTTCTCCGCAATTTTTTTTATTATTTCCCCTGTTCTATCCTCTGATCTATCATCAATTGCAATTATCTCATAATTTTCATAATCTTGTTCAATTAGGGAATTAAGACATCTTTCAATAAACCCCTCCTCATTTCTTGCAGGTAAGATGACAGAAACTTTTGGTTTTGAGTGTGGCTTTGAATCAAATCTATCCAAGAAAGGAGAGTCACGAAAGGTAATCCACATCGATCTAATTAGTAAAATCCATGTTATTGCAACTCCAAGTAGTATCGCTGTTAAAGCATAGTTAAAAATGTCCACTAGAATATTCATTAGCCTACCTCTCAGCTTCTTCTTTGATGCTTTGTAGGGCTTGTTCTGTCCCACTTTGAATGTGTTTCTTAATCATTCCTGTGAACATTCCCATCATTCCTGTGAGTTTAATGTCCCAAACAGCCTCTAACTTGACTTTGCTGTCTTGAGGTGATATGCTAATTGTTTTTGTGCCATCTATGATTCCCTTTGTGAACTGTGCATGAATCTTCTCCTTGGGATAAATGGTCACAGTCTGCAAACATTTGGAATCCTTGAAAGCTATTGTGACTTCACGGTTTACTACATTTCCATCCTTTGTTATGTTTCGTATCTCTTTTGTACCCTTCCAAAATTTTGGTTCTGAATCAAGATCTGAGATTATATTCCATACTTTCTCAAGGGGGGCGTTAATTTCGATAGATGCTTGAATCTGAGCCACATGTTAGAAAATCATGTCTTCCTATTTATTCTGTGACTTGTTTTGTTCTTGCTAGGCTAGGCAATTGGACTTTAGTAATACCTCTTAGAAATCAATTTTAATAACGCTACAACTCTCTCCTACATGACTGAAGTAACATATGATGATTTTTCCAAATTAGATATACGGGTAGCCAAGATAATTCAGGTTGAAAAAATTCCAGGAAAATCTAAAATTGTAAAAGGCATAATTGATTTGGGAGAAGAAAAAAGAGAGGTAATAATTGGCGGCGCAGAATATTACCAACCGGAAGAATTGATGCATAGGAAAGTCATAGTCATTGCAAACTTAGAACCTAGGAAAATTGCTGGAATCGAATCTAATGCTATGCTTTTAGCTGCTGATCTTAATGACAAACCTTTCTGGCTCACCGTTAACGAAGATGTTCCTCTTGGAACTAAAATAAAGTGATCTGTTGTTTTATATTCTTGAAATTTTTATATAGTTAACTTTAATTGTAAAATTTACTAAATTTTCAAATTCCTTGTCACTGTACTTCCTTGGGAAATAATTTTGCCTGGATTGAGAATATTTGTAGGATCGAAAATATGTTTTATTTTCTTAAATAGAGAATAGGTTTCATCTCCATATTGTAACTTTACAAATTCGGTTCTTGCAAGACCATCTCCATGTTCTCCTGTTATGCATCCGCCTAAGAGTATCACGCCTGAGAAAAACTCTTTTGCAATTTTCTTAATTAGTCGTTTGTCCTTCTTCTTCAAAACTGGTCTAATGTGCAGATTTCCATTACCTGCATGGCCATAAATGACCATTTTCATATCATGCTTGGAAGCAAGGTTTTCTGCCAAATCAAGTAAAAGGGGAAGTTTTTCCACTGGCACAGTGGCATCTTCTATAAGTGAAGGCACTGTCTCTTGTTTTGAGATACTTCTTAGGCTATATGATAATGCAGAATTTCTGAAACTCCACCACTGGCTTATTTCTTGGCGTTTTGTAATTATTTTGATTATTTTACCTGATGATATGTTTTTGATTGAAATTATGTTTTTCACTAGATTTTCATCAAATTCTACAAAAAGCATACAATGCGTATCTTTTGGGATTTTTGTCTTGATGTGTTGCACAATGTTATTATCAATTATTTCAAGAGCGGAGGGTTCAAGTTTAACAATCTTTGTAACATCTAGTACAGCTTGTTTTATCGTCTTGTATGATATGGTGATTAGAACTACCTTTTTTGGAATTGGTATTGTTTTGAGTTTCGCAGAAACAATTATCCCAAGCGTACCTTCTGACGCTGTAATGATTTTTTGAATGTCTTTTTCTGATTTTATTTTATCAATTCTATATCCACACGAGTTCTTAGAAACAAGAGGAAAACTTTTTTGAATTTGTGGTTTTATCAATTTAATGATTTTTTTTCCAATATTGTCTTTGTTAGGTAGTGTTATTAATTTTCCATAAGATGTGATAATTTTTACTTGAAGTAAATTATCTATCATGCTGCCATACTTCAGAGAGTGGCTGCCGCTTGCATTAGTTGCTACCATTCCACCAATGGTACAAAAAGGGCCTATTGATGGATCAGGCCCTAGAAACCTTCCGTGTTTTTTGAGTTCTCTATCCAATCTTCCTTTGGAAACACCGCTATCCACTTCAACATTATCGGGCCCTATCTTGATCCTCTCAAGATGTTTCATATCTAAGATAATCCCACTACCTAGAGCCGCTCCCACAAGTCCAGTACCACCTCCTCTTGCGGTTACAGGAATCTTGTTCTTTGACGCGTACCTGAGAATCTTGATGATGTCATTTTCATTTCGGGGAAATGCCACCACGGAAGGTTTTAGAATGTATGAACTGGCATCAACTGAATAAAGATCTAATATCTGGTCATCCCATGTTACCTTGCAATCAACTAGTCTAGCAAGTCGTTTTCCTATCTTACCTTCTAGCATGTTCTATCTTAGAGTAGATGGTTAAAATGATTTAAGAGCCGAAAAATTACCGGTTAAGAAAAGTGGGAAGCCATCGGGGTGGCTGCAAAGCCCCTTTCCATATTTTTGCTTAATGCTAATTATCATCAAGGATATATCATTCATGATGAAACCTCATTTGTGGATATTTTTATCTTGAACTCATTGACAGATATTGCCTTCGCAGTTTTTGAAGGAATTAAAACATCTTCAAGCTCTTCGACAAGATGAGTCCCCAAAAGAAATGTTGCCATGATTCTGTGCCTAAGAGTATAGTTTTCCATGTCTTTTTTTGTCGGGAATCCTCTATGTGACGCCTTGTTTGCCTCGGCGCTGAATGCAAGAAACCAGTTGTATAATGATTCATCAATTATCTGAGATTCTTTCATCTTAGCAGAGATATTTCCTATCTTACGACTTTGCATGTTCCCCAAATCCACCTTCTTTTTTTCGCATGTAATTTCCATTGCTTCCTGGACTAGTGCCCGGAGGTCACGCAAAGCCCCGGAATAATCCTCTGCATCATATCTTTCCCTGAATTTTGAGTAGGAATGAACAAAGTCTTTCCCAAATTTTTCTTCAGACGGCTCTATAAATGACATGTGGATATCATCATATTCAGCTTTGGTTCGAAAACCGATAGCATTCTTTTGTAGGTATTTCTCTAAATTTTTGTAATCTATATCAAAACTCTTCCTTTCCACTTTTGTTTTTACAGTTCCAATGAGATGCTCCATCGTGTGCAAATCACCACTAGCTCCGCCGCTGTCCAACCCACCGCAGCTTGGAAAGAACACCCAGAATCTACGAAAATTATTGTGTGAAACCAGAAATGCGTAGCTGAATGATCTATATTTCACTGAAGGATCCACGTGACGAAATCTGTAGACGAGAATCTTGTCTGGAGGGAACTGGTTGATGCCACCAATAAGCAGATGCGCCTCACCCATTGTTGGGTAGCTGTATCTGGGAATGCCATATACCCTGATTTGCATTTCGTTGAAGAGTGATTCAAGATTTGCAGGATTGTGATTCAGGTTGAAATTAAAAACTGCCCACGCCGTCCACCGTGAAAGAAAATTGCTGTGAGATTTCAAACCATCTAGATTTTCATCAAAGTAAAATGGCGCACTACCCTCATCATAGATTATCTGAAGCGATGCAGACATTTGGCCACTTGTTACGTCAGACTGTTTTGTCTCAGTCTTTAGGTGAAAATCAAACTCTTGTCCCTTTCCGATACCTCTCGCCGTGTAAGAAACTCCGACGGTTGGTGTCTCATATCTTTCAGCTTCTACATCTTCATAAGATATGCCTAGATCATCACATATTTGCCTCGAAGCTTCTTTGAACTGATTAAATAAATTGTCACTGTTCTCTGAACTCTTACCTGAAGATTTTTTCATCTAGTTACACCACAAGACATTACAATCTTGAACTTTAAACATTTTATCCAAATACTAGCTCATTGTCCTTTTCTGTCATTTGGCAGGAATCGGTTTCCTCAGTTTCTCTTCTTCCGAGTCTGCGATCTGCATCGACATCTTCCTTTCCAGATTTACCAGATCCTTGACAACAGGATTGTTGCGGTTGACGATGTAGAGTTTTGCCTTTCCTATTGTCCTGTTGACCTTGACTATTCCGACTTCTTCCAGATCATCAAAGTACTTGTAGAATGTCTGCTTGCTCATACCAAGCGAGTCTATGATCTCCTTCTTTGTGAAATCGTTTGTCGGAAAGTCCAGCAAGTAGTCTAGGATCTTCATCTTTGGTGAATATCCGAGTACTTTTGCAATCAGCGATTTCTGTCTCATGTCTTGATATTCGTGTCCATTTACTTGAATGTTGCAGGAATGGACTTTTATGCTAAAACCGTTAATTATTTAGGATAAGAAAATAAGAAATGATTGTAATTACATGACAACGCATATTTCCCGTGTGATGAAGGATTTGAAGGATCTTTACAAGAGGATTGACTCGAGAACTGCAAAGTATGGAAAAATTTCGGAAGAGGAGATCCGGCGCGAGGTAAAGAGATACAGGACCAAGAAGAGATCAAAACCGAAAACATGAGGACAGGACAGAAGAACGCTGGTGAAAAATTGTCTGATTCTAAGATTCTAGATTTTATCCGCAAGTGCCTTCAGGTGCCTGATTGCAGCAGTAAGCATCTTGCTTACATCACCCTTCCTCGAGTAGACTCCCTTGAGAGAATCTACCGTGTTTTTATCCTCAAGTATCTTGATGACACCATCGATATTACCTTTCACTGCATCCAGGGTTCCCCTCTTTGTAAGTTTGGCAACCAGATCCCAGTCTGCGCCGTCTGCCAGCATGACAATATCTCTTGCATCGGAAAGCCTTCCAGCATGAATCTTGAACGCTATCATCATCTCCTTTGACGGCACCGGACTTTCCACTCCCTTCGACACGCCTGCTACTGTCTGTGTGCTTGTAAGTGATTTGATCTCTTTATAACTCCACGATGCCTCGGTGGCTCTTGATACCAGGCTGTCAATCAGGAGATCCAGAGTCACATCGAGGCCTGACACCTTCTTGACATAACTTTCAAACGAGCCGCCGTAAACCTTGTCAAAACCTTTCCTCTCCTGCACTTTTTTGTATAGTTGGCTCTTAAGCAATGAACGAATCTTGGTTACAGAATTTTTTGGAACAGCCAGGTCGCAGTCTACCGAGAACCTGTGGCTTGCCAGCGCGCTTACCGCATATCCTCCTACTAGCACAAACTCTATGCCCTCTTCTTGCAGCCTCCTGAGCAGATCAAGTATCTCGTTCTCCCTTGCCTCGTAATTAAATTTCATTATCTTCACTGAAAGTTAGTTTCTCTTTCCCTGTACTTTACTCCCAACTTCAATCCATACATCTCGTCCAACATCTCCAACGCAGGCTGGTACGAGATGATATTTTTCTTGCAGAACTCCACGGTTTCCTTCAACGGCTCGATTCTCAATCCGTCGACATCCGTTCCTTTTACTTTTTTGTCTTGATGCAAGACGTAGAACAATCCAAACAAGGTTTCTTTTGGGCTTGAACCCGCGTTCACGTATCGCTGGCTGTGCGACGAAAAGAACCTGCGCCACCTTGCCGCATCCTCTTCCCTGATCTTCAAATGTATGGGAAAGAAGCCAAAGAACCTGTCAACCTGGTAACCGCCCTTTGTCCATATGAAGACGCTGTCCACGTCAGTCAACGCATAGTCCATCCTGGATTCGTTTAACAAACCGTATGCCCTGTTCAAGTCCATTTTGGAAGTCAAGTACTCCGACGGGGTCTTTACCTTGTATCTGCCAAAACCCGTCCTTTCCAACATGCCTTTCTTTGCCATATCGTGCAAGACCTTGTTATGGTCGGGGCTAGGAAAAGTTCTGGAAAAGTCAGTGGATGTAAACTCCTTCTTCCAGTTTCCCATGATGTTCCATAATTCATGGTATGTCATACTATTACTATGGTAGTAATAGTTTATAAAGGCATATTTCGTCGCGGATGAGACACAGGATATAACAGTAAAGAATCGTTTTCAGCTAAAAGAATCCAATCCTTCTTTGCGTGGTTTCCTGTGCGATCTTTCAATATGAACCTCTAAACCGTCTCTTGAGAAGAACGGCAGGTTACATTCCTTGCATATATACGACATGATGATGCTTCGTAAGGTTTTGATTTAACGGATACGATCGAAGTGCCGCTAACCAGAATCTAAACTTGAACAAATAGTTTAAGATCTTTTAAAGATATTTAGATAGCATGGCAAGAAAAGGGTCTCATCAAAGACCACACACGCGACATTCAAAGTTTGGCACACCTTTCCGGGCTGGGCTAGGAAAATATAGGAGCGCTGGAATCACACGTGAACAGCTTTACAATTCAACTGCTAAGGTTAGAATTCCGACTTTTAGAGATCCCAGATTTCCTATAAGAACAATCAGGCCTTCCACTATAGCCAAAGTAAAAAACATCGGTCAACAGGTGTCATGGAATGCCTTTCTTGATGGAGTGTTTGTAACTGCTTCTTTTGCTACCGGTCAACCGTGGATATATCCAGCCTTCAGAGCATACCAACTAGGAAATTTTGCGTATAAAATGGCCAAGAAATTAGAAGAACGTCAAACTGATAAACCAATTGAAGAGTTAGCAAAGAAAGGACTGGATATCGGAGTTCAACAAATCTCTGATCCTAAAGTAAATGAAATTTCGAATAAAATCCTCTATGCATTCTGTCAGACAGGACTTGCCAGTATGGTTGTAAGAGAAACGGCTTTGGACAGAAACATTGTAGACACCATGTTTCAGAGTACAGTTAGCAACGTATTGCAGAATGGTATTGAAAATCTAGTTAACTTTACGGTGGCGATTGCATGATAGACATGAAAAATCTTTCCAGTGCATTTTTTATTTTACAGTAATGTTAGTTTGTATTACATTAGTTGGTGGGCTCATTATGTTTCCGTTGAGCAGAAACGTCTGCACTACATAGCTACCAGCTGCTTGTGGTGTCCAAGATTCTCCAACAGTAAATGACTGGTTTGGTAGAATATTTGCAGATAGCGCCTCTTGGAATTGAATCTGGCTGTTTTGGAGTACTCGTACTACATATGTGAATCGCTGCTCTCCTGAGCTGTGATTTGTAACGACGGATGAAAAGCCAACTGGTTCTCCTACGTGTACCTCAGTCTTTGGGTGGCCACTCGTATCAACTATTGTTGGAGTAGACAGCATTATCTCACCTGTAGTTGCATAAGCACTTCCTGCAATTCCACCAATAAAGATCAATACAGTCAGTATTATGGCAGGTCTTTGCACAACTCTAGATAATTTTTTATTGCTATTAATCATTTACTACAAAATGTTCTGTTGATAATATCAATCACATTTGACGTGCTGTAGGATTGTACTTGCAAGAACAATATGTGCGAAACATGTTTAATTCAGGTAGTCAAGTCTAGATTCGTTTGAAAATATACTTGGGGATGATACTCATAGGAATTCTTTCAACTCTCAGTATTTCTCAAGCCTTTGCAGTCTATCCATGTGGCGATCCTTATTGTCCTGATACACCTTCGGGCTATCAGTATGAGGATTTTAGACTAAAATATACGCCAACCATTTGCGAAGTAGAGCCAAACGATACTAGATTTCCAAATCTGGCGCAAATGGTAATTACTACAACTCACACAGGTGTGCAAAACTGGCTAACGCAACTAAACAACGAGTCTGGAAAAAATTCGACATGGAAGATGAACGAGATAATAATATCGCCAAGTGATAAAGCCAATCTAGATCCCGCATGCAACGTTACAATAGTCTATGAGAGTCAAGAATTGGACTATTGCGGGCAAATTTACAATGGAGTTTACTTTGCATGTGGAACAACATTTAATGGAATAACCATCCCTAACCCTCAAACAAACACTGCACTTGTTTTTATTCCCTACCTGATGCCAATATACGGTAAACAGTGCGAATACGAAAAAAATGGCATTACCTACGACATGATTTGTCGATCACAAGAAGTGACTGAGAGTCAGGCAAGACTTCTAAAAGCAATCCAGCATGAGATTGGCCATGCTTTGGGATTGGGACATTTTATTGCAAGTTCTCAAGATGAGGCAGACAGATGGATTGCAGGAACTGAGCTTGTTCCATCAATCATGGTTTCGGGACAGGAGGGTGGAATAGAATATGCCAAGGTTACGGCACAAGATGCTTACGAAATTAGATCCATTTACGGAATTGATGGATTTGAAATGAACACAACTGAATCCAACAATATACCAAGCTCAGATAGTTTGAGAATACAAACAAGTGAAAAACCAATTCCTCCGTGGATAAAAAATGTAGCATTGTGGTGGTCGCAAGGTCAGATAAATGATTCTGAATTTGAAAACTGCATCAAATATCTTGTTCAACTGGGAATAATCAAAGTGCACCCAATAACATCTTCATCAGTTGGTTACACACAAATTCCTCCATGGATAAAAGATGTCGCGAACTGGTGGGGTGCTAATCAAGCCAGTGACACCTACTTTTCAAGCATAACACAATGGCTAATGCAGACTTCAGTGACACAACCAACAGAACAAGCTCCAACTTTGTCCCTCACTGTTAACACAGACAAACCTTCTTACAGCATGGGCGATGCAATTGTAATCTCTGGTACTGTTAAACCGGTAGTTGCCGGTACTCCCCTGACAATCATTATTCTTGATCCAAATTATTTACTCTTACAAGCCGAACAAATTCCTGTTTCTGCAGATGGCATCTTTGAGAGTACAATCACAACTACTCCATATGTTTGGAAATTAAACGGAACGTATACTATATCAGCACAATACGGCATCTCTAACGTAAAAGCCCAAACAACATTCTACTTTGCAGGATCTTAACAGCTTAAGTCCTGTAAAACCTAGCAAAGTTCTACTTTTTTGTTTTATAAAATACAATCATTGAAAGAAAACTAATTACAAGTATGGGCATTGCAAATGGAAATTCAGGCACCGTTGATGATTTTGGAGTTGTAGTACATGAAATATTGCTAACTGGATTTCCTAACAAGTCTCCATTACTAGTGAATGTTCCACCACACATGTTTTTCAGGGTGCCAGAGTTGGTGATGGTACCGCGTACGTCGCTGACTATAGTGGCATAGTTGATGATGGTACCGCCGGTGTTGATGATAGCGCTTAATTGGTTGTTGTGGATGGTGCCATAGTTGTTGACGGTGCCGTCGTTGTTGATGAATTTGGCGTAGTTGTTGATGGTGCCGCCATTCTTGATGATGATTGTGCCAGAGTTGTTTATAGAACCATTGTTAACGATGGTGCTGTTACTGGTGATTGTGCCTCCATTGTTGTTAGTAATGGTACCATCGTTGTTGATTGTACCTCCAACGCATCCAACGGTACAGTAGTTAACGATGGAACCGTCGTTGTTGAAGACACCGTAGTTGCTGATTTCGATGCTGCCAGAGTTGTTGATGACTCCACTGTTGTCGAGAGTATCAGTAATTGTCAAAGAAATGTTAGGAAAAACTGAATTATCTACAGCCAAAGAATCACCAGAATTTAGGCTGAAATCAGATATGGTACATGTTGAAGTTGATGTATACCAAGCGCCAGAAATAGCTTGGCATGATGCTTGATCTTTCAAATCATATGTAACTGCATGTGCATCATGAATTGAAAATGATAAAAAAGATGCTAAAACCGCAAGTGATGATAACATAAGGTAATTGTTCAAGTGATCTGGTCTTTAATTGTAAATTATTAAGATTTACTTATCTTTGACAGGGATTTCTAATTGGATTATGTGTAGATTTCCATGTCTGAACCCCAAGGCTCGGTACTGTAAGACACGCTAAAAGGATGCTATTTGATGCATTATTTGTGTATCATAAGAATCGAATCTTACAAGGTCCTGTACAATATTGTCTCATTAATGGGAATTAACAGGTCTTGTCTGATTCGAACAAATTTGGGAAACATTATGAATCATGATCAAGAAAATTGATCGATGTCGCTTTATACTAATGCTATAAAACTTCAACAAAAGCTTGCCTCCAAAGTCATAACAAAAGACAGGATCAGGAAGATACAAAGTGTCTGCGCCGTTGACGTTTCCTACAAAGGTCAAGATGCGTATGCTGCTGCAGTAATAGTGGATTCTGAAACCTTGCAAGTCTTGACACATGTGACATCAAGAACTAAAGTAAAGACTCCTTATGTGCCTGGTTTGATGATGTTACGGGAGTCGGGGCCTATCCTGTCTGCACTAAGGTTATTAAAAGAAAATTTTGATGTATTGCTTGTCGATGGAAACGGTCGACTGCATCCCCGTAAATGCGGTTTAGCTTGCTATATTGGAATTGTTCTGGACAAGCCTACAATCGGGATTGCAAAAAGCCTGTTATGTGGTAGAATATTAGGTAATTCAGTAATACTGGATGATGAAATTTTAGCATATACAATCGAGAGGAAAAAGGGCAAGAAGATCTTTGTAAGCATAGGAAACAAGATTAGTTTGAGAACCGCAGCCAAATTAACAGAGTCACTGATAAAAGAAGGAGAATGGCTGCCAGAACCGCTACGACTTGCTGACAAGTATTCGAAAACATATAGAAATAATAGCTTGATTAAATTGGCGTAACGCTGTTCTAGTTTTATCATAGGCTAAAGTACTATGTGGTCCAGTACTATGAAATAATTTGTGACCCACATACAAATTATTGGGAATCAAGGTCCTTCCATGTGAAATTCGATACGTGCAGCTGGCCTAACACAATTGAACGGCTGCTGTCTCAGGCTGTCTTTGATTCTCTATCCATTTTCATATATTTTTTTGCTATCATCTCTTCTTTTTTTGTAGCTTGATACAGCGTAATCCTTCCATTCACCTTTTGTTAGTACTTTGATCTCCGCTCAAGTTAGGACCAATCTGTAAGTCGCCCTCATACGGGGCGTGACTCGTCGGTCCCAGGCCAACAGCAAGTAATAGGTATGACTACCTAATATAGAATTTCACATATCATCTGTAAGGCCCAGTTACTATCTTTAAATCGTGTAGAGTAATTCATAGATGAGAAAGATGAAAAATGGTTTCATTGCTGCCTTAATGAGCGCTACAATTGTGGCAGTTTTTTTTATGCCAATGTCTTTTGCCCAATATTATGAGGTACACCACACAACTCTAGTATTGGATCCAATCCCACGAACCCTCGAGCAAGGACATCACCTTACTTTTTCAGGTAAGCTCTTGACCTCTGATGACAAAACGCCACTGCCAGAAAGGACCATATTCATAGAATACGACTCGCCTTATGATTGCACAAGAATCCTGACGAGTGCTACAACTGACAATAATGGAAATTTTTCTGTAAGCTGGATTGCTGTGCCCAAGGGGATTAGCGGTGGAACATACAACCTTTTTGCAAAATTCAACGGTGATGACGACAATTTCTATTCTATCAGCAAGCAATTTCCATTGAACGTGATCCCAAGATCTGTTCAAAATGGAGTTGGAACTATTGGGGAAGAAAACGTCATATTTTCATTTGGTCCTTGTGGTTGAAAACTCGGAAGAAAATTAATCAATTAGTTTGTAGTTCCCTACAATACCTGTGACTGGCTTTTTCATTAGCTGGTCAAAATATTCATAATTTTCCTATATACAGTATGGAATCACGAAAATGCATCAAGCAATCTAAAGCGGAGGTTCAAACCAAATGATATCAGGGATAGAAAAGATCCTCGTTGAAGC
>JBOGQX010000037.1:0-39650 GCA_050749285.1 Nitrosotalea sp. | reverse complement strand
TCCGATGGAATAGTCGTTGCCACATTTTGGACAGTAAAAATTAGACCATCCTATCTGTTCGAGAACAACCTCTTCCTCCGAGTGGTTTGCACATGTTAATTTTTGTTCCATGAAAAAAACCCGTGAGATCTCTCTTAAAAGACTGACGTAGCTTTCCTTCTTTTTGGCCTTGATATAAAATCAGTAACTTTGTTACTGAACAATGTGTCGTAAATCTTTATACATTATCTAGAATAAATCACATGTGATAGGAAAAGTAATTGCAGTTGCAATCGTTATTTTGCTAGTTGCAGGATTTGCTGGAGTTAATTTTGTTCCATTATACAAAAAGTCAGTCCAAGTTAGAACTTTGGCAGAGCCAATAATGGATAACATGATAGAGCATGGCCTGCAAGATGTACAAAGAATACTAAATCCTGCAGAAGTGTCTGCAGTTTCAAGCTCACAAACACCAGCTAGTGTCATCTCCAATCTCCTTGTACCAAAGTATTCCGGCACTCAGCTCCAAAATTATGCCCTGCAATTGATAAACCAAGACAGAGCACAAGCTGGACTTGGGCCTGTGGTACTTAGTCCAAACCAAGCAGCACAGGCGCAGGCTGAAAATGTACTTGGTACAAGGCAGATCTCTCATTGGATGACAGATGGTGAGAAACCATACATGACATACACAAGATATGGAGGCCTTGGCGCAGTAGAGCAAAACGTGGCAACTGCATTGTGCCAAGGATTTGCATGTGCAATAAATCCAATGGACCAGATAAAGACTGCGGAATATGAGATGATGTACAATGATGCATCATCAAACTGGGGGCACAAGGACAACATCTTGGATCCACACCACACTAGTGTCAGCTTGGGAATAGCATACAATGATAACACATTTGTAATCGTCCAGAACTTTGAAAACAACTATATCGATTTTACCCAGCCAATCACATACAATTCTGGAATGGTTAGCTTCTCAGGAGTTCTTTCTGGAGGTAAGATAGATAACATTGAGATTGACTATGACAAACTCCCAACACCCGCACTTTACCAACAAAACAAGCATGCTACATCTTATAGTACCGGTACTCCAATAGCTATTGTTGGCAAGCCCTTGGCTTGGGGTCAATATTACCAGAATACTTCAGGTTTACCAGTAATTATTGCAAATCAATGGTCAGACCAGGGCAATAGTGTTACGGTTTCTTTTGATGCAAGCAAGATAATGACAAAGCCTGGGGTCTATGATGTTTTAGTGTGGCTTGATGTTAACGGTCAGTCATTTCCTGCAACGTACTATTCGATTGTAAAACAGTAATCAGGGTTCACCAGATTCTTCAATATTAAATTCTTGTAATTCTACATTCGTTGCCACATGCTCATCATTAAATTGAATTTCTGCCCAAATATCACGTCCAAGAGTATCAGCTAAGGCATTGGCTATCTCCCTAGTCAATGATCCTCCTTTAGTAGGATCAATGAAGTTCAATCTTCTCATCGTCACTGAAAAAACCAATGTCCATTTCGCCATTAGCATACCTTTTCACTTTAGAAACCTAACCAGATACAATGTTACCCATACGTGAAATTATCGACCATTGATCTATAAATCATTCTGATCCTCTTGACATTACAGTTTTACCTTTTTTGTTTTCAAATATAGAAATTATAATAATTGAATTCCGTGTGCGCGCCTGTGAATCAGTAATTCTTCTTCACTTGATACAATATACCCACACATCTCGCATCTGAAAAATCCAAAGTCTTCGATTGGCACTTCTTTGGACATAAGGAAGTTTTCAGAATCTATCTTGCGTATACTGTATCCTTGCCTTCGTGTATCCTCAAGAAAGGACCTTAGAATCTTTTCGGGATCTGCATATTTTACTACAACTAGGGATTCTTCTGATGTGGCATCAACACCGTGGTTCGTTAGATAACTTGCAAGTTCAAGTGCAAATTCATTGTCGCAAGCACAGTCAATGGTTACCATGTTGTGATTTTAAGATGAAGTATGCAATATGTCTTGCAGTTTGACCATTTTTTCTTAAATTCTCAATCCAAAGCTTGTCACATTTAATAGCGTTAAAATCTACAAATCACTTTCAGATTCATACTTTTTCATCATGATATAATTCACTTTAAATGCAAGCAAGTGCCCATGGTGATTGGTACAAAAAATTGTCTAGTGGATATTTGCCATATAGTTTTTCAGAAAAATTTGTTAAACAAAAGGGATCTGGCTATCATGTCATTGTAGGAGCATTGATTCTCATCTTTGGCATTGGCATAGGCTTGGCATTGAATAATGGATTGATAACATACGGATCTCTTGCTTTAGGCATTTCAGTAATTATTTCCGCATTTCTAATGATCATAAAACAATATGAGAGAGCAATAATACTCAGACTAGGAAAATATCAAAGGCAGGTTGGCCCTGGCGTTCAAACAAGACTACCCTTTGCGGACAACATTCTTGTCGTTGACATAAGGGAAAAAGTGAGTGAATTTAAAGCAGAAAGGATGCTAACAAAAGATAACGTCCCAGTAACCATAGACGCAATACTTCGTTACAAAATAATCGAACAACGTGCCAAAGATGCAATACTAAATGTAGAGAACTTTAATCAAATGATACAGCAGGTTTCTCAGACAACACTTCGTAATAACATTGGTTCTTCACAATTCCAGGATGTACTTTCTAACAGGGAAGAAATCAATCAACATGTAAAGACCATAATTGCAAGTGAGGCAAGTAACTGGGGAATAGAAATAACTGGTGTAGAAATTCGTCAGGTAATAATACCGCAAGAGCTGGAATCCGCAATGTCAATGCAGGCACAGGCCGAACGTGAGAAGAATGCTAGGGTGACATATGGTGAATCTGAAGTTCTGGTTGCAAAAAAATTCGACGAGGCATCAAGAGTATATGCTGATAATCCAGTAGCATATGCACTAAGACAGTCAAACATGTTGTATGAGTCCATCAAAGTCCAGGGAACTACCATCATCTTGATTCCTTCAGAGTCTCTAAATTCAATGGGATTTGGAAATTTGGGAACTACTATTGCATACCTTGAAAGCACCAAAAAAGCAGTAGCAGGACAAAAATCAAAAGATGATGCCAAAAAGAAAGATGCCGAAAAAGCAGATATAAAATGAAAGAAGTATGCAAACGCTGTAAGAAGCATAAAGAGTTGGCAACCTTAAAACCAAGATTATGCCATGATTGTGTAATTGCTGAAGGCAAGGCTAAAGATTTGCAGGATAAAGGAAAACCTAACTAAATTAAAACAAAAAAATATGTCTCTATGATTATTTGTAAATAGTAAGCATAGAGTTAGCGATGATATCGTTTAGCCGATTAAGTTGGGCTAAAGCCTGCAATCGCTCGGGAGTAAGCTCTGACACTTGTTTTTTGGTAATAACAGAATTGGTTTTAAAGATTCAATTCAAATTTTTCTACTGATAGATCAATTTTAGTTTAACAACTTTTAGTGGTATAGGCAAATATGATGTCTATGATAGATATGTTTGCTATGAAGTACCGTTTCGAAATTGTTAAATGGTAAGTCTAATTTTTTACTTTATTCTTCTTCATTCTGGCTTTGACCAATTTTTTTATGAGTGAAACTGGAAGTTTTTTGTCCAAAGGAAAACGGACAGCAGATTTGGTAGTTTCATAATCTACTAATTCATTTTTGTGTTCCTCTATGATCGGAGGGCGCAGATAGATTCCTATATGCGTTTTCATAAGACCGAACCAAGCTATCCGTCCCTTGTCATAACCAGGCATTCCGTAACTTATACTTTCCATGGCAGTCGGTGCGACTTCTCTGATTGCTGCCCTAATCTCCTTAAGTTTGCTTTGTATTTCTTTTGGTGCTCTCGCAATGTATGCGTCTACATCTTTTGGGGCTTTTTTCATAATTTTACTCATAATAAAAATTACGATGAATGATTATAAAGTTTAAGAGAGTTTAAAACTGCATTAAACTTTTGTTTAAGATTCAATTTATCAAGTCACGGCTGTTACTAAATCTCGTCTTTCTCAAAATAATTCAACGAAATAGGAAATGAATCGTGTTATGATTTGTTGGAGAGTTCAATTCAAATTTAATCAAAACCTATATTCATTTTGGCATATTTACAAGAGCATTGCACAGATTCAAAGTTGCTGTAGGCCTTGGAATGATGATAGTTATGGGAATACCATTAGTAATTGAGATTGTAAGCGGAGTTAACGATGAATCAAGTCATTTCCCACAATGTTTGCCTTCAGCTACATCGAATTCTAGTATTATGATACCTCCTATGGTTTGTCAAGATTTTGCAGGTGACCTTAAACTCATCCTGATTTATGCCGGAGTATTTAGTGTTGGACTGTGGTTATTGATATTTGGTATCAAAGAAATATCGATAACTACATTCTCTAAAAAGTTATGATTTGGAGAATCTTTAAGATCAATACGAAGGTAATGACGGTGTGAGATACGTCTATCTAGTATTTCTACTATTATTTCCAACAAGTCTAGTATTTGCTGAAAATTCAACAGGAACTAATTGTTCAGCTACCATTACAGCAGAAGAGAAAACACTGTCTGGTGCAGTAAATCAAAACAAAGCAATCGCATTAGCTAACATCTCGGAGGATTTTACATCAATTTTACAGAAAGAAAATCTTAGATTTGATCATATTCAATATGACTGGACAATCGATAATCAAACCTGTAATGTTGCATTGAAAAATGTTAATGTGATTTTCCAGCTTTGGACTTGGTGCTGTGGCAATAATGCTATTTTCCAAGAAAATCCTTCATCGACTATGATTACAGATGTAACCAAAACTGGTCTTACATGTGGTACATTTTGTCCAGCATATCCACCACCACACCATTCATTCTGTGTTCCAAGTAATCAAACTGAGAATTGTCTCGATAGCCCGTTGAAGCAATTCAAAGGTGGTGTTAATTTGAGTGAAATTGAGTGCTCAGACAACCTTCCAACTCTTGTGATAAAAACAGGAGATAATTCTCCAGCCTGTGTAAGGCTACAGACAGCAGAGAATCTTGTAGAGCGTGGATGGGGATTAATTACAGAATATTCTATTCCAAGACTTATGAATAATAATTAAAACTGACTCTCAAAGGTAAAAAATCTGCTCTCTGTCGTAAAGGTTTAGAATTATATCCTAATTATTTGCCTAGACATGGTTCTTGCAAGTACAACAATAGTGATTAATGCAATCATAAACGGGATTATTCCATTAGAAAATTCAGGTACTGCTGGAATCAGTTTTGACATGTTAGAAATTTGCGCAGATGGTTGTTGATTTGTGGCCAAATTTGCACTTGTATTAATAGAGCCATTTTGTGATGCTACACTAGTACCAATAATGTGGATATCTTGGTCTCCTTGTAAGAATTGTATTGTCAAAGTTCTGTCACTTGGAGTTACTTGTTCCTTTTGCGGTTTAACTTCGGTACCGTCAATTAAGATAGTAAATGAATCATCAGTGCCATTACTTGTCTTGGCATCAAGTAAAGATCTTTGAAGTGAAAGTGTAATGGCTCCGTAATTATCGGATTGTATGGATACAGACAGGGTAAAATTTGAGGGGTTAACAGAGATATTCTTTACTGATCCTCCGCTAATGGTATATGGCACATCAAAGGTTTGTTGAGTAATTGGAATTTGTACTTGGAACATATCATTGATTGGAGCAGTTGTTGCAGTATACGCAAAAGTTGTTTGGGTTTGAACTGCAGAACCATATTGTACTAGTACCGTATAAACGCCACCTGATTTCCACATGGAACCAGTTATCTCTATAGCGTCTGTGTAAGAGCCATCTTGGGCAACGGTAACCTGCGCTGCCTGGATTAGATTACTGTAGGGATCTAAAATTCGGATGGATATAGTGCTTCCTTGTACAGTTTTAACAGCACCAGAAATTACAATTGTATCACCAAAGATGTAGGATGATTTGTCAGTTGTGACAGTAACATCTGGATTTGTGGGAGCTTTTTGCGCAAAGACTGGTTCTGATACTATCAGAATTCCAAAAATAATCGATAATACTAAAAGCGTACAGTAGACATTGAGGAATTTTTTCAAGGTTTCGCGAGCAAGAGTTACAGTACGTAATAGATAAACCGATCATCAGTTTGAAACGTAAAACTAAAGTAAATCTCATTTGTTTCACAATAAGGTGTAGGTCAATAATACATACATCTATGTATGTATCTCCAAGAATGACATATAGTATGCAAATAGAAGAGGCATCCTTAGATGAGATGTGGAAGGCTATAGAATGTTTTGGCATTAATCGCAAAATGTTAGAAAATAAGAATCTTAGTCATGAGGAAATCAAGGAACTATATTTGTTAATTAAAAGCAAAAACCAGTAAAACCATCAACCGATTTTATACAGGGCGAAGATCAATAGAGATTATACAGTTTAAGCAAATCCGGAATCGTTGATACCCAAGTATTAAGATTGATCTTTCTTTTTACTGTCACTCAATAACTTTCTCTTATCCAATTGCAAAATTATAAAACCTGCGATAAAAGCTATCCAGCCGCCAATACTTGCATATCCCAAAGCGACCTTGATCCCATGAAGGCTATCTGAACTAGCACCAGACAAGTGAGTAGAAGTTGCGGAAAATACCCAGCTTATGACTTGCATGGCAACTCCCAAAATCATCAAAATAGTGCCGCGTCTCATACAGTCGTAGATTTCGAACTTGCATTAAGTCTTCCTAGCTTGGTACCAAAAATGTCTGTAGCAATAAAGACAGACACGGATTCATCAGAAATGGTATGCATTATACAACATTGAAGAACTGGAAATAGATGCCTTGGAACTTTTGGAAGAAAAAATGAACGATGCTGCAATAAATCGATTGCATAAACAACTAGTTTCCCACTAGCCTTAGCCATCAAAATAAGATGATGCTGTTATTCTAAAGAATGAACGTTTGTCATAATGCTGTGATTTTATCATGTACATCTAACAGTTCTGCATTTAGGATCTAATGACGATCTAAAGTAGGGAATAAGAGGAGATTGAATATGACATGTCTTATTAGGTACTCTCACGTAATGTTATGCGATGAGCTGACATGCCCCAAGAAATAGACCTACAGTCTATTGAAAACCACCTATTAGGGCATGGAGTTGAGTTTGCTGGTTTTATCAATAGACAAGGTCGTATAATTGATTATGCATGCACTACTGAGATCAATCTCTCGCAAGAACAAAAGGACATGTTTTTCATGGCTACTTCACTGAGTCTTAGAATGCAGAGAGATTATGATGATAGTTTTGGGGCTGTTCAATATATCGTAACAGAAAGGGAAAACTCCAGAATTGTTTCTATACCTATTGCTGCCGGGGCAATCGTACTAGTTGTGAATAAGGACACGGGACTTTCCATGCTTGTAAAAAAAATTTTGAGGGCAGTTGACTCTATGAAGAACCTAAACGGCAATTTCCCTGGACCGCAGATCTGGAAATCCATAGTATAGGACTAGAAAATGCAATCTCGTATCATTAGGCATAACTAATCTCCAGCAAAGTTTGAGTCCTGTAAGACCAAGATACCATCGATGAGTTTTTACATGTTCTTTCACTTAAAATCAAGCACTAGTTTGGAAAATTCATCTGGTTTTTCTTCATATGGAACATGCCCACAATCTTTCATTATGGAAAAACGGTAGAGTCATTTGCAGTAGATTGCAATCATGATCAAAGAAGCTTTCCCAATTTACAAATTGCTTTTTATAGATGAAAAATCCAATCCTGTAATTTGGTACTCAAGATGAGAATCAGAAAATGGTTTAATTACCTAAACAAACTCTGCTTTTCTGTTTGACATGGTCTCTGAAAAGATAGTTAGATTTCAAAACAAGAACAAGGATTTGAACCAACTGGCACAACAGATAGTCACAATGTTAGATGGAGACGGATACAAAACACAGATGACATCTAATTCCACAGTAGGAATAATAATTCAGGCAAAGAAGGCGGGGATTCTCAGAGATATCATAACTGCAGACAGGGCTTTTACAATAATGATTAGTGGAGATTCAAACAACTTTGCAATACATATTGGAATTGGGAAATGGATACAAAACATTGCTGTTGCAGCAGCAGAGGCATTACTCTTGTCTGTACTATTTCTGGCAGTAGATATTCCAGAGATGTTATGGACAAGACACGTGGAAAATGAGGTATTAAATAAAATAACGAAGATGGTATGATAACTAGACAAGCAAAAGATCTTTTAATAATATCACGTCAAAACCTGTTACGCTAAAAGACTCTTTGTCTGGATGGGTCCAAGTACTGTAAAGACCATCTTAGGTTCTCTTGGTCGATCCATGCGTCTTGGCAAGAATCTTCTCAGTATCTTTTTCCCCACTTTCAATGAGTTTCTTTATGGTTCCTGATGAGAAATCAGCATCCTCAAAAAGATAATGTACATCTTCCTTACGTTCTATTCTGATTATTTTTTTTATTACTGCACCCTGTTCAACCACAAGTCTTCGGTACTCTTGTTTAATCTCTTCAAGTTTGGACTTGTTTTCATCATCAAGATGGCTGTTTCCTAAAATGTTATACATTTTTTGTATGAGATCAAGGTGATTCTCATTTCTTTTTGAAACATCTATGGCCCATTGCGTTTTATCTGCAAACATGATATCTCGAGCTCGATGCCATGAATCCATCATGTTTTTGGGCAGATCATCCTGTTCCTGTGGAAAGAGGTCGGTTACAAAAACGATCTTGTGATTCTTTGGGGAAGCATCCATTACAGCAATCAACGGTGTGTTATTAAGCAGAGCTCCATCCCAAAAGTATCTATCATCTATTTTTGTCCAAGCAATTCCGTAGAATGGATAGCCTACACTTGCAAGTACGTTTTCAACCTTGATGTCATGATGTCTGCTATCAAATACGACACGTGTTCCTTTTTTTATATCAGTTGTAGTTACAATAAGGCGCGGTCTGCCGGGTTCCTTTAATTTGTTAAAATCTACAAACTCTCTCAGTGTTTCTTTCAGAGGAGTGGTATCATAGAGATATGGGTGATTAAATGAAGAGCTAAACAACCACGGATTGAACCACATTGGTGCAAAGGCACTTGGATTTCCATATAAACTTGAATACATGGAAGATGACATGGTCATGAACCTTTCTGGTAGGAATGATGGAATTGATTTTTCGACTAGAGTCAGCCAAAAGTCTTCGAGATCCTTTACTGGATTATCATGCCTGCTTCCTGCAATTATTGCTGCATTGATTGCTCCGATGGATGTTCCGGCCACGATATCAAACTTTATTCCGCGTTTGTCCAATGCCTTGTATACACCACATTCGTATGCACCAAGCGAGCCACCACCTTGCAATACAAGGACATTTTCAAGACTAGAATCTTTTTCTTTTGACGCAAAACCGTTCTTAGACTTCAAGATGTATCGCTCTTAGTTTCTTGTTTTAATGTAAAATTCGTTGGATCTACTACAGTTTTTGCTTGAACTTCCTGACTTTCTGTAAATGTTTTCAATCGGGTAATGTCTGGTTTGAAAAACAAATCTATATACCAGTCCGTTAACACTCTCAGTTTCTTTTCGAAAGTGGGCAGGTGACTGAGGTAATAAGCCCTCCAAATCATCCATGCAAGCAGACCGTGAGTCTTTATACCAAATAATATTCCAACGCCCTTCCTTTTTCCAATTTGAGCCATTATTCCTCGTGACTTGTAATTGAAACTAACTTTACTTCCTCCTCTTATGGCAGATATCAAATTGCTTGCTACAACTTTTGCCTGTTCTACTGCGTTTTGGGCAGTTGGAGGATATGGCCGTCCGGTATGTATGTCGGTAATAGACGCACAGTCTCCAAGCGCATAGACTCCATCAAAACCATTGACCTCAAGATATCCGTCAAGTATGATTCGCCCGCCTCTGTCATGTTCGCATTGCAACTCTTTTACAATCTTACCTGGACTAACACCTCCTGTCCATACTAGCGTATGGGTTTCTATGACTGCACCATCCTTTAGTTTCACACTTGATGACGTTGCTGAACTGACTGGACTTTTCAGGATTATTTCTATCCCAGATTCTTTTAGCTTTTCTGTAGCAAATTTTGAAAGGTCATCACTTACTTCAGGCAGTATCTTGTCCATGGCATCCACAAGAACCACTCGTATGTCTTTGATATCTATATCACGATAAAAGTCTCTGACCGCATCCCTGACTAATGCATTCAATTCGCCTACCGTTTCTACACCTGCAAACCCAGCTCCGACAACAACAAAGGTCATCAATGCCTTCTTCAATTCCCTTTCTTGTTCAATACTAGCTTGTTCTAGCATGTCAATGACATGATTACGCAGAACAATTGCATCACCAAGACTTTTCATGGTATAGGAACATTTTTTGACATCTTCCATGCCAAAGAAATTAGTTTCTCCGCCAAGAGCTATTACAAGACAGTCATAATCCAAGATATCGTCATGCCAATTTGCTTGATCATTTCTGCTATCAATTACATTTGATATTGTAACCTGCCTTTTTTGAAAATCAATCGATCTTACTGTCGCCTCGTAAAACCTTGCTCTTTTACAAAATGCTCGAATGGGCGTAACAATATGTCTGGTTTCAATCATGCCTGAAGACGCCTCTGGCAACATTGGAGTGAATAGAAAGAAATTGTCCTTGCTTACTATGCTAATGTCCACAGTAAAATCATTTTCAAACTTGTTCTCCAGTATTCTTAAAACATTGATTCCACCAAATCCCCCGCCTAAGATGATGATTCTTTTTCGATCCTTTACCTCAATGCTGCCTTGGCTGCCTTTCATATCTGAGATATCCATTATCTACTTTACCACTAGAACGGGTACTTTTGACTTGTGAACAACAGAGTTTGCTGTGCTACCAAGAAATAATTCTTTCAAGGAACCATGCCCGTTAGAACCAATAATCTCAAGATCAAATTTATTGGAATTGGCAAATTCTGTAATATCCAAGGTAGCAACGCCAAAGATGGTTTTATCGTGGAAAACGATTCCGTTGATTTCTGACATATTTTTTGCTTTAGTCATGGAAAATTTATGTAATTATTATATTTCAATACCATAGATTGCAGTGTGTACTGACTTCTTAAATGAAATAATGCATTAAGAGTTGTAATGAAAACTCTGGTAAACTACAAAGCCAAACCAATGAGCATGGTTCATCTAATTCATGGTAATTAAGACAATTAATCCTGCAACCGAGGAAGTTTTAGCTGAATATGATAATATAACAAAGGAAGAACTGGAGAAAAAAGTAAAGAAGGCACAAACTACTTTTTTGGATTGGAAAAAGGACATCAAAAAAAGATCTGATTTTATTCACATTTTTGCTGACGTTCTGAGAAAGAACAAACAGCAGTTGGCACTTACCGCAACAAAAGAGATGGGCAAAGCAATCAAGGAATCGCTGTCAGAGGTTGAAAAGTGTGCGTGGGTCATGGAATTTTATGCAGATAATGGTGCAATTTTTCTCGATGATGAAGCTATAAACGCCGATGCAAGAAAGAGCTTCATTACATTTGAACCAATTGGAGTTATTGGAAGTATAATGCCTTGGAACTTTCCGTATTGGCAGGCGTTGAGGTTTGCAGCGCCATCACTGATGGCGGGAAATACTGTAGTTCTAAAGCCAGCCAGTGCAACGATGCGATGTGGCATTGAGATCGAAAATATGTTCAAGGAGGCAGGGGTGCCAGAGGGAGTCTTCCAAACAGCAGTTGCTGATTCCACCATGGCCGAACAACTCATAGACGCTGTTAATGCTGTCACGTTCACAGGTAGTAACTTGGCTGGCGCAAAAGTTGCACAACGAGCAACCTCTAGGGTAAAGAAATGTGTACTCGAGCTTGGAGGAAGCGATCCTTTCATTGTGTGTTCAGACGCAGATGTTGAAAAGGCATCTACCGGTGCGGTAAAAGGGCGCTTCATTAACTGTGGCCAGAGCTGTATTGCCTCAAAAAGATTTTTTGTCACAAAGAATATCGCCAAAGAATTTATCGAGAAGTTTATCCAAAAAACAGAAAAGATTAGAGTTGGCGATCCAACATCTGAAGATACCGATATGGGCCCTCTAGTAAATTCAGCAGGGCTTGGAAAAATAGAGGAGCTTGTGAAAGACGCCACAGACAAAGGTGCTAAAGTATTAACAGGTGGTACAAGGTTGCGCAGTAAGGGATATTTCTACAGTCCGACAATCCTCGGTGAAGTTACTCCTAAGATGCGTATGGCACAGGAGGAAGCGTTTGGACCAGTTGCTCCAATAACAGTTGTTGGCGATGAGGTGGAAGCAATCCGTCTTGCTAATGAATCACAATATGGTCTTGGAGCAAGTATCTGGACCAGGGACTTGGATAAAGCAGACAGATTATCAAGGTTAGTAGATTCTGGGATTGTTTCGGTAAACAATGTTGTTGTGTCAGACCCTAGGATTCCGTTTGGAGGAGTAAAGCAAAGCGGCTTTGGAAGAGAACTTTCAAGGTATGGCATGCTGGAATTTGTTAATATCAAGTCAGTCAGATTTTACGATCAGTTAATAATCAATCACCATGTCGAATAGAATTTCAAACATGTGGGAATTTTTCTCAATAATCCAGCTAGATGGCAATATCTGGCATGGGCAAACAATCCCCTAACAAAAAAACACACTATTTTTTCATCCAAAACAATTTTGCCCATATGAAATAAAATAGAAGAACTTTATTTTATATGAAAATCCCCTAAATGCAATTGATTGTCATGTCTTATATCGTAAGATAACCAATCAGTGATATGGAAGCAGCAAGAATTGTCAGGGTAAGAGAACCGTTAGAAATACAGAAACTTGAGACTCCAAAGCCAAGGGGTTCGCAAGTCTTGATTAAAGTTCAATCAGCAGGTGTTTGTCATAGTGATATACATTTGTGGGAAGGGGGTTACGAGGGTTTAGCTGGTCAATTCATGAAGACTACTGACAGGGGCGTGAAATATCCGCTTACTCCAGGTCATGAAGTGGCAGGAATAATTGATTCCATGGGTGAAGAAGTAGAAGGATTTACTAAAGATGAGAAGGTTCTTGTTTTTCCCTGGATAGGAGAAGGCCTCTGTCCTGCCTGCAGAATTGGAGATGAAAATCTCTGCGACAAGCCTAGATCTTTAGGTGTATATCATGATGGGGGTTATGCAGAATACTTGCTTGTTCCAAGTTACAAGTATCTCGTAAGACTTGGTGACATGGATACTGATACCGGAGCACCATTATCGTGTGCCGCACTTACGGCCTATGGCGCAGTGAAAAACACGCACCTACAACCCAATGATAATGTTGTCATTGTTGGAACGGGAGGTCTTGGCTTGATGGCAATTCAGCTTGCAAAAACAGTAACAGGTGCGAAAATAATTGCAATGGACATTGATGATGGAAAATTAAAAGTCGCAAAACAAAATGGCGCGGATTTTACTGTCAATTCTAAAAATCAAGACGTGACAAAATCCATAATGGAGTTGACAGATAATCTTGGGGCTGATGCTGTCATAGATTTTGTCAATGCTAGCAAAACGGTCGAAACCGATATGCAAATACTTCGAAGAAGAGCCAGGGTTGTACTTGTAGGACTTTTTGGAGGCGCGTTACAACTAAACCTCGTTACAATGCCTACAAGAGCGTATAAAATAATTGGCTCCTATACGGGTTCGTTGACTGATATGATTGAGCTGGTCTCCCTTGCCAAAAGGGGAATAATCAAACCAGTGGTTTCAAATAGATTCAAGCTAAGTGAGGCAACAACAGCACTGACAATGCTAAAAGAAGGTAAAATTACAGGTAGAGGGATAATCAACCCTTAATTCTAATTTGACAGACTCATGGATTATTTAGAACTCATTATTGTTGGCATCCTTACGTCCATACTTGCTATCTCTTTATGGCAATTTTCAACAGTAAAAAAAGAGATGCGCCTTCAGACTGAGCAGCAGACCTATGCAAGGGTAATAGAAGCTAGGCTTAACCTTGAAAAGACTGAAACATTTACAAAAATGGCAAAAGAGAGTCCCGTGTTTGCAGAACACTTTTCTCTAGTAGATAATCCTGATGAGTATTACACAACAGTAGCGTTTCTTGATTTGTTTGAATTTCTATATCTCATGAATAAAGCAAAAACAATAGAATCTGGCATATGGTTGCGATGGAATGAACTGACAAAGACTATGATGACCATACCCAAATTTAAAAAAGTGTGGGAAAAAACAAAACAAGTGCACATGAAAGACTTTGCGGACTTTATTGACTCGTTATAATTGTTATAGTAAATAGAGGATCAGAGAATTTTTTTACTTGACTACAGTATTTAGGACCTTGTTGGAATAATTTAGGATCCTGAAAGTTTGACACCATTGATGGGTATATTTGGATTTTGGTTTAATACCACTTTGTTTAAGCATGATTATACGATCATAATTCGTTATTTGACAAAATACCTCTGAAAACATGATTTACGAGTCTTACAAGACGAACCAAAATCATAACAACTATCTATATTTCATATCAAAATTCGACTCGCTCCCATCACGCATAGACTAATAAATGCAAACCATGATACTAATGCGAGAATTGTTGTTGAGGTGATGAACAATCCAGAATCATGTGTTATTGTTGCCTCATACGTCAATAATAGCAGTACGATAAAAATAACAAGAACTAAAAATAGATTTTTTACATTTGACACTAAAACTTCAAACTACAATAGCACAAACTTGCTTATTAACCAAGTTTACATTAAAATTATTTATAAGATCATTTACTTAAATCATCTTGTTATTCATTATTATCAAAGGTGCGATTGCAAATGATTGCTAAACTTTTTTTAAATATTTGCAAACTTATAGAATAATATGATGAATAAAACCCAGACATTAATTGAAATTTGTGTTGATAATTCTGATAAATGGTACCTGCCATGAATGCAAAAGAAATTTGTGTAATGGCATTTGAGGCGCTTGTAGACAGAAAGATAAGAACTATCTTGACAATACTCATGGTGGTTCTTGGAAGTAGTCTTGTAGTAATACTAAATGGTTTAAGTGCAGGACAATCTGCATTTTTAGAAAAACAATTCAACGCATTGGCAGCCAACGTAATTTTTGTAAGCTCTGGGTTACACTCATATCACTCAGAGTCTTCCACTGCTTCTCTTATCATAAATAATGTTATAGTAAACAGGATAAAATCACTCCCATTTGTTGAAGATACAAGCCCAAGTTACTCGGGCTCAATTCAGCTTGGTTCTGAAGGTAACGTACAACACGTATCGGTACATGGTATGGATCCAACAAAGATCCAAGAAATCTTGCCAAATGTTGAGTATGTTGATGGTTCATCTATCAAACCAAACGATCGTGCTTCCATGATAGTGGGGGATACAGTTGCTAATCCACCAGGTGCTACAATACCATTTGTTACCTTGGGGCAGACTGTTCAAGCTACTTATACTTATGCAGATCCAACTGGAAAACAAGTTCAAGAATCAAAAAGCTTTTTGGTCACAGCGATAATGCAACCTTCCGGTAACAACTACTTGGACAACTCTGTAATTATTAATCTAGATGCCGGAGACCAGTTACTTCATAAATCTGAAAAATATGATTCCATGACGGTTCTTGCAACAACTCCAGAGTATGTGGGTACGGTACAGCAAGAGATTACAGGTCAATACGGACAAACACTTGGTGTAACTACTCCTAAAGCCAT
Organism: Nitrosotalea sp.; assembly: GCA_050749285.1. Lineage (GTDB taxonomy): Archaea > Thermoproteota > Nitrososphaeria > Nitrososphaerales > Nitrosopumilaceae > Nitrosotalea. The sequence continues at coordinate 23,850 of JBOGQX010000037.1, read as the reverse complement.
AATGGCCATACGAGAACAAACTGCAAGTGGAAATGCAGCGTTTGTCTTGATGATAGGAATAATTGCATTAGTAGTGGGGGCAGTTGGAATTGTTACGACTCTATACAATTCAGTAACAGAGAGAATACGAGAGATAGGCACCTTGAAAGCTATAGGAGCACAAAATACAACTGTACTCTCCCTGTTTATGGTAGAAGCCATCTTGATCGGAATAATAGGTGCTACCATGGGAGTAATTATTGGCATTGCCGGTGGTTATCTTATGAGCGCCTTGACTGTAATACATTCTGGTGGATCCGGGCCTGCAACACAAATCCCGCCAATCTTTACGCCCTCAGATCTTGCAAAGGTGTGGATATTATCAGTTACATTAAGTATCGTAGCTGGTGTATTTCCTGCTTGGAAGGCATCAAGATTATCTCCCTTAGTTGCTCTCAGGAGAGACTAAATTGGAAAGTGATTTTGATGTCAAGTAAAATTATTTTCGGGGTTCAGACCTATGAGAGCTGCTTGTATGTTCTAATGAGGTACAAACCTGACCCTTATATGTAAATAATATTTAGCTTCATACAATTGTCTGAAGATAAAAAGCCCGATCGCTCAACTGAACATCTTGCCAACGAACGTACATTTCTTGCATGGTTGCGCACTTGCATCGCTCTTATGGGACTTGGTTTTGTAGTTGCAAGATTCAGTCTGTTTCTTAGAGAATTTAGCATCATGACAAAAAATCAAACAATTCCAACAAATTTGCCAACCCAGTATTCATCAACTATGCTTGGCATGAGTATGATTGGTCTTGGAATTTTGTTGTTGATTTACTCACTCGTAAATTATCTGAAAGCTCAAAAAGCTATAGAGGCGGGGGTTTATGTACCAAAACATAACATCATATATTTGGCAACCATCGGTCTTGTCGTCTTTGGTGTCATCGTGCTTGCATATCTGGTTCTAATTTCTACTTGATTGCAATACAGGTTACCTATGTACTGGATTTCTTCTCAAAGCAGACATTCCCGTTACACAAAAAACGCCAACAGAACCAATCAAGATTCCCCCCATAAAATAGAGGAGTATAAGACCAAACATGGGCAGGATTTGATACATGCATGTCTTCATACAACATGAAGTCGCTTACAGGCAATAAACAAATCCCAATTAGTATTCCAGTTGGTGAATAGTATCTCCAACTGTGTTCAGCGCAAATCCAAAGTAGCGGTCCTTGTTGTCAGGCAAAAAAATCTGCTGAAGATCCTCTATTTACTATAACAATTGTAATGAGTCAAACTACCTACAGTCTCATTTCTCTAATCAAGCTAAAGGAGTAAATCTTTCATTAACGTAATCATATGCAATAAAGTAAAAAAATCTCCATCCGTACTGCAACTTTTAAATGCAAATAGTGTATTAACTCAGAGATTGAGTCAGCCAGCAAAGAAGACATCTACTATTACGTTCAGGCTTGATGATGAGATCGTAAAAAAACTGCGTACAGAATCTGGTAATCGCCAAGTAAGCACAAACACGCTTGTAAATCAAGCGTTAAGGAGATTCCTTGAATGGGACGTATTTGAACCAGTATCTGGCTTTGTAATGATTAACAAACTAGTCTTCAGTCAGATTTTTGGCAAGATGAAACAAGACGCGGTAATCGATATTGCCTCTCGGGTCGGCAAAAACGAGGTAAGAGACATTGCATTATTTATGAAGGGCAATCTGGACCTGTTATCCTTCTTGTCTTGGTTCAAAATGAGGATGATCAACTCATCCGTACAGGTAAGCCACACACATCAAGATGGCTTTCATACATTCATTATGAAACACGACATTGGAAAAAACTGGTCTATTTATCACAAGACAATTCTAGAGCTGTTATTTCATGAAGTTTTCAACAGAAAGATACCTGTGAAGGCTGAAAAGAATACCATTTCATTTGAATTTTCTGAATGAATTAAGATTGTTTCTTTGCCATTGAAATTTTAATCCAAATGATAGTTGATGCAAATCCTATTGCAGCTACAACTACGATATACGTGAAAATTGGTCCATAACTTGTCGATACAGGAACATTAAAGATATAAGTTATCAAGCTATTATCTTTCTCCGTATCATAAAGATCAATTTTTAACACATGATTTCCTGATTCTCGGAATACATAATCAGTATTCCATAAATTGCCCTGATGTAGCTGAGGCGGAATTGTATCTACAAGTTTGTCACCATAATACATCCTGATCCCCATCAAAAAATGATTAACTCCCGTTTCCGCATAGTTTGATTTATCCCCATAAATTCCTTGATTATAATTAAAGACTTTAAACTGCATATGTGTGACTTGGTTTACTTCAGGGCTGAGCGGATCGGTTGTAAGTACTATTTCATAATTTCCAATGACCTCTGAATAGGAATTTAGCGCGTCAGGCTGCCAGTTCAAGTTTCCAAAAATACTTTCTGTAACTGTATCAGAAATTGCTGAATATGCTTTAACATCATGTAATGTACAAAAAATCAAAAAGGAAAAAACCACCATAATAAGCAATCTTGTTTTTTCCACGTTATCAGATAGTTTTTGTTCCTTAAATATTCTGCAGTCATTTACAGTTACAGACACTGGTGATGAATAAATCTAAATTATTTTGGATTATAAGATAAATTTTGACTGGAATGATATGGATCAGGGGGTACAATATATGGCCACTCGGATAAATAATCATGATGAGTAACAAGACAAATTACTACATTTTGAGAATGACACAGTTTGCACTTGTTTTCAGCATGTTTTTTGTACCTAATTTGTCATCATACGGACATCTTTACGGACTTAATTTTCAAGAATGGACAAACAAAGAAAAAAACCTTCTAATTCAATTTGATATGGATCCACACAGCCCTATTGCAGGAAAACCGTCTAGAATGTTATTCAGTGTTCAAAATTTACAAACACAGCAGCATTTTCAGAATTTTACAGAGACAATTACAATAACTAACTCTGGTAACGCGGCCTCCTCAAGTATTATTCACAAATTTGAAAGCAAGGAGATCAAAGATGGAGATTTTTATCAAGAATATGTTTTCCCAAACGGTGGTACTTACGAAATTCTTGTGCGAATTGACACCTCTAATTTCATAAATGTTGCTTCATTTACCGTTTTTATTTCATCACCACAATTTCAAATTCTTAACGTGATTTACATCCTACTACCTACCATAATTTTCATCGGAATAATAGCAGGCATAGTAATAGTCATGATTCGTTACATATATAAAAAATAAGAATTTCACAAGTAAATTTTAGGCAAATTTTGGAATTTTGCAGTATTGCAGTGTATACTAACCAAGATTTATCCTAAGATAGTGATTTTTATACTATGATTAAGAATAGTCAACATAATCTAAATTCTGGATCTAAATTTCTACAGTTGAACGACTCAGATTTCCTTTCTGTAACAATAACCAAAGGTAATTCAAAATGATGCGTGATTTATTTCAAGAGTGCAATGATTCAGACTATCTCTCTGAAATTTTTTTTGATAGAGACACCAAGTTCATACTGGAATCAACAAGGGATTTGACCAAGTCAGCAAATCAAATTATCTTAGAATGTAATCTCTCACAAAGCACAGGATATAGGAAACTCAAAAGACTAGCACAACTGAAGCTTCTTCGCATCAAATACGTAATGGGAGAATATGGGAGGTGGGAGATGAGGTATCAAAGCAATCTGTGTTTACTTAGAGGCCCATCTCTTCTTTCAAAACAGAATATCTGATGCGTATCGCAGTAGATGTTATCCCAGATGCTTTTGCAATCTCGCCCTGCGTCTTGTGTTCTCCATTAAGCACACATGACAAGTACAGGACCGCAGCGGCAAGAACCAACGGATTCTTGCCATTGGATAATCTTTTTTTGTTAATTGTTGGAGTAATTCCAGTGAATCTCTCTTTGTTTTTTCACTTATCTTGGATTCATTTGCTATTTTTGCCACAAATTCTGATGCCGTGTAGTGACTAAGGTTCATGTCAAGTTCTCCAATCAAGACCCTGTATGCTCGGCTGATTTCTTTTTTGTTCATATTTGCTCTTTGAGAAACATCTGCGATAGATCTAGGTATGTCATTTTGTCTACATGCAGCATATATTGATGCACACATCAAGGCCTTTGCACTTCTTCCTACTGTTATTTTCTTTTGCATGGCTTTTCTGTAAATATAAGCTGCGTTTTCTGCGACAGAGTCAGGGATGCCAAGTCTAGTCTTAAGAGAATAAAGAAACAGAAGAGCGAATCTTAATGTTCGGTTAGATGATGCGGTCCTGCTTCTGCTGTTAAGTCTCCTTAGACGACCAAATGCATACTTCATTGGACCTGATAGGGATTTTCCAAGTGCATCCTTATTTGAGATGACAGTCATCATGCCCATATCATACATTGAAAGTGACTGTTCTGGACCAGTTCGTGTTTTAGTCAAAAATTCCTCAAAATCACTAGTTTTTTCTGGGGTTACGTCAACAGATTTTTCAGCTATTATTGAACCGCAACAACCACATATTATTTCTCCATTGGCATCATCCGAAATCAAGGGTTTTCCTTTACAGCTAGCAGTTTTACACCCTAATGCCTCTTCTTTAGTCTCTATTTTGAGATAGGATAATATCTCTTGATTTTGTGGTTTTGCAGCGAAAACTTGTTTGAGATTGTATTTTTCATTCATTTATCAAGTCAACTCATAATTTTCTATTCCTTTGTATGTTGAATGATTTTTTTCTACTTCTTGTTTTATTAGTGCCAACGCCTGCTCAGCCTCAAATTGCAATTCTTCCAAAATGCTCTTTGGAACTAGACGCACCACACCTGATAGCCTATAATTTATCTGGACCGCTACGATAGTTACATTACCATTGCTAGTGAGCAAAATGTCCTTTATGCCGACAATTGGTCCATGGGTCCATCGTATGTGTATTCCTTCTCTTTGGAAGAGAGTTACTTTCTGGAAACACTTGCTGCCGTTAACTAGAGTAAGCTCACGAGTTATAACATCTTGATTTTTTGAAATGTTTCTGATAGAAGATATTCCGCACCAATACTTTGGATCATTATCAATTTTTGATATTATATTCCACACATTCTCTTGAGGTGCGTCTATCTGAAGGCTTACGTCGATCTCAATCATATTATGAAAATCACTATCTTAGGATAAATCTTGGATAGTATACACTGCAATATCATAAAATCAAAATGGATATAGATTATCATATCAACAAGTGTTCTAGTTGACCTTCCAAGTACAGGTCACCTTGGAAGGTCATTATGATGAGAGTTGATCTCGTCGAGATGACCTGTAAGGAAATTTGAACATGAAAATACTTAAAACAATACATTGTTCTCAAATTAAACCGCAATGATATAAAATTGAATAAACAAGATTTTCTGATTTAATACAAAGACTCTGATTTAAATTCAAGTGAGAATATGTGACTGATTTATTTGAAACCTTGACAACTTTTTATATTGTGATGACTATTAGGTCGCCATTTGTAATTTTTACCATTTTAGTAATTGTTTTGGTCGGAGCAGTTTCCGTAATGCCTAACGTATTTGCAACTACTTGGTATGTCGGCGATGGACTAAAACCGGGTGACTATTACAGATACAGCGTGTCCGATGTTTTCTGGCATAATGGAGAACCATTTGAGATGGATTTTTGGGTACAGAACCAGACAAGTAACGGTTTTAACTTGCAGATGGTAGTCCATGATGGTTCCATAGTACAAAAGGGCACTGTCACAACAGGCAACGTTACTCCTGATCCAACATATTCTGACCCTAATCTTGCCAATTACGCAAACGTTTACAAACTAACATTGACCTGGCTTGATTCTTTTGCTATAAAGACCTCTCCTGTGGACGTATTGAGTCCAATTTGGGGGCACACTGGAATTTTTGGCGAGGTCACGATAGGTTCGGTTGGGATGCAGACTGTAACAGTTCCTGCCGGAAATTTCAGTGCGTCAACTCTCTATTTCCGTGATAGCGGAGTGGATAGCTATATCTGGGTAGACCCATCTTTTGCATTCCCAGTAAAGGCCAAGGTGTATGCGATCAAGACAAGCGGGGCGCCTACTATTGGTTACGAATATAGCTTGCTAGAGCAAGGAAACAGTGCAGAGCCTCCATCATTTCTCAACGTCCAGGTAACCAATCCCCTTGTAGGAAACGCAAACTGCCCAACACCTGATTTTGCCTCTGATTCGGTTCATGATACCCAATCCACCGATTCTGGTTCCGTCGCCATAGAATATCTTTACAGCCCCTCTGTGCCTCATCAAGGATGTCCCATGGATTGGAGAATAACGTTTGAACCTGTGTATTCTGCAAGTCAAAGGATTCCAGATGTACATTATGACATATATACTGTGGATGACCAAGGTCACGAGCTTAGTTCGTTGGCACAAAGTATTGGAAGGACGGATATCTATTCTGCCGTAGGTGATGATGAAGAAACTTTCATAGAAAAGCAACCTCCTCCAGTAGTTCATTATGTAATCAATGTTGCAGGCACTGGAGCAGAATCCGGATTAACCGATGTAAGTAAGTCAGGTCTGATACAAGTCGATGTCAAGATAGCTCCACCGTTTGCATCATCATCTATTACATCTGGTACTACAAATAGTACCAACAACATTCCAAGTGTAGTAATTCCGTCATGGATAAAGAACACTGCAAAATGGTGGTCTCAGGGCTCTGTGGGAGACAGCGATTTTGTAAAGGGCATACAGTATCTAATACAAAATGGAATCATGAAAGTACCTCAAACTCAATCAAGTTCTACCGGTTCACAACAGATTCCTGCTTGGGTAAAAAACAATGCGGGTTGGTGGGCTGCCGGACAAATATCGGATGATGATTTTGTGAAAGGCATCCAATACATGATTGGCAATGGAATAATCCAGATCAATTTGTAACAGGAGGATTATTCATTGTACCGTCCTACTAGTCATGCATAGGGATTGTCTACTAGCGGTATTGGTAGGTAGTGGTATGTGGGTCGTATATTATCAGTTATATTTTCTACCGGAATTAAACGCAAAGCCGATTATTCCTGAAAAGACGTTTGCATCCAGGGGACAAAACTATTATAATTATAGTGCCTGGTGCAGAAAATCAGGATCAAGAGCAGAATTTTGTACCAAAGAAGGCAGAGGTACAGCTGGGTGTAAACAACCTAGTAATTTGGAAAAATACGGGAGATATTGGCCATACCATTACGCTCGACATACCCTACAAAGATCTGTACAGTGGAGAGTTTGGCTCTCCTGGAATAATCTTGCCAGACAAGTCATATCAATTCCTCTTTACAAAAGAAGTGAAAATAAAATATCACTGTGAACCACATCCTTGGATGAGAGGAGAGATCGATATGATACATGGAGCTCTCACATCATAAAAATGACTTTGTGTAAAAATGATTTGTGTGGATTTACAGATTAAAAAATAAATTTAGAATTTAAGATGTCATTCTGTTCTTTGCAGAAAATATTATTATTTCTATGGCAGAAATAGCAAGAATCACAGATGCCCTTGATCAAACTCTGGGGCTGCCGCGTTGTTAATTGTATAGGGATTACTTGAGGATGATGTTCCAACAACTACCCGCTGCAAGCAGTTTAAGAAAGTCTTTTCTGGTGAGGCCTTCGTTTCTACGAGGAATTTGTTCTGTCATGACATTATTTTGCTGCCATTTCATTTAAAAAAATCTGATTGCAGTGTATACTAACCAAGATTTATGGTAAAATGACGATAAGAAACACCATGATGCTCAGTTCAAAATTTAATATGTTATCAAATGAGTTGTGTAGATCCATACTAACAATGAATAATAAAATCACGTTCGTGGCAGTAATTAATGAAAAGGGAAGGATAGAAGAAAGCCAAAGTCGTAATAGCATCATAGAAAAACTTCCGAGCATTAGGAAAGAGATGTTTTTCATGGAAAATGCTCTCAGGCATAGGATGAGAGAAGATTTTGATGGGGATTTGGGTCCGGTAAGATTTACTTATGTGGAGAGGGCAAAGAGAGGGCTGCTTTCTTTTCCAATGGATGATAAACTGTTATTGGTATCCTTTCGAACTAGTGTTAACTCTTTATTGTTAGCAAAAAGCATTATGCAACTAATACGTAGATATGAGAAAAAATTGAGCAACATGTAATAAATTCTGCTTTTCACAGTGAAACAAAAAGGAGTTTATGTGTACCAGTCTACAAGTAAACCTATTTCGTATGCGTGACTTGGTAAGACTAAATTTATTACCAATTGAGCGTAAGCCTGCAAGAATTCAAAAATGGGGTGAATAGATTTTGGATTATCTATTCTCTTTAATGTAGTTTACTTCGTCGAATTGCTGTGAAGATTCCAACGCCACTCATGACACCAGCTACTGACATTGCTGCTGCCCATCCTACCATTGCCATTGGACCGTGAGGATTATTTGCATCTGTGTATGTAATTGCAAAAGCATGTGGAGCTATGGTGGCAACAACAATTATAGCCAAAACCCCAAGTAGAACACCTATTGGCTTTGATTTGTCGCTTGCTAAAGCTTTCATTGTGATTTACAATGCGCCATCATTGTATTTCAATGAACATAGATTGCAGTGTGTACGTTATACATTTATTCTAATTTTTTTGAATTGCCTGTTGTAATGGATGTCGATATCTCTGAAATCATTCTTGACACGTACACAAAACGCATACTAGAATCAACAAGAGATGTACCCAAATCTACCAATCAAATTATTTCTGAATGTAATATTGCCCAGAGTACTGCATACAGAAAACTCAAAAAGCTTGCTCAGATGAATCTTCTTCGCAGCAGGCACGTATTTAGCGAATCTGGAAATTGGGAAACAAAATATCAAAGTAATTTGTGTTTGATAAGTAGCAGATCTCATCAATAGGATAAATCATCAGTAAGTCCAAGATCTTTTTTCAAAGCAGTACATCTAATTCTCAAAGCTGTAGCGGTGGCTCCAGAGGCTTTTGCTATCTCCGACTGAAGTTTATGTTCGCCGTTTAGTAGACATGACAAGTAAAGGGTTGCTGCTGCAAGTACCACAGGATTTTTGCCATTAGTCAGACCTTCTTCACTTAATTTGTGGAGCAACTTCAATGCATTCCTGCTTGTTTGTTGTGTTATCTTGGCCTCATTTGCTATTTTTGCTACAAATTCAAGGGGCTCACAAAAACCTAGATTCAAGTCAAGTACCTCAATCAAAATCCGGCAAGCTCGGCTGACTTGTTTTTTGGTAACAAAAGCGGCTTGGGATACATCAATAATAGATCTTGGAATTCCGCTTTGCCTGCATGATACATAAACAGATGCACACATCAAGATCTTTGAATTTCTACCTACTGTTATTTTCTTTTGCATGGCTTTTCTGTAAATATAAGCTGCATTTTCTGCCACCGAGTCAGGAAGGCCAAGTTTGGTTTTAAGGGAATGGAGAAACAAAAGAGCAAATCTCAATGTACGGTTAGAAGAACGTGTCCTGCTTCTGCTGTTAAGTCTCTTCAGACGACCAAAGGTATTTTTCATGGAATCTGAAAGATGTTTTCCCATGGCATCCTTGTCTGATATCACAGTCATCATTCCCATGTCATACATTGAAAGTGACTGTTCTGGTCCAGTTCTAGATTTAGCTAAAAACTCTTCAAAATCACCTGCTTTTTCCGAGTTGATATCAACAGATCTTTCTGCCAATATGGACCCACAAGATCCGCAGATTATTTCACCAGTTGTGTCATCGGTTATCTGAGGTTTTCCGTTACAACCTAACGTTTTACACTCCAACCATCCCTCGTTGATTTTCTTTGTTTCTAGTGATTGCATCTCTTGATGTTTTGATTTTGCATCAAAAACTTGCTTCAATCTATGTTTAGTCATTTATTAGATCAGCCCACAATTTTCTCTTTTCTTTCGGGAATCTGGATGGTTTTTCTTCAACTTCTTCTTTAATTAGCTGCAATGCAAGTTCAGCCTCAAATTGTAATTCTTCTAAAATACTCTTTGGAATTAGACGTGTAAGACCTGACGATTTGTAATCTAATTGAGCCTCTAGGATGGTTACGTTTCCGTTATTGACAAGTAGAATGTCTTTAATTCCAATTATTGGTCCTTTCATAAAGCGAATGTGGATTCCCTCCTTGGGAAAGAGAATTACCTTCTGGTAGGACTTGCTGCCATTAACTAGAGTTACCTCACGGGTTATTACATTCCTATCTTTTGAAATATTCCTTATAGAAGTAATCCCTTTCCAATAATTTGGATCATTGTCAACCTTTGATATTACATTCCACACTTTTTCTTGTGGTGCATTTACCTGAATCCGTACATCAATCTCTGCCATATTTTAATAGATGAAAACTTGGGATAAATCTTGGTTAGTACACACTGCAATCTATGGTATTGAAATATCATGTTTGCATAAGTAACAACATGGTAGAGGCATTTGTTCTCATAAACTGTGATTTTGGAAAAGAGAAGCAAGTTGTTGAGCATCTTCATACTTTACGAACCGTCAAAGAAGTTCAAGCCACTGTAGGTGTGTACGATATAATTGCAAAATTGGAATCTGAGACGAAGAAAGATCTTGACAATACGATAAAATCAAAAATTCTAAAAATAAAGCAAGTTAATTGCGTTCTAACACTGGAATCAGAATAACTCTCAAATTAAATCCGGATGAATTGGAAGGAAAAAAGAAAATACCGATATAGATCTTCTTTTCGCATTATTTAGGCTCGGCCTACCCACATTCTTTTAATTGGTCGTTGCAGGTAAGGGCCCAGTCATAGTAGCATCAAGCGAATTAACTCGTTGATTGAGCCATTCCCAGAAGTTCTTTTCAAATTTATGTGCCCTGTAAATCTCAGCACCAGCTACTGCCGCACCTGCCCCAAATGATACCGTACTTGCAAGAAGCGCCGGGATGGCTATATCCCTACCCCACGCACCTGTTCTGAGAGTGAGATCATAATTATTTCCCGAACCAGTTATCATTATTTCAACGTCCCTTATGCTTCCCGTAATGACAGATAACTTTCCTCCCTTGTGTGCTTTTACACTCCAATAACCTTCTTGTGCATCTTCATTAATTATTTGAAGACCAAGATCTGTTAGATGTCCTTTGACATCTGAAAACAATTTTGATGCCTGTATATTGTTTATTTGCACCCGTTCTTCTTTCATTTTTATTAAAAATTGTCGATTAGGTATTTGATGGTTTCCTGGATTCTCAGTCATATTTATTATTTAAGGATATCAAAATGAGATTGCAAAATATTGCAACGTGATTTAACTAACAGGAAATATCACAGTAAAAATTGAGCAGAAGTTGTGGGAGGGGTTGACGTTCTACCAATTCAAGAACATTGTAATGGTGTCAGCCCACAACTTCTAATAACCAATATGTTATGATCGAATTTAAAACAATAGTCCTGTTATGGGTTTGATACCATTACTGTTTATTTTCAATTACAAGTAACGTGTTCTGATCCTTCCATGAGATTTTGTCCAAGTCATCATAATGATTTAATATATTCTGTACAAACTTGTTTAACGCCTCTTTAAATTCTGACTTTTTGTAAAATTTGAAGGTGGAATAGTGATGGTTCATTGCCTGCTCTACAAGCTTTTCTAATGGATACACTCTATGATGCTCGAAAAACTTTACATCATTAATATTCAGGTTCGGATCCTTTTCAAAGGCTGTTTTTAGCTCATCTAATTCATAAAGGCGATTTTCTTTTTTGTGAAATGATGGAAAATGCATCCCCCAAATGGTTTTGGCATTTTGGTCACGCAATCGTGTGTATACGAAGAGTTTTCCGTTGGTTTTGAGGACTCTTGAGGTTTCTCTTAGAAAGTCTGGTAGAGAAAAATGATGAATAGCGTTAAACGACATAACGCAGTCAAGAGAATCAGTTTGTAACGGTATCCGGTGGGAATCACTTCGGATAGACGTGAAATTTGATATTTTGTTCATAACAAGGTGCTCTTTTAAGTGTCGAAGCATTTCCCTATTGCTATCTAAACAAAAAAGATGGCATTTTTCTCCAAGATGCTGTACAAATTTAAGACTGTATCTTCCAGCACCACAGCCAATGTCTGCAGCTCTTATACTCTGAAGATCTTGCAACTTGTTTGTAATGAACAATATTGGTCCAAGATCCGTAGTTCTTAATTCACGATATTGTGGAGCAATGTGTAAAAAATGATTATACATTTTACTTAACATTGAATTTTTTTTACTAGAGTGATTCTTCATGGAGAATGTAATTAGTAATTTATGGTTTTAAAATGTTGCGCAAAGACGATAAAATAATGAAAAACATGATTACATCGAATTTATTTTGGCAGAATAGGAGTCACCAAAGTCTCTCTTACCAAGAGATTTTCTACATTTGATAAAAAAGTAACCTCAGTAATGATTCCCAGAGGACTTGCAGCTGCAGTATTGGCTACCATTCCACTAACTCTTGGAGTTAGCAACGCTGATGCCTATCCTCAAATTGCATTTGTGATAATAATTTCCACGGTAATAATAACAACTATAGGATTAGCTAAAGCAAGAAAGAATCAACCTGAAGGTCTTACAGATGATAAAATTAGCAATCCATAATTCAAGAAAAATCAAAAATCGAGTCATCTGTAAAAAAATGCCAAAGAAGAATAACGCATTCTCTAGACGAAGATTTTGAATATCACCATCTTGCTATTGCGAGATCAAACAGATTCTTGAGAAAACATGACTCTGAAAAGATGAGAATGTTTGTACTTTTTAGCTCTACTTTGTCCTATCCTTTGTAATAATAAACTGACCACTCAGTATTGTATTATTTGCAAATATTGTTTCTTTTTTCTTATCATCGCTTAGAATGGTTGAGAATCTTGGCGTAATTTTGATTACCGTTCCAGCATATTTACCAGAAGAATCTGTTAATTCTATGCGGTCACCTTCAGTAAATGGCAGCTGCTTGCCCAATGATGCCTCCTTTGTTATCCTGATATTTCCTTGAATTATGGCGTTATTTGGTACAACATATTCCGTACCTTGTTCAGTCAGCACTTTGGTGTACATCATAGTTATCTCTTCGATCTTTCCTCGTACATTGTCGTTGACTATGAAGATAGAGTCACCTATCTTGGCTGGAAATGTAGTAAGCATCAATCCCCCTGAGAAAATATTTCCTACTATAGTTGAGACCCCGATTCCAACTACGATGGCTGCCACTCCGCCCCCCACAAGTATCTCCTGGGGGTTGACATCCCACTGGTATAGTATGGATACGCTTGCGATTAAAGCAATGAATATTATTATAAAAAATGAGATGCTTGCTGAAAACTGTGGATGTATCTTACTTGAAAATTTATGCAGAATGCGTCGTGTAGCTATAATAGTTACAAGTGCAATGGTAATCGTGACTACACTCCCAACTGTCTGAACATGGGAACGTTGTAGGCCAATTATGGGTACTACGAAGATCTCAAAAAGATACAGAGTAAGCCAAGATCCAATAACTATGATGATTGTCTTTATCGCAAGGCTTGTAAGTTCTTTTTGTAAGGTATCTTGTCGTATCGGTTCAAGCAATCCCTTTTCAGAATTGTGGGAATCCTTCATTATATCATGATATCAAATCTTTTCATAAAAACATGATCAAAGATAATTGGATACTCATATTCTATTTAACGACAAGCACAGGAATTTCTGATTTGTGAACCGTAGAGTGGGCAACACTTCCCAACAGAAGCTCCCGGATTCTACTGTGGCCACGTCCTCCTATGACTATCAAGTCAAATGGTCGGTTATTGGCAAACTCTGCCACGTATTCACTTGGTATTCCACTTGCTAGATTGTATTTGAATTCAATACCATTCGCCTCGCAAATCTTTTTTGCACGCTCAAGAAATTTTTTTGCCTCTACTGTCATCTTTTGCTTAAACGAGCTTGACAGACCAGGCATGTATATTGGTGGTTCGTCTGGAACTACGCAAAGGCCAGTTATAGTTGCGCCAAATGGCTTGGCTATTGTTATGGCCATGTCTAATCCCTTGAATGATTTTTTAGAGCCATCCATAGGTACAAGAATCTTCTTTATCTGCGTGGTCATCTATTCCATTCCATCGGATAATTTGAGTATTAATTGTTGGATCATTCTATGGTCCATCTTCAACTCCTCAAAAAATGACATTGGATGGACACTATAGACAAAGTCCAAAATACCAATGACTGTTTGGATTTCTTCCTTGGTCAAAATTATGCCAGGCTTGTGAGGTTCGCGATGAGATTTTCTAAGCAAAATCTGCTTCAATGCACCATTAGAATACTCTATCCCATGTCTTTCAGCGGAATGTTTGCCAAATTTTTTTAGTATCTCTTTGTCTTCGCCCTCAACTTGGTAACTGCACTCAAATCCGTAATCACTACAAACTATTCTTGTCATGCTATATCTACGTCACCAGTTCATTTAAAAAGTCCGATTGCACTGCAACTGGATTTTTTTGCTATTTCAAAAGAAATTCCAGGGCAAGAGTTCTAATTTTAACTTCAAATTCATTTTTTATTATTTTAATTCTACAATCCTTTACTTTGATCTAGGTCTTGCCTATGTACTTTACATTCTGAAAATAGTACAGATTTCCCAGTGGATAACTGACGCCAAAACCAGTAGGAATATTGTGTACGCTTTCTTGATGGACTAAACGATAGCCTTCCCTCGTCAATTTGTCAACCCTTTCCAAAAATTCTTCATTGCCGCCCATCTTGCGCAGAACTATTGCTATCGCATCAGTTTTTACGAGAATTAGATCTTTGTGATTAAAAATCTTCTTTGTAAATTCTGCCTCACTCTTCCAGTTACTTGCCTGATAACTGGCAAGTTCCTTTGCAATGCTTAGGTGTTCTGTTGTTTGATTTTTAACGTCGCTTATCTTGTCAGTTACAGAGCTAGTGATTGATTGAGCAGCTTCCTTAACTTTGGTTGTTTTCTCCTTTAAAGTATTAAACAATCCCTTTTCATCATCAGAATCGCTCATTCATGTCATTATATCAAATCATTCATAAAAAGATAATCAAAAATGACAGAAACTTTTCTCCCTTTTGCCTCAGTTTGGAACCTTTGATTGGTGTTACAATTTTAGTTGTATACCAGAAAATGCCTGGTGTGGGTTTAGCTAAATTAGTTTAATACCCTGCCTGAATTTTATTCTGATTTCTTATTTCAGACATGAAAAATCTAACTAAATCATTTGCTACGCAAACTCAATCCCTTGCGTTCCAGTATCTTGTAGATTGGCAATTTTGCGAAATCAACTGCTAGAAATTCGATCAAGGAATAACCCCAAACAAATAATGCCATATGCCAGCCTATCGCTGGAACCAATATTCCCTGTGCTGTGATTATAGTGGCTATGATCTGCGTTGCAATTATTGCAGAGAACAAGCGAGTTGCTGGCTTGACAGACCAAAAGTGATTCCTTGTTCTTGCTGCAAAAAATAATAGATGACCGGAGACAGATAGCTTCAGGTAAATTAGAGATTGCAATGGCCCTGTATGCAGACCAAAAGAAGTACTTCCAATATAAAGAAGAATGAATGAAGATGCCACTCCTAACATTCCAAGACTTGTTGCTATTCCCAGAACTTTTCTCATATCCCATTTCTCAGGATTTACCGAGATCCTTACCTTGTCGTAGGCTATGGTCATTATTGGTACATCATTTAGGATAGCCAGCAAGACAATCATTAGCGGGGTTATAGGATAGAAACTAAAAACAATAATCGAGGAGACCACAAAGAAAAGAACCCTGATAGTTTCACTGATTCTGTATATTGCATAATTATTCATTCGCTGGAATATTTTGCGGCTTTCCTTGATGGAATCTATGATAACTGAAAGTCCAGGCTGAGTGAAGACTATATGTGCTGCAGATTTTGCTACATCGGTTGCACCAAAAACGGCTATGCCAACATCTGCTTTCTTTAGGGCTGGTGCATCATTGACACCATCTCCTGTCATGCCAACTATGTGACCTTTGGCTTGAAGCAGACCAACTATCTTGTATTTGTGCTCTGGGAAAACTTGGGCAAAACCATCTGCAGCCTCAACAATGTCTTGTGCCTCCTTGTCTGTCTTGTCAGTTATCTGAGAGGAGAGCAGTATGTTGGTGCCAAGATCCAACTCCTTTGCTATCTCTTTTGCAATATCTATGTGATCGCCTGTTATCATCTTAACGGTGATGCCTAAATCTCTGGCATTCTTTATGGTGCTTTTCGAATCTTCTCGTGGAGGATCGTGAAGTGATACAATCCCTATAAATTGCCAGTCGCCTTCTGAATTGGTCTTTGCCACTCCAAGGGAACGAAACCCTTTGGCTGCAAGCTTGCTTACAGTCTCTTCTACCTTTGAGGATAGTGCATCTTTGTTTAATACCAACGCAAGAATGTTTTGTGGTGCACCTTTTGATACCTTGAAGCTCTTCCCTGACTTGTCTTCAATAACTGCCTCTGCTCTTTTTGCAATTGGATCAAATGGCTTGAATGAAACCATTCTAAACGACTTGGAACCATCGAAAACCCCTGCGGCCTTGGATTTTTCAAATATTGCATTGTCTATGTGATCTTGATCTTCTTCCCTTGAAGCAAGAGTGGCATACAAGAGGATATCCGAATCAGTAAACTCGTCAAATGTTACAAGTTCTGCCACGCTGAGGTCATTTTTGGTCAAGGTGCCAGTCTTGTCTGCACATAACACATCAACACCTGCCATTTCCTCAATGGCTGCAAGTTTGCTTACTATTGCTTGCTTCTTTGCTAGTACCATAGATCCTATGGCCATGGTAATCGAAAGTACTGCTGGCATTGCAGCTGGAATTGCAGCAATCATCAGCACCAATGCAAATTGCAGGGTTTCAAGCAAGCTTTCATGTCTTAGAAATGCCACAAGAAAAATAATTGCAACAAGTGCTACTGCAAGTGCGATAAGATAGTTTCCTATTTTTATCAGGGCTTTCTGAAAATGACTTTTGGTCTTTGCCTCTCCAACAAGTTTTGCAGTCTTTCCAAAGAAGGTTTTCATGCCGGTAGAGACAACAAGTGCGTTCATCTCCCCTTTTTGTACAACAGAGCTGGAATACGCCACATCAGAGACATGCTTCTCTACGGGCAATGACTCTCCAGTGAGAGCCGATTCATCGACTAAAAGATAATCTCCATCAAAAAGTTTGATGTCTGCCGGTATTATATCGCCAAGCCTGACTCTCACTACATCTCCTGGCACCAGTTCTTTAGCAGGAAGCTCTATCCACTTGAGGTCACGCTGGACACGAACCTTGATTGCTAGTTTTTGTTTCAACAGGTTTATCGCATTATCCGCCTTCCGTTCTTGAAAAAATCCCACCATTCCGTTTATTGACAACAAGGCAATAATTATCCAAAAATCATCCCAATGAGAAATCACTGCTGAAATAATCGCAGCTGCCTCTATCATCAGGGGGATTGGTCCCCAAAAGTAACCAAGAAACTTCCTAATCGGATGCTTCTTTTTTTCCTCTATCTCGTTGTAGCCATACTTTTGTAATCGATTTATTGCTTCTTGAGAGCTGATGCCAGTCTTGCCAGTCGAAAAGGATGAAAAAAGATCTTCAATATTTGCTTTTTTGATCTCATCAATTGTAGGATTTTTGTCAATCAGGTTTGCCATCTCATTGAGCTATGTAGTGATCGTAAAAAATGTTTTAGGAGCATTATTTAGGATAACAAAAACATCCAAAAATAAGAACTTCTTTTCAGAGGTAAATGTGTGATTCTTCAGTGAACGCCTGTTTAAGCATGATTTTATAATCATAATTCGTCATTTAACAAAATACCTTTGAAAACATGACTTAGACCTACAAGTTCCAGAACAATATTGCTCTATTATGATCCTCAAAAACAGATGAAACCTAATTAAAAGTTCGAGTCCCTTTCAAGCATTTTGCTGGTTAAAATTTAAAAAATTTAGCAGACGACCACTTTAAATCCAGTTCACGTGGATGCGACTAGGACAATTTTCGTATAGATGGCATAAATTATGATGCGATTTAGTAATTCTTAACTTTAAAGACATCTCTTGTATATTGATGATTATTCAAAATGTCGTCTGACGGTAAAAACCACAAGTTAGACAAGATTGATCTTGCTTATGCAACCATACTTGGATTAACAGTTGTGTTATCAGCTTGGTGCGGATATCAACATGAATTATGGGGTAGTGCATTGACATTTGAATTAAAGGCGGCAAACACAGCACACCGTGAATTTACAACAGCCGAATTAAAAGAAAGACAGGCTATGGTAATTGATGTAATTGCATTTACTGGATATCTTGACGCGGTATACAGTCATGATCAAAAATTAAGTGATTATTACAAGAACAGTTTTCGGCCTGAAATGAAGACTGCCTTTGATGCATGGATCCAGACCAACCCTTTCAACAATACCGGTGCGAAGACCAGCCCATTTGACACACCTGAATATCAGATTGCAATGAATTCTGACAACGTGACCAGGCTTTTACAACTGGCCGATGAAAAATCTCAAAATGCAGATAAAATGAGCACTAATGCATCAAATTATGTTTTCTTTACAACCATTTATGCCAGCGTTTCTTTTCTGGAAGGGATTGG
Organism: Nitrosotalea sp.; assembly: GCA_050749285.1. Taxonomy (GTDB): domain Archaea; phylum Thermoproteota; class Nitrososphaeria; order Nitrososphaerales; family Nitrosopumilaceae; genus Nitrosotalea. The sequence goes on along the minus strand of JBOGQX010000037.1, from coordinate 5,127 downwards.
AAGAGTTTTTGCTTCCAAGAAAATGCAGGTGATATTTCTGGTTATGGGTGGTGTAGTCTTTTCTGCCACTACCATAGTTCTGTTTTCGACAATGCCTATTAGCCCAGTAAATATTTCTCTTTGATTGTACCATTCTTGATTCTAATGCGGACTAGTGGAATTGAGATTTAGACTTGGAATGACTAGAGCCCATTTCTCTGCAGAACCGCCTAGGCCGTGCAATAAGATAAGATTCTTGTCTGAATTTCCTTCTTCAAGATATCTTGTCTTGTAGCCATTAACGGTGACGTACTTTTCATCCATGTGTTACTGGCTTGTTTTTTTAAGATATTAAAAGGATTGAGGGTGCTGCATTAGTTTCCTATGGTTAAATCAAGATGCATCCAAATCTCTTGGTTCTATTTCAAGAGACCTGTTGAAACACTGTATTGCTTCGTCATATCTTCCCATGCTTCGAAGTACAACCCCCTTTTTGTTCAGTACATCGGGATCGTCTGGATTCAATGATAATGCATCTTCAAGATATTCTAACGCTTCTTCGTATTTGCCATCTTCTGCAAGGCTGGTTCCTTTTTTGACTAGGTCTTGTACTTTTGAATCCATGTATGATAATCGTTGTTCTTGCTTAAAGTGATTTGCCAATGTCAGTTAATCTAATAGTCCAGAACAATTGAAGCCTGTGTCATATTTTATATGACCTTAATGCACATGATAGCACAGGGAGAAGATTGCAAGAAGTAAATAAAGAGAATAACATTGACAGTATTCTGCTTGAGAAGTTTCAGCAAGAGATATGGAGCAAGGTTCCTCATCTAGAAAAACCAGATGGAACAACAGTTGTCAACGCAACACCGCTGATTGATATTACTGGAGATTTGAAAGAGTGTGCAAAAAAAGAATTTAATCTAAATCTTGATGATAAAGATCTGCGAGTTTTCGGCAAGTTCGATTCTAGCTTGCTAGCAGGCTCGATTAAAGTAAGGCCCGCAGTACACATAATCCATGATGCCATTGTTACAGGCAAGCTTAGAAGTGGACAGAAAATAATCGAAGCTACCTCCGGCAACTTTGGGATAGCCCTTGGGCAGTTATCTAAACTTGGACTAGAGGTAGTTACCCTTGTCTCAAGAAAGCTACAGGAAGGAGTCTTTGAGGAGTTGAGAAACGAGAAAACACGCATCATAGATCTTGACATGGACATCTGTCCTGCTCCTGGAATGAAGGACAATCCAAATGTTTTGGCTGCAAAAGCAACCGCTGCAAATATTCGCTCACAATTATCTGATCTTGGGTTTGATACTGCCATTTTTGATAACGCGAGCTCTGAGATACAATCGGTTTTAGCTAGTCAAGACATCATAAACTTGGCAAAGCTTCTTGCAAAGATCTACAATTGTTTCTGCCCAGAGCAGTATGACAATGAACTGAACATTGACGTACACAGAACTGTTACCGCAAAAGAGATAGACCAGCAGTTACATGAAAAAGAAAATTCTCTTGCAGACTTTAGAATTGTCTGCACGTTTGGTACAGGCGGCACATCTGGCGGCCTGAGCAGATACTTGACTGAAAAATATGGAAAAAAATCATTACATGTAGTATTCCCACAAGGTGATCAAGATGTTGCAGGAATTAGGACAAAGGCCAAGGCTGCTGGCTTGAAGTTTTACGAGCCGGAACAATATGCCGGACAACATGAAGTAGATTTTGAGCAGGCAAAGCGTCTGCTAAAGTTTTTTGTAGACAAGGGTCATGACATGGGCGAAAGTAGCGCACTTGCACTATATGCTGTAATGCAGATGGCAAACTTTGGCGGTTTTGGGGGAAAGTTTGTCGTAATAGTTGCCGACGGAATACAAAAGTACAAAAAGAATCTGGAAGCGATTGGAAAGAAGCAGAACCGTATCCAGGTCTCCCTGCAGGAAGCTGTATCAAACATAGGCGACTATGACAGAGTCATCTGGGTTCATACCCAGTTTACCCCACGCGAGGAAGGGATTGAATTTATTGCAGAATCTCTGGGCGTTGACAAAAGCAAGATCTCTGTCTCAACGGCAAGAGATGTCGAGTGGCTATTATCAAAACAACAAATTCCTGAAGAGATGAATAAAGCTCTTGAAGGGTCTCGCAAGTCGTTGCTTGTTTGCATGGCGGGAAATACTTCGTTGATGGCTGTTCGAGTACTTGCGGGCAAAGGCATTGCAACTGAAAGTTTGACTGGCGGGATATCAGCACTCTCTCAAGGAAAAGGCAAACAAATTGCTGAATTGATACGAGTAGCTACCGAATAATATACCAGGGTAATCGTTGTTCTTCCTTAAAGTAATTTACCACCTGATCAATAAGGAGTAACTTCTACGCGGTATTTTATTGTCAATATCAAAGAGAGAACATCTATCCTACAACTCTTAAATGCAAATAGTACATTAATTCAGAGATTGAACCAGCAGGCAAAGAAGACATCTACTATTGCGTTTAGGTTAGATGATGACATTGTAAAAAACTACGTACAGAAAATATTCTGCATTATAGTATCATTTACAGAAGAGATAAAGCTTGCAAATGTTGCCTTTGGTGTTTGTGGCTTCGATCACTTCAATTCTAGTTCTATCTGTGAAAATTAGACCCAATTTGAAAATTTGAGAACAAAAGACAGAACTATTAGTTACAAGTAGATTCTCTTGTTGAGCTGCTACAGATTTTGCATGAAATGTGTTATAAAGCCAAACGGAAGGGTTAATTCTATAACAAATAATTTTATTTCATTGTTAAGACAACGAATCAGATAATCCCCTGATTTCATAATATCCATGTCTATTTCTTTGAATATTTTATTTTCAGATACTTTATAGCCATCAAGAATTTTTAATATGTTATCAGTTGTTTTCTGATCTTTACAACTTGGTGCTAAAAATACTCTCTTAGAATTATCTAATAACAAATCCGCCACTCATCAAACAGAACGCACAAAGGGTCTTAAGTATTTCCAAACATGGAAACAATCTTTGATTTTGAAAATTGTGTTACAAAACTATTTTAGGTAATTTTGGAATACGTCTTGTAGTCATTAACAGTGATGTACTTTTCATCCATATGTAATTGGCTTGTTTTTCTCAAGATATTGAAAGGATTGAGTTACTTGACCGTATTTTGAGATCCGTTTACGAAGGTTCTGTCAAAAACCGAATCTTAATCCAGTCTTTGCAGACACTGCAATTATTGATATGATTGCAATTGCAAGTACAAGAGCTGCAATTGAACCAAACTCTGGTGTTGCTTGAGTACTTATTTGATCAATAACAGTGGAAAATGCAGCTGCTGGCTGAGGACCTATTATCTCTTGCATTGTACCAGTTTGTCCCATGATGAAAAATGCTGGTGTTCCCTGGACTCCTTCTGAAGTACCTACTTGTTTATTGTGTGATACCCTGTCTGCATATTTGCCAGAATCAAGACATGAATTGAACTGAGTTGTGTCAAGACCAAGTGTTCCTGCGTATGTTTTTAGATTACTTGCACTTGCCCACCCACTTTGAACTCCTTGCTGATTGGTATACAGATAATCATGATATTCCCAGTACTTTCCTTGATCTCCAGCACAGTATACTGCCTGTGCTGCTACAGTTGAGTCAGGACCCAGGAATGGAAAGTCAACAAAGTACAGTTTTGCTTTGTTTGTGTCAATGTAATTGGTCTTGATTGTAGGCTCTTCGTTCTTGAACCATGCATCGCATTTGGGACACTGATAGTCACCAAATTCAACTATTGTAACAGGAGCACTTGATGAACCTTCCACTGGAGATGCCATGGAAAGATCGATGCTGCCACTTGACATCATCATACCCCCTCCTTTCATCATGGTACCATTACTGCCCCATCCTCCGCCTGACATGTTTCCGCCGTTCATCATGGTACCACTTGACATGTTCTTCTCGTTCATCATGGCTGGGCTGTTACTAGATCCTCCACCAGACATTGTATTATTCATCATACTGTTTCCCTGCATATTATCACCATACTGAGCATATGCATAAGAAGTTCCTACAATCATGAAGATAGAACTTAAAACAAATAGCTGATGGATTGGTTTCATTGCTGCAAACTAGATTGTATTTTAGGATATAACCTTTTTTCCAAATCTTAAGCCAATTTGGAAATATCGTTAAATAATTCATTTGCAATTTATGAAGCTGATTGCAAAGACAAGCACTAGGTTTGGTTTTTTCAAATAAAAGATACCTTGTCTTGTCTGCATCCATATTTGTAACTCTCTTGATTACTTTATCAATAGTTTCTGAATTTATTTTTCTGTCACCTAATTTTCTTTTTTATGTCCCTGCATATGAGATTACTAATTTTGCCTTAATTGTAATAGTTGCAGCCTTATCAGGAATTGTCATCAGTCTTAGCATCTATCGCATTAGATTGATGGGAAGTGGAATCAGGAAATCTGGAACGGGGTTTTTGGGTTCTATAATTGGAGCAAGTGCTGGAGCCTGCAGCTGTGGTTCCGTTGGGTTTGCGATCATATCGGTATTTGGAGCTGCTGGTGGAACTGCAACTGCTTTTCTTACTAACTATGAGATTCCATTACGCCTAGTATCTATTGCGATTTTGGGATACACGTACTATGCTTCTGTAAAGGGAATAACTGCACAATGTAAAATTACGAAATAATTTGTTTACAATCAAGATCTAGTAGGAATACCAGGAATAAAATGTGCAGATTGTGGTTGCTTACCAGAAGAGTTCGATCCCGCTCATAACCAGGCAAAAAATGAACTAATATTTTGTTCTAGGACTTGAAGATTTGAAAGGCTGGTTCAACACTCCGTTAACCAGTATATCAAAATTTACAACAGATTGAGAAATTCTTCTCTTGTTATGTTACAGTCTCTTAGAATGACTCCAAGCAATCCTACGCGAATCTCTTTTAATGGAACAGTAACGTATATGGTTCCATTTGTTATTGTAACGTGACTTCTTTTTGTCTTATTGCGTGAAAACCAAACTTGTTACAAAGAATTTTGATTAATTCTTTTCCTTGTATTGGCGAAAGCTTCTTCAAACCGCAATAGATTCTGTGGCTTTATCTCTTAAAACTGATAAATGAAGCTTGATGGCTTT
>JBOGQX010000036.1:0-8054 GCA_050749285.1 Nitrosotalea sp. | reverse complement strand
GCATTATGTTGTAGAACTGTTGGTCAATTCCATTTTTGTTCATGGAATCCATAACGTATTGTTTATGCTTTTGAGAAAATACTACAAACCAAATGTCGTATCCCAGCTCAAAGTTTTTTCTAAAATTTTCAACTAGCTGGGACTCATGTTTTGTTGGGTCTGTCTCTACTTCTACTGCAATTGTCTTTTCAGACCAGCATAAAGGGTCATAAGATATTGTCTTGGCTGCATCCTGTATCCGTTGTGGCTCAAAGATCAAGAGGTCCGGCCTTTGTGCTCCTCTGTCTCCAAGGTCTGGAATACAAAACTTGAAGGCCTTTTGCTGCATACGCATTATCATAAATATTGTAGCCAAGTGTAGAGGAGAGCCTGCACGTCTTCCCATTGCAGCCTGTGAGAAAAAGCTATTGTATGCAAGACGTGATAGCACATAACGTGTGGCAAGTTTTCCGTCACCATCATATACAGAAACGTTTTTGCGCTCTACCAGTCGCAGTTGGTTTACCAAAATGTCGTCAAGTTTTTCAAATACATCCCGCTTTTCTACTTGAAACATTTTAGAGACAAAATCATAGATCTCGTCTTTTGTCATGTCCCTATTTTCGTTGTACAACAAAAGCAAGATTGCAGCCTCAAGCGGTGTTACTTGTGGTGTGTCATTTTGCGTCTTTGTTGGCATGATATATTTTTGAAGTGATGTAGACTCGCCATACCGTTCCATGCTGTATTTTGCAAGTCCCATCCAGTCTTTTTTTCTGTCAACTATTGGAAATGCCTTGAGAAGGCCAGACAGCGGTGTCTGTCCCTGCGAGTAAAATGCAAATCTACCATGTGTCATTGATGTCAGGGTTTCTACTGGTACAGGCATTACAGTCTTGAACATGTTTGCCGTCTCCATGTCAACCTTGAAGCAGACAATTGTTCTTACAAGTGCAGATATCTCCTTTGCAAACTCTCTTGGAAATGTATTGATTGTCTGGGCCGTGATGGTAACTTTGACATTTGCCTTCCTCATAGTATTTAGCAGCTCACGCAGCGCAAAGGGCGCAAAAAGATGAGCCTCGTCAATATACATGAAAAAAGGTTTTGGGACAATGTCCGTCCTGCTAAATCTTTTTCTGGCTTCCACATAGACCATGTTTATCAAAATCGTTCCCGTAAATGATATCACATCATCAGACCCTCCAGTGGATAGATCTATTATCACCCATTTTCCGGACTCCAAGATGTCTGCAAAATCAATTGTAGACTGGGATGTATCCAGCATTGCTGCAACCTGCGGAGTTGACAGGATCTTGTCTAGCTTGTTGTATGCCGAGCGTCCTGCATCCCTTTGGTACTGTTGTGGAAATAGGACATTCCAAAAGTGTCTTACATCTCGGTTTACTACCTTGTTTAGAAAAATTGAACGCATCCTGTCATCTGTTATTATCTTCACCAAGTCTCTGAGAGTTGAACCTTCTATCTCGACTAGAGCATTTGCACCATTTCTTAGAAGAGCTTCAAGCTGTGGCCCCCAAGAGTCACGATAAATATTTCTAAGAGCATTCACAAGATTCATGACAACAACGTATCTGTCGTCTCCTGTCTTGACTTCAAGCGGGTTTATCTTTACTGTCTTGCCCCACTGTCTTACAGCATCAAGACTGATGTAGATTACACGATCCTTTTTTGATTCTGGAATCATCCGCAAAACGTCCTGGGCAAGTGAGCCGTGCGGGTCAAGCACAAGAAAACCTTCTTCGCGGTTTATGTTCTGGTTTATCATTATTGTATCAACAGTACTCTTTCCTGAACCTACTTCGCCAAAGATTCCTGTGTGTATCTGCTCCTCTCGTGGTATGCCTACAGCATTGCCGCTGTCATCAAACCCAAGTACTGTAATGATTGACCTTCCTGAGTTCATCACTTGAAATGAAGTATATCTTAAAAAGATGAAAGTACTAGTGCGTATTTTAGACCCGCTTTGTTCGAAAATTCCTCAAAATAAGTAGAAGGGCATTGAACTAAAATTGTAATAACCATCAAAGGTATAATTCCAGATCATCGTTAGGAATTTTTCCGATCTGCAAAAGACTCTTAAATGAGTAGATTGTCTACATAGTCAAACATAGGTAACATTCTATGAAGTGGATAACAAGAGAACATGCAAAGGTTGACAGGATAGCTTGTCCTTGGTTAATCAAAAACTTCGTAAACAAGGATGCAGAGTTTCTCTTTGTTCCTGCTGACAAGGTAATACAACTTGCAAAGGAACAAAATGCTACTCCATTTGATGTGCCTAATGTAGAGCTTGGCCACCATGGTGACGAGTGTTCCTTTGATGCTATCGTGAAAAAATATGGGCTAGATAAAAAAGATCCAGCATTGGCGGAACTGGCAAAGATTGTCAGGGGTGCAGATACGTCCAACAGATCCTTGACGCCACAATCCGAAGGGCTTCTTGCAATTGCTTATGGTTTTAGCACAAACTCAAAGGACGACCATGATAATATGAGCAAGCAATTTCATGTGTATGATGCTCTCTATAGTTTTTGTAAATGGAAGACAAGTCAACAAGGAAAATAAAGATAGAGTCATTGTACACTTATGAAGATCAGAAAAAGCGATAGTAAATCCGACAAAAAACGGCAGACCGATATCGGAAAACAATCAAGCAGGCATAGAAACAAGATTATTGCATTAGGAATTATCGCAGCTGTTATAGGAGGCATAGCAGTAATCAGTTACAAATTAGATAATACTGCATCAAGCGAATTTCCAAGTATTGATTCAATACAATGCGACCAGATGGAATACGCTACTTTTCACATACATGCACATCTTGATATATTTATCAACGGTAACCCAGTTGTAGTACCCGCATTGATTGGAATAGAAGACAGCAAGTGCCTCTATTGGCTGCACACCCATAAAACCGATGGAATCATACACATAGAAGCTCCTCAGACGCGCGACTTTATATTAGGACAATTTTTTGATGTTTGGAAGTCTACTGGCCCAGGTGTGATACCGTCTGGAGATCCAATTATCTACATAAATGGTCAATCTGTAAGTACCAGCTTAAAAGATACACCGCTTAATGCACATGATGAGATTGTACTTGTTTATGGCAATCCACCAACTAACATACCAACATTTTATCAATTTCCAGAAGGTCTATAATTTTTCTGGGCATCATAGAACATGAAATTAGCACTTACATTTTATAGCGTCCTTAAGATGCCAATGCATGATATAATTTCTTGTGCTGTAGCAGCAGAAAAGGCCGGTTTTAAATACATCTCCATGGCCGAATCATTTTATCGCGATGCGTTTGTACTTGCAACAGCAATAGCAGGTCAGACAACCAAAGTGAAGTATGGTTCTAGTATAATTCCAATACATACACGGACTCCTTTTCAAATTGCCATGGCAACTGCAACTTTTAATGAATTTTCAAATGGTCGTGTTGGCTTTATCGGATTGGGTGTTGGTTACAGGAGTAGAATAGAGAAATTTTTTGGAGTAAAAATGGAAAATTCTCTCTCTAAGATGAGAGAGTACGTACAAATCATTAGAGGCTTGCTTTCTGGAAATGACTTTACCTATCAGGGCAAGTTTTATAATTTTCAGAGTTTTCCCAGACTCGTTACACAGCCACTGAAGGTTCCTATTCTATTTGGTTCATCTGGTTGTAAAATGCTAAGGTTGGCAGGAGAGATTGCAGACGGTGTAGTCCTAAACTCTATAGGTACTCCTCAATACTATAAACACGTCTTATCTGTCTTATTTGGTGCAGCTCAAGAGGCTGGAAGATCAAAAAATGATTATGAGATAGCTTCAAGCATAATTTTTTCAGTAGCAGACAAGTATGAAGATGCAATAAATGCGGCACGTCATGATGTATTATTTTATTTACTCTATCCAGAACTAGACCCAGTGATTGAAAAAACTCCATACATGGACAAAGTTATCAAGATAAGAAAAGTTCACGCAAAAGGTAAGATCAATGATGCATTGTCTATGATTTCTGACAACATGGTAGATGACTTAGCGATCTGTGGGAATACAAAAGAATGCAGACAAAAGATACGAAAGCTTTTTCGTTATGGAATTACATTACCAATCATAAGAGTATCAGTACAGCCACTTAAGGAGAAAGAGCGTAAGGGAGCGTTTATGACTGCTATCAAATCATTGGCAGCTCTTTGAATCAATATGACAACAATATTTGGTCACACTTTAGATGAAGAAAAGAAAGAAAAGTAACCGTATGGTAATTTTCAACCAATGACAATACAAATTTTCCACTACGAATTTCTGGGTCCAATCAAGTTATCAGAATGGGGACCTCCAATGGAAGAAGTACTTTATCTATTATTATCGTATAATAGTAAAACCTATAATTTTCTCTATGCTGGAGAGACTGGCAAAACAGATGACAAGGATTTTTTTATAAAAAATGAAAAATTCAAGTGTTGGATTTCATATGCTGGTTCTCAAGAAAATCTCTATCTTTCAATCTTTCCAATGTGGGGCTCGCAACCCGAAGAAAGAATAAAAATAGTTAATCGGATAGTCGCACGTTACAAGCCTGCCTGTAATGTAGAAGACCAGTCATTTGAAAAAGAATTCCTATTCAAATGATAACGTATATCATAATTAATGTAAAGATAGATGTTGTCTTGATTCATTAAAGAAAGATTCCGAGCATATGAGTGTGGTAGTAGAACGGATTTTTTTGATCTTTCGAATCTTCCAATTAATAATATCTTTTAGAATGTCCAGCATAGTAGATTCTATCTTTGCTAAAATATCATAAGTTCCAACAATAGATTGAACCTCGGTTATCCCTTTGATTGTTTTCAGTTGGTCAATTATTGATGTTTCATAACCTTGTTCACAGTTTAACAATACATACGCCATTGCTCCACAGCTACCTTCAATCAAGTTTTCAGAATCTTTTGAATCCATTATAATCACATCACAGCAACATGGACTCGCAATCTTTTTTGTCTTGAATCTCTTGTTTATTTGATAATTTTCTTCGCGGTACGAGTCTTAGTTTGTTGTTACAACATGGACATCTAGGAACATCTTTTCCGTCGATATTGACAAAAACATTACAAATAGAACATAATCCTTTATTGCTCTCATAATAATACCTCGATCTAGGTGGCCTCTTGACGGCAAATCTGGGGCATATGCCTCTACATTTTATCATATCACTCAGATTCCAGTATCATTGACATATCCTATTCCACAGTCAAAAATAAATTGACCAGCAATGTTTGGATCAGGTCACAGTATTTTCATTGATTCTGAAATTGCCTAGATAAATTCTAAATTGAAAATAAACATCAGTATGATTGCGGTGGCAATTATTCCAATTAAGAGATACGCGAATTTACTCATGTTCTCTCTATGCGATGTCTTCTTATAAGTATCTTATCTACTATGTAGTAACACTACATATATAAGTATGATCAGCCGCTAACACTATAGATGGAACCGATTCCAACCAACACAATAAAATCAAAACACTTTGCTACATTGCTTAGTGTTTTGGTTCTAGTTGCCATTGTAACCATAGTACCACATGCCTTTGCACAGATATCGTATACTGATGGCGACAGGCCTCATGGTCCAGTTGAACCTATGGCATGGGCTGCAGGAATGGCAATAGCTGGGCTTATGAGTGGTGTGGGTGTCTGGACTGCAATCCGCAGACATTAAACAATGACAATTCCCTTTTTTATTTTAGAAATCTATTGAGAAAATCAAAAAATTCATAGTTGAGTTAATGTAAATATCATTCTTCAGTGTATTGATAATTAGATGAATAAAATAAAATGACTATCTACGCCTCTTGGTTGGTCACAAATTTAGTTATGTTTAATAGGATATCTATACGTAGATCATCTACTCATTGATCATGAGATTAAGATTAAAATCAAAATGGGGCAAGTTGGTTGAGAGTAAAAGTTGAAGAAGATTCGAATTATATCTCTAGGAATTATAGCTGCTGTGGCAATAACCATCTCCGCCCTTGTAACTACAGGTCTCATCAACACAGAATTATTTGAGGAAAAATCAGGGGAACAACACATAATCAATAACACGATGCAGGCCTTTCAACTTGTACAGACAATTCCCTTGCCAAATGTTCAAGGAAGAATTGATCATATGGATATTGATCTTAAAGGACAACGCCTCTTTGTTGCAGAACTTGAAAGCAATTCAGTTGGAATAATCGACTTGAAGGCAAGCAATGTAATTCACACTATTTCCAATTTTCACGAACCTCAAGGAGTACTGTTTATTCCAGACGTCAATGAGATATTTGTTTCTAATGGGGGAGATGGAACAGTACAAATTTTTGATGGCGATTCATTTAACTTGATTAAAACTATCTCTTTGTACAGCGATGCAGACAACATGAAATACGATCCAAATCAGAAACTGATCTATGTAGGATATGGTAACGGAGCACTGGGAATAATTGACCCTGCCAAAAACAGCATTATTGGCAGCATCAAGCTTGACGGGCATCCTGAATCATTTCAAATATCAGATGAACTTTCTCCTGGAATATTTGTCAATGTGCCAGATGATGATTCTATAGTAGCTATTGACGCGCAAAAAAGAATGGCCGTAAGCAAATGGCCAAACGATGGGTCACACGGTAACTATCCAATGGCATTAGATGAAAACTTTCATAGGCTATTTGTTGGATACCGAGACCCGCCACACTTGTCTGTCATCAATACAGATTCTGGGAAAACTGTTGCGAAGATCGATATTGTCAAAGATCCTGACGATATTTTCTACGATGAATCTAACAGACAGATTTATGTCTCAGGCGGAGACGGCTTTGACTATATAATATCCGATAACGGTGGAGACAGTTATAGTATCATAGCTAAAATTCCTACTGGCCAAGGGGCTAGAACCTCGCTTTTGGTACCTCAAACAGAGAAGCTGTACGTTGCGGTTCCAAACTATTCAATACCACAGGCCCAAATCTTAGTTTATGAAGTTCACAATATACGTTGAGTCTTATGATACACGTTGCAAAATGATATAATTAAGGAAAATCAAGAGTAGATTTTTCTAACTCTAGGAGGGGAATGTATAATGACATGGGGTCAGTTCCTATTTTCTCAACGAAGCTGAATTCTCCAGTTAATCGTTTCAACTCGATAAACTTTGGCTTTGGTTTCTCTTTTTCAACAATATAATGTATTGTGTTGCCTCCCATACCTATTGTTTGGATAAATAGTACGTGTTTGTGGTTAAAATTTGTATAATGTATCAAAGGAACCGCTGCAAGAATGGATTGTGACGAATACAGAATTACCTTTAGAAGATCAGATAATGTCTTGTATTGAAAATATGTAAGCTCAGATTTCTCAGTCAAGATTCAGAACTTTCCTTTTGCCTGGACCCCATTCCATTTCAATATGTATTTCAAACTTGTCACTATTTTCTTTTGTCTTTTCTTTTGCATAAATGAATTTGAATTCAATTGGTTCTGTGGGTTGTTTTATAACTACTTTCTTATCTGTGCGTAGAACTTTGCTGATTTCGATATTGGATTTATCCTGTAATGATTTTGCAAGGTAGTTGAATACTTTGGACAAGTTATTTTTACTAATCTCAGTTTTTTGTCTAAACACACCTTGGTGAGTCTCCCAGTGGCTTTCAATAACCTCTGCCATCCTTGACCAATGCTCCATAGACTGCGCAAGTTCGTTTTGGCCCTTTTGTGTGATGGCATAATGCTTTCTGTCTGGCGTTTTGTCACGAAATTCCATCTTGCTTGTAACAGATTTGGATTTTTCAAGTTTTTCAAGAGCAGGATAAATGGTTCCAGTCTTTGGTTTCCAATATCCTGCAAATTTCTTTTCTAATTCTTTTATGATTTCATATCCATACATGGGGCGTTCTGCAAGAAGTAAAAGCAACCATAGAGAAACCGCACCTACTTTCATTCCTTGTTGCTTGATCATTAGATGTCTACTTACGGTATGCTAAATAAGCCTTATATGTGTAGAGGATCTACATACAAA
>JBOGQX010000035.1:0-4888 GCA_050749285.1 Nitrosotalea sp. | reverse complement strand
CCATTGACCTTAATCAGTGAAACTCCACTTTCTTTCAACAAAGTTGAGTTATGCTGCTGCAATAACGCTGGGATTCTAGGATCCTCAATCGAGGTGAGTCCAATGGATGCCGAATCTAAAAGTGCCTTTGCAACCTTTGATATGCTATCTGCCCTTTCTTTTACTACGGTTATTGCCTTATTTTGTTCTTCTAGTTTGTGTTCAATCTCTATTATCCTTTGACTAACAGTGTCAGTCTGAGATGATTTTCCTTGCTCAAGAAGATTTTCAGAAAATAAGGAATCTAGCCCCTCCATGAAACTAGATACTCTTGTAAAATTACTTTGCGATACATCTCCAAGTGGTACCGGATAGACATCAGCTCCCTTATCGCCTCGAATTATATAGGATTCATGTTTGCCAGTAACAACATTTTCAATCAAATTCGTCATAACTTGGAATATCCTGTCTACATCTTCATCAGATAGCATGTTCCCTGCTTTTTGAGGATCTACCTTTGCAGTTCTCATTATTTCTTCGGCATATTTTGTAGGTAATCCCAAGATCCTCCCTATCCATCTTATTGATACAGTGGATACTGATTTTATTTCTGCCAGATCTTTTTGTGTTACTTTAAAAATATCCGAGCCGCTTGCTGGAGGGGGAACATACGGAAGACCTACTCCAAGCCTCCTATGTCTTACGTCAATTGAATGCAATAATGATAAAATCTTCATCTCTTTATTACACAAGAGAATGTTTCCATCACCAAAAAATTCGCCAACTAAAACAAAGTCTTGATTTAAACCACTAAATGTAACATGTACAATCCTTTCACTGCCAATTTGTTTGATATCGGTAATTTTAGCTCGCAAAAGATCATTTCTTAGTCTCTTTACTAATCTATTTTCCTCCATCTGATTTATCTTGACATTTGTAATCCAAAATCCAAATGTGGAAAACATGAGTAAAATATCTGGTTTTTCAGGATGGTGCAGCTTAAACAGTACACTATTTCGAGTTATTCCATAAATGTTGCTTACATAGTAATCCTTTATTCTACTGCTTATCTCTGTAACAAGATAATGCAGCTCAATTCCAGCTAGAGTCATAATAAGCAGGTCTTCAATCCAAAATTATACTCTTGCTATTAACCAACCAAACGTTTTAAACAGGATTTAACAGAGTGATTTTGAAAATTTACTTGGTAAGACATCCAAAGAAAGACGATAACAAGAAGCCCGGGTCCGGTAATGACCCAACAAAAGACGGCCCCCCAGAGGCGACTCGACCTGTAGAAGCAGAAGAATCTAAAATAAAGAAAGGTCTTAACAAGATCTTTTGGCTTCGCGTTGGCTTGGGTGTTCTTGCAGGAACACTATCTGCCATAATGGGAAGTCCTTTGCAGCATCATAGAGGACTTCTTGGATTGGGAATTGTAATTGTATTATTCATTATATCATACGGAATAGCAAAGACACTGAGAGTCCCACTCCCAGCTTCAGATAAGAGAAAACTTATCATGACTGGAATTGGAAGCTTTTTTTTGATGTTCTTGTTTAGCTGGATACTCGTGAACACAATAATTCATCCCGATGTGGGAATACAACTTGTTAGGTAGCACTAAATATCAATAACTTTTCAATGGATCAAGATGTGGAAATATCGTACTCCTGGAATTCCAGACGAGCTTTTTGAAAGACTAGAGGAAGTTCCAATTACCAAAGAAGAAGTACGGGTTATTCAAATAAGTAAAGCGAAACTTTTGGAAGGCCAGACTGTATACGATATTGGTTGCGGAAGCGGTTCTGTTTCTGTTGAAGCTGCACTTCAGGTAGGACCAACAGGAAAAGTCTATTCTGTTGATTTTGATCCAAAAGCGGTAGAACTTACAAAGAAAAATCTATCAAAATTTGGGATTTCTAATGTTACTGTTATTCTAGGAGATGCGTTAGAAAAAATCTCTGATATGCCTACAACCGATGCCATTTTTATTGGGGGTACAGGCGGCGAAACATCAGACATACTAAAACTCTGTGAAGCAAAACTCAAGCAAGGGGGGAGAATTGTCATAGGAACCATCTTAATTGAAACTCTTTATTCTGTGCTCTCCACAATTGAAAAACTAAAGTTTTCATCTGTCGATATTACACAGGTTACAATATCAAAAAGCCGTAAGACATCCACTGGTACCATGATGCTTGCAAGAAATCCAGTCACGATAATATCTGCAACAAAAATCTAGGACCAATTTTTTTGGTGATTCCGTGGAAGATCTAAACAAGACATACGATCTGTTATTTATGACAACGATAAAGATATTGATCCCTTTTCATTCTTACTCTTTCAAATGATGACTCTGGATTGCAATCATCATTAATTGCAAGTTCTTGTGGCTCTGTCAAGCTTTTACCTGTCTTCATTAAGAGGATTTACTATAAAAGATTGGTCTGCCAAAAATGGAAATTGGAAAACAGAATTGATTTGAGTTTGTATCTTTGACTATTCTATTCCACTATTACACTGCAAACAATTCTCTAAAATGGGGAAAAGTACAATTGAATTTTCCTAACATCGATAGTGATTCCTGAATACATGACTAAAACACAAATATCAAGATTAGGTAAAAATGTAACTGTAAAATACTGGTAATGTTAAGGGAGAAGGGACATGTCATCTTCATTTTGCGAAATCATAAAACCTGCAATTAACGCTAAACATGAGAGAGCACGAGATGAGTAATCTCTACCACATATCGATAATTCTTGTCTTTGCGGCAATGGTATCAATGATTGTACCAGATATGCTATTGCACCACTAGAACAATTTGCGTTTCAGGGTGTGCTAAAAGACAATTCCGGCAATCTAATAACAGGAACTAGAAACATAGGACTGCGACTATATACGGTATATACAGGGCACCAGGCAACAAACGATGCCACTTGTCTGCCGCCATTCTGCTTGTGGACAGAAAACCATACCAGTGTATCGGTATCAAGCGGCATATTTACCATTGATGCCGGAAGCATAAACTCGCTCACCAAAGTAATCAACTTTACAAATGCACTATACCTCGAAGTCATAATACAGGGCTCTCCAGATCAGACCCTGACCCCAAGATTAAATATAACAGCAGCTCCGTTTGCACTTGCAGCTGAAAAGGCATCAACTGACTTGAACCTAAACAAGAAACAGATCATAAATGCAAGCAACATTTACGCATCAGGCGTAATCAATGGCATTACCATCAATAATTCCACACAGGCAGTATCTGGAATATTAAGTATTCAGGTGCAGCAGGGCAGTTCCGTAATAGCTGGCATCAGCAGTGGTGGTATAATCAACGGCAGCCAGCTTACAATCCAGAACGCAGCTCATACTAATGTAGCTGCAATTGCAGCCAGTACGGGTCTTATCACTACAAACGGAGGTTTGACAATCAAAACCGTTGGAGGCTCTACAGTTGGCAGCATCAGCAATACCGGTGTTGTCAATGGCAGCAGCATACAGGCCCAGACAGGTCCTACCATAGAAGGCAGTATCAGCAGTGGTGGTATAATCAACGGCAGCCAGCTTACAATCCAGAACGCAGGTTCCACGGTAGGCAGAATAAGCACTGGCGGTGCACTAGCTGTTAGTGGTGCAATTACAGCACCCACAACAACAAACACGATAAATGGAATCATCATCAACAGTGGTGCAATTTCTGGTGTCTCAACGCTAACTACTACAAGTACCATTACTGCAGGTGGCAACATTACTGCAAACAATGGGCTCATAATTGCAGCGGGACACATTAGATCATCTGGGACCACGCCTACCATAAGTGCTAATTGTGGTTCATTAACTGGAACCGATAACATGGGAACTTTTACAACTAGTAGTGCTACTGCTCCTGGAACTTGTATTATAACTTTCAAAAGTCCATATGCCTCACCACCAATTTGTTTAGCAGGTGGTTCCAATACCGGTTGTCCATTTACTACTACTACATCCAAAACAGCTCTTACAATAGGTGGCGATGCCTCATGTGGAGGTGTCGCAGGTAGTGTAACTGTGGAGTATATCTGCATAAGTAAATGATATGATCTCTATCTCAAAACAGCCCTGTGCAATTATAATACATCAAGTGATGACATTGAAAATTAAATTATTACTTGTATTTTCAATCGTAGTTTTTGTTTCTATTATTCCTCTCGGTTCATCACAGGCAGCATTACCTAATATTATTCACATAGCAGGGAAATTGAAGGATTCATCTGGTAAAACAATTTAGATGAAGATGCATGCAATTAACAATGCAACAGGATCTTCCAGTATATTTCTAGTTGGCAATGGGGGACTTGTTCGTACGTATAATAATGATTCATCTTCGCAATATGTTCACTTTAATGTAGAAGGCAATATATCTCCAAATACTGTAATCAATCTTGCAGGCAATGTGACAACATCAACCGATCCCAGTATGATAGGAACACCTATTACAATTACAGCTGACACATCAACTGGAAATATGGCGTTAGCATTTGAAGGTAATACCTACACCGGAACCGGAAGAGTGCTAATAAAATATAGGTTGTAGAGTTGAAAAACCACACAACACTTTTGTTATCTGTGGTTATGGCATTAATCCTAGTCTCCATAATACCATTTGCGTATTCCGACTCCATCAGTTCTTCTCAAATTACTTCTGGTGGAGGAAGTTCCACAGGTTCCAGCTCATCACTCAATGCTGGCGTAGGAGGTACGGCTGTTGGATCCACTTCAAGCTCTGGCTATTCAGCTACATCGGGATTTGCGTCAACCACACAATCTAGTTCAAGCGGTGGCGGTGGCGGAGGTGGCGGAGGTGGTGGCGGTGGCGGAGGAGGCAGTGGTGGAGGAGGCAGGGGAAGCGGTGGCGGAGGTG
>JBOGQX010000034.1:0-3787 GCA_050749285.1 Nitrosotalea sp. | reverse complement strand
TGCTCAACCAATACTATTGCAGTATCAGGTTTTACACAAGCAGGAGAACCATCCTCTAATTTTATGATAAGTTGAAAGCCTTGTCCACATTTTATATCCTGAGCAAGAGTTCCTGATTTGAATTGTTGTAGTGGAGTCGGTACAGTTGGATTTGATATTAGATCATTACATGGTATATTTGATGTTGCACATGATGCATGCACTGAATTAAATGAGCTTAAAGATATTACAAATACAGTCATCAATATGATTGCAAGATGCCATGATTTCATACTCTAGAGCTACAATACTATCATAAGTTAAAAGACTGGCGTAGGTTTTCTACATTGATTTTTACAGTTGTAAAACGCACATAATCCGTAAAGATTTTTTAAAGCATACTTTTTGAGGTTAAAAATAGAATTAGTCGGCTTTCATTATCCAAACCAGCCTCTTTCCTTCAATATGAAAAACGTATGTGGTTTAACACACACACCAGTTGAATAATGAGGCGTTGGTATGAGAATATAACTAGGTTGTTTGCACTGCCCATTGAATTCGACGGCCTTGCTAAAATTTTCTATAACCATAATAGGTTGACTTCTTACTGAGTTGTAATATGGTAGACTAGAAGAAATGCCATTTTCTATCATAAATCCCCCCGTCTTTTCAGGAACATAAGAAAATGTAAAATTTTTTGGGCTTTCTGTTCCAGTAAAGTTTTCAGTTCCTGACGTTTGATTGTTTTCATGAAGAATGCGGTACCAAACATATCCATGAAAGGTTTTGTTATCTGTTACAGCAGTAAATTGTATGTTCACTGGTTCATGCACTTTTAATGTAAATAATGCTGTTCCATTTTTGGAATAGAAGGTAGGTCCATTCACGTAGGGAAAGTGGTCAGCAAATACGTTTGGTATTAGGATATACAATATGCCAGTTATCATAATTGCAGAAATTATAAGATATAGAGTTTTCATTTGGTCATATTTCCAACTTCAATTATCTTTGATTTTCCCAAATCTACAAACATTGTCTTTTCCGGATAATGAATCAGACTCCCGTTATCTAGAATTGTTACTGGCATCACCTTGATTCTAATATTCACTGTGTCACCGACTTTCCATGGCAGATCACCTAGCATGACAGGACCGGCGTTATATGCAGGCACACTACCAAAATTAATCCCTGCAATTTTTGGATGTACATAGATAACATGATTGTCAAACCCTTCTTTTTTAGTACAAAAAATCCCATCGCAGATATTGTAAGCTATTAGTTCTGAACCTTCTATTGAAGTAAAATTAAGTTGAAACGTATTAGATGCATGGCATGGTAATTGCGGACACATCAAATAAGGATTATAATTGTATATTACGTTGGCTTCAAATCCAAGTGGATTATCTTTTGTATAAGTAGAAAAATCATAAGAACTTGTAAAAAACCAGATCATGTAAATTCCTATAGCGATAGCAACACAAACACCTGCTATTATTGAAAAGTGTAGAGATTTCATTTTCTAATCTACTTTGAAATACACCATTCTTCCACCATGAAATTCATTATCATCGGTTAAACCTATTGTAATCCTATATACGCCCGTTCTCGCATCTTGTGAACTAGACACGATTAAATTGGCGGTATCTCTCACTGTTGTTTCATTTGTAGCAATAGCCGGAAGATCAATAGATTTCTTGTCAATCACTGCCGAGATGTCTGGAGGACTGGGTAAATCATCGCCGGGATCAAGATTACATTCCTTTGGAACTTGATAACCGGGATTTGTTGGCGTGGGCGGTAGCTGAATCTCTACAGGTCCACAGTACTGAATATGAGTAAAAGTGGCTAGTTGCACGGCATTTCTTTCAGTATAGTATATGTTTAGTGGTATAGTCATACTCTGACCTTGTTTTAAGACATATTCCAATTGGGGCGTTGATGCTGAATAAAATCTGTGGTAGATAATATGGTTAGTTGAATTTCCAAGACCATTCTGGATTGATGTTGTATTTTGATTTTCATGTATAACCGGATTGAGAACTATGTAAATACCTAAAACAACCAATGATACTATCATTCCGATAAAAATTATTGAAAGATGTAGAGTTTTCGTAACTGACATCATTTTGCAATGCTTTTAGGGCTTGCTGATAAATGATATGGACTTGATTCTGTAAAATATGACAATTAATGCAATGGATATCATAAGAACAATCCCAGCAAGTGGGAATTCTGGAACTGGTACTGTGTTTTGTTCTGCAAAAGTCCATTTGTTTCCGTCAAACTGCCATGTTCTTGTATCATTGTAAAGATCTGTCAGAGAAGGCGTCGATGAAGTATAGTGCATTCCTTCATAATCATAAGAAATTATTATTGTCTTATTTGTTGGGTCTAGAGATGTTGCTTCGTTAGTAGGAAAAAATCCATACGTGCATTTTTCGTGTGGTCCAATATCAGGTATGCTATAATATGGTCCGTCTTCAGAATATGATCCTACTATAGATGGGACCCTAACATCGAAATATTGCAATTGAATTGTTTTATTTTGTGTGTTATACACATCAAACCATTGCGGTGCATTTGAGAAACCTTGAGAGCCTAGACAACTCTTGTTGGTATAACTGGTGCGTTGATGAATGGGTTCGCAGCTACTATCGCCAAGAAAATACGAACATTGAACCTTGTGTCCCGGAACCAAATTTGTTAAACATGTATAGTTGCTGGAAAAACCGGGCTTATCATAGCATGTTTGATTATCAGGTAAGAATACAAATGGACTGTCAAGTTCCACCTGAGTTATTATCGCTGGAGGATTCGAACCTTCTGGCAAGACAGGGCTGTTTGGGTAACTGCTTTGGGCAAATGCCATATAATTGCCGTTAACTAGAACTATTAACAAAATTGCAATTATTGAAATATGTACAGTTTTCATTTTATTTTATTGACGAGATAAAACAATCACTGTACCTTTTTGCCATGGATGTGGTTCACCGTGATAGTGATATGTTCCTGGCACTGTAAATATAAACTCGTAAGATTGTCCTGGCATTATTGAAGAACTATGCATGACTATAGCTGATTCTGGTGCATCTCCTATGCCATCTGAAACTATTGAATTTGGCACATCAGCCTTGTTTATCCATTGTACTGTACTGTTTATTCCCATCATTACTGTTATAGATGGAGGATCGTAAGTCTTTCCAGAGTTTTGATCTTCAGAGCCTGGGAGAATTATCACTGTAGTTATTTGTGGGGACGGTGCAGGTGGTGGTACAATTTCATTTGATTTATTTTCTGATGGAAAGGTCAAAAAGATAAAGATACCAATTGCTGCTGTGATTCCCGCTCCTATAATAATTGAAAGATGCAGGATTTTCATTTTTTCACTAAATGCTCCTAAGGAAGTGCCATTTCCTTGTAGCTCATGCCAGATACCTCAACTAAAGTGATCTGGTATGGTGCTCCTAATCCACAAGAATGATTCTGCATGTATGCTAAACCCATTGAAAAATCTGACGAATTTACCTGATCTGCACCATAGCCAACAACAAGCGGGTAACGGAAACAGAGGGGTTTCAGTATTGATTCATCATAGAATCCGGTGGCGTTGGTAAGTGGTTTTATTATGTAGGTAACTGTAAAGTTTGAGCCTATTGGATAATTTGCAAGATCAACTGTAGGAGGTACAACTGTAATCTGAAATGAATTTGTATAATCTTTTCCAGAACTTATGCTATATTGATTAGCATCTCCATGAAAATTTAAATCATCTATTGGAAGACTTGAAGTAAAATTAGCTATTCGAGAC
>JBOGQX010000033.1:0-10048 GCA_050749285.1 Nitrosotalea sp. | reverse complement strand
GTCTGAAAGACTAATCCATCATAACAAGGATTGAAACCACTACCTGTAACCACATTTCATGTAGGGTCTAAGATTAGCCTTTTTTATTCAATTTTGTTCATTGCGGGATCTCAAAATGTTTATACACCCTCCCCGCGCCTTCAGCGATCTACACTTAGACTTAATAAACCGAATTTGGAATTTTATCAATTAATGGTAAGGAGAAAAACCGTAAAACCAAGAACAAGTGGTCCAAAGAACATTACAACGGGGCTGTGTCCTAAATGTGGGACAATAGGTAAGATTTTGATTGTGGGCATGATTGGTAGCGAGAAAGGTAAATGCCAAGCATGTAATGGAGAGTTTGATCTGTAGCAAAATACTGACAAAACCCTCAACAAAATAAACCATAAATTTTTAAGATCACTTCTAGCGCAGATTGGGTAATGGCAGAAGGCGCAGAAGAATCCATTTACGAGAGAGTGGCAAGATTAGAAGATGAGGTTGCTACCCTCCGACATGAAGTGGATATCATCAAGGGTACAATGAGAAATAAGATAGTAAGGTACGAACATAGACTAATCAAGAAAGGAACAGACGTTAAATCAATCATCGATTAGCTTTTTCCTTGATACTTCTAATCAAATCCAAAATATAATCCACATCATTTGCTTCGGGAGCCAATTCCAAATATCTATCAAGTGATCGCAAGGCAAGATCGTCTTGCAAAAGCCGTGATTGTACAATTCCTTTATCTCTTATCTCTTCGGGAGAGTCTGGGGCTAGTCCCAAAACCATGTTTATGCAATGCATGGCCATGGTGTAATTGAACGACTGGATGTAAGAATTTTTTAAATTCTTTGTAATTCGAATTAAAATTTGTTCAGATTCTATTTCATTTAGATATTCAGGATTGAATTCAACACCTCCACCAAAGCTGCTGTCCAGCAATTCCTGTAAATCATCAACATCTAATAGGCGGCCTCCATTGAACGGATCTAGGATCATTTCTTCTGAATATTTAACCAGAAAATGACCAGGAAAACCCACTGGATGTAGTTCTAACCCAATATGCCTCCCAAGTTCAATATAGATTATGGATAATGTAATGGGAATTCCACTTTTTTTGTCAATTACTATATTTAGAAAATTATTTCTTGGATTATAGTAATCATCCGTATCTCCCTGAAATTCAAGTACATCAAACATGTATTCATTTAGCATTGAAATCAAATAGGTTGGATTTTTAACTTCGGAGACAGAGTTTCGCAGGCCCTCTCCCATCGAATTCAATTTCTGTAAATATTGAGAAATGCTAAGATCAGGAAATTCAATTGCTTGAGCAATCTTTAGACATTTTTCAACAAGCGTATAACGTGGATTCTTTGAATAAGAAATCCATTCTGCTACAAATGGATCAAAATCATTCATATTCTCTTAAGATAACTTTCTGGATTCTTGAGCTCTCTTGTAGTGGGAGGGTTTTCAATGAGTATCCTATAAGTCTCCTTACCAAGCCTACCTGTAACATATTCTGTAAAATCCATTCCCATACTTTTTCTAATTTGATATGAGGATATGTCCGTGTTTGCGAAGGTTACAAGATAGTTTTGAAAATCCTTGTCATCTTTTAAGATATTTCTAACAGCAAATTCTGCCATTCCCTCCATTATTGTAAATGCGGCATGGTGTGTTTGTATGGGATTTAGCCATCTCTGATATATGTCCAAAAGTTGGGGTATCATCTCTAAGATTTTTGGATCAACTGTAACCTTGGTAAATGTCATCACATCGGGACCAAGAACTCTTACTATAAAGTTGTCAGGGTTCAAAGTGAAAAATAGATTTGCACGTACTGCTGTCGGATATTCATCAGGTATTGGAGGAAGTTGCAAGTAATCGTAAAGATTCTTAATTTTACTATCGTCTAAAGCCAGAATTATCTTGGCAAGCTCTTCGTTGATTGCATTTACTTGAGTGACTGCATTCTTGTTAACTTCATAGAGATTTTTTTGAATAGAATGGATTTGTTCTTCTAAAATGGTCATCTTCAAGGCTCCCATATATCCAGAATTTACTTGCGCAAGCTTTGATTCGTATGGGGTTCCTTGTTTGTACAAAATTATTTTAGGATAACTAGAAAGTACAAATCTGTTTAGAAATATTGTTGATTCATAAAAATCGCCATAAGTAGTAGATATTTGAGAGATGTATCCTTTGGCATATGTCGAGTATACTAGAAATTTGGGTGTATTTTCCCTTGCAAGATGAGCTATTTTGCCTGTATTTTCATCAGCTATGGCAGTAAAGAGTTCATGAACAAATCCTGCAGAATCTTTTGTAGGAAATACCTTGCAGCCCTTTAGTTGTTTAAATTCTACTAAATCTGGAAACTCGACCTTAATCAAGTTGGATACGGCAATTCCAGTATACTGATGTGCATTCCTAGCTATTTCTGAAAATAGTCTATTGCATGCTGATTGAATATCCTCAAAGCATATCGTTGCTCCAAATGCTTCGGCGGCCTTGGTCTGTGATTCTTTTATTTCCTTTTCTTCATTAAGCTCGACAGAAAGCTGGTCTAAAAGTGCAAAAGCAAACTCTTCAAATTCATCCATTATTAGGTTGTCAATTTTGAACCAATTTAACAGTAACTTGGGCAGAAAAGCTTCTAAAGAATAAAAAAGATAGTAAATTGACGTAAAATTCTGAAATTTCATCATACGCAGCACCATTATTTTTATGGAGCTGTTTTATTTTACAAACATGGCCCTTAAAGAAAAAGATAGAACAATGCTTCAAACCATGATCAATGAAGAAATAGGCAAGATTTCTGGGCTAGTTAGAAATTTACGACTGCCTGAGTTTAGAGATGTTTTTCAGGTAAAGGATGAACCTGAATATGTCTATGGATATACTCATGGTTCGATAGTTGGCAAGTTTGAGACATATTACTTCATTATACATTCAGGTAAAAAGCCATCAAGTGACGAGGTTGATGAGATAGCAAAGACCTTATTTCAAAGATCAAAAGATATACGAGAAGCTATTTTCAAAACAGGATAGCCTTTTGTAATTATGTTTTATAATAATGTGATTATTTTTTGAAGATAAATTAAAAAAAACTGTATACCGGGGGTGGGTTTCGAACCCACGACCTCCAGATTATGAGTATTACCCTTTATTGTGGACTGGCACTCTAGGCCAGGCTGAGCTACCCCGGCACAGATTACGGCTAATTTCTTGATGCAATTAAATGTAGCTTGTTTAGGCTTTTGCAATCTCTTTCCAATTTGTTTGAACTTTGGTAACCCATTGAAATTTCTTTTGCAACGCAGAGGTGTAGAGTTTTTCCCATTCTATTCCAACTTGGTCAGACCAAGCTTTGATCACTCTTGGATCAACGTAGTTACGTAGTGACGTTCCAAGGTTGTAGTCCTTTGTTTTTTCAGTTAGTTCTATGGTAAGCTTTAGTTTTTCTTCGCGCTGTTTTTGTTTTTCAACTTGTTTTTCGGTTTTTGGTACTGATTCCTTTAGTTTTTTGAGTGCATCTCTCTTCTTTTGTAAAGACTCTTCAAAATTCTTGGGAATAGTTCTCTTGTGGTTACATGTTATGGCTGCCTCTAGGTTTGCAAGTTTGGCATGGTAAATCTTGATGTTTTCTGACTTTGAATCAAGATCACCTGCCTTCTTTAGATAATTCTTGACTACGATGGTAGCCAAGTATGTTCTGAATACCTTTGCAGTAAGATCTTTGACCACACTTCCTAGAAATTCATTAACATGTCTAGATGTAATACCGTCAAATATGAGATCCTCAGGTTTTTTCTTCTCAGTTAGTTTCTTTAAATTCTCATAAAAGGCCTTATCTTGATTCTCAACTGGTAAGGGCCTCTGCCATCTTACGCTATCTTTTCCAAGAAAATCAAATTCAATTACGCCAGGTTTGAGATTAATATGTTCTACACGGAGGGTGGTTGCACCAACAGTATCTGCTTCGTCAGGATCTTTTTCATCTCCTACTCTCATGGCAGTTTTGTAGATTAAATAAGATACAGTTGCAACCCTTCTTACTTTTTCATCCTTGTCTGACATCTTCTTTACTATTGCATCCAAAACTTTGTCTATCTGTTCGGAAAGCTTGATCGCCTTGTCATATTTCATCTTGTCTCGTTCCTGTTTGAGGTCTGCAGTATCTGAAAGCCAAACGTATTTTTTTTTACCTGTAAGATAATCCTCCCAACTTGCTAACCACATAAAGTCAGGTTCATGGATAATTTCTCCCCAGTTTCCATGCGGGACTTTGGCTTCCTTTCCAAGGTTTAGTGTTACATCTTTTTTCGTAACTCTTGGTTTCCAACGACCTCTAAGTGGATGATCCCCACGTCCTATGAATAGTCCAGGGGGTTCTGCCATCCAATTAGCCACATCGACTTCCTTTCCATCTATGATGGCTTTTCCATAAGTTGCCTTCATTTTCTCCCTGATCTCTTTTCGCGTTGCAGCAATCTTCTTCTTTTCTTCTTTAGTCATTGTAAGCTTGGAATCTTTTTCTTTATCTACAACCTTGAATGCTTCTGAAAAATCAATATCAGAAAATGAAATTTTCTTAAATTTTTCGGGTAAAACTTTGACAAACTCTGAAAAGAAATTCTTCTGAAAGACTGCATCTTTGACATATGGCGTATCTTTCTTTTTTGCCCATTGGTAGACCATCTCTTCAGCATCTATGCCTAAAGGAACCTTCTCCCCCTTGATTCTAATCGATATTCCTTTTGATTCAAAAGGAGGGAGAAACGCTATTCCATTATGTTGTAAGGTCTTCCATTTCATTTTTAATACCACTAGTTTTTTGCCTAAATCTGTTGACTTTGACAAAAATTGACTTGCTGACTTATATCAATCTATTCAAAAAGATCATGAAAAACTCATAATTTTAGATCGCAAAATTGTGTAACACCTATAAAATATTATTGAGAAAAGAGAATTTTAACTATAAAGTTCTTTTTTTATGTAATTTTCGAATTCTATATCTGTCTTATTTTTCTTGGCCTCTAGAAACATTATCGCATCGTTGCCTACTGGATAGCGAGGCAATGGATTTTCCAAGTTTGTTGCCTTGATGATGGTTCTTGCAACCTCTTGAGGGGATGTGCCCATCTCAGACATCATGGTCAAACCTTTCATTACCTTTTCAGTAATCTCTTTGTATATAGAGTCCGATTTTGTGGATTTTTTCAATGAGGAAAACAAATTGGTTTTGATAACGCCCGGTTCAATTATTATCGTCTTTATGCCATAGGGTGCAAGCTCATATCGCATCGATTCGCTTAGACCCTCCAATGCAAATTTTGAACTAATGTAAGCTGGGGTTACAGGAAATCCAATTCTTCCTGCTATAGAGCTTACATTCACTATGGTACCGGACCTTTGGTTACGCATT
Source organism: Nitrosotalea sp. (assembly GCA_050749285.1). Classification (GTDB taxonomy): domain Archaea; phylum Thermoproteota; class Nitrososphaeria; order Nitrososphaerales; family Nitrosopumilaceae; genus Nitrosotalea. The sequence goes on along the minus strand of JBOGQX010000033.1, from coordinate 4,626 downwards.
GTGGGCAAGACTGCCTGTATTGTACGTACCACTCCAAAAAAGTTAGTTTCAAACTGGGATTTCATGTCATCAATGGATAGGTCCTCAAGACAACCCACTAGAAAATATCCCGCATTATTTACCAGTACATCTATCCTTTTTTTGTCATGAATTATCTTGTTTATGGAACTTTTGATAGTGTCTTCCTTGTCCACATCAAGTTCCAAAACTTCGATGTTCAAATTCTCTTTTTTTGCAATTTCAAGTATTTTACCGTCCTTCCTTACGTCACGCATTGTTGCATATGTGTAATATCCATCTCTTGCTAACTCAAGTGCGGTTTCATATCCTATCCCACTAGAACTACCCGTTACAATTGCGACCTTTTCCATGACTGTCATTCTAAAATCGTATTAATAATTTCTATCATTTCCTAAATTTGATAACCAAATCAGAGACTATACCAATGGTTTATCGCCTTCTACAGGCTCAGAAATCTCTGTTACCTCTCCATTGCTTATTCTTTGAAGAATTTCTTTAGCCGCCCACTTGTGCAGATATTCATTATTATTGCCACATCTGTAGGAAAATGTGCAACGAGGGCAACCTGCTTCGTTTTTGCAAGGACATTCTTTTACTATGTACAAACTTCGCTCAAAGGCTTTTTCAAGTCTGTCATACAAGGCCTTGCTTGCTCCATTTCCTCCAATGGCAGAGTCATATACAAAAATTAACCCAGAAGTACCAAGTGAAATTCCTCCAAGGTCCTGCGAGACACCACCTGTGATCATATTACTACCCTCTATGACTATATGTTCTGTTGCATGATAACCACTTGCCTCAGTATACTCTTCATTTTCAGATCTGTTTATCTCTCCTAGAGGTCGTGGGGCTTTGAAGACAATTCCCTTTGTGACAAAATCATAATCAAGCGGATTTTCAAGGAGAACTTTTTGACCCTGTGTTATTTCTTGGCCAATTTCTATATTGACATAACCATAAACTCGTTTTTGAATATGTAATTTGCAGAATGCAACTTCGATACCATTTGCTTGTCGTTTCTCAAAAATTGTTTCTATGGTGGGCCATTCTTCGGTAAGTGCTTTGGTATAATATGGATAATCTCTTGGGAGAAATTCCAGTTTTGCAGCCATGCTTGCAGGATATCCAAGTTCTTTTACGCGATACCTCATTCCTGCTAGAAAATACACAGCTGATGGATGAAGCTCTTCTAATGCGATGGGAAGATTTCTGTCACCAACTTTTTTACCGTTCAAGAAAATATCGATTGACTTTCCTATCCCTCTTATGCTATAATCCTCTAGGAGACTCTTAATTTGATCAAAGTTTGGGACATACCTGTTTTCCACTAAAACCAGATTCCTAACATCAAGATGTTTCTGAATTACATCTCTGTGTTCAAGCAACTCATGTTTTGCAATAGGCTTATCACAAGCCATAGCAAGAACTTGAAATTCTTCGACAAAGGGATTTTTGGGATCAATGTAAATTTGTTCCACATCCTCAAAATAATCACTGGGATGGTTCTTGTAATACTGCGATATGGGGTCGTTTCCAAGTACTAGAAAAGCGTAACCATCTTGACCTTTTCTTGCAGCCCTTCCAATTCTTTGAACTAAACGATTCACAGGAATTGTTGAAGATATTACTCCGTCAACATTGCCAACATCAATCCCAAGTTCAAGAGTCGGGGTGGCAGAAATAGATAGTAATTTGTCATTTTTGAATAAATTCTCAACAGATTTTCTATAGTTTGCCATGAGACCTGCTCTGTGAACTTTAATATCGATTTTTTGTCTTCTTGCTTGCAATGCTAAAAGTTCTGAGTTTAGGTGCGAATTATTAAAAACCAGAGTCTTGTGTTTGTTTACCATCAGTTTTTTTAGAATGTCAATCATTAGTGCTCGTTGCGTCACAAGTGACGGAAATAGCATACAAAACTTGATTCTACCTTTTTTTCCTGCACCCGAGACTTGAATCATTTTTTCCCCAAACAATTCTTGGCAGAACGAAAGCGCATTCTCTAAGGTGGCAGATGAAGCAATAAACTGAATTTTTGGCGAGATTCTCTTTAACCTCTTGATAATATAATGAACATTAGAGCCAAAAATTCCAGAATATACATGAGCTTCATCAACTACCATGAATTTTACAGTGTGAAGTAATGCGGCAAACTTGCTTCTATGCCACAAGTGGTAGTGTAACACATCAAAGTTTGTTATTATAATTTCAGGAGGGGCTTCTAGGATGGCTCTTCTCTCTACTTCCTTTGTGTCCCCATCAAAGACTGCAATGCTCAAATCAAGTCTGTCTGTTATTTCTTTTATCTTTGGAAATTGATCTCGAGATAATGACTTTGTAGGATATACAAATATGGCTTGAACATTGTGTTCAGGTGTTTTTCTATCAATTATTTTTTGAATAACTGGAACTACAAACGCCTCTGTTTTACCTGATGCCGTTGGAGCAGTAATGATTACATTATTTCCTAGAATGATATTGTGAATGGCTTCTTCCTGGAACCGATAGAACCTCGTAATTCCTTTGGATTGAAGAACTTCGATAATTCTGTGTTCTAATCCAAAATCTTTCACATCAGAACCCATCTCAGGCTCTGGCTCCTCAATTGATTTAAAATGTGACACATAATGCCGCCTCGAAAACAAGATTGATTTGGTTATCTCATCAATCTTCGAATCTCCTATCATTCTTTTAATCTCGTCTTTGCTTTGGAGCATGCCTTCTTTTTCTAGCATATTTTGAGACTCTTTTGTTGAGATCTCTCCTGTGTCAAATTTTAAAAGAAAGTCAAGGTAAGCTTCATCTATATTTTTCTTGTAATCTACAACATCTTCGATTTTGCATCTAGTGCAACTGAAAAGAATTTTTTGATTGAATGTTTTTTGAATTTCAATCTTATTTTTACACTTGGGGCATGAATGCAATAGGTCAAGGATGTATATCGTCTGATTTAATTTTTGGTTAATACTTGAATTCATTTCTAGGTTAAACCTTTAAGCAAGAAAAATATCTTTGATCTGTTGGCAGTTCTTGTAACAGGTGCCACGGGCTTTATCGGGGGAAAGTTGGTTGAGCGTTTAGTCAGAAGGGGGGATTCAGTTACTGCTCTTGTCCGCTCAGGTACATTTCCTAACTCACAAGTTAAGGTGGTAAGTGGTGATCTTACATATCCGGACTTTGTATTTCCTGATGACGAGTATGATGTCATTTACCATCTAGCTGCTGCATGGCCAGGTGAAAAGGACAAGAAAGTTCAGAGAAAAGTAAACTACGATGGAACAGTAAACCTATTCAGTAAAGTAAAGGATAAAGTAAAATTCTTTGTCTATGTCTCAGGTCTTGGAGTTTTTGGGGATCCTAAGGAAAAAACAATCGATGAAACCTCTGACCATAATCCAAACACAGAATATGCCAAGATAAGATTAGAAGCACAAAAATATCTGGAAGATTCTTGTAAACAACAAGGAATTCCATTTAGTGTAGCTTATCTTGGAGATGTATACGGTAATGGGGGTTGGTTCAGATCAATGTTGATTGATAGGTTAAAGAAAGGATCATTTAGAATCCCCGGTTCAGGAAAATATTATCGAAGTTTTGTTCACGTCGACGATGTTGCTTCTGCGTTAGTAGCCATCGCAGAAAAAAATCAGATAAATCAATCATTTGTTGTAACAGATTCTAACCCAGTTGTATTTTCAGATTTTCTAAACTATATTTGCACCAATCTGGGTGTGAAAATTCCTGGAACAGTTCCAGTTGTACTTGCAAAAGTTATTCTAGGCTCTGATTTTGTAAATCTACTTACAACCTCAATTAAGACATCAAATGCTAAAATATTGAAGATATGTGATTTTATCTATCCATCATATCGGGACGGTATAAATGCAGTAATTTCCGAAATGAAATCCTGATTGACATATAATATGTAGCCCTTCTTAGATTCGTGTGGGACTTGGAAGTTATTGGGGCGAAGTGCTAGATGTTCTGAAAGAAATAATTCCAGTCTATGATAAAGTTAATTCGTTCATCTCACTGGGCAAAGATTCTGAATTTAGAGAAAGAGGAATAAGGGGACGTGTGAAAAAAGGTAATAATATTCTTGATGCCGGTTCTGGATTTGGTAACATGTCAAAGACAGCTCTTAAGATTTGTGAAGGGGATCTGAACATTACCTTATACGATCCACTTACTCCAATGTTAAAAAATACAGGCAGGTTGTTAGAAAAAACACCTACACTTACATGTGGAGTTTTTGAACACATTCCATTTAGAGATGAGAAGTTTGATGCAGTACTTTGTGGATATTCATTACGTGATGCTATTAGTCTTAGAACCGCAATATCTGAAATTCATCGAGTTCTAAAGAAGGGTGGTAGATTTGTAATCGTAGACCTTGGAAAACCAGACAACCCAATGATTAGAGCAGGAGTTTCATTTTATCTGAGATTGATAATGCCAATTATAGCTATGATTGGGGGTGGAAAACTCGGTTTGAAGTTTGGTACACTTTATGGCACGTACAAGCTTTGGCCGCAAAATAAAAAACTAGAATCTTTGCTTCTTGAGAAATTCGTCAAAGTCGAATTTGATAAAGCCATGATGGGT
>JBOGQX010000032.1:0-5194 GCA_050749285.1 Nitrosotalea sp. | reverse complement strand
AAGTAATCTTCATCCGTTTAATTTTTTCTTGAAGTAGCATGGTTCCTTGAATAAGAGTTTCTGGTCTTGGTGGACAACCAGGAACATATACATCGACTGGAAGTACGCCATCAATACCTGGAAGCACATTGTATGAATCAAAGTATAATCCTCCGGTAATTGCACATGCCCCCATGGCGATAACATACTTTGGATCTGGCATTTGATCATACACCATTCTTAATCTGGGTGCCATTTTTCTGGTGATTGTTCCCATTACTACGATCAAATCACATTGCCTGAGAGAACCAAACGCTTCTATAATTCCAAATCGTTCCACATCATATCTGGGACTAGAGGCAGCTCCGAACTCAACACTGCAACATGCAGTCTCAAGGTGTACCGGCCATAACGACCAGATTCTGCCCCAGTTTATAGCATATTCTAAGGGTTTGCCAACTGCCCTTACAAGAATGTCACCAAGTTTTCCCACCAGGACATTAGTCGCATGGGGTGCAGTTTCTTGATTAACTAACTCTTTTAGCAATTCTCTTCCCTACCTTGAATTTTATTATTTGATTTAAGAGTTACCAAATATTTTTCCTCCCTGATTGATACAAGGCAAAAGCAAAGGCAGCAAACATTATTGCCAGAAAAGCTATAATCGGAAGAGTTGCAGCTTTTGGTAAACTTAAGACACTGCTTCCCCACGCATATAAGAAAATTGACATTACATCAAATACAACAAACATCAGGACATAGGAATAGTATTGCATCATGAAGTGTGTACGCCCCTCTCCTGAAGGAACTTGGCCTGATTCCATAGGTAGAAACTTTACAGGACTGGGAGTTCGCCGAGGAGCAATCATTCTTGAAAGAATTAACGCTGGTCCTGTTGCTACAACTGCAAACGTAAACATTAGCAAAACAGGACTGAAACTACTAGCAGCTTCTCCTACCAAAGTAGCTAACAAGCCCTTCGGAGAGTATAAAAAGCTATGCACATTACGCGATCATTATTTTAATGCAAAAGTAATTTTTCATCAATTTTCTGTAAATCAAACAATAATCTTTATTCACATATAAAAAAACGAGAGCACCTGGAATAACACAATTATCATCTTTGAAAATGATTGATATATGACTGCAACAAAGATTTTTCATGGTAAATGTCGGAGATAAAGCACCACCTTTTACTTTGGTAGACACAGACCTCAAAATGCGCAACTTGGATGAATTTAAAGAAAAAAAAGTAGTTCTTTCTTTTTTTGTTGCTGCAAGTTCTCCAGTGTGCACTACTGAGATGTGCACTTTTAGAGATAGATGGGATGAGATATCAAAGCTGGGAGCGCAGGTAATTGGAATAAGCAATGACGGACCATTTGCAAACAAAGCATTTGCGGCAGCACAACATCTCAATTTCCCCGTACTTGGAGATTATAAGAGCCAAACTATACGCGAGTATGGTGTTCTCATGCCAGACTTGTTGCATGTAAAAGGATATGATGCGGCAAAACGATCTGTCTTCATAGTAGATGAGAAAGGCACCATCGTCTACAAGTGGGTATCAGATAATCCTCTAATTGAACCAAACTACCAAGAGATAATAGACTTCCTGAAAAAAGGAATTTAATTCCTTTTAATTTATTCACTCGATTTCTACAAGGACGTCATTTTTTGCAACAGATGCACCTTGTTTTATTTTTACAGTTTTTATCATTCCGTCTTTGTGAGCTTTGATAGAAAGCTGCATTTTCATGGATTCTAGAACACAGACTACATCGCCCTTCTTTACTTTATCACCCACTGCTACATTTATAGAAACAACCCTACCAGGAATTTGACTTTTTAGAAATATCTGCGAGTCTGTTGTTGATTCAATTCCAGAATTCTTGTAAACAATCTTGTCTAGATCCGGTCGTTTGTTAAAAGTAATCTTTACACCATCTACAACAATTGTTATCTTATCAGTTGAATTTTCAAGATATTTTGCAACATGATACTCATTGTCTAACATAAATTCTATTTTTTCGTGACTAATGTTAACTATCTTCAAATTACGTTCTTTACCCTTTATTTTAAGAACGAATTCATTATTGCCAAGCGGTTTGACTATTTCTCCATCTAAAAATTCTTCAGTATTCTCTAACTTGAATTTCATCGTTAATTCCTATCCAATTGTGTCTTCCAACGCAGACTTTGTTCTTTGTGTGGTCTTATCTTGTTTTTGAGATATTCAGAGTGCATCAGTGTTGCCGCAAGAGCGACATCTGATTTTTGAGATGCTTCCTTTTTGAGGTCTTCACGTAATCTATCGAGGATTTTGAATCTCTCAAGAAAGTCTGTTGACAGATCTCCGGCAATGAATTCTTTAGTATCAAGAATAGTTCTGTATAATGGAATAGACGTTTCGACACCTTCTATGTAAAAGTCCGAGAGGGCCATCTTCATTCTTTGCCTTGCTTCTTCAAAGTTTTGACCCCAAGTAATGAGCTTACCCATTAACGAGTCGTAATAGGGAGAGACTGTACAGCCTGGATAGAGATATGTATCTACTCTTACTCCTGGACCAGATGGAATGTTAACATCAGGAATTTTGCCAGTTGATGGCGCAAAGTCAATGAATGTATCTTCAGCATTTATTCTACATTCAATTGCACAGCCGTTAACCTTAAGATCTTGTTGTCTAAATGGTATCTCTTTTCCGTTAGCAATATCGATTTGCAATTTAACCAGATCAAGTCCAGAGACTAGTTCAGTAACAGGATGCTCGACTTGTAGTCTTGCATTTATTTCGATGAAGTAGAATGTGCCATCATCTAACCTCAAAAATTCAGCAGTACCTGCATTATGATAGTCAACTGCAATCGCTGCTTTAACTGCAAGCTGACCTATCTCGTCACGAGTTTTTTGGTCTACAGCTGGAGAGGGGGACATTTCGATGAGTTTCTGGTGTCTTCGTTGAATTGAACATTCCCGTTCAAATATGTGTACAGCATTTCCATGCTTGTCCCGTGCCAATTGTAATTCAATGTGTCGGATTTTTGGCAGAAATTTTTCAACAAAAAGTGCCGACTTACCAAAAGCAGCCTTTGATTCTCCAGATGCAAGATCAAAGGCTTGTTTGAGTTCGTTCTCATTGTGTACTAGCCTGATTCCTCGTCCTCCACCGCCAAAGACTGACTTTAGTAAAACAGGGTAACCTATCTCATGTGCAATGTCAAGTGCTTTTTGAACTTCTTCAACTATTCCAGGACTACCGGGAACAGTTGGTACTTTCACTTTTGCCATAGCATCCTTGCATAACATCTTGTCTCCGCAAAGTCTCATTGATTTACCAGACGGTCCTATGAAGTTGATTTTTTCTTTTTCACATAGATCAGCAAAGTCTGCATTTTCTGAAAGGAACCCATAACCTGGGTGGATAGCGTTAGCACCACAGCGTTGGGCGGTCTCCATTATTTTTTCCATGTTAAGATAGCTTTGTGCAGGCGAAGCTGAACCTATGTGATATGATTCAGTAGCCATCTTAACATGTTTTGAGCTAACATCTTCATCAGAATAGACAGCTACCGATTTTATTCCTAGAGCGTTACACGTCTTAATTACACGAATTGCAATTTCTCCACGATTCGCAATCAGAATTTTTTCGATCATATCTACTATAGATTGATGTTCCCGTGCTTACGTGGAATTCTTTTTTCTCTTTTGTTAGCAAGTGCTTCCAATGCACGTATTAGAGCAGGTCTTGTTTCAGAAGGATCAATTACTGTATCAACTGTTCCGTATGATGCAGCAACATAGGGATTTGCAAATTTTTCAGTAAAATTATCGACAAGTTGCTTCTTTAACGCAACTGGGTCTTTTGCAGTATCTAGTTCCTTTTTGTTCATTATTCTTACTGCTGCTTCAGAACCCAGAACTGCAATTTGGGCCGTTGGCCAAGCATAATTCATATCAGTGCCTAGATTCTTGCTTGCCATTGCAATGTAAGCACCCCCATAGGCCTTTCCTATTATGGTAGTAATTTTTGGTACTGTAGCCTCACAATATGCGTACAAGAGTTTACTTCCGTGACGTATGATACCGTTATGTTCTTGTTGAGTACCTGGCATATATCCTGGGGTATCAACAAAGGTGACAATTGGAATATTGTAACAATCACAAAATCTAATAAATCTGGCTGCCTTGTTAGATGAATCAATGTCTAACGCTCCTGCTAGAACCATTGGTTGATTTGCAACAATTCCAACAGTTCTTCCGTTTAATCGGCCAAATCCTACAATAATATTTGGTGCAAATAGCTCATGAATTTCAAGGAATGTGTGGTTGTCCAATATTGAATTGATAATTTCTTTCATGTCATAAGGCTGTAATGGATTCTCAGGAATTATGTTTATTAGATTATGATCAAGCCTGTTTGGATCATCGCCTGTTTCCACATGAGATGGTTCTTCAGTATTGTTTTGTGGTACATATGATAAAAGTGTCTTCACTATATCCATACATTGATATTCATTTTTTGCAACAAATTGAGCAACACCACTTAATTTTCCATGAGCCATAGCCCCTCCAAGATCATCAAATGAAACTTCTTCTCCAAGAACTGTCTTGACTACTTCTGGTCCTGTTACAAACATAGTAGCGAGTTTATCTACCATTATTACAAAATCTGTCATAGCTGGAGAATAAACTGCACCTCCTGCCGAAGGTCCAATACTGCAAGTAATTTGGGGAACTACACCAGAGGCAAGCTGATTATGATAGAAGATACTTGCAAAACCATCAAGACTTAGAATTCCCTCCTGAATTCTGGCACCACCCGAGTCAATTATTCCAATTATCGGACAGCCTGCTTGAATGGCATGATCCATTATCTTTGTTATTTTTTTAGCACCCATCTCACTCAATGTTCCACCAAGAACAGTAAAATCATAAGCGAAGACGAAAACTTTCCTACTATTTATTGTGCCATATCCGGTTATCACAGAATCTCCAAAAAATTTCTTGTTCTGCATATCAAATTCATAATAATGATGAGTGACAAGGGCGTCTACTTCTGTAAAACTTCCTTCATCTAGCAAGAGATCGATTCTTTCTCTTGCAGTTAGTTTGCCTTTTTCATGCTGAGCTAAAATTCTTTCCTCTCCGCCACCCTGATCAGCTTGTCGTTTTTTCTGCAAAAAATTTTTTATCTTGTCAGAATGCATGATTC
>JBOGQX010000031.1:0-16778 GCA_050749285.1 Nitrosotalea sp. | reverse complement strand
ATGGGCAACCTGATGAGGATTATATCATACACTTTCTTACAGAAAATAAAAAAAATTCAATTCTAACTGAAACTCTGGCATAAAAAATGCTTGATTGAATTGACTTCAATGATTCTATAATGTATTTCTATGATTGTATTGGAGTGCTTGACTAGCTAAGACCTAAGTGTGTATACATAGTCAAGGTTGAAAGTCACTCTGGGGTAGAACCATTTAATTTAGATCCTGTCTGTATGAGACAAACGAAAATGATGAATAATTCTCACTGGTTATTGTTCCCTCCATTGTAAGAAATATGCTACTTTTTGGATATTGGCAATCGTTATTGTTACGAATTTTGTATGGGATAGAGTAATAATTCATACCCTTTGGAATATCTATTTTTAGATTCTGGGAGGGAAAGCCATAATTGAAATTAAATGAATCAGTTGTAGAGATGTACTTGCATTGAGGAGTGAGCACAAGATTACCATCACCCGAGAACGTATAAGGTGAGTTGTTTGAGAACTCTATAGTAAGTAAAGAGAACGTAGAATTTAATTTATTCAAGGATATGTTTGGGTAAATTTGATTGGCGAAGAGTACCATATTATAAATTTGATACATGGAATTGACCTCATTACCGTATAACTTATCAGATGCAAAATAATCATTCATGTTATTTTCAACTAACTTATAATCTTCAGTATTGCCAGTTGAAAGAGCTGATAGTAAATACGAAAATCCATCGAATTCAAGATTTTGTTGGTAAGAAATTTTTTCTGATGTGTTAGATGCGTTCTTTAGCATTTCTAGGAAATAGAGAGAAAAACCACTGGATTCGTGTGACATTTTATCGATCATATTGTAGATTTCTTTAATGTCCGCATGTTGTTTAGTGTATAATGTATCGAAAGAATTTGCTACCTTATGGTAATTCTCCCGAGTAAATTTTATCCATGTGTAGTTTTGAGACACTGCTAGGGGTGTATTCCTTATTTGCGCAATTATGAACATTCCTTGTGGAGAAAGAAAACTGTTGGTTGAAAATCCTGTTTGTTTGACTGTATTTTGTATCTCCACTTTCCCTTTAATTCCATCTTGAATTATTTGCAATAAATCGTGCATAGTTAATTTAAATTCATCAGCTGTTACTCCCCATCCAAGAGACAAAGCTAAAGAATTTGAAATTATTGCTCCTATTATTAATAAACCAGCTATGTCTTTGAGGTAAACTGTACTTTTTTCAAATGAACTGAAAAGTAGTCCTATTAGGAAACCCATTTGTAAAATAGGCGATACAAATGAAAGAGAAACCAAAAATGGTGTTAGTACAAATGCGCTTCCTAGAATCATAAACGATGCGAAAATTGTTATATTTTTACTCCAAAAACCAACTAGGGAAATCCTATCATGATTTTTCTTAGATCCTTCGTAAAAAACATAGATCATTCCTATTACAAAAATCGTAATTATCACTTGATCGCCAGTAAAAAATTGTAAAACAGCCTGATTCTGTAGCAAACCCTGCTGAAAAATTATTGAAAGCAAAATGATCAGAAATCCCCCTAGAATAGTAGTTGAAGCGGCAGTTATCATAGCCTGATGTTGTCTTAAATCACTCCAATAATCTCTCAGAATTGTTTTTATTGAAAATAATTTGAAGATAAGGAATGACCAGAATGCGAATATTATCAAGGAGAGAATAAAGACTAACTTGTATTCGTTTCCTTTGAAAAATTCGTCAACAAAAAACATGAAAACGCATAATGTGAAAAAAAATAATTTGTTCTGAGATATTCTCGTTCTTATTGCTATGATAATTTTAAACACCACAAAATACTAAATTTCCTAGTTTATAATATGAAGTACTGTTATTGATTATTTTTATTATGTAATTTTCTAGATTCATCACACAATTGATAGTTTTGATGAATACTCAACGTGTTATCAAAACACGGTAAGGACCAAATTGACAGGCGGGGAAAGAGCACTTGGATTATCTTTTCCTTTCCATACAAATAATTGAATGATGTACTTTCCTGCCAACTCGGGCATCCATAATAAGATAGGTTGTTGTGATTCCATTGGTTTCAATAAGCCCTCAATATGGAGAATATCACTAAGAATAACACTTTTCTCCTCTTGTATTTGTGCCATAAATGCAAAGGGTTGTTCAATATTCTGATTATTTATTATTCTAGCAGTGATTTTCATCAACTGATTTTTTTGAATTTGAGTTACTACTTTACCATTCTCATCTAAAATGACAGGATTTTGCAACAGAACCCTTTCCAATGGGGGCTTAGTTCTTCCTATTCTTGTCATGGCTGTTAGTTTCAGGTTGTCTGAGACATTGTAAGGTGCAGGCAGTGTTCTGTCAACATATTCAGCTATGACGTCATCAATCTCTGTTATTTTCAATATGCCGTCTGCAGATTCTTGTTTATTAGAGAAGAACACCTTTCCTTGAAATATTCCTGTAGCATTTCCGGTTTCTCTCATCTTTAATTGAATTCCTTCATGGTTCGAGTTAGACCATACATGAACACTGAATTCATCGATAGCATCAGGGTTCAAATTCATATCGGGATCAACAATTTGTAATGTTGCCTCACTTTCCAAATTGTATCTTGATTCCAGCCATTTTATTTCGCCAATATTCCATCTAACTATAGCGGAGCCTGTCACTTCTTGACCCTCAGTGAACTCGAATGTCACATTGATTTTATCGTCATTATCTGCAGGTAACAAGCCATCGGATGGACCTTTTCCTCCATATGCTCCGGATGGAAGCACACCTTTACCATCAACTCCTTCTTTTTCTTTTATTTTTGGATTACCGGTAAGAGTTATTGTTCCAGCAAAAATTCCAGTATTAACCCCTGTTTCTCTTAAAATATAGTGGTCAAGCATCATACTCTTCGTGCTTATTTTCACTTTTATCTCATCAATGGAATTAGGATAATAGTCATGGTCAGGTGCTACTACTACAATAAACACTTTGTCTGTCCAAGTATACGCTTTTTGATCGAGCTGAACCGTGGCTCCAAAGTTTGAAGAATAAGCATGAAGTGTGGTACTTTCACGACCATTAAAATAACTAAAAGTGATCTGATCTCCACGTCTGGCACGAACAGCACCATCAAATGGTCCGTTTGCTTTCTTTGGTTTTTTTGAATTTTCAGGAAGAAGGTGTAACATACCTTGGAATATTCCAGTATTCTTTCCAGTTTCCACTAGTCTATAATTTGTGATTTTATCCATACTAGTACTAATGGTTAATCTCTGATTTGGCTTATTTCCCAAAGTTTCAACTTTTTGGCTATCTAGATTTGCATCAGGATCTACAACAGTAAGTATAATGTCACGCCCAAGCATGTATACAGATTTGTCAGTTTGAATTATTGGCTGTCTTCTATTAATAATATATGAATCAGAAACTTCTGCAGTACCATATCTTGCTAATATGGTATACTTAGAACCAATCTTCCATTGTTTTCCTTTCATTTTAAACGAAATTTGATAGAACGGAGTTTTTGATATAGAATAACGAGAGGATAGAGGATCAATTTTTTTGGTAACGAGCGACTTTCCATTTTGATCAAGTATCTCTATAGATATTTTTTTTCCTACAAGAATATCACTAACCATGACTCTTGTGTATACAGTAGCGCCCAATGGATACACTGCTTTATCGCATTTTACACTAAGCGAAACAGAATGAATTTCACTAGATGAATCATCATTATGTGAATTAGTCATTTTATTTCATCTCCTTTTGTTTGTGACCACATTGACATAGCTTTTTGAACTTCTTCACGTACAGCTCTTCTATTAGATTCTAAAAATGCCTCCGCAGACAATGAGGTTTTTTTAAGATTCTCTTTAATCATTAGACATGCCTTTCTGTCTATAATACCTCTTTCTGCCTTTGCATGATGGTTAGGGCACAGCATCAAGAGATTTTCTTTTCTCTTGCTATCATGACGTTTTCCGTTAATATGGTGTACTTCAAGATTATCTTGAACTGGACAATTCGTCATAGAACATTGGTAACCACATTCTATATACAATTCTCTTATCAATCGTCTAGGAACTCGAGCTCTTGGTGGCTTCTTTACCAATACCTATCAAATTTTATCAAAGAATTTATGACTTATGAATTGAAGCCTGTCCCGCCTTTTGATAAGAGGATCATCAGTGTTTCCAAAGTGAAGATGGAGTTTATAATATTGCATGCTCTGGAAATTCAGACTGTTTTACACCCAATTTTTTTTGTAGATCAAGTATCTTTTTGGCATATTCGGCCATTTTTTCTGTATTGTTTTCATCTTTGGCTTTTCTGTATTCTTTCCATGCTTTTTTAAGACTGCTCCACTTTCTTCCTACAATGTAGTCTGTTTTCTCAGATTTTTTTTCGATGAATCTAAACATGACTATTATCAGCAAATGTACTTTCCATCCCTACGTTTAAGAAAGTCAAGAAAATTGTCAAAAAATAACATATTCATGACGAATAGTGTAAGGACGTCGTTAGGTCCTTTCCTGCCTAATTTGGGCTGCCGAACTGCGGTAATACTAAACGTTAGCAAAACATGCCCAGGTCTATTTCTTAACCTGGAGGGTGGGTAAGAGTAGATGGGGTCAATAGGATGCCACCTTTACCTACTGATCCCAAAAATAGTAAATGATCACAAAATTAGGACCGTATACGGTCCTCAAAATATGATCAAAGACCTAAAATAGGATCATTAACACCAACAAAGCAAATTGGCCAGTTTCAAATCTACTGCTGCCTATCCACAATTATATCACATGTTGACACACAAGGAGTTCAAACAGCGTCCGATGGCAAGAGAACTTGGTATTCCACATGGAGCAAGGGTTAGTGGATTTGTTACTTGGCTTGAAAGTCTGGGATTTGTAGAAAAAAGTAGGAATATGCAGGATCGAACCAATACATACACAGTCCCATCTCCTGTTGCATTGATAAAATTCTACAGTAATTTTCGAAAAATGAATGATCTGAGAATTTCAATTGATTGGGGTAACAAAAGAGAGGAAATGATGGAGTATTTTAAATCACAAAACGCAGTTTTTTGTTTGACAACAGCACTTGAACAATACACTGAATATGTTCGGGATCCAGCTATTCATGTGTATGTAACAGATGATTTTTGGAACGAAATGGCAGCAAAAGAAGTAACTGGAAATGTAAGAGTACACCTGTATCTCTTCAAACCGTACAGAGAAGACAATGTAGTAGAGAAAAATAGCCTCAAAGTTACTACACCTCTACGAACTTTGATAGATCTATATTGTGATGATAAGGCTTATGCTGCAGAACCATTGCTCAAGCAGATATGGCCACAATAAGACATCTCTATGATCCTGCAATAACCAGTAAAAGTAGACAAGAGCTGGTTCAATTTGCAAAATGGTTTAATGAAAAACATGGTAGCTGGCCATCAGTTATTGGTGGATGGGCTGTATGGTCATATTATCAAGATGGATTTGGATCTAGAGATGTAGATCTGATTCTACCATCTGATGATTGGATTGAAACTGTTCTAAAAAAAGAATATTTTCCATATCGCGGATTTAGTCCTTATCAACACTTGGGAGATTTTCTTGGTCAAAAACATTATGGTAAACTGGTAGACCCTGACAAACCAAATGGCGATATTGTGTTTTTTGATTTATTATCGGCTTCAAAACCAAGAGAAGATCCACAAGAATTAGGAGTATTCGTGGATTGGAATTGGGTGAATGATTTCAGAAAGGAGGCTGAAATAGATGGTATCAAAATATTTGTGCCAGAAGTAGAATTATTGCTTTTACTTAAAATAATTGGAGCACTAGCAAGAATAAGAGATTTACGTTATGCAACGGATCCATCATATTTGACCAGTAAAATCTGGAAGGATTATTATGATATAGCTAATTTGCTTGCATATGTAACTATAGATGAGCAGAAATTAAAAAATCATATTACTAATACAAAATTGGATAAGAAACTGATACTCGAGTTCTTTTTTGGATATGTTAGTAGAAAGGATGTACTTGAAGAAACCAAAGCAAATCCATCAATAATGGAAAAGCCATTTTTGAACATATTAGGTACAAAGAAAATTTTGGATATGTGATTTTTTCTACATAAAGTTACTTAAAAAGTCCTCTTTACTGAATGAAGTATTTTTTAGATTAGTAGATATTGTATATTGAAATGAAATCTTGTATTTGGTCAACAAGTTAATAGACTCATACTAGTATCGCTTTTTATTGAAAGAAAAAATAGATTACAATTATCTAAAACTAAAAATGCTAAAAGAAATAGAAGCATTGAAAAATGAACTCCGAGCAGAAATAATTCTTTTACAAGCACATGTAGAATTCATAATAGATGAATTATTGGAAATTCTTCTGGAATCAGATGCTTTACGAGGAACAAGCACCCGGTTAGATTTGAAATTAGAAATTTTAAAAAATTTGAATTGGTTATCCATTGATACAATACATGATATCAAGATTCTTTCTAAGATAAGGGGATTCATGGCTCACAGAATAGATGTTTATGATGCACAAACTAGACAAGATATAGAAAATGAATTCAAACAAATCAAATTAATTAAAAAGGCGGATCCACAAATATTTCCTTCAGGAGAATCTATACAAGCACACATTAGACAAGTATCTGAACTTTATTTTGCGGCTCTTTATGATATCTACAGTAAAGCATATGATTTGAAGACAACTAGCTCATTAAAGAATCCCAATTCATTGGGAGAAAATTATAGATTCTATAAAAATCCAGATGGAAGTATAGTCATACAATATGATGAGACTTGATAAAATGGTAATGATATGTCGATAAAAAAATGAGTAAAATTAAAGATACTTTTCAAGACAAATAATTGAATAATCTCACTAGACATTTTATTGGAGACAACTCATCATTTTGAATAGATCGAGTTTGTTCATAAAATTATAAATTCTATGAATAGATGATTGATCGATGAAGAATTGATCTCACATGGTGGTAGAAAATATTCTAACCAACTAGTCTTTATTCACATAATGCATGGATCAATTAAATGAGTAGAAGGGGGAAAATAATCAAAATCAACAGTGTAGGAACTGATTCATATTCTGGACAGCGAAACACGCTGAATGTTAATGCAATTGATGTAGAGATGGACACACAAAAAGTTCTAATGCCTACAATTGCAGCTAATAAAATGGAATTTAATTATTCAAAAGATTCAAAGATAGCTCTAGGAGTGTCACTTACCCAATTCATTCAAAGATCATTTAATATCTCAGAAATCAGAGATCCAATAAAAAATGCCACTATAACCAAACAATACAAAAAACTGATAGAGGAAGCACCAAATAGAATAGGTGATTTCTATTTTCAATATCCAAAGGATAATAATCTACATCAAAGTGACAGAAAAGCAATTCATAAAATACAGCTTGATGCAAATGCATTAATTCTTTCTGACTACGAAACAAATCGTTATCAGAATGAAAATGAATTTGAAACTCAGATACTTGAACTGCGTGATGAACATCCAGAGAAAATCGTTAGCCCAACCATAGATATAGGAATTGAGGATGAAGAACTTTTTGCTAAGAAGATTGATAAGATAATTAAAAATGATTTTGATAGATTTAATATTATTTTTAGATCAATACCAGACAACATTACTAATTGGATAGATTTATCGCATAAGATTTTTCGCAAAAATATATGGGTTAATGTAGTAGGCACTAATCCTAGATGGCATAGTAAATACAAGATGATTTCTCAAATATCACGAGCTTTCCTCTTTGGTGTACATTCTGTATCACAAGGATATCCTTGGAGAGGTGGAGGTGCAAAAGCAGTTATTTTGAATGGTAATACACTTTGTTTTGAAACACCAACAAGAAGAATAACATATGAAGCAAGTAGAGCACAATCGGTAATAACACAAGAGATTCAATTAGCTAATGCACGTCGTCATATAATCAATGGTACATATTTCAGTAAATTTGTTCCTTCAAAACGTGGATTATATCAGAGTTTAATCTCTCTTGCATAGGGATGTAGGTCAAGAAACTCATTAATTTGTTTTCTAAATTTCTGTGTTCTAGCTCTGATTAGTTTTCTACAATGAGTTTCTTGTATTCCGTCTACAAAATTATTTACTTTATGACAATTAAGTTTGATTTTCTGCTCCATGGGGCATTTGATACAAATTTTCTTTCTATACTGCCAATTGTAATCTAGCAATTCTTTTTTTAAACGAAGACCTTCTTCCTGCCAATCTTCTAGTCTAGAATGAATCTCTTCTATACTCAAGATCCCATGAGAAGATCGATCCCTCCTTATGGATCTTTTGGTGTATTTTTCATTAACTCTTAACAAACAAAAGAAATCATCTTCTCTATTAAAATAATTACAACTAAAATGTTCCATAAGGATTTTCATTTTGTGCCTGTTATGCAACATTGGATAAAGCTCACTGATTTGTTTTTTAGTCAAAAAATGACTTTGGAGCACCTAATTCCAAGTTCCTTCTTTTTCTTTTCCGAGATCTTGGTATACCAAGTACCTACAATGTGTGGGGTGCGCCAGCCAAAGGAATCTGCTATCTCTTCATTTGTAAGACCTGCATCCTTCATCTGCTGGGCAAGTGTATGGCGCATAATGTGGGATGGCCTCTTGAGCATGTATTGCCTTGTGCGCAGGTCTACCTTTGGGGCCACCCTTTCATAGTATGACTTTAGTCTTTTTGCCATCATGGCTGCCTTTCTTTCGGCATTTCTTCCATTTTGTGCATCTGACTCGCTGTCTTCAAACCACAAAAATCTGGAGCTGCCTGAGCACGACTTCCAGTTCAGGAGAAGCCTCTTTAGGTCAAGCGGAGGATATTTTGTCTTCCAGTCGCCGTTTTCTCCTAGGAACCAGTGGCCGCGCGGGTCCTTTGTCTCATGTTGCTCCAGCCTGAATGACTCGGTGCCATCCTCGTTTGTCTCATCAAAGTAGATGTGGTCCCAGGACATCTTGGCAATTGCCCTGTTTCTTGCACCTGTTCGCAGGCCCACTCGCCACCAAGTGTAGAGTTCAAAATCTCCGTCTTGGAGCATCAGTCTGCCAATCTCTTCTGTGATATCTGATGACAAGCTGACTCCAGCATAGGAACCGTAATTGTCATGTGCTGATGACAATCCATAGACCTTGCCCATCCTTGGCGGAAATACGATATCAAAACTTGCGATAAAATTTCTAAAACTAACTCGGTAGTTGTGGGTTCCACGTGATGGATAGTTCCTCCTATACTCTACGATAAATTTTGTCCAGAACTCTACTGCTGATTTTTTTGAT
This sequence comes from Nitrosotalea sp., assembly GCA_050749285.1. Classification (GTDB taxonomy): domain Archaea; phylum Thermoproteota; class Nitrososphaeria; order Nitrososphaerales; family Nitrosopumilaceae; genus Nitrosotalea. The sequence continues at coordinate 7,423 of JBOGQX010000031.1, read as the reverse complement.
GTGATGACATTTTTCGGGCTGCCCTTAACTAATCCAAACATGTACTTGACTAACCAGAGGTACTTTAGTATCGTCCTTGGTTTTACTTGGCGTGCGATACAGTAGTCCAACCATTTTGAGATCTCGGGAATCTTGGCAAACTGGTCCTTTGACAATGTTCTGTAATTGATTCCTTCTTTTAGCAACCTTCCAGATTGTGTGTCAAGTCTTACCATCCGGAGTCGTGACATCTTTTTGAGGTAGCGTCTTGTTTGTCTTGTTGACTTGTCAAGTCGCTCGGCAAGTTCGTTTGTTGATGTGACACCTTCGTTTATCAGGTCCTTTATCTGAAAATAGATCAGCTCTTTCTCGATTTTTTTGCCATGGAATCTTATCCGGCGGTCATTTCCCTGGGGCAAAGAGTACTTGAAAAATTCTTCATGTCCGATTTTGGCCGGATTCCCCTTTTTGGGGGTTTTCTCCAGATTCATAATGTCCGATAAAGAGATGATATTTAGGTAGTAGCCCTGCCAGTTCCAGTCTAGGCAAATGGCCTCATCTCAAGTCAAGCAAGATCCGCCACGTTGACGACGCAGCGTGAGTGCTCTACCTTAGGATTGCTCCCTCCCGGACCTCATCCCTTTCGGCAGTTAGAACTTGAAAGTTATCCCTTCGGACAGTTCCAGTCCTGCATCCACCCGCTTCGGCGTGATTTCATTTCCGCAAGTCAAGCGAGTATCATCCACCTAGAGATTTACCCAGCAGTTACTGACCTCTGCATATAGCCGGTTTCAGAGACAGGGCACGGCTAGCGCCCCAATCCTCCCTACTACCGCTTATTCTAAGAATGAAATCTTATATTTGTATTAGGATCAGTAGCAATTTAGATCTACAGATAGTATATAATTGATGCTTGGAAACTAGGATTTATTTTTTGATGAGAATAATGCCCAAGGCTCAAATAGCTAAAATATATTTGGATACAAATTGGAAAATTCGGTGCTTCAAAATTATGCCTACTAGTCATAAATATCAGATAAATGATATTGTTGAATTAATTGTTCTAACTCATCCCAAACAAATTTTGGATATTGGTATAGGTTTTGGAAAGTACGGATATCTCGCAAGAGAGTATTTGGATATAGGAGTAGGAGGCGGGGACGAAGATTATGATTTTAAAAAAACTCAAATAGATGGGATCGAAGTTTTTACAAAATACATTACTCCACTTCATGAAATTATCTACAATAATATTTATAATAAAAATGCACTCGAAGTTCTGCCAACTCTACAAATAAAATATGATCTTATTTTAGTAATCGATGTTCTAGAACATTTTAGTTATAATGATGGCATAAAAATATTGGAAGAATGTAAAAAAAGAGGCAGAAATATTATAATTTCAACTCCTAAAGATATCGGAGTTCAGGATGATATATTTGATAATCCTTTTGAGACTCATAGATTTCAATGGAAGAAAAAGCATTTTGATGTATTTACCAATAAATTTTTTATTCCAAATGAATATTCCATTATTTGTTACGCAGGCGAAGACGCAGAAAGAATTAAAAAAATTCTCTTTAAAACAAGAATAAAATCAAAAATGAAAAAATATCTTCCATTCCTATTGAATTGGTATATCAAAATTAAAAGCAAAAATCACTCAAGAAATAAATCTGCTGGAACACAAAATTAACGTTTGTCATGTTTTAGATTTACAAGTATGTTGCAAACAGAACAAATATCGCTGGTACATTCGCTTCCGCACTTGGAACAAATTTTTCTTTGTTTGTAGTTAGAGCCTTTAACTAAAGAAGAAATTCTCATTATTGATTTGTACATGTTATTTTTGATTCCACTATGTTTGTTTTCCAATGAATTGAGGAATTCACGTATCTCCGTTCTTATTCCTTCATTCATATGAGGACATTGTTCCGACTGGAATGGAATATCATTTACAAATGCGTAAAATACAATTTCATTTTCGTATATCTCACAAAAGGGCTTTATTTTTCTGATTTTGTTAGATGATGTACCAGGATCCATCCAGCCTATCTTGTTTGTATCTCCTGACAATACATTGATGATAAAAGTCTGAAGAACATCATCTAGGTTATGTCCTGTGACAATTACATCTACGCCTAAATCTTTTGCGCCAAAATCAATAGCTCGTCTTCTTAAAGTACCACATATTGAGCATGATGAAGTTTTTTCATTTTCTCTAAGTTCTAGAGATTCCTCTAAAGTTGTATCAAAAAGTTCTTGGTAAGCGTATGTATGATGTTCAACTTGTAATTTTTTACAGAAGTCACTTACTATTTGTAATGCTTCATCCCTGTATCCAGGAATTCCTTCGTCAATAGTGATTGCTTTTATTGTAAAATTATGAGATAATGAAATTTGTTTTAGAATATGCAAAAGAGATAACGAATCTTTTCCTCCTGATACTGCAACACCTACAACATCTCCCCTCTGGATCATCTTGTACTTTGATACTGTTTTTGCAGTCTTTCGCACGAGAGAATTTGTAAAGCAATCTGAGCAAAGACTTTCTCCAGAGTACTTTCTAGAATATGCCGCAATGTTATCGCACCAGTCACATTTCATTGCCATGTTCCTTCATACCACGATTTAACCATATCTTGGTTTTCAATTACTATCTCAAATGGTGATAAAGCCTGCTTTGACTACTGACAATGCTATGTTTAGTCCAAACAGAGCAAAAGTAACACTGTATAATGCTATCATTGTTATCTTCAATGCGCTCTCGGACATTTTTTTTTCAATAATACTGTGAATAAATTTACCGCCATCAAGTATTGGTAGAGGTAACATGTTGAATATTCCTATGAAAAATGATAGCATCCACAACCATAGTAGAAACATGAATACCTCTGGACTCCAATGAATGTAATAAGGAACTACGGGCTGGTAAGACGGTAGTGCAGCTCTCAATATTCCAAGCATTCCTTTCTGAGGATCGTCCTTTGACGGTGTGACTAGAACAGGAATTTGCAATGTCTGTCCAGGTCTGGTGACTGTTACCATTGCAGTGTCTCCTGGTTTTAATTTAATTTTGGCAAAATCTGTTGGTAGAACAATCTGAATACCATTAATTGCAGTTATGATGTCATCTTTTAACAAGCCTGCTTTTTCTGCCCCTGATCCTGCGGTTACAGAAACTATTGGTACTCCTAAAGGCTCTTTGTAAAAGGCAGTTCTTATTTGATCAGGCATGATTAGAGCAAAGGATGGATTGAATAACAACAGTGCTGCTATTACAAAAGAAAATAACATATTTGATGTTGCACCAGCTCCTATGACTCTGAGTCGCGAAATTTTCTTTGCCTTTGCAAACTCTTCCTCATCAGGTTCTACGAATCCTGCAAACAGAGCAATAAATACTGCAAAACCACCGGTCTTGATTTTTATCTTTTCAAGAGTTGCTACTATTCCATGTGCGCCCTCATGCATTACTAATACAATTGGGACGGCAAGAAGAAAATTGATAATGTTATTAGTTGACTGAATTGTTACGCCCGGAATTAGAACCGTCATTTCTGCAAATGATTCTGGTTTGACAAAAAAGTTTGAGAGATTAGAAATTAGATACCAAAAAGCCACCCCCATCATGACAAATCCTAATATCACACTTGTATTTGCAAAAATTCTTGTAGCTAATTGTGTACGATTTAAGAGTCTGGTAAGTATAAGTTGGACATTTTGATTTTTGTATGTTAAGCTGTATGGTTTTATCTCAAAACCATGTTTGTCCAACTTTGATGCTTTTGCAAGAATAAACACAATTACCCATGCAATTAAAACATAGATGATAGAATTCTGCGTCAAAAATCCAAAAGCCAAAGTAATTGATACTCTTTTTAGTCAGGGCAAATTTATCGGTTACTATGGGAATTGTGATAATTTCGACATATCCTAACAAGAAATCGATTTCCAAAATTGCAAATATGGTCGTAAATAAGAGACTGGCTGCCTGTGTAAACTATACAAAAATTGGCTCAGTCTATATCTGGAAAGGAAAAATGGAAAATACAGAAGAATTTTTGGCACTCTTCAAGACCACACAAAAAGTAAAGGAATTACTCAAAAAAGAAATAGCAAAAACACATCCTTATGAGGTGCCAGAAATTGTGGAACTAAAGATGGATTCTGTAAGCAAACCGTATCTTGACTGGCTTACTAAATCAACTTACAATGGGAAATCGAAGAATAGAAACAATTCCTCCAAGAGCTGAGATTCTAAGACCTACATCAGTTGTAGAGTCTACTGCGTAAACTTCTACTCCCTTTTCCTCAGTTTCATTTAGAAATTCAATTATTTTATCTTCATCATGTTGTTCAAAAATCTTGTCGGAAAAGACCAGTGATTGAACTGCTCCAGCTTGGTTTGCCCTGAAGGTATCGTCAAAGCCCATTGTGAACTTGTTACTCTTCTTGTTTACCATTAACATTATCTCATCTAAGATGGAAGAAACCTTTGCAATCTTGCTCTTTACAAGTGCCTGTCTCATTGTCTCTGATCTTACGAATGTATAGATCCCATCTTCCCCACTGGAATCAATTCCTTCAACCACTTGAATTTGAAGTCCTCTGTAGACTGGTTTTTCAGCCAAAAAATTTGCTAATCGTTTCTTTGTTTCTCCAGGTCCAAATATGACTATGTGATCTCCTTCTCTTATTGATGACGAGATTGCAGAGGCAACATCTCCAAAAAATTCCTCTATATTGAACTTGGATTTGTATCTTTTACCACTTGCACCTGAATACAAGTTAGGTATGAGATTCAGATGAGTACCACTTAATCTTCCTATTCCACAATCGGTAGTATCTATTGCCACAAGAAGAAAACTACTGCGCTCTTTCTTCTCAAACATTAATTTTTTTTCAATAGTGCTCCAGTTTTTCTTAACCAGTGTTATTGGTTCACCAATTTCTAAGATAAGCGAATGATGTGCGCCCTTCTTAACTGACTCACTGTCAGATTCTGCTATTGTGCCCTGAACTCGTAGTCTGTCAACTGCATTATCTACTGAGATTTTTTCAACATCAAGAGCAATTCGAATCTTTACTCTCTCACCTCTATCTGGTCTAGAAAAATCCTTCTCCTGTTTTATCGCGCGAGTAGTGTCCCCAATTATTCTGTCACCGTTTCGTATGATTCTTCTTAGTGTAAACAGATCATCCGATTCTTCTGGGATCAATGCAACAGAGTTTTCATCTATTGGTTTTACAATCAATTTGTTATCCTATTGAAGCTACGACAATAAAAAGAAGTAATTTAGTTTGTTAGTTCGTCAGCCTTAACTTGTTGTTTTTCTTCAGCCTTTTTCCTCAAGTAGTTTTGAACCCATTCCTGTGTAATGACCCCAGCTTCAGTCAGGTTGACCAGTGTGTTAGTTGATGCATCACCAGTGACCTTTCCAGTATTTCTTCTAACTTGTCTCCATTTTAGGTTGGTATTTCCACTTTTTGAGGAATAAATGATGCCCAAGACCTCTTTTGCATTAACGAAGGTCATATCACGAATTTTTTTTAGAGTTACCTTGTCTGCTGCCTCAACATAAATTAAGCCAGGCGAAGTCTCACGTTCCGGGAATACTTCATAATCCTCCAAGTAACTTTCTGGTACAAACGAATTACATGTACTTAGGATTACAAATTTCCTAAAACTTTCAAGCGAACAGGTAGCGTCGATTGTTACCATTCAATAAGACTTTGCCTTCGCCTTTTATCAAGCTTCTTGAAAGACTCAATTAGGAACAAGTAAGAAAAGCCATTGCAGGCGTTGATGACCAAATCCCTTTGATTTGATGAGAAGGATCTTGAGTTCTGAGCCTGCACTTAATTTTTATGATGATAAAATTTTAGAACTATCTAGTAAAAGTAATTGGAGAATAACTAGGTCAGAGATCCACGCTTTTGATTGCCTTCTGTGATAGGTTTAAGCTTGAAGCTCTCTTCATGATTTTGAGGACCATGACTGCATTTTACACAGCCCACTTTGAAGCCGTTTGAATCCTTTACGTAAGATTCGCAACCACAGAAGCAAGTCATGTTATTTTGTTCTATATATCCGTGATATAATCTGTATCAAAATCAATTTTTGCAACACTTGCCCCTGGGTATGTCGTGGTCATGCGGACACTTTCTTGGGTGTTTTAACATGGTACACAATGCATCAGTAAATTGTTCATTCATGTGATGTTCAATTCCGCAGACCATCTCCTCATCAATATCAACCTTGAGCGCACTATCCATCAATACTTCCAGTAATCTACTATTTCTCATCATGTTGGAACCTATTTCTTCTCCGTTCTTAGTAAGGGAGACACCGCCTTTGTTGTAATTTACAAGCTTGGCATCATTTAGTTTCTTTAACATCTGGACCACACTTGGCTGTCTTACATTTAGCATCTTTGCAATGGTACTAATCTTAACTGGATCCCCGCCTTCTTTTATGTGCCATATTGCCTTGAGATACATCTCAACATGTTCCGCCTCGGCAGTTCCAACAAACAAAACTTCTTGATCTTTCATTTGGTGTTTATACTCCTAACCTCACTTTACATCTTTTGATTCTTTTAACAAGTATTCAAAGTATTCTCGAGCAAATCCTGCCAGTCCAGAATGGTCAGCCCATATGGCAACTGCATCTTTTGCTCCCGTGGTTCCAAGTTCTTCTCCTAAAAGCAGTACAACATATCTCTTATCAGATATTATTCCTCCTCCAAAAAGACCCTTCTTTACTTTGACTTTTGCGACTCTTGACAATGATTTCAGGGTATCAGTATCAACATCTTCTGATACTAGAATAGTGATATCCACGCCTCTGTCATGCAATAATCGCAGCTTTGGTAATGCCTCTTTTGCAACAGTCTCTGCAACTTTGGGAATGGCTATCAAAACCTCAGTTCTGCAGGAGTCTACCATCTCCAAAATCTTTGTGGCTATGTTAATCACACCAGAAATAATCCAGATATCAGGTCTTTCACTTGTCCCACTTTGTTCGTAAAGCGGAGTAAGCTCCTTTATTATGATGTCTTCGTTATTTTGGAAATCAGTCTCAAAGGCTTGCTTTGTGCTCTGTATGGCAGTAGCCGGAGGTTTAGCAAAGTATTGTGTAGGCCTTGAATCATCTGATCCTATCCATCCCTTTTCTTCCAAGGTTCCCAAGACCTCGTATATCTTCGAATACGGAACTCCGGATTTTTGACTCAAGTCAGAGGCCGTGATTTGACCTGTCTTTAGTAGTGAAGCATATGTCTTTATCTCATAGCTTGTGAGGCCAACCTTCTCAAGGGCTTTTCTAGTCTTGTCCGATAGGCTCATGTCATATGAATCGAAGATTCCATTGTATATAGTCTAGGATAGGTGGATCAGACACAACACGAAGGAGTTCTACCTATTCATCTGGTGTCTTGTA
>JBOGQX010000030.1:0-33874 GCA_050749285.1 Nitrosotalea sp. | reverse complement strand
GGAGCTGGATGGGATAAGGATGACGCAAAGCGTGTTATGAGATTTGATCCTAGAGGAAATGTAATGGTAGATGGTACTAGAGGTGTCCAGTTTGTACAAGAGTCTACGGATTCAATATTGTCAGGCTTTGAGGACTCTATGAAAGAAGGCCCGCTTGCCAGAGAGCAAGTAAGAGGATGCAAGTTTACGTTCCACCACTTTGTTCCACACGAGGACCCTGCACACAGAGGCCTTTCACAACTAGGTCCTGCTTCAAGACGCGTTTGTATGGGCGCCATGCTCCTTTCTCAACCTGTTCTGCTAGAGCCTACGCTTGGAATAGAAGTTAGGGTACCGCAGGAACTAATTGGTAACGTGGCAGGCGTAATTTCAGGAAAGAGAGGTAAGGTTCTGAACATGGAACAAAAAGGTATTGTAAATATTATTACAGGAGAGCTTCCGGCATCTGAAACGTTTGACTTGTCTGAGATTATGCGTGGTCAGACAGCTGGAAAGGCAATGTGGAACACGCACTTTAAAGCTTGGACTCCAGTTCCAAACTCTATACTGGCTACCCAAATAGCTGAGATCCGAAAAAGAAAGGGACTTCCTCCAGAAGCTCCAGGTCCAGACGAGTTCATAGATAAAGAGTAAAAATGGAATACCCCCTCTTTACGCTTGGAAATATGTGCTTGTCGTAAAACTTTAGAATCTAAAGAGATCAAGATGTGGTATTGTCTGATGACGTGTTTGTGAAAGCAATCAAGTTTCTTATTAGGAATGGGATTATCGCTGTTTCATTGATTCTCTTCTTAACTTTTCTTCTAGCTCTAGTCACTTCTTTGAAATAACTTCCTACTGTTATGACTCTAAAAGGTAAGAAAAATCATTACAATGTAAAACTCCTTCGTGGTTAATGGAGTATCAACCAATCTCAAAGACAATAAAAGTTTAATGCAGTATTAAACTCTCTTAAACTTTATAATTATTCATCGTAATTTTTATTATAGGTCAAATTATGAAAAAAGCCCCAAAAGATGTAGACGCATACATTGCGAGAGCACCAAAAGAAATACAGAGCAAACTTAAGGAGATTCGGACAGCGATCAGAGAAGTCGCACCGACTGCCGTGGAAAGCATTAGCTATGGAATGCCAGGTTATGACAAAGGCCGGATAGCTTGGTTCGGTCTTATGAAAACGCACATCGGACTCTATCTGCGCCCTCCGATCATAGAGGAACACAAAAATGAATTAGTAGATTATGAAACTACCAAATCGGCTGTCCGTTTTCCTTTAGACAAAAAACTAAATCTTCATAAAATAACCTTCAGTTCTTCTTCTATTCGCTCTCCAAAGACAACAAATCATCTAAATAATGGCAAATATCCACGCAATGTTGAATTGGACATAATACCTTCAAGAGACAAAATAGGAATAGGTACAAGCGTCTTAATAATACAGAAACAAGATCAAGTAACTGGCAATTTGACAGTAGGAATAGTGAAGAAAATTCTTACTTCAAGTAATTTTCATCCACATGGCATTAAAGTAGAACTACAGAGTGGTAAAATAGGCAGAGTAAAAACAATTATCTGATAACTTCAGAATTAAAAAAGAAAGAATGTGTTATGGCACAAGTTTTGTACACATGCCATATACTGTGAACTGAGGACCTGGTCCATAATAGTGGTATCCAACATACATCATCTCAACTAACCATGTTTTTCCGTCATCAGATGGTCCATTCCGGTAAACTGATAGCATCTCACGAAATTGAGAAGAATAGTATCCCCCTCCTGTCAGTATCTCATCATTGTTACAAGAAATTTGACCCAATCCGTAATATCCTATGGAAACAGAGGAATTAGTTCTGATGTATGTTACAATCCTTTCAGTTGCTGTAATTGAAGGGGCGTAGCTGGGGTGGTTGTTGTCTGCACATTTGATACTTTGATCGTACCTTGGGAAACCAAGTATTGTATTCCGGAAAGGTATTGTTCGTCTGTAATGGTACTATCAGACCACCATTTTGCATTGTTTTTTACCCAATTTGGAATTGGAGATGTTTGCCCAAATGCACTCACTGACATTGTTATCACGCAAATCAATGCTACACACAGGATTGAAAAAACCACTAATTTTGTAGGCATATTTCTATGATCGTTTTTGATCTTATTAAAACTGTAGAATATTTGCTAAGGAATTTATGCATATTTGATTGACTTGAAACCATCTTGAGAAAAGAGATAATCATTTTAGGCGTGACAATTTTGATCGTGACTGTTGCACTTTTTGTAACTTTATTTTATGGAGTACAAAGTTTACAGTTTGCAGGCGGTGGAATAAACCAAGTAACTGCCACTGGAATAGATCTCACACTGTTAACTTGTAATCCCTCATTTGTCCCACAAAGTATCGAGGAAATAGATGCAGATCTCAACGATAAATCTGGTAATATCGGGTCACTAACTGTAGGAAACATAACTCCATCAGGTTCTCAGGCAAAGATGGATGCAACGTTAACGTTTACTGATTTTGAATCTATGAAAACATTTGTTGGTTGGATTTTGGACAATACAAATCCAACAGATTTTCAGGCTACCGTCTTAGTTAAAACCAAAATTCTGAATCTAATTCCATATTCATATGAGAAAAGTTATGACTTTGCAGAATTTGATGGTATCCTCTTTGACAATAAAGATTGGGGTTGTAAGTCAAAACAGGGATTTGTACAGGCTTCTGACATTCAAGGTCAGTTAATGTCAGCCCAATCTAGATTCTCTGCTTCAGAACTACTTTATTCTGGCAAAAGCATACTCGAAGGAAATTCGACAAAAACAGAAAATCAGTCAAACGCAGAAAATGCCACACAACCTTAATCTCTCATGATTTTTTCAATCAGTCATAATCTTCGTCATCATCTACAATTTCATACTCGTGAGAATACAGCACAAATGATTTTCTGTAAAGGCTTGGCTTCTCACTGTATAAGACAAAGCCCATCGAGTAACGATATCATCCAACTGTATTGGGCATTTCTATGATTAAGGCGTTCCTTGCTCATGAGGGTAAGGATCGTTCAGATCCCGGTGGTGAGTCTGAGTTCCTATTACACGAGCAAGGAGGTTTCGCCATCTTGAATTCTTTGTTTTGGTTATTAGCAGTACTATAAATTCATGAACAAGATTTTTATCGTATGAGAGGAAGAGGTTTAATCTCAACTTAAACAAGATCAGATCTAATTAAAGGCGTTTTACTGGGAAAACTACTTTTGCTACCGGTGCTATAATCTGTCATGAAAGGCATGAATTACAAAAAATTCCGAGAATCAAAAGATGAGTTTTACATTACAAAGGACGGAAGAATGAGTAGAATTGAAGTAATACAAAAATTAGAATCATTTTTGAAACAAAAATTAGGGGAAGGGCAGGATTTTTTTGATGAATACCAGATAAGAGAAGAAAAGTGAGTTTAGCGCTTCGTGGCTAGCTTGTCATGAATTTGTGCCAAGATCAACTCTGCTTTTTCCTTGTTTTCAAACGCCTCTATTTTTTCGTCCATTATGGCATCGATTTCATAACTTTTGTCAATTAGAACATCTGCCACATGATCATCTAGTGTTCCATTTCCTATCAAATAATATGCAAATACAGTGTTTTTCTGACCAATTCTATGTAATCTGTCTTCTGCTTGTCTGTGAATTGCTGGACTCCAGTCAAGCTCAGCAAATATTACATATCTTGCCCTGCTCAAATTAATTCCAACATTTCCAGCTCTGAGCCCGGCAATCAATAGTTTAGTCTCTCCATTTTGAAATTTATCGATACCATTTTGTCTTTCCTTATCAGTCTGGCCTCCAATGATGGCAGACGGTGAATATTCTTTGAGACTTTTATGTAATAATTCATGTATTGCTTTGTGATGGCAAAATACAACAACACTTTCCTCTATCTCCATTATGTTTTTTACAAACTCTATGACATGAGGAAGCTTTGCTATGCCTGCTGCCTGTCTCTCGCTTTGTATTGCTCTCTTGTAGGCTGAGAACTTGTCAAATGCGGAGATTGCAGTCTTTTGTTCCTCTTCTAGTCTCTTCCATATTTTATCAAGTTCAGAGTGATAGTAGTTTATGTCAGAATCGATAAATTCCTTGTATCGAACTTTTTCCTTTAATTCTTTTAAGACATCTGACTTTTTGCGTCTAAGCATTACATGTTTACGTAATTCTTCTCCAAGACTTGCTCGTTTACTCTCAAGTACTATTGCCTTTCCTTTTTCATTTACATAACAAAAGTATCCACAAAATTCTTCAAAGCTTCCCAAAAGTCCAGGTCTGAGTATGTCGACAATTGGCCATATCTCCGAACCTCTGTTATAGATGGGGGTGCCAGATAGTCCGATTCTGTATTTTATCGAATCCAGTGCAGCGAGTTTTTTTACTGCGGCATATTTCTTTGTTGATTTAGAACGAAGATGCTGTACTTCATCACAGACGATAGTCTTTATGTTTAATTTTGAGAGGTCATCAATTCGTTTGTGCAACAGATCATAATTTATTATGTAAAAATCATATTTTCCCAAATCTTGTGATTTGCCTGTCCTAATTAGAGTTGAGGTAGGATGATCATCTTCAACTATCTTTCCGTTGCGACTTTTTTTCTTCAAAAATTTTTCAATCTCTCGTTGCCAGTTAGTTAAAGTAACAAGTGGTGCAACAATCAATGCTGGAAAGGTCTGTTTTTCTGATGCAAGATATGCTAGAGTCTGAATAGTCTTTCCTAAACCCATGTCGTCAGCCAAAAGTGCATTACCAGATGTCTTTATTAGAAAATCCAAACCTTCTCTCTGAAAATCAAACAAAGTTCCACGAAATTGTGGGCCAGCATTTGCTTTTCGTAGTTTCTCTATTCTGGTATATTTTTTCTTTGGAATTATCATGTGTTTAGTCTTCCTTTGCCAAATGAATTTTGATCTTATCTCAAGTGGATATCTTTCCATTATCCATTTTATTTTCTTGACATTATGTTCTGTATCAGGTACAATTGCTTCATCAGGACCATTTCCATACCATGCTTGAGGAATGACTCGCGCAACCATGCTGACAGCCCTAGTACCGGTAAGCTTCCATGTCCAATTTTTTGAGTATCTGTCCAAGACGTACTCTAGAGATCCAAAGTCTTTCATAGATTTTTAATTCTCCGAGAGTTAGTGAATTCCACTTATGAACTTTTAATTTCTCAATAAAAATAGAGATATTCTGGTTTTATCGGTAATTTGAAATAATTTTAGTATAAATGAACTTATTTCACAAAATTACTCATAAAGAAATCACATAATAAGTAAAAACATGGATCGCATTATTCACTGATCTCTGTCATATATCCACAATGTTGTATCCTAAAACCACGTAAATGAGTCTCAAGTTATTGTTAATTTATATGAACATCTTTCAATGAAAATTGTCGGGCCAAAATAGATTTGCCAAATTTTACAAATAAGTGTATATAAGCGCAAATTAACCTCAGGGCATGATAAAGGCCATTAGCATTGCAGGCTTACAAGACGGCGCACCATTTAAGAAACCAACTTGTGATCTTGATGAGGCTGCACAAGTTGCGGCCATTGGTAGTCTTACTTGGATAGAATGTGTTGTAGATAACATAATTGAAGAGACTCCAAAAATTCTTGAAAAACTTGGTGTCACTATGGATTCATCTCAACTTCTCTCAGGATATGTGTCAAATTATGAAGATAGAGGAGATACACTCGGTCTTATGATTCCGTTTGTTGTACCCGGAAACAACAAGACAGAAACTGCACCTCTTTTGATATTCATTAAAAAAGAGCTGATTGTTACCATTCACGACGATTACGGAGGCAAAATTACTCGTTTGTATAGTTATGCGCCTACACTTTTGAGAAAACTTCCAAAAGAACCTGATCTTTGGGCTGACAGGCAAACATTACTGCTTGCAAGAATAATAGACGAAATTAGCGAAGCTAATTTCTCCATATTGAGATTAATTGTAGAGCGTGTTGAACAATTTGAAATTGATTTGGCAGGCTCAAGGCAAGTTACTAGAGATATTTCACTTGAGCTCTCAAACATGAAAACATCCCTTCTAACATTTCTAAATGCAGTCTGGGCTACCTATGACACCGTCCACAACCTGAAGTATGGAGACGCAGACATGGTTTCAGATAATGAACCAATTCTTGCAAAGTTTGAAGTAATTCTTGGAAGGCTAGACAGACAGATACAAATGTCAGAAAATGTAATGCAAATGGTTGCTACGGGAGTAAATGTAATACAGACAGAGATAACCAACAAGGTCACAATTCTTATCATCTGGTGGACGGTAGCTGGAACTGCAGAATTGGTGCCAAACACAATTGCTACAGTCTTTGGTCTGTATCCTGCTCATGAAACACAATTCTGGCCAATTGTTGCTACAGTAGCAATTTCAGCTGGGCTTGCAACTGCAGTTGCTTACTTTTTTGTTAAACGTTTCTTCGGTCAGACTCTTGGAATGGAAAAATTAAGAAGAAGATTTAGAAAGAAATCTGTCTAATCTTAATTTCAAAACACATCTACAAGTATAAGTATAAATAATAACAATCATCATATCAAGAAAATATCATGAAAGTTCTAGTTGATGAGATGTATGATGGAATAGATGCTAAACTAAAGGAGTTTGGCTATCAGGCCTTCAGTGTAAAAAAACTAATTGCAGAAGGCAAAAAACTAACCAGCGATTATTCAGTTATAAAATACGCCGAAGAAAATGGAATGGTAGTGGTTACTGAAGATACTGAAGTAGGTAAAGCATGTAAGGAAAATAACATACCCTGTGTACTAGATAATGAAACTATATTCAAAATAATTCTAGAGGAACTTAGCCATTTTAAGAGTTAGCAGAACCTTGTGAGGCTTTTCTCCTTCGCCAATACATTATGATGGCAACTATTACAGCTATTATTACTATTGCATCAAAATAGGTGGAGTATTTTCGAATACTATTCCATTCCTCGCCTAACGTGATTCCGATATATGTTAGAGCTGAGTTCCATATTACGGAACCTACAAAAGTATATGCTGCAAACTTTTTCAAGTTCATTTTTGCCACTCCTGCTGGCAGAGAAACGTATGTCCTTATTGCAGGTAACAGTCTGCTAATGAAGGTAGACCTATCGCCATATTTTTTGAAATAGGACTCTGCAAACTCTAGATGGGACTTTTTGAGCAAAACATATTTCCCATATCTTAGAACAAATCCCCTTCCTAGATATATTCCCACAAAATATGCAATTAATGAACCTGCAAGATTGCCGATGGAACCTGCAATTATGACATAGATTACATTGAACTTTCCAATAGAAACGAGATAACCCGAAAATGGCATAATCACCTCACTTGGGATTGGTATCAAAGCGCTTTCGGCTACCATCAAAAAGAAAATACCAGCGTAACCAGAATTTGATATTGTCTGAATGATGAAATTAGTCAAATTGCTAATAATTTCAAGAGTAACCAAATTCAGATTACATCCTTGAATAACTGTTTATAGACTGAGATGACACTACCACATCCCGGTCGTAGTGGATGAGCCAGGTTCATCAAAATTTTTCTGCGATGCATGCTTGTGAGCTTTTTTCATATGTCTTTCCAAACGTACTGGGTCATGCAGTTCCATACCGCATTCTTTACATTTTGTGTTAGGTGCTTTCTCCTTTTTGAATAGACCCATACTTACCCACTCAAATAATAGGTAATAATTCTTACTTGAAAAACTTGTTTTAGAAACTTGTATCAAAAATTTTACAATGATAGGCACAATGTTTAGAAATTTATGATGAGAATGGTCTCTGCGTAGAATTTACTCTACGCAGAGAGGACCAGACTACTGGTATGGATATGATTCCATTATGTCTAATCGATAAAATAAGGCTTTTCTATCTATTCTGCGACACATCTAAGAAGAACATAATCGATAATACCTTTTTGAGAAACTTCCTTCATCTTTAGCATTGACTTGAAGAGAATTTTTTCAACAATTGTTGGATATCTCTCTAATATCTTTGCCTTGAGAAATTCTCTGTTTCCTATGTAGTAATTGGCCAATGGCGCATAAACATTTGATCCTATGAAATTCTTATCCGTTATTTGGAAACCCTCCTTTAGAACCATTTTCTCTATTTCGTTATACTGGTAATGTTCTGATGACCAAGTAAAGGAGAGAATTCCAAGTTTCAAAATTTCAGGAGATCTGAGTTCATTTGAGACTACTGGTATTGCCATTATGAGTGAGCCATCATCTTTTAGCACCCTTTTGCTTTCTGATATGAATCCATTCAATGGTCTAAAGTGTTGAGCAGATTCTAGTGCGATTACTCGGTCTACAGAGTTGTCTTTCAGAGGAAGCTTTGTAGCAGTTGCATTTGTAAGATTAAGTCCATTTACTTTTTGGACCAAGTTTTGGTTTGTCATTGTGATCAATCTAGAACCAAACTGCAATTGATGCGAATTTACATTTACACAAAGTAAATTGATATGCGGAAACTGTGACTTCCAGATTAGTGCTGGTTCAGAAAACCCACTACCAACATCCAATACCATAGATGCTGATTTGAGATCTGCCAATTCTCCTGTAATGTTACAAAGTGATACTTGCGCATCATGAGGATTTGAAGTACTTTCATTCCAATATCCAAAATTAAGCATGTTTCCACCTGTTGAAATTTGCATGAGGGATGACAAAGTATCATAAAGATTAACTACGTCGTTTTCATTTCGTCTAAAAGTCCAGAGTAATACAGCTACGGGATTGATTGTTTTCAATATTGTTGGTATCAAAATCCGTTATTATTAAGATATGATTTTTACTCTTTAAGACAAGTAACATACATTCTAATTTTACTGATCTTTTTATTTAAGCGCCCACTACAAGATTTATGGATGCCTGTGATGCCCGAACACGAGCATACAAGAATGGAAAAACCTTTGACCAATGCAAGGAAATCGCGGAAAACATATCTTCTCAACTTGCCAAAAAAATTAATGAGTCAGGTATGGTATCCTGGGCCGAGATTTTGAATGCTGTTGATCACGATGAATTGGTTTACAAGCTTACTCTAAAATATCTCAGACGAGATGGTTTCAACATTGGTGATTGGAAGACCCCAAAAGTTATCAAAACTATTGTTTAGAGTCTAGCGTACAGCTTCCATTTTGAGACTTGCCAATCTTTCTTGCCATTATAATTGGAGTTATAAGCAAAATGGGAATTGATACTGCGATAAATATAGTCTGAAGCTGAGCCTCAAAGCTTGTCAAGAACAACGTTATACCAGTTGTACTTGTTCCCAGGCCAAAAAGCATCATAAAGGCAGTACCTGCACATGTTGGACATCCAACAAAGAGGCCAGTTACAGCACCAAACGCACCCATTTTTCTCCCACTTTTTGCTAATGCAAATGTTGTAGATGACAAGGCAAAATTTAGACCAACTAGAAATGACACCGTTACTGCAAGAACCAGATTCAGTGGAACTATCTGTAATCCTACATGTTCAGTGAAAAATGCAAAGATCATTGGCATGTAACCCGGCAGATCACAACATGGTGACAGCTCTATATGCGGTGGTTTTGGAAATCCATAATCAGTTGCATTGATGTCTGGCTTGTAAAGTATTATTCCTGATGTCAAGGCAAAGAATATTCCATATCCAATTGCACTTGCCACAAAGATTTGTTTTGCTCTTTTGTTGTTGATTGCATTAGAAATAATTGAAGAGATAGAAGAATCCTGAATAGAAACCTTGGTTTTATAAAACTTGTACAAACCCCATCCTATTCCACCAAATGAAACGAAAAGTATAACATAAGTTGCTATTGCCAATCTTTGAAGTGCGGGCATAGCTGCTGGAGTTACAGTAAGATCTTCATTTCTCGCATAGGCAAGAAATGAAACGGCAATAGCTAGAAAACCAACAATAATCAGCACTCGATGCGAGCGGTGGACTGTGGCTTGTTTTTCCAACAAATAAAAACCGATCTTGCTGACATTAAATTCTATCTCTTTTTTTCAAAGTATTTATCTGCAATAGGCACTCATAGAGATTAGTCGTGAAAATAGACGAACCACAAGACTCTGATTATGTCGAGACAAAAATCACATACGTAGGTTTTGTGGATCCTTACGGTGTAGAAGGATTAGTAATACTACGATCAGATGACGGGAAGGAATTTCACATGAGAGCCTTCTCAGGTGAGGTTGCCCGACACATAACTAATTTCATAGACGGAGAGCGTGATACTATACCAACAATATACAATATGATTGAGGAGATATCAGAACTCAACGAACTAGTTCTTGTTAGGATTAAAGTGTATGAAAGTGGAAGTGTACTGCGCGCAAATCTCTATTTTACAGGCAAAACTGATTTTGTAATGCGTAACTATAGGGCGTCAGATGCAATAGCACTTGCATCTTTTTACAACATACCGATACTTGTAAGAAAGACTTTGCTAAAAGAGAAGATGGAAGCCTAGGTTACTATCTCTTTCAACTTTCCTTCAAGCTGAGCTCGTTTGAGTTCCATTGCAATTCTTCGACCAACTCCAAAAATTGTTCCATACTTGTACTTTGTATATGGACTGGTTGTTGCAAGGATGGGATTTCCCGGTACTCTCAAAGAAACATCGTACACTACTATCTCCAAGTCTTTTGTAATTACACTTTGTAGTGAAAAGGGTCCAATGATTCCAGGTGGATATTCCTTCTTTACAGCATCTACGAACTTGTCTCCTGCTTCTATGACTTTTTCTAATAGCGATTCTCGTATGCTGGCAGGCGTGTGACCCACCTCAATATTTTGTAATTCTATATTGGTCTCTAATTGTTGTCTAGCTGGTAATGAAACAAAATCATGAAGATTTGTCTGTAATCGCCTCTCTATTCCTAGAAAATCAACCTCTTCTGAAATTGGGGTATGGAAATAATTGAAGTTAAAGTAAGTGCCCACCACGAATTCTTCAATACTTGCAACCTTTAGCGCATCCCTTGAGATGAGACCTTGTCTTATCTTGGTCTCTGTCTTGTCTTTGTAATCTGAATGCGATGATACGCTAAAGAAAGCCCTTTCCAACTTGCGGGATTTTTCTTGAACTTTTACTATGACTGGTCTGTCTATATCCTTTGAATTTTTGAAAAGTTTAGGGTGTCTAATCTTTGCTTTTTCAAGTAGATAGTATTGGTTTTTTCTGTTAGAGCGCTCCTCAGCTTGGAATAGTGTACGGTTTCCAAACAATGGTATTCTGAACTTATTTTCTACAGCGTCATACCCAAGATATGCCGTTAGTGCTCTATGCGGTATGATTATGGTATCCGCGGCACGTAATCTTGACTGGATTTTGGATGACAGCATGTCTTTGAATTTATTTACTATAATAATTTCATCTGATAATCTTGCAAATCTTTTGTAAGGTTTTTCCCTTCCCTTTTGGCAAACTACTAGTGTCTGTAGATTCTCATCTTTTGCCCCATCCATTATCTCAAGCGCAGAATGACTACCGAGAGTACCAACAGTAAGATCAGAATACTCTCCGACTATTTCTTGTATATCTGATCTTTTTATCATGCGCTATCTATTTTATTTGGGTAAAAAAAGCGTTCTTTACTTGAGGTCTTCTTTGTCTTTGAACTCTTTTAGCTCTTTTTCAGATTCTATTCTGCCTTTCTCAAACTCGCCTTTTGCTTTGCCAAATGTCCTCGCTAGTTCTGGGATCTTTTTGACTCCAAAAATCAATATCGCAATGACTACGACTATGATTATCACATTCTCATATGCCATGCGTGCTCTTAATTCGGCAGATCAAGATTTAAGTGTTGCAATCTGATTTGCGTGTCTTTCTGATAATACCATTCCAATGAGGTATAATCCTATGAGGGGTCCTGCGACAAACCACATGGTAACGCCACTGCCATCTGGTGTTATTGCAGCACCCAAGATCACAATCGCAATTATGGCCCATTTTATGTTCTTTCTCCAAAACTTTTCATCTATCATTCCAGATACAGTAATTGCATACATTATGAGCGGCAGCTGAAATGATATTCCAAAGGCCAGTAAAAACTGTAATACAAAATTGATGAAATCTACTATATTAAGAAAGGTAAGAAGACCGGCAGATTGTCCGTATTTGTAAAGAAACTCTAACATGAATGGTGTCACTACAAAATAGGAAAATAGACAACCTGCAATGAAGAGTGCGATAGCTGGAATGGTTATAGATCTTATTATCCGAATTTCCTTTTTGTGAAGAGCTGGGGAAAGAAATCCCATAAACTCCTTTATAATAACTGGCATGCCTAATACAATTCCAAACAAAACTGCCACGTAGAACTGAGCAAAGAATGCCTGGCCTGGTGCAGTTTGAATCAGTTGTACAGAAGGAGGAAGAAGTTGATGCTTCATGACTACAGTAAGTTGGGCTGCAATGTTATTGAAGGGACTAAATGTTGGGTAGTAAAGATGAATTCCATTGTAAGCAAAGGGTGTCAAATGAAATACAAGAATGAAAAAGGTAACGATACCAACTGCAATTGCCATCTTGAACACTCGCTTTCTTAGCTCATTCAAGTGTTCCATGAAGGTCATTTCCTTCGCCATTGGTAATATAAAATCTAGTCAAAACCATATTAATTCTCTCTTTTGGCAAGTAATTTTTTAAGTTGAAACGTGGGTAAGTCGAGGGAATGAGAGCGATTGGTCTGGACTCGACTTGGTACTAAAAAGCCCACGGTTTCTAAATACAATTAACAGGTAGGGAAGATAAGATAATGTCAGTAACTTTTTGTAACAGACAAATCAAATTTTTGATACTTGTATCTGATTACTTGCCTGGGACTGGCAGGATCTTGCTTGAAGGCAAGTTGCTTTGTTCCTGCTCAGGCACACTAAAGTTTTCCAATTCCACAGTCAATTCTGTACTTCCTTCAAAGGTGTCTCCAAGTTGTACCGCAAGGTCTGCTATCTCCTTTGGTTGGTATATCTCTCTTGAATTCTTTAGAAATATCCTGCTGCTCTTTTCTACAGGTTCTCCGCCAAACTTGTCTTTTAGAAATTTTGTTATTTTATCTACTTCTTCTTGAGTTATCTGGTTATGATAAAAGACAACTCCGTGAACTGAGGTATAGTCCCACGGCGTACCGTTTCTGTAACAGAAAACTCCAAAATGTGTACCTTGTTCATCTTTTGTGCATTTTATTTCCCAAATCAAAACCTTTTTTGGATCATACTGCGCTTTCCTGAGATCCTCTACTGTTAACTTCCAATATCGTAATCGACTCATTTAGTCAATGAATAAATACTCGCTTATAAAATTGTGTGCATGGAAGTTATTCCTACGGATCGTCTAGAACTTCTTGGAGAAATGGAGGAACGTTATGAAAAAAAAGACAAAGAATATTTTATTCATCTCTTAGATCACAAAGACTTTGTCATAAGGACAAGAGCGGTATGTATTCTGGTAGATTTTGGAGGAGAAGAAATGGTCCCACATGTTGCAAGTGTTTTAAAAAATGATTCAAACGAGCTTGTTAGACATGAAGCAGCATTTTCACTTGGTCAGATGTGCTACCGCAGTGGAATAAAATCACTTGAAGATGCAGTCAGAAATGATCCTAGCTTCTTTGTAAGACATGAAGCTGCTATTGCACTAGGAGTGATAGGTTCTCAAGAAGCAAAAGAAACGCTACAAGGAGCTCTTGGAGACTCAAGCGAGCCAGTACGGGAATCTGCAGTTGTTGCTCTTTCTAACTTGCAATTTATGGAAAAATTAAGCAAAAATGAGAGATTTGCCAAGCTGACCGGTGGTTAGAGCGGTGTTACCTTTGTTCCTTCAGACGTTGCCTCAAAATTGTATATTGTGTCAACATTAGAATTTTCAAATATTTCAGAATCATGTGTAATTATGATAAATTGGACTCCGAGTAAAGCCATGAAAGGTTTGATGTGCTGATTACGTATACATTTTCTGATTATACTATAACCAAGTTTTTAAAACATTAACACCGATCTGATCCTAAATGGCAAAACGCTCTCACTATGGACAAACATGCCATAATCATGCAGTGGCAAGAAGTGCAGGACAGTTGGCTTCTTGGGGTTACAAGGTATGGGCAGATATTCCAGGTTATCCTAAGCCTAAAACATTATGCGTGGACGGAGATTGCAGAAGGCCTGACATAATTGCTAAAAAAGGAAGAAGGATGCAGGTAATAGAATTTGAAACGCCAGATTCAGTTGAAAAAGATTCAGATCAACATCACGTGTTGAGAATGTGGGCAAGACGAAACGGGGCCGAGTTTCATAGAAGAGTTTGTGATGTATAAGACCAAAAAAGGGAAATGAACGAAAAATAATCTATTCTTCTAATTCAACATCTTCTAATTCGGTAATAAATTCTGATCCTTCCTTTAGCGTAGCACCTTCACCAAATATTTTTAGCGCATTTTCTCCCTGCTGCGTCAATATGACAATGCTACTTCTTCCTCTTGACTGAACTTCTACATAATGTTCATCAACAAGTGGTTTTAACATTGCATTAAGCTGGCTATGTTCTGCATGGATGGAGAGTTTTTTCCCCATCACGGGATGAATTATCTTGAGTTCATTTAACTTTCCGATGAGATCTTTTTTCCTTATTTTTTGGCCCTTGTCCTTTATGATTCCCAAGATTAACAGATGCCTATCTTCTGGACGGAGAATTTTGTAAACTGGTATTGCCAAAACATCTTCAACATCATTTTCGTCAAATTCTTCTTGTTTCTTTTTTTCGTCATATTTTAGCTTGGCGTAATAAGCTCCACATTTCCAAATCATACATGTAAGCATTGCAGCTATGGATGCAAGAGTACTTCCAGTTGACACGTTGAAGTATATCTGATTCTCTCTCTCGCGTGTCACTATTTCCCGAAATTTTTCCATACATGCCATGATGTTCCAGATATCAGTGTACTCTACCTTAACGTCGATCTGCTTACTTGTAAGAGCCTTTTTGATTTTCTTAACGTGTTCTGCTGCCTTGTCATCCTCTTTTAATGATATAAGATAAACCCGGTCACCTTTGAGTTGCAGAACGGGCTCAGTTACCCTCTTCACTTCAAATCCAACTGGCACAACATGCACGCGTAGATGGCTGCGCATCATTAACATTGTTAAGGATTTTAATGTTTATAACAATTTTATTGTCAATATGGATAAAAACAAGACTGGTTATTACGATATCATGTTAACCGAGTCGAAAACTAGCGACCAAACGAACATAACAACAGGAAAGTTCTTGAATGGATTTAGGTCTAAGCAGAAACTTCCTGAGAATATTGATGGTTGCAGTATTAAGTTCAACTCTCTTTCTATAGATGATCATACGCAAGAAGAACCTTTCTGCAATATATTGCATCATCACTATCAAAACATGGTACTCTTGTGAGGTTGATGATATGAAAACATTAGAATCTGATTTCAAAAAAATTATTAACAGCATGCTGAACTCATTTCCAATTGATCTGCAAACCGTGAGCGAGATGGAACCTACTTCCATGGATAAAATCGAAGAAATGCAGGAGTTGGAAGAAGATGACTCCAAAGAAATCTTCTCAGTTGCAATACAAGATCGAGATGAAGTAATAGAAAATCTAGTGGATATTAACGCTAATGCTGCAAAGAAGCAGATAGTTGCTATTGATTCATCTTCTGTGACGTTGGCAAATACAGGTACTGGAATACTCGCGGCTATTAAGGCTGCTGTTATTTTCGAGGAACATGTAGAAACCTTCGGACCTTTCATACACCATATAACAAATGATAACAAACAGAAACTCTACAACCACTTTATGAAAGATGTATTCGAACTAGAAGAAGCCAAGAACATACCGTTATTATACAAGATGCCTGACAGAATTAGGAACTTCACGGAGAGACTCATCCAACGTTATGCCTCCTCAAAGGTAGAAAATGCAATAATTTTATGGGATGGTTCACTAGGAACTGGAAAAAGTCAATTCGATACCCCTGAAGACCTAATGGGCAAAGCTATATCACTGGCAAAGGAAAGATCCAACGACATAGTTGCAATTACAAAGAAAACAAATCTGATTTTGAAATCAAAAGAAAGCATCTTCTCAGTTCTAAGTGAATTTGATACGCCTGCAATTGTTGACCTGTCTAAAAAGATAGCTGTTTTCGGATCTAGGATTTACAAAATCTTGGGAACTACTTTCGCAGCCAAGTTCGCTCCAGGTGGAATACCATTCAGAGTAGACGTGGCACGAGAAATCAAGGATAAGCCATCATCAACACTACTTGACTTGATGAGAAGCACATCATTTTACCACGGATATCCAGTTGAGTTGAGAAATGCTCACATTTACTCCAAGATCACTAGAGACGAAGCACTAGCATGCCAAAGAATGATAGCTTCTAAATACAATATTCCAATAATCAATGTTCCTGACATCCATAAAGTTCTGCTCTCTCCTTTCGGGTGATATGAAATGCAAATACTAAGCAAAAGCGGCGACGAAGTTCTTCTTCTCTATGGAAACAAGGAAGAGGTTGAGGTGGGGGAGAATGTGATGATGTGGGACGACAAAAAGAAGAGAGGTCTAATTATTCAAGTCATAGAGATTAATTTGGCCGATGTTCCAGGAATTCTTGAAGATCTAATTCGTAACGAAAGTATTCCAGCTTCAAAGATAGTTCACAACATACCTGCTGACATCAAACAGTTCATCGGGGAAGTGAAGAACATTAAGGTTGCAACTGGAAAAATACGAAAGGAACTTTCAGGGAATGAGAAGGATGTAGTTCCATGGACTGGATGGGTTCCTGATAGAGAAATTGCAGTAGAAGTTGTAAAAGATGAGTGGCTTATTTCGAAGCTAAAGATTGGTGAACCATTTCCGATTTTTGTTGGGAATACTGCGTATGGTAATTCTCCACTGAACTTAAGCGCCTATGACATCCAAGAGGGAGGTACAACAGTTATCATCGGCAAGAAGGGTACTGGCAAGTCGCATGCTGCAAAATTACTGCTGATGGGCCTCATAAAGCATGGTGCTAGATGCATTATTTTCGATATAAACAATGAATATTCCGAGTTGGCCAAAAACTTGTCAGGAGATTCTGGGCAGGAAATAGTTTCTCTGAACCCTGGAGACAGCCTGAAATTTCTCTTAACATACATAGACCTGGATGTTTTCATCAAGGTCCTAAAGACTTCTCTTGGTACGGCATCTGCATCAATTTACGAACTTTCAAAGGCGTGGAGAAAACTTGCAAGAGCTAAGAAACCTATTACACTTGAAACTTTGCTCAATGAAATGGAAGGTGAAGATGGTGATTCCAACAAGTCAATCGTAAGCGCATTGGAAAGAAGATTCGCAGGTTTATCGAAGACGGGGTTGATTACTGATGATTCGGATGGTGCAACAACATTGGAGAATGAACTAGACAAGATTTCCAATGGGGGAGCAATCGTATTTACTCTAAAAGGAAAGTCAGCAGAGGTTAGAAACATCGTAGTATCAACTGTACTGAGTAAATTAGAGAATTTACTTGAATCGAACAAGAACTATCCTCCAGTTTTCTTATTTGCCGAGGAAGCACACCTCTACATAGGGGAGACCGATTGGGAAGACATCATAACAAGGATGAGACATCTGGGAACCTTCCAATTCTACATAACTAACACTCCTACCAGCTTACCTGACATGCTTATCAGACAAACCGACAACATCTTTCTCTTTAATCTTCAAAACGATGCGGATTTTGCTCATGTAACTCCTGCAATAAGGTTAGATAACGACACCACAACAGCTGTCGCAAAGGCTCTGCCACCCAGAACATGTCTAGTAGTTGGCACTGCAACAAGAGAATATCCATTTGTCATAAAGACTCCTGAAGTAAAATATGCTGCTGGTGAAACAAGAAGATTCTTCAAATTTGAAAATGGAACTGCATCAACTGTGAAAACTGTAAAGCAGAACAAAGACAAGGTTCAGAAGAAGAAGGCAGAGGAAGAATTTAGTTTGTAAGATGATTTGATATGAAGATAGCGCATATTTCAGACACACATCTCGGTAGACGTATCAAAAATACTAGAAATGAAATCATTAACAATGAGATAAGGCCACTCGAAGATGATTTCTACAACGCGTGGCACAAGTTTGTTAATGAAGTGACAGAAACAAAGAACAGACCAGACATTATTATACACAGTGGAGATTTTTTTGATACACCAGCTGGTTATGACCGCAGCTCTCCACCAGAGTATGCAAGAAATGTGGCAATAGAGACGTTCAAGCAACTGGCCGATGCAGGAATTCCAATAGTGATCATAGACGGTAACCATGGTAAATTCATGGAATACCGGAGCTCTACATTATCAGAATATGCAATAGCGTTCAACAACATGCATCTCTTCACTCATTTTGATTTGCGAGATGCAATAAGAAACCAGAAGCCGTTATACAAAGACTTTCCTGAACTGAACCTACGCGTGCTAGCTCATCCAGCAATTGATCCTAGAATGCTGACTACGTTGAACATTCAGAAGATATACGATAATTGGATTAAAACACAAAACTCATCAATCAATCCAAAAATGATCAATGTCGCTGTCGCCCATGGGATGACAATAAACTCAAGCCTACATCCCGACTTGCTCAAAGCTAACTATGACTACATTGCCTTAGGGGATAATCACAAAATGGACAAAGTAACTGATAAGGCGTGGTACTCCGGATCTACGGAGAGATGGAGATTAGACGAATACGAACAAGAGAAGGGATATCTCCTTGTCGAACTAGAAAAAGGAAAGGCATATCCAAAAGTTACTAAAAAGCTACTAAACTCATCAAGAAAAATAGTGAGTGAAGAACTTGAAATCAAGCATTCCGATAATAATTCTGTGGTCATAAACAAAGTCAAAGACATTTTTGAAAGAAATGGTCTTGCTACGAAGTACGACTACAGGACTGCAGCAAGAGTGAGAATAGGAATCAAAACTAACACTGCGTTCGGTTCCTCCTTCAACGTCAGCGAAGTTGATTCATACCTAAGAAAGATGGCTCTCGATTCCGACGAATTCAATGTGGCAGAATTTTACCTCGTGCGACCAGACCATGTAGATTATGAGGTGGAGATATCAAGTCCAGCTGCATTAGCTAATATAGAATACTTGGTAGAAAACCCAGAGAAAGAATTCAAGGAATATGTTACATCTACGCGGGCCGAGGATCTAAAGAACCAAAATCTGGACGCTAATCTATTGGCCAAGATATTTGCGGAAGCGCTAGCGGAGGAAAGATAATTATGAAAATCCTAAGAGCAGAAATAGAAAATTTCAAACCTTATGAGAAGGTGACTCTTCCACAAGAAGGACAGTTAGGAGAGGGATTATTCCTAATTAACGGCGACAATTCCATGGGAAAAACTAGTCTTATTGAAGCAGTTCTCTGGGGGTTGCTAGGCGATAGCCTAATGGATGTCAAGAAAAAAGGCATGCTGGTTAGAACCGGCGAGTCTAGCTGTAAAGTTGACATCACCTTCGAACTAGGCGGCAACCAATTCAGAATAGTAAGGAAAATGACAATTAGGAAATCAAGGAATCCTAAATCAGAAGTTCAATTCAATTCTGATGCAGTACTGTCAAAGAAGGATGGATCCAAGTTTGTTACTATGTTTTCTGGAGCTGTTCCTGTAAATCGTGAGGTAGAAAAATTACTTGGAATAACTGCAGAAAACATTGAGAAAACTGTCTACGTAAGACAGAAAGAAGTAGATAAACTTGCACTGGCAGAACCAAAAGACCTAAGAGTACTTGTAACCGGCTTATTTGGACTAGATGAGTTTGACCGCGTAAAAGAGAACCTATCAAGCAGATCTTCGAATCTTCAGGACAAAATTGGTCAGTTACAGCGTGAAGTGGGTTCGATTCCCACCGAAAAAAGAGAACTGGCAAAGAACGAAACCACGCTTAACTCCAAAAAGGATGAAGTTGACAAAAAAACAAAGGAGATCCTAGGCATGAAGAAAGAATTGAATACACTTCCATCAGAATCACAGATTGTTTCATTAAGAGATGGTGTAGATAAACTGCGGGAAAAGGAAGCAGAATTAATTACCGTAAAGACGCAAATCAATGAAAAACAACAATACGTCAATGAGCAAAGTTCCAGAATAAAAAAGATTGAATTAGAAATAAAACAATTCGAATCTTTACGAAATTCTGACAGTGATCATCTTAAAAAAATTCCATCTAAGGAATATTTGGATCAAATTTTACAAAATATTGACAGCATGTTAACACAAGAAAATTCAATCAAAAAATTGCTTACAAAATCAAAAATCAAACTTGATTTTGATCCACTTCAATCACCTGAGAAAGTATCATCTTCATTATCACAGCATGATGACAAAATAAAAGAACTCACAAAATCGAAAACGGAACTTGAAAGTAAGATTAGCCACATACAAGCAGAAATAACCTCGAACAAAACCCTTGCTGATTTGAAGAAAAAGAGCATTGATTATGTAGAAGCCAGAGGTAATTGTCCAATTTGCAAATCAATAATTAAAGATACGAAGTACATGATTGCTTCCATAACAACCGAATCAAAAGAGATCAAAACAGCCTTGAACCTACTTGAATCCAACAAAGGAGAATTCGATGTTCAATTAGAGGAGATTAAAAACCAAATTGAAATCAAAACAATCTACAAGGACATACTCAGCAAACTTCAATCACTTGTAGAAGAATTAATTGAGGAAAGGAAGAAACTAAAATCTACCTTCGATTCCCTAACTAAGAAAGACTTCTCTTATTCAAACATTACACAGGCTACAATCCGTTCATTAATCTCGAAGTTAACAGAGCTAGAGACAAATCTCCGTTCATATGATCAGAGCATATCATCACTAAGCGAGAAAATACAAACCGAAAATAAAACCGTCCAGGTTTATTCAGGACAAATTGGAACACTTCAAAAAAACAAAAAACACCTAGAATTGGAGACTGAAAAGATGAACTCTAACATGTTAAAGATATTACATGAATTCTCTGTTCGTGAATTGAAAGATTTCTTATCCAAATTTAAATGCGTGAGGATAGACGAATTGCTTGTAAAACACAAATCACTTAACACACGTCTTGATGACAGAGAAAAAATCCTAAAATCTATAAAAGATGAAGTTATATCAATTGAGGAAGACATAAAACAACGAAAAGCCAGGCTGAAGGAACTTGCTCAAAAAGAAGAAAAACTAGAACAGGAATCAAGAGAATTAAAACATGTAAAATTCTTGAAAGGTGAAATAGATGGTTTCATCTCAAACTATATTGTAGAAGGCAAACTGTCAGAGGTCTTGCGACAAACCACAAACAGCTATCTTACACCATTCACAGATGGTAGATATGTAATTGATCGAATATACCCAACTGTAAGAAGAACTAAAGGCATGGAGTCCCATGGATTGGAAATCAGTCTTATGGATAACAAGGACAACATGCCTAAACAGAAGGAGCAATTGAGTGGAGGAGACGAGACAGCGCTGGGTCTGGCTCTTAGGATTGCGATCTCCAAACTTATGGCAAAGATAAGACCATTCAAAGACGCAGAAATGAAACCGCCCATGATCAATTCCGTCATGTTAGATGAACCCATGGCAAGCTTGGACGCTTCCAGGAGAAGGAGTCTTGTAAGCATTCTTACGCAGGATCAGAGTTTCAAACAGATGTTTCTGATTACTCATACGGATCTTGATTACGGAGATTACAACTCAATAGTAGTCAATCAAACCGAAAATGGAAAAAGACAAGTAGAATACAAACCAATACAATTATGATCGAGAATTTATTTTACAAAGAAATTAGAACCAATTTATATCATTCTGTGTGAGGTTTCCGTAAGATTCCGTGGTGCCATCTGGGAAAGGTCATATCAAAGGGAATTATTAGGTAGTTTCCTTAACGTATAATCAAACTAATTATGTGGTGATTGCGTAATACGGGCATGTTCCAAAACGAGAAAACATGGGCAAAGTACGCAGAAAACAATTCAACTGATGAATTTCATAGTAAATTTGACCAAGCGATAGAGCAAGTAAGGAAAGATTTTGGGAAAAGTTATCCCATGATTGTAGCAGGCAAAGAGATACTTTCGAACAACCAATTTCAAATAAGGTCTCCTGCAGATAAAAATCTGGTACTTGCAAATTTCCCTTTGGCTTCAAAGGGTGATGTTCTACGTGCTATAGAATCTGCCAAAGAGGCGTTTCATAAATGGTCTCTTGTACCATACCAAAAAAGAGTTCAGATTTTTAGAGAAGTGGCAGATATTTTTGTACAAAACAAGTTTAACCTAGCCGCAATAATGTGCTTTGAAAACGGAAAAAACCGTCTAGAAGCAATGGGGGATCTGGATGAAGCCATTGATTTTATGAGATTCTACGCGGAGCAACTAGAGATAAACGAGGGATTTTCAAAAAAAACTCAGAGCGCCAACCCTAACGAAAAGACTCGTAGTGTATTGAAGCCCTATGGCGTATGGGGTGTCATTTCTCCATTTAATTTTCCTTCAGCAATCGCGGTAGGTATGACATCAGGTGCTCTCATAACGGGCAACACCGTGGTGCTGAAACCATCAAGTGACTCTCCGATTTCAGCCTTCAAGTTTGTGGAAGCTATTTACCATAAACTTCCTCCTGCAGCAATAAACTTTGTAACAGGTTCGGGTAGCATTGTGGGCAGTGCCATTTTGCAAAGTCCTCTAGTTGATGGAATTGCATTTACCGGCTCAAAGGAGGTTGGTATGTCAGGGTTTAACGCATTTGTGGCTAGCAGATCAAGGCCATTCATCTCTGAGATGGGTGGTAAGAATTCTGCCATTATTACAAAAAATGCTGACATTGATAAAGCCGTAGATGGCGTAATGCGTGCCGCATTTGGGTATAGTGGACAAAAATGCAGTGCTTGCTCTAGAGTTTATGTGCAAAAAGGTATCACAAACCAATTTGTGGAAAAGCTAGTTACAAAGACAAAAGCACTGAAGATAGGTAAACCATGGGAAAAAGACGTATTCATTAGTCCGGTGATAAACAAAGCAGCTTTGGAAAAATTCCAACGAGCCTCTGAAATTGCAAAGAAAGATGGCAAGATAGTTTCTGGTGGTTCTGCATTGACTGATCCAGAACATAAAGATGGAAATTTCGTAGAGCCTACCATAGTGATAGGTCTACCAAAAGATCATGATTTGATAAGAAACGAATTGTTTTTACCGTTTCTATGTGTTGAAGAATTCGATAATTTCGATGATGCCATAAAAGAAGCAAACAAGAGCAATTATGGCCTGACCGCAGGAATCTTTAGCCAAGATAAAAACGAGATAGAGTCATTCTTTGAAAGGATTGAAGCAGGTGTAACATATGCAAACAGAGCTGCAAGTGCTACCACTGGTGCAATGGTTGGAGCTCAGCCCTTTGTAGGTTGGAAAGATTCTGGAATTTCAGGCAAAGGCGCAGGCGGTGCCTACTATTTGCTACAATTCATGAGAGAACAAACTCAAACACGATGTGAATGAAGGTAGGAACTACCAAGAAGCAATATGTTACGTTTTCTTTCCTTTATTCGTCTTATTGAATAAGGAAGCCAGTTGGTTCCATATGGTATGTATTCTGATATAGTAAAACCGCTTTTGATCAAGACTGGTTTTAACTCATCACGTATGCCCTTTAACATCTGAAATTCAAACCTCCGTTCATACTTCTTTGATAATTCAATGGCAAAGTCAATCATCTTGGAATCATGTGTAGCTATTGCAAACTCATTTCCATCTGAAAAAAGCATACTTGTGATCTTTTTGTAGTTCTCATCAACCTCGTGTCTTGTTTTGTAGGCATTTTTCTTATTCTCTCGATAGGCCCCTTTTACCAATCGAATCTTTGCACCATGCTCAAGTAGTATTTTGAGGTCTTGTTCGGTTCGTTTGAGGTTTGCCTGAATTGCTATCCCCAATCTCTCATATTTTTCAAAGAGACTAAGATAGATCTTGATGGTATCATCAGTGTATTCTGATGACTCCATGTCTATCCAAACAAAGGATTGTGAGTTTGAAGCCTTCTCTATTATCTTTCCTAGATTGTAGGCACAATCGTTGACATTCTTGGACATGCCAACTTGAGTAGGTTTTACAGATATTCCACCAGTGACTTTGGATCTGCGCAGGTTTGAAATCAACGTAAGATATTCAGATACGGTTTCATCAATCTGGGTCTTTGAGATCATGTGTTCTCCAAGTCTATTGATTATTGCATCCATTCCATTCCTGTTAGCCTTTTTTGCAGATCGAATTGCTTCATCCATGGTATCTCCAGCAATCCACTGTTTTGCTATTTTGAAGAGAAATTTTTCTATAAGGGTAGATTCGTGCTTTTCCATTTTACAAACCTGAGCTCCATATACATTCAACAAATTATGTAATTCAATATTGTGCTGTCTTTCTATGTGAAACCGATAACAGATTTAACAAGGGGGATTGCCAAAAGTAGTTAGTTTGAAAAGGATAGGACTTTTGGGGTGTGGTGCAATAGGCACAGAAATTGCTCTAGCAATAGATTTAGGAAAAATTCCTGCAAAACTTACTCATGTTTATGACTTTTCAAAAGATGCATCTAGCAAGCTAGTGTCCAAATTACAAAACAAACCTGTAATAACGGACAATGTGGGGTTACTTGCCGCTGCTCCAGTTGACTTGATAGTAGAGGCAGCTTCTCAAGACGCAGTAAGAGATAATGCACTAGCCATACTTCAAAATAGAAAAGACCTAATGATAATGAGTGTCGGAGCTCTTTTAGATGAATCTATACTTGAAATAATAATAGAGGGCTGTAAAGATTTCAAAAAAAGCGTCTATCTTCCATCTGGCGCTATAACTGGACTTGATGGTGTCAGGGCTGTAAAAAATGAATTGGATTCATTAGTACTTGTTACTACAAAGAATCCAAAGGCATTGAAAGGAGCAAAATTCTTTGAGACTTCAAAAATAAATCTCGACGAGTTAAAAGAATCAACTATCCTATATGAAGGAACAGCGCAAGAAGCAGTCAAGTTATTTCCAGCTAACATCAATGTTGCAGCTCTTCTTAGTTTAGCGGGAATAGGTAGTACCAAAACCAAAGTGAGAATAGTGGCAGACCCTCGAACTGACAAAAATACTCATGAGATACAAGCTGAAGGTAAGTTTGGCAAATTTTCAATAAAGGTAGAAAATGTACCGAGTGAAAATAATCCTAAAACAAGCAGGCTTGCTATACTTTCTGCAATAGAATGCTTGAGAAAGATATGTGGCACTGAAATTCAAATAGGATTTTGAATGGCAAATATTGCCACAATGTTCCTACTTGACAACAAATTTGTCATCTTTATGATCCTTTAAATGACAAGAGTCACCAATTTGAATTTGGGCAAATGGATTTAAAATCAGAAATTCTCAGATTGAAGAAGGAAAAAGACGTATTGATTCTGGCTCATAACTATCAACTGCCAGAGGTGCAGGATGTTGCAGACTATGTAGGGGACTCGTTAGGGCTTTCTCGTCAAGCTGCAAAAACTAAAAACAAAATCATTTTGTTTTGTGGCGTCCATTTCATGGCAGAAACTGCAGCAATCACTTGCCCAGACAAAAAAGTCTTGATTCCAGATCTTGCAGCTGGCTGTTCTCTATCTGACACCATTAATGCTGATCAGCTTCGTAAATGGAAGCATGAACATCCAGGCGCAGTTACAGTCGGATATGTAAATACTACTGCTGAGGTAAAAGCTGAACTTGACTATTGTTGTACCTCATCTAATGCAGTTAATGTTGTAAAATCAATTCCTGATGACAGGGAAATTCTCTTTCTCCCAGACATGTTTTTGGGCTCATATGTGGCCAAAATGACTAACCGAAAAAACATGTACATCTGGGCAGGGGAGTGTCACGTACATGCTGGTATACGACCTCAGGATGTACAAGAGAAATTGAGGCAATTTGCAAATGCCGAATTTTTAGTTCATCCGGAATGTAGTTGTACATCATCGATTATGTATGATATCTCATGCGGTGATTATGGTAGCAGGCAGGTTCAGGTTTTGTCTACCGAGGGAATGATGAACCATGCAAAGAATTCCAATGCAAAACAGTTTGTGGTAGCTACAGAGACTGGTATACTTTACAGAATGAAAAAACAAAATCCTGACAAAGAATTCATTCCAATGTCGGATACCGCTGTATGCAAATACATGAAGATGATAACACTTGACAAAGTTTACGCCTCTCTAAAGGAAGAAAAATACGAAGTTAAAGTTCCAAAAAATGTAGCTCAGAAAGCACAACTAGCTATAGAAAGAATGCTTGCAATTAGCTAACTTCAAGACTCAAATCTAGACCTGAAACAGAACTGGTTAATTTTCCAATGGAAATCATATCTACTCCAGATTTTGCGTATGATTTTACATTTGAAGTATCTATTCCGCCAGACGCTTCTAGTTTTACCTTCTTTCTTAAACCAAGACCTTCTAGAACTTTGACTATCTTTCTTATCTTAGTTGGAGGAATGTTGTCAAGCATGATAATTGCAGCTCCTTCTATCGCAGCAGTTATCGCATCATTGAGATTTTCAACTTCGACCTCAATTGTTTTGTAGCGTTTTTTAGCAAGACGAATCAATCCCGGTACAGATTTTGCCACAACAATATGATTGTCCTTTATCATGATCATTTGATCAAGTGACATTCGGTGTTTGTTTCCTCCGCCAATCTCAACTGCTTCCTTGTCAAACAATCTAAGTCCCGGTGCCGTCTTTCTAGTTGAATAAAGTTCGGTATGAAGATTAACCTTTTTGATCATTTTTACAAGTGCATTGGTTTGAGTTGCAATTCCACTCATTCTTGAGAGCAAGTTGAGAGCAATTCTCTCACATGATAAAATTGAGTATGCCGGACCACGAATTCTCATGACCATATCATTTGGTTTAATTTTTTGGCCATCTTTTTTTAAGATAATAACTTTGCATTTTCTTGAAACAAAAATTTCTTTAGCATATTTTACTCCAGCCACAATTCCTTGCTGTCGTGAAATAATGTTTGCAGAAACTTCTTTCTTGCCTAATAGTTTACTTGTAATGTCTCCTTTGCCGATGTCTTCCGCAAGAAATGATTCTAGTGCCTTTTTTGCACGTTTGTGCAATCTAAGTTACCTTGAGTGCGTATTTTCCTTTTTCAGTTATTCCTAAGGATTTTGCAACTACTGAATTTATTGGATCAACAATAAGAACAGCACCACGCCAGTCAGGTGTTAAATCAGATGATTTGCATATTGGGCATACCTTGCCAATAGTTACATGTTTGCATTTGCGACAAGCCATTTCCTTTACCATTCTCTATCACTTGGCTTCTACCGGCTTCTTGGCTTTCTCTGGTTGTGCATGTGAAGCCTTGGCTTCTACCGGCTTTTTGACTTTCTCTGGTTGTGCTTGCGGAGCTTTTGCTTTCTTTATCTCCTCCTCAATCCATTCATCAGCTCCAAGAAAAGGCTGTCTGCAGGTAATTCCAACTTTCATTGCAGCAGTCTTGCCAAGAGATACTGCAGTTATCCTTGCTCGTAGAGTAGTACCAATCTTCATGGTTCTTCCACTTTGATTTGCTAAAATTAATCCAGCTTTGACGTCGCTCTTAAGATAATCATCCATTATCTGAGAAAGATGTAGTAGAGCGTCTGTTGCACCAATTCTTACAAATGCTCCAAAGTCTGTGATTTCGACAATTTCACCTCTGACAATTTCTTGGAGCTTTGGATAGAATGTTAGAGCTGTGAACTCTACTCTATGATAAGTGCCTCCGTCTCCAGCTATTATCTTGCCCATCTTCTCTACTTTGGTATCTAAAATCATTATAACATAACCAAGTTCTGGATTTATCATGCTCTCATATTTTTCTCTCAATATTGTGGAGGCAGCCTTCTTTAGCGACTCACCGAACAATTTTGGAGGAACTCTAACTACATCAGTAAGGGTTGATATAGAAAACATCCAAAAAAACTGATTAATATTGAATTTATGAATCTTTGGATAGCATGTCTGCTATTTTTGCTTTGGTTTAAATATCGTAAAGAGAATTTTTTATCATATGGTATCAGTCGATGAGGTTCTGCAAAAGCTGAGTACAGTAATCGATCCAGATCTAAAGAAAGACATTGTTTCTATGGGCATGATTAAAGATCTGGAGATAAACAATAATGATATCAAGTTTACACTAGAATTAACTACTCCAGCATGTCCGTTCAATGATCAGATAGAACAGGATGTCAGAAACGCAGTTTCAAAGATTCAAGGAATTTCTAAAATCGACTTGAAAGTTACTGCTAAAGTTATGGAAGGACGTGCACTTAGTATGGATGAACTGTTGCCTACTGTTAAAAATATTATT
This sequence comes from Nitrosotalea sp., assembly GCA_050749285.1. Lineage (GTDB taxonomy): Archaea > Thermoproteota > Nitrososphaeria > Nitrososphaerales > Nitrosopumilaceae > Nitrosotalea. The sequence goes on along the minus strand of JBOGQX010000030.1, from coordinate 5,367 downwards.
GGTGTTGCAAGTGGTAAGGGAGGAGTAGGCAAGACTACTGTTTCTGTAAATCTTGCACTAGCTCTTGCACAGACAGGTGCAAAAGTTGGAGTTCTTGATGCAGATATCTACGGACCAAGTGTTCCACTAATGCTTGGCATGGGTAAATCTGCAATGGAGGTTGAAAATAACAAATTGCAACCTACTGAATCACATGGATTGAAAGTGGTCTCATTTGGATTTTTTGCAGATCAAGACCATCAAGCGGCAATTTACAGGGGTCCCATAATTTCAGGAATTCTAAAACAATTTTTGGTTGACACCAATTGGAGTGACCTTGACTATCTGATAGTTGACCTCCCTCCAGGAACAGGAGATATTCCATTAACACTGGCTCAAACTATTCCAATTACCGGCATAGTGGTAGTAACCACTCCACAAGAAGTGGCAAGTAATGTTGCAGTAAAAGCATTTGGCATGTTCCAAAAACTGAATGTGCCAATTATAGGAGTTATAGAAAACATGAGCTATTTCATTTGCCAAACATGTGATACTAAACATTATCTCTTTGGACATAGCGGTGCAAAGAGAATGAGTGAAAAATATGATCTTCCATTCCTTGGTGAGATTCCTCTTAATCCTGGAATCATGGAAGGGTCAGACAGCGGTAGGCCTGTACTGGTCACTGATCCAAATTCCTCTCATGCTCAATCATTTATGACTGTGGCAAAGAATATTGCAGCTAGATGTAGTGTGATAGCTTCTCAACTGAATGAAGAAATGAAGGCTGAAGTAGCTACACAAAAATAGAACAAAACAAAGGTATCTTGTGCATCTGCCGGAAAATCTGCGCGAAAATCTCAAAAAACCTCTTGGACAGTTACTAAAAGATTCAGAGATTACAAAAGACATTGTTCTTAAAAATATGGAACAGAATGCGTTTCTAATAACAGTTGGCGACGCAACTACAGAGAGAATGATTAAACTTGGAATAATTCCATCATTGCAAATAGTCGATTCATTAGAAAAAAGGCAACAAAGAAATTTGCCCGGAGGAATGGTAAAAACATCTCTTACCTGTAACAACCCGCCAGCAGAAATTACTGATGATAGCATTACTATCATAAAACAAGGATTTGATATGGACAAGCCTGTGCGCATAATAGTAAAGGGTGAAGAGGATTTGCTTGTTCTTCCTGTTGTATTATTTGCACCGGAGAATTCTATAGTTATGTATGGTCAACCTAATGAAGGTCTGGTCATTGTTAAGATTAATGAGGAGATAAGAAATAAGGCAAAGGCAATCATGAATTCCATGACTTAGAATAGTTGTAGGGGGATGATGTCACGGTGGCTGTATGATTTGTGATTAAACTACACAATTTCTGACCCCGAATAACTACTTTTTTGGTTAACCTGAAAAAATATACTACTTCGGACATGATTTTTGACAACACGAATTAAACTACTATTTTTAAAATCATCAACTTGATGAGACTTGATGCAGATCTCAGACTAAGAATTCTTGAGAAGGTTGGAATTTACTCAAACAGATTTGGTATTCAGGAACCAAAAATTTTGTTTACCACAAAAGAGGTACTTGAAATGCCAAAAGAAATAACTCAAGGAAGAAGAACTTCTGCCTACAAATACTTGGGCGTTTCCTATTTGCAACATAATCTCATATTTATAAACATGAAAAAGATTCCTGATGAAAAAACATTGGAAAATACTTTGGTGCATGAGCTGATTCACATGCGTTTTCAGTATCTTAGTCATGGTAAACGGTTCAACAAGCTAGTAAGACAAGGTCTTGCTGGCAAAACTTTTGCACCGTACAAAAAAAGAAAATAGATGTTCTAAAATGGTTTATATTTACCGCAAATAGGCACAAAACCAGTAAATGACGCTCAAAGAAATAATTCCTGTCGGTGCGTCAATTATTGCTTTTATTATTGCCGCAGTCCTTGCAGCATGGGTGTCTAAACAAAAACCTGGAACACAACAGATGCTAGATATCTCAAATGCTGTGGGGGTAGGCGCAATGGCCTTTTTGAGAAGAGAGTTTAAAATTGTTATTCCTGTAGCTGTAGGTCTTGCAGTGTTGATCGGTGCAGCAATTGGATCTACTAACGGCATTGCTTTTTCAGTTGGCGCTGGACTTTCAGCCATTGCAGGATTGATCTCACTTAAAATTACAGTAAAGGCTGCAGTACGCGCTGCAAACGCATCAGGAAAAGGACTCGGGCACACCTTTGCCCTTGCATTTAGGGGTGGGGCAACAGTAGGGCTGGCAGTACCAGCTATGGCCCTTTTGGGCATGAGCTTGCTCTATTTTGCATTCCCAAGTCCTATTACAATTGCAGGAGTTGGGATAGGTGCTAGTTTGATTGCCTTGTTTATCAGAGTTGGCGGTGGAATTTTCACAAAGGCTGCAGACATGGGCGCAGACTTGGTAGGAAAGGTAGAAGCAAACATTCCCGAAGATGACCCACGAAATCCCGCAACAATTGCTGATAACGTAGGAGATAATGTAGGTGATGCAGCCGGAATGGGATCTGATATTTATGAATCTTATATAGTAACCATGCTTGCATCATTACTTATTGCCGGACTGATTGGAACTCCTCAGAACTTGTTTTATCCGATGTTAATTGGCGCCTCAGGGTTACTGGCATCTATTATTGGCATTGCAACCATAGGTCCAAGAAAAATGACTGATGTCAACAAGCCTCTTGCAAATGCATTTTATGTTTCTGCCGCAATAGCAATTGCACTTAATTTTGTTTTCACATATCTGTTCCTTGGCCATACACCTATTGCATATGCACTGTTTGGCAGTACAGTGATAGGAGTTATTCTGGTGCCAGTAATACAGAGAATAACGGACTACTTTACAAGCTACAGATTCAGACCAGTGCAAGAAATTGCCGAGTCTGCAAAATGGGGTTATGCATCACTTACACTAATGGGAATAATACAAGGAATGCGTTCAACAGGTCCATTTATGATTGCCATCGTTATTGCTTTAGCTACGTCATATGTACTAGCATCATCTGCAGCACCGGATCCCTCGCAATCTGTACTTTATGGAATCTTTGGCACTTCACTTACTGCCATGGCAATGCTGAGCCTTGCAGGAATTGTATTGAGTATAGATGCATTTGGTCCTATCAGTGACAATGCCGGCGGAATTGTAGAGATGACCGGCATGGGAGAAGAAAATCGTAAGGTTACAGATGAAATTGATGCAGTAGGAAATACTACAAAGGCAGTGACCAAAGGTTTTGCAATTGCAAGTGCCGGCCTAGCTGCTTTAGCTATGATTCAAGCATTTCAATATGAGGCAGGAAAAATATTTCATCACGTTTTCGATTATAGTCTTTCAAACCCTGCAGTAGTTGTAGGATTGCTTGTGGGGGGTCTACTGCCTTTCTTTATTACTAGTCAGCTTATTTCAGCAGTAGCAAGGGCAGCTTCGAAGATGGTAGAAGAAGTAAGGCGACAATTCAAAGAAACTCCAGAAATTCTAACAGGTAAAACAAAACCTGACTATGCAAAATGTGTAGATGTTGCAACAGTAGCTTCATTGCGTGAACTTTGGAAATCTGCAACCATAACAATTGCAGCCCCAATAATTCTTGGCATAATTTTAGGTCCATCTGCAGTAGTTGGGCTTTTAATGGGTGCCGTAATTACTGGAATATTCTTGGCATTCCATCTGGCAAATACTGGTGGTGCATGGGATAATGCCAAAAAGTACATGGAAATTAACAAACAAAAAGGAACTGAAGAACACAAGATAGCGATTGTAGGAGACATAATCGGGGACCCGTACAAAGACACGGCAGGACCAGCTCTTAACACTGTGATAAAACTGCTGAATACAGTTGCAATAGTATTCGTCTCTGCGTTTATCGCGTTAGTAGTTCTTTAAGTCGCCTAGTCTTTCTCGTCGATCACCATAGTCATATCAAGCTCATCAATTTGAGCCTCTATGGTCTTCCTCATGGCTTCATTATGTTCTGGACAAAATTTGAAGAAACCATCGATGGTTTCAAAACAACCGCAAATCCATCTAGTCTGTATCTCTCCTTCTACCGTAAGCTTGCTGTATGTACTTTTTTTAGTCACAAATTCAGATAATACGGGTCATTCTAAAAAGAGTTTGGAAAAATAGTAAAAAAACTTATCTACGGGCAGCCTTCCATCTTCTGGATGAAATATCCCTTGCTTTGGATTTCTTTGGCAATTGGTTCTGGTGCGCCTTGTGAGTGGCAAAACTGGCATTCTTCTGTGGACACTTGAGCATTTCCTTCGCCTACGGTTTTTAGCCATTCTTTTGCATATTGAATTGCCTTTTCATGATCCTTGACACTTGTAATGACGTCAAAGTGCATCGTATGTCCGTCGCTTGCTTCTACATAGGTATCGTATACGTGAATTTCCATATTTCAAATTGATAGACAACCATTATTTATTCTAACCCACACAGGTTTTTATTATGATTCACAAGGTGGTCCTCGATCTTCCAAACCTCAAGACTATAAATCTAGAATTAGATGACAAGATTGCCCCAAAAACAATTAGTTCGTTTCTAGATTTCTTGCCCCTACGTGTGGGAATAAACGTATGGGGCAAGGAACTTTACACGGATGAAACTCCTGTAAAAGTCGGTCTTGAAAATTCAAAATCTTTAGTTGATTTGATGGATGTTGCATACTGGCCACAAGGAAAGGCGATCTGTCTTTTCTTTGGGCCTACTCCTATTGGCAAGAGCGGTGAAATAAAGCCATATTCGCCAGTAAATGTTATGGGAAAAATTGCCAAGACAGATAAGAATTTTTTAAAAGATGTAAGAGATGGTTTGGAGGTTACGTTTAGACTTCATGCCTGATATGATCAGCTTTTTACGTAAGTTATGTCCTTTAGTACCCGTTGTTAGGTCAAAAGACTGAGATACGGTGCAAAGAATGCAGTGCAACATTTGTTGATAAAGAACACTTTGAGAGACACAAAAAGAACATACACAAATGATGCCCTAAAGCACTGTTACAACTATCGGAACAACTGTGGATTCCAAGATATAACCTCTAAACTCGTCAGTAATATTTGAAAAGATGACCCAGGGAACAGGATTTATTTCCATGTATTTTCGGTCGGTAGTAGATGGATATGCTGCTGAATCAGGATGAGAATGAAAAACTCCAATAATTTCTAAATTCTTCTTTTCAGCTTGTCCGTACGCACTTATCAAATCATCATTTGATATGGTAAAACTAACTGGTGATTGTTCCACATTCTTGGCTAAGAACACTTCTTTTGTTAGAAAACGTGTGTTCTCACTTTTACCGAACAGAATTGCACATGATTCATTTGGTACATTCT
>JBOGQX010000029.1:0-8587 GCA_050749285.1 Nitrosotalea sp. | reverse complement strand
AAGATTGGTTGGGTTGAAATTCTTGTCAGATTCCAATCAAAAGGCATTGAATATGAAACTTGTAGCTTTGATGGATCGAAATTGAAATCGTCGTTTATTTTGTAATAATATGAGATTAAAGTTGTTTTGTAAGTATTACTATTGTATACTACATTGTGATTTGATATATCACCAACGCTCAGATAAGAATCCCATTTTGGTGCCTGGTCTGGTGTAAAGATGTTCTGATCGTAATCAATTGCAAATAATTCAATGTGAATGTGATACAGGCCGCCCTCTCCAAGTACATCTGCTAATACTGGGATTGGACCTCCCCCTTGGTTTACCCATGCGTTAAGAAATGGTTCTTGATCGCCGTAAATCGTCCATTGTCCTGGCGCATTAGTTGGAGTTATGTCAAGCGTTAATTCTCCTGTATGAGTGTGGAAAAGATCTCTCATCAGCAGCTGATCATGTTTCGTTATACTGATGAAAAGAGAATCATGTATAATTGATTGGTTGGTATTAGCATCAAAAATTCTCATGTAGATCTCTCTAGGTTGACTGGTATCTGAAGTAATAATTGGTGGCGTGAGCTTAATGAAAAGTTGAACATTTCTATTTCCTACCGAAGCGGGAGGAAGGTTTTCCATTGTAAAACCATCACCGAATGCACTATATGGTACAGAAGGTATTACTACCATAACAAACAAAAATGTAAAAATCGAAAGCTTGAAACTTTTTTTCAATAATCAGACCTAATTCTAAACGATTTTCATATTATATTTAAATTCCTTTATCTAGTATATCCTTAACCGCAGGTTGCGTTTTCAAGATATTCTAACGCTTCTTCGTATTTGCCATCTTCTGCAAGGCTGGTTCCTTTTTTTACCCGGTCTTGTATTTTTGGTTCCATGTATGATAATCGTTGTTCTTGCTTAAAGTGATTTACCACTGATCAAGATTTTTAGTGATTAACTTTACCACAATAGGTTCGAGTCCTGTAAAACTCGTTAATTGCTCTGATTATTATCTTTGGTTGAAAAAAGAAACTAAGTTACTTGGAATGTTGTAGAGCCACTGCCAGGATTATATCCTGATGCAGATGCTTTTGCGTTAACTGTATAGGTTCCCATAGCAGCATGTCTTGCAATAGAATAGGAGAAAGATACTTGGCCACTAGAATTTGTTGTGCCAGTACTCTGAGATTTTGACCCATTAGGATTGGTAACTGTTACAGTTACTGATGCACCACTCACAGGATGTGAGTTTGAAGTAACTGTAATGGTGATATGTGCAGTAGATCTCTGTGTATATGACGATTTATCAGTCGATACGGAGACGGAAAGTGTTGGCGTCTGTTGTGGTGTTGCACTAGCTTCATTTGACGGGGAGGATTGACCAACAGAGTTGACCGCGGTTACTGTATAGTAGTAAGCTTGACCATTTGTTAAACCAGAGTCTGTATAGCTTGTTGTTGAACCACCTACAGTAGCAACAGGTGTTGTTCCTTCTCCTCCCGATGTGGTACCACGGTAAATGTTGTAACCAGTGATTGCAGAACCACCATTAGATGCAGGCGGATTCCAGGTTAACGATATTTGGCTATTACCACCTTTTGCAACCAAGTTCTGTGGAGCAGACGGTGCGGTTGGTGCTACAGGTGTTGCCGATACTTCATTTGAGTTTGGAGATGGACCTACAGAGTTGGCTGCTGTAACATAGTAGTAGTAAGTCACGCCATTAGTTGCCGTCGTATCTTGATATGATAACGTGGTACCAGATACCGAAGTAAGAAGTGTTTCTCCACTTGAAGATGTTCCTCTATAGATATTGTAACTTGTTATTGCAGATCCGCCATTGGAAGCTGGTGCTTGCCATGAAAGTGAGACCAGAGCATTGCCTGCTGTTGCCACCAAGTTCTGTGGAGCAGTCGGTGCAGTTGGAGCAGGTGGTGTTGAAAGGTATGAAATCAGATTATTTGCCTGTGGGCTTCCAAGACCTGTTACCTCGTCATAACCTAGTGCTGCGTTACATAATGAACCGCAGTTGCCGTTGCTACCTGTTGTTATATCATGATAATTTGTCAAATATGGGTTTGTTTGTGGATTTGATTGGGCACCAGTTGCTGCACCATACAAAGCGTTGCTTGTTCCAAATGATGCTGATGCAAGTTTTGCGCCTTGACTATTTACTATAGCTGAAATCCCAGCCCATTGAGGAGATCCTGCACTTGTTCCTCCTACTATCCACCAACCACTTTGACCATTGATTGGAACGCTATCGTAAACATATACCCCTGTGTTTGGATTTCCATCATAAGATACATCTGGGACTGCTCTCTGATTACCTGAAACAAAATTATTCTGATAACTTGGTTTTGATTCATATGAGCTGAGCCCTCCACCACTGCCAGACCATGTACTTTCGCTCAGCCAGTTGCCAGAACTGTCAAGATTCAATGTAGTACCCCCTACAGATATGACATATGGTGCTGCTGCTGGCCATTCGACACCATGACCGCCATCTCCGGATGATACAAAGAAGCTAGCTGTGGGACTGTTGAAATAAGAATCATAAGTACTCTCACTTGAAAATTCACTACCTCCCCAGCTGTTAGAGACTTGCTGGGCCCCAGTTCCCACAGCTGTACTTTCTCCACCAAGAAGACTGCCAAGTGTATTGGACGAGGATTCAACAAGAATAATCTTTGCACCTGGTGCTATAGAATGAGCCCATTCAACATCAAGTGAGATTTCTAAAGCCCAACCAGAATCTGTTTTAATTCCAGCCGGTGCATTTTTTACAAAACAACCATTAGCAACGGTACATGCAGGAAGACCAAATTGTGTATCAAATGTTTGAAGATCACTTGCAATGTTTGGATCATCGTATGCGTCTACTATTGCAATTGTCTGACCGTGACCGCAAAGATTTGGATCAGTCCAGTCTGTTGTTGTAGTATGGGTGCAGCTCAAATTATTAAAACCATAGGCTGTCTCTATCGATGCTGGAGCATCACCGCCTGAAAGAGAAGCTGATGGTCCAATGAACTTTTTGATGTGTGCTGGATGGTGTTCCTTTATTTGAAGGGGATTACTTGGAGATGGAATTGGGGGATGGTTTTCACCAATAAGTGACATCAAACCTCCAGGGCCGTTTATCTCGTCTTCGTCAGCTGATGCCTTTTGGGCAAATGCCCCGGGAACAGCAAAACTAGAAGTTATTATTAATGATACTAGAAAAGAGATAGCTAAAATTCTTCTATCCATGTTGCTACTCGCCCAATTTCTGATTTAAAAGGATTACTTTACTATTGCAGTCATCTGCTGTCAAAAAATTTAGTCTACTTTGAATAACTAGAGTTTGAACAAATTATGATTTTTCATAGAGACCATAACAACCATGACAGACATTGTAGCTACTGTAAATATCACTAGTGGAAGCAAAGGAAATTCTGGGATGGCTGTTCTTTCCGATATGTCAAAGGTAAACAATTTTGAAATTGTGTTTTCTGTGTTGTTTCCGGTCTGATATGAGAATGTCACGTTTGCATTTGTAATGCCAGATGAGTTTGCAGTATACGAATTGGCCGAGCCCGGTCCAACTACCGTAGCATTCTGTCCTGGCTTGAGATCTATATTGAATATAGCAAGGCAACCCATTGCTTGACCTACAACTATATTCTTGTCAAAGTTTGCAGAAAGTGGAGACTGACAACCACCATAAAAATTGATTGTATCAGGAGAATTGTTTACTACAGTTGCATTAATTCTTAAAGAATCTCCAACATGGACTTGCGACGGACTAGTCTGAATATTTGTAAGCTCGACTCCTTGCGCAAAAGCTGGCAAGCCAGCCAAGAAACAAGCAATAAAAATCAACGAGGTCAAGCTAATTATTTTTCTCAAGTCCTTGAACAACATCTTATCGATATTCATCACCACAATCTCCTATTGTTTCAAACAAGTTCCTTGATTTTGATGTAACGTTTGTTATCATTTCGTTGTCTTTTTTATCTAAACTCAAGGAAAAGACTCTAGCGTTATCTGACTTGTGCTCTACAATACCAAGCCTTACGCCAATTATGATACCTGCAACAGCAGGCCTGTCCAAGATAAATCTTGTAGCAACATTTGCAATGGATACGCCATGTTTTTTTGATATCGTATCCAGTACAGTCAAGAGTTCTTGAAACAAGTTCCATCCGCCCCATGCATCAATCATGTTCTTGTATTTTTGCAAGGATAACGTATCAAGCTTAGACCGAGCAGGCTCTCCCTTGCCTAGATACCTTTCAGATACGAGCCCGCCAAGTAAAGTTCCGTATGTTATTATCTTGATGTCATGTTTTTGACAAAATGGAGCCATCTTGATCTGGGGTCGCTGGTCTATGATAGAATACTGTACTTGGTTTGACAATATCTTGAACCCTTGCTGTATCATGATCTGTACCCTTTCTGTATCAAAATTTGTCAGACCAATGTGTCGTATCTTTCCCTCATCACGAATTTTTGACAAATGGTATAATGCGTCAATGTATCCTGTATCGGTATAATCCCACCAGTGAAACTGGACCATGTCTATTTTTTTTACATTCATGGTACGAATTGACCTGTCGATATTTTGCTCTACTATCTGTCTAGTCATTGGTCCTGGGTTTGGGACAAATTTTGTAAATGCCTGCACTTTGTCGAGTTCCTGCTCTCCTTTTTTCTTTGAGAGTCTTTTTTGGAATTGCCCAAAATATTCTTCGGCAGGCCCGTAAATGTCTGCCATGTCCCATGAGGTATAGCCAGAATCATGGTATTGTATCATCTCTGATATGGCATCCTCTTGATTAATGGTACCGTGGCCTCCTGCCACCTGCCACATTCCGTTTATTATTTTGCATATGGTAAGATCAGGTGCTAGCTTGGTTTTTTGGGATTGTGACATGTTAGCTGGCAGGAACCACTTCAAATGAGAAGGCCTCATGATCAGATGCATAACCATTTTTGCTTGCATCAACATCTACTCCAAATGTTCCAGGAGTAGAATTACCACCTATTCTCCATGAAAAGCTATATTGCCCATTTGAATCAGTAGTACCATCAAAATTCTTTGTGGTCTCTCCAGATGCATATGTTATAAGAACTGAGACAGAGGCATCAGATACGGGGTTTTTACCGTCTGTAATAGTAACTGTTATCGATTGTATACTGCCACGTGAGATAGTACTTTGTCCTTGCAAGTCAATGTGCAAAGGTCCTGATGATTGTGTTGTACTTGTTTGAGAAGCTTGGCTTGTTGCATTGGTAACAGTTTGGGTAGGTTGATTGTTTGTAACAGAATGATCTTCCTCCCAATACTTGACCCAATTAGTAGCAATTTCATTTTGTGCAGTCTGGAGATCGATGGCACCAGAACAAACTTGGTTGTGCAGATAATTTTCAAATCCGTCCTTGTCGTAGGCATTTGGATTTGTATAATAGGGCTCAGGCCACAAATTCCTTACATCTGCTGGAGCTCCGCCAAGCTCTAAGGGAATCAAGTGATCTAATTCATAATTGCTTGGAGAATCAGCAAATCCATAGGCTTGCATTACTTCTAGCTTTATTGGGTTTGTTACAGAAACTGGAGGTCTCACTGTTTGTGTATATCCGCTTACGCAGATAGTAGAATCAATGTTATCTTGTGTTACTGTTGGATCAGTTGCTCCTGGTGTACATTTTGGATCAGGTAAAACTTCGTTAATGGCGTTGCATGTAATAGTAGATGTTGCCGGTTGATTAGTTGTAGGATTAGCTTGTTGAGTCGTATTTACGTGGATTATATCAGCTTGGACAAGATACTGCATTCCTTGAACAAACTGCGAATCGTCAATCTGTCCTTCTGCCCACCATTTGGCATTATTTTTTACCCACGTAGGGATTCCATGAGATGGATTTGAAGCGGAATTCGTTTGAGGCAGCTTCATTATTCCTTGTTGTATCAGATACTGGATTCCTTTTGTGAAATCAGAATCACCAATTTGTCCTTCGGACCACCATTTGGCACTATTTTTTACCCATTGTGGAATGTTGTAATTTTCTTGAGCTTGAGTGGATGAAACAAAAATACCAGTTGAAAATATGAGTAATAACAGAAAGACCGTGAAAGTCCTTAACATTGGATTTGGAATACATGTATGTTTGAGATAAAGTTGATCTGATATTTAGGGAGGTATAGTTGCTAGTTGATTCAGTATTTGACAAAAATAGAATTTTATGAATCTATGATAGGGTATTCTGGTTTCACGGAAACAACTTTTTCGAGATAAGGCTGTCTTAATCCTATAACACCATCTATTATTTCTGTTCTTGTGGTATTCTCTCTTTGATATGTTATCCATAATAGGGATAGTATGCAAGATCAGATGATTTTCTTATAGAATCAGTTTTTGAATGCTAATCAATAGTTGTGCCAGTTTAGCTCCCTTGTCTGTTAACCTGTATCTACTTTGAATGGTAGTTGTAGAATCAACGGTTCGGTCAACTAGCTTCCGCTTCCTCAAATCTTGTAAAGAAGTTGAAAGCACACTTCTTGTTTGAATGACATTTTTCAGCAACTCTGAGTATCTTGCTTCCTGCTTATCATTCAAATACATCAGGATCCTAATATCACTAATTTGGAAAAACTCTTTCCAATCCACGAGATAGAATGAAAATGACTCTACTCATAAGACAGTAGCATTGTCAAATAGATACTAGCTCTGTTAGACAGAGTCTTTAATAATTTGAATGGAAAATAACTGTATCAGATTAGAATGAAGGCTTCGATAATCGGTACAATATTTGCTGTGTTAGCGTTAGTTTTTACGATAGCCTATTTTGCTAATTCATATCAGATAACACAGCAAAATATTCAGCAAGCAAATGATGATCTAAAGAAAGCTAAATCTGACATGGATGCGGTGGTTAACACAGCCATAGTGCACTGCCAACAAAACCCAGGCGATGCTTGCAATGTTATTATGAAACAGTGGCAAGACAAATGCCAAGAAAATGACATGAAAGATATACCTTCTTGTCATGACGGAAGGATCGAAGCTTATTTTCAAAACGTAAACCTGAATTTAGGAAATTCAATCCCTCAAACTAACATAGGTACCCAAACAACTGCATCTGGCTCATCTGACACGTCACCGATAAACACTGCAAGTATCAATGCCCTAAATTCTTGTTCAGAGTTACTTCAAAGTATAAATGATGCACGAGAACAGCTTGCTGGAGGAATTCCCTTAAACATGCTAACTACTTCACCAAACATGGCTTATAATCAGCCCATAAGTGATTCTCAAGATGGCCTGAAATCTTGTCAAGATACTATAGTAACTATAAAACAACAATGTGTTAAAGATCCTTCAATGTCCGTGTGCAATGACACTCGATTAGAGCAATTACCTAATACAATAGATCAATTTCTAAACAGACCATAGTTTAGAATACATGTATAGTCACCATTGATCTTTAAGTTTGCAACCATAAAAAGACGTAGATACCAGATCGTCAATAAGCATATGCAGACAATCCCCCAGGTCGTATGTCATTTTCTTCTTGTCAGGTGTACCTTTTTCATTCTTCTGTACTGCTCTAAGTTGAGATAACAACGCTTCAAACTGCGGATGTATTCTTACATCCCGCCTTTGTACTGCAGCTGCTGCTCCGTCTGTCATTATCTGACCGCGTTCTCTAAATGACTTTGGCTTTGCAATTGGAAACTCGGCAATAAATCCAGGATTATTTGAATCAACGCCAAGCTGACGATATCCGTAGGTCTTGATTATCGATTTAACCTTTGCAATCATATCCGACTGCGAAGCTCTTTCGTATTGTTCTGCTAGCAGAACATGTACCTTGCCGTCCCGCATTTCACCTCCGACAACTCCAAACTTGGAGCTTCCATATCCCGGGTCAACTTCCAACACTGGCCAGTCTGTTATAGGATATAGATCATAAGCTTCTCTTGATATTTCTTCCAGTGCGTTTAGGTCAAATATGTCGCCAGACCCAAATCCCCACTGTAAATTATACTCTCTTTCAAAGCTAGGAGATTTCTTTGCTTCTTCTATTACCTTTGGATCATACATTGTCAAAGATAGATTTGTCGGATGCGGAACCAATCCTTGAGTGTAGGACAGATATCTTCGCTTATACTGACTTGGCGCTTCTTTCATTAGATTATAGAACATGCCTTCGGGCAGTCCCGGAGTAGAATAAATCACAACTTTGGCACCTGATTTAGCTTGATAGCGCTCTGCTATTGCTCTCACTTCTTCATCTGCCATCATTCCAAAAAACGCTGCCTCATCAATTAAGATAAGCTTGGGATTTGTCAAGCTTCGTGCTGCATCTATATTCATTGATGGAAATGCTTTGATTAGATTTCCTCGAGGAAGTCTTATCTCATAAGAAGTAGCTTCAAAATTTATTTTTCCAAAAAGATGCTTTTCAATTCTTCCAATCTGTATCTTGGCCAGCTCCCTGCTAGGTCCTGTTAGTATCACTACTTGCGCATTTTCATATTTGACAAGGCATTGATGTTCTGCGTACCTTAAGAAAAATTCTGTAATTCCAAGGCCTGTAGC
>JBOGQX010000028.1:0-17570 GCA_050749285.1 Nitrosotalea sp. | reverse complement strand
CTTAATGGTTAAGATCTTTCTTTTCTATGTATTTTTGAAGAATACTCTCGATATCTTCTGAGTTTGATTGTTTTACCTCGTCAACAATTTCTTTTTCGTCTATTTCATAACAATTTAACAATTCGTTTTGATCCTTGAAAAATAACATTATTTTTTCTTCAAATATGCAGTAGTAGATCTTGTCCACTTCCATATTTTCAGGTTGTATCTTAATTCCCTCGTGGCCTACCGTAACTGGGTAATTCATTATCACACTATCATGACATCATAATTTGATATTTGTTGCTATTTTACTTATAGATAAAATATCGCTACAATAATGTAATAAGGAAAAGAACTTCTAAAACAGCATGAATCCAAGAGTCATATTTCACATAGATTTTGATTATTTTTATGCCCAGTGTGAGGAAATACGAAATCCTGAACTTAAAACAAAGCCAGTCGCTGTTTGTGTGTTCTCAGATAGGGGGGGCGACAGCGGCGCAATCGCAACAGCAAATTACCTTGCTAGGAAATATGGCGTAAAATCTGGCATGCCCATAAAATTTGCAAAAAGAAATGTAGAAAACGTTCCTGAAGCTGTGTTTTTGCCAACAGATTTTGATTATTACTCTGGGATCTCAGAGAAGGCCATGAATGTTATTAGAGAATACGCAGACATCTTTGAATATATCGGCAGGGATGAAGCATATCTTGATGTTACAACGAGAATGGAGGGAACCTTCACTAATGCAGCACATTTGGCACAGCAATTAAAAAATGCCATTCGAGCTTCAACCAAGTTATCATCAACTATTGGCATTTCATCAAACAAGCTAGTAGCAAAGATTGCATCAGGGTTTAAAAAACCAGACGGACTAACCATTGTTGAACCGGAGAAGATCGAATCTTTTCTTGATCCATTACCAATCAATGTAATTCCAGGGATTGGCAAAAAAACCGAGGGAAAATTCAGCGAAATGGGCCTTTCCACCATTGCGCAGCTCAAAAGTCTAGATGTGTTTACCCTCAATGGCATGTTTGGTAGAAAGATTGGCGCATACATCTACAATGCAGCTAGAGGCATTGATGAGGAACCGGTTTCACCAAGACATGACCCTATACAATACAGCCGCATAGTAACATTAAAACAAGATTCGAAAGATTTTGACTTTCTTTCACAAGACCTTGAAAAATTGTGCGCGGATGTTCATGAGGCCATAATAAAAGACAATCTAATATTCAAGTCAGTAGGAATACAATTTGTTCAAACTGACCTTTCCAATAAAACAAAATCAAGGACATTGAAGAACTCCACATCAAGTCTTGATGAGCTCAATAAGATATCTCTTCAACTACTTAGGGAATCGTTGGAAGACCAAAAATTACTGGTAAGAAGACTGGGGGTAAAAGTGTCTGATTTGTCACAGGTTGCAGGACAAGTAGACTTGACACACTATTTTTGATACATCAGGCCTAAGTTTGAGGCTAACCTTTTGTGTTCCTCTGGTGTAATCCATTCTACATGTAGATAGTCAAAGATTTCATCATCTTTCATGCCTAATCTTTTTGCCTCCTCAATCGCTATGGTATATGCTTCTATCTCTGTCGGCCTATCAACGTAAGAGTATAATTTATCATATAGGTCGAGTCCTCGTCTCTGTTGTTTCACATGCACTAGTTCATGTACTATATCCAGATACAGAATAATTTTATCTGATTTCTTCAGATGATCTGTCCCTATTACAATGATGGCATCGTCGTTTTTTACATGCATGTAATGGCTATGTACGTCCACCATAACCTTCGTTCTTGAAAAGACATCATCTAGTTCTTCTATGGTTCCAAAAATTTGAAGAAGAACATCCACATCTTTTAGACCTTCGAATATTTCTTCTAGCAGATATGTTCCATCTTGTAGAGTTCTGTTGATTTTTATTGTATTCATGTTTTTGCAGTTTCTAGTTTCTTCAAACGCTTTGTCTCAATGTATGTCACAATTAGTAAGAAAGCGAAAAGCCAAGGCAGAAACATAATTTCTCCGGCGATGCCATGAAATGACTCAAACTCATTTACATTAGTGGATACTTTGAGCACAAATAATGAGAGAGATAGAATTCGTATAACGTTTACGCCTATTGTACCAACAACACCCAGTACAAAATACACTGCCTTTCGGTTTCGTGGAATGTTCATTTTCAGCAAAAATGCCATCATGACAAGAGAGTATATGATAACACTATGAACACCTGCAGATGGCCAAAAGACTTGTAAAGCAAAAGGTCCGTGATCTCCACTTAAGAACATGATGTTACCATGCGCAGAAGCAATACCAAGATGGAATGTAGTTATGAGAAAGACATCAAGTTGCACTAGGTATGGTACAACATACTGTAATGGTCCCAACGAATCGTATGGGAAAAATGCATCAAGAGACAATATTATCGCAGTACCTGCAGCATAGATTGGACCTGCAGGAGATATTCTAATCCATCTTTTACCAAAGAGTATTGTCAGGCTAGCTACGAAAAAGATAGCAAGGACGATAAAATCCCACATCCAATTCCAAGAATCGACAAGCTGAACATGATAATTAGGTGCAATAGAAATAAGATAATTTCTCAATCCGAATTCAAGAGCAGTAAGATACACAATAACTGCACCCGCAAGAGGAATTATTGCTATTAATCGCTTTGTAGGGATCACAAGTTTTAATCCAAAAAGCTCTGCTGCAACAAATGCCATTGCAAAAAGATATCCGCCTCTGCCTTGGTTCCATCCCAGACTAAATGTGTCAGGAAAGACTGCCAGCGCAAAGATTATTGGCGATGCAATAATTGCCAATGCAATAATGGTATTTTTGTTCTGCAACAAATTATGAGGAAAATGTGTTCAATAAAAACTCTAGCAGTTAGAAATAATCTGATAATGATTTTTGTTTTCGTGCTTTTTGTAACTTGCTTCTAACAAGCCATTCTTTTTTATCTACACTAAGTCCTTTGCAGGCTAGATCCAGTCCTTCGTCAAAGTTTGAACAGATCATAGGTTTTTGTTTTAACGCCATTCGTACGCCCTCTCGTACCTGCCAAACTCCAACAGGAACTGCATATTCGGGTCTTATCTCTCGTAAAACCATAACTCCCGCTTGAATTTTCTTTGACTGGAGATATTCTGCTACAGCAAGTCTTGAAGAAAAATGTGCACCTGTTGTTTCAGGATAATGATCAAGACCTTTCATGTCTTCAAAATCAGAACCAAAACCAATGTTTCCTTCTTGGTCATACCATGCCTCCTGCATCTCAAACATCCACCTGCTCGGGAACATAATTACTGAATATAGATTTCCAATGTGTTCGTATGAAAAGATCTGACAGCAATCAATTACGTCAACATTTGAAATTTCTTCAATTAGAGATTTTGATATTATGTCATCTGTTGCAGTTATGCTCCATCTTGTAGGTACAAGTTTCCTATTTTTACCCATCATTCCTATACTGAAACACTTTTGGATTCTGCTAATCTCAATTCCGCGATTATATAGATCTAAAACAGCATCCTGCGCAAGTAAATCTTTATCATAAAATACTCTTTCAACATTTTTGTCCGACGATGATCCAGAAAATTTTACATTTTTAATTTCACCTATTGGTCCAAATGGCGGGCTCTCACCATCAATAGATGTAAGTGGTCTTACACTCTTGATAAATTCCAATTCTGAATCTGTAGATTTTGATGACATTGCCAATTCCTGCAGGTTTTCAACGTATCTCCCTTGAGGAGATTTAACTGAGACAGATTGAACTCCTCTTACAAGTGACAGTCTATAGTTTACAATTTCTTCTAGGTTCTTTCCTATCCATAGTTCAGGGGAATCTAACAGTAGAGTATCACCATGCACTGGAGGTACCATTGGCCCAACCAAGACTTTGGGATAACCGTATGTACCTACAAAAACTGAAGGAGGGCTAGAGCCCTCTATATAATTAGATGAGAATAGATTTGAATATCGAGAAAGATATTCATTCCAGTTTGACTCTATCGCTTTTCGTATATCCGCAGCTGTGCGTCCCAATACTACAAAATATTCCTTGAGACTAATAATATATCGGATTTAATTGATTTCAAGTTATATTCAGCTATGTTTCTGAAATAATATCTAAAGTTGGCAGATTCAGAGTCGTTTGGGATTGAAAAAGGACACGGAGAAGAAGCAGTAAGATGGATGAATGAGGAAGCTAGGAAAATGAACTGGAAATTTGAAGCAAGATTGTATGATTATGATATATCCACTAAAAATTTTGGTCAGTTTGAAATGTATTCATGGATTGGAGATCCAAAAGCGGCAAGAGATCTTGTTGTCAGAGCAAGTAAGAGGTTTAAGATCAAGGTAATAGAGGGAGGGTATAAAACAAAACAATTGATAATGAAATTTGCTCGCAATGAATATGGAATAGTGCGTAGGGGAGAACGTGCAATAGGACAGATTGAATTTGCATCTACAAGATTAACTGGCAGCAAGTGGACTGTAACCAAAGAAGAGAGAAAATAGTTTCCTAACCCGTAAGATCCAATTCCGTCCTTGCAAGTAACTGTGCGACTCTTAGAGGTTCAGGCATTGAACCTTGCAAAGTAAATGCATCAAGAAGCCGTTTTGCCTCGCTGCTCTCACATCCTTCCACTCTGACATATAGATCATGCCCGGTATGTAATGCAATCTTGATTCTTGGACCAAGATTTTGGTATTGCGTTATTTTAGAATCGTATGAATTAGGAAAGTGGTGCTTGATGGCATCTTCTATTCCATCCGATTCTTCATAGGTTACCCCAATAACCGGTATTTTACATTCCTTTGAAAGTGTCTTGATGTTTACAATATTATACATTGAAATTATTAGCCCAGAAATTAGCAAGAAGCTAATGTCCTGTCGATTCAGTTTATGATACATGGCAAGAATTGATTCTGTGGAATCATCTCCTTCTATTTTGGCATGACCAAAAACAAATCCATCAATTATAAAATCCCTACGCATAACTATGCCTGCGAGTTTTGAGGCAGTATCAGTTTCTCTGAAACTCTCTGCTATTGCAAGACCGCGCAGACCTTTCTTCTCAAGTCTGATATGATTCATCTTTCTTCCTTTTTGTAAACTGCCTGTAAACCAAACCTATGACAATGATGAAAATAGCGGTTACTGCAGACCAAGAACCAAATGCAACTAAATCAAAGTGGGTCATATTTCAGATATGGCAATTACAACTATTTTAGTGAATAGAACTTGTACTGATGTTGTTCTTCTAATATTCTAAGGCTAGGCAAGAATTTCTCGAAGTTGTTGCGCATTCAAGTCATAATTGAACCACTGCCAACTATTCTAATAGTTAAAGACTCTGGTTTGAGAATAACACAGATATCATCTTTAACAAAGGTAGCAGGTTTGTTGAGTGAAAGTTTCATTGGATTCAACGAAGTAATTTTTGCAGCACGTATTTGTAATCCTATATTAGCAAGAAATGTTTGATTTTCTGCCACGTTCTCTTTGAAAAACTTGTTCTGTGAGTAATTTAGAGTGATGTCTTGACCTATCTGAATTCCATCTTCTGCGCAGAGCTGGTCGCCCCTTTGAACATCATCAGGCCCAATACCCTTTACAGCAAGTCCTACACGGGCGGGCGATATAGCTTCATCTACATTATCATCATGCATTTGTATTGATTTGACAACTATTTCAGATCCCTTTGGTAAGAGTTTTAGTTTATCATATGCTTTGACTTTACCTTGTACAACTTTACCCAGTATTACCGTTCCTACACCTTTAACATCAAAACAGTGGTCAATTGGAATTCTTGTATTTCCTTCTTGGGATATAGGTTCTAATGAATCCATTTCCTTTTTTAGATCTTGACTTTCTACTAATTTGTATTCTTCAACAACGGTTCCTTTTATCATGGCAAGAAGTTTTTGTCTGTCTACCTCATAGGAATGTGCTAATAATCCTTTTTTCTTTTTGAGAACATCAAGAGCGATGATTTGTTCCCCAGTGAATTTATCAAGTTTTGAAACATAGAAAATTATATACTCACCCATGTTAATTGCCTGAAATAGAGGCTGAATCTTTTCTGGAAATCCTGTTGGTACAGTCCATGTTTTGACAATTTCTGTTTCTTTCTTATCATAAATGGTAATGTCAGTAGAAGTTCCTTTTTTGCCAAAATCCTTGAGGATGGATTCATCTCCAAGAAAAGTAAAGTTAATTGATTTCATTTTACTTGTGAGAATTTACAACTAGTAAAATATCTTGTGAAATCATCTGGAGAATTTTCCTAATAATGTAGTCTGGGCTATAATATGCCCGTTCATAGAATTTTCAAGATCGCTTTTCGTAGCACCGCTATTAAGATCCAATAGTGAGTCTAATGCATACAATTTGAAGTAATACCTATGAATATTACCAGATGGTGGACATGGACCGTGATATCCAATAGTCCCTGCACTAGTTGTGCCCTGAGGAAAGCCAATATTTTCTCCATCATAAAATTGTGTCTTGTCTGGCGTTATGTTCCAGACAATCCAATGAGTAAATATTCCGCGTGGTGCATCGACATCATCAACAATTAATACAAGACTAGCAACATTTGCTGGGGTACCAGTTATGGTTAGAGGTGGTGAGATATCATTACCATTACAGGTGTATTGAGACGGAATCGTCCCATTGTCTTCAAATGCAGGACTAGAGAGGGAAAAAGTTTGAGATAAATTGACATTAATGATGTTAACTTGGATTAGATATTGAATCCCCTTAACAAAATCATCATCTCCAATTGTTCCATTTGCCCACCAGCCTGCATTGTTTTTAATCCATATTGGAATTTGATTCTGGCTATTTGACGAAGGAAATGTTTTTGGGATTTGGATAATTTGTTGCTGAATCAGGTATTGAATACTTTTGATAAAATCAGAATCGTCTATTTGTCCTTCAGACCACCATTTTGCAGTATTCTTTACCCAAAGCGGTATTTGGATTTGGTCAGCGTATGAATCATTAAAAATCATCATTATAATAATCGATATAAGAATTGTAGTAGGAATCCAAGCATTCACGAAAAATCTATCAATTCCTTTCAGATAAATTCGATCTTTATTTTTCAAATTTTGCTAGACATACAAGATTTTAATAGATTTGCAAGATCAATACAGACATGGTTGTAGATGTAATTAGAACAATAAACCGAGTAGGAAAGTGGTCCATGAACAGGGCCCTTGGTAGAAAGAGACCAATAGTTGCAGTATTCAGTCTTACTCATTATTGTAACTATTATTGCCCCATGTGTCCATTTGGTGACTCTGATAAACAAGGGCAGTTAAAATTTGCAAGCAAGAACGACCTCACAACAGAACAATGGAAGCAAATTTTTGACAAAGTTGCAGAATATTGTATTTGGTCCATAATTGAAGGTGGAGAGCCAACCAGCAGACCAGATTTTATGGAACTTGTACGTTACGTCCACAATCTCAAGATTCCAATTACCTTGATCACAAACTGTTCCCTAATTCATACAATTGACCTTGAAGAACTCAAAAAATATATTCAATTCATTACTTGCAGTATAGATTCAGTCTTCGAAGAATCATATTGCAAAGTACGTGGTGTCAATTCTCAGATGTATCAACGGGTCATGCAAAATCTACAATTATTAACAGAACATAATGTTCCACATTACTTTAACTCAGTAATTACAAAGTTCAACACAAACGAATTTATCGACAAAACATATTTTGACAGAGCCAAGGAACTCGGTGTCAGCGCTGTTTCTCTTACTTTTGTAGAAGACAGATCAGACGTAGATTATTCTCTGCTTCCAGATAGAGGTGCAATGATCAAAGTCTGTCAAAGTGTTCTTGAACACATTAGAAGCAAAAAAGATCCTCAAATTATGATTCCGCCACAATACTTTGAACAAATAATGGAACATGGTCGAGGAATGTACGATGAATGCGGAGTATGGAAAAGTATCTTTGTAAATGGAAATGGAACTGTGATGGTACCATGCTGGAAATACAATCAACCATCAAATGTATACAACCTACTTGAAAAAAGCATTGAAGAGATTTGGAGTGCACCTCAATGGGAGATTGCAAAGACTTGTCATGATTGCAAGGTATTAGGGTGCATATGGTATTCCTCACAACCAGTTACTACCTTTGCTCAAAATTACATGCGAGGATTATCAAAGATGATAAGCCAACGTAATCCGGAAATTGCCCAACAAATGTGAGGTATCATCTAACATTTTTTGCAACAATCACATCCACTTTGTAGTTCAAATTGAGTCGATTATTGACATTTAATTTCCATGGAATAAAGCTTGGCTGTTTTGTATTCTGTATTAATCGAAAGCCATTTTGCACTAGATTTAATCTAATTCCACGTGCATCAATTCGAGTCTTTACAGAATCTTTTCCTCTCTCAAAATCGTAAGGATCAGATATCACAACAAATCTTTTTGTTTGAGATAGGATGACCTTGAGCAGTTTTAGTGGCTCAATAATGTCAAGTAAATTCAAGGCAATCACCATATCAAATTTTTTATTTCCAAATGGAGGATTCAATGAATCTGCCACGACAAAATCAGAATTTTTAAAATTCTTTTGTTTTGCTTCCAAAATAGCATAAAATGACTGGTCTATGCCAAAAGCGGTGTTGCTCCTCTTTGCAAGTTTGTTGGATAGATTTCCTATAGAACAACCATGCTCTAGGACATGTTTACATTTCGGTATCTTTTGGATTGCATTTTTTACATGGGTATAAAATTTGGAGTTTAGGTTACGCTTGTAGATTGCCACCCATTTTTTTTCTAGTTTTGTAGTATCGCTTTGAGGATTCTTTATTTTGCGAAGATTTTCCTTTAGAAAGGTTCTAATCTCAATATTTTTTGCGTTCAACATAAGTTCGCCTCCTAATTTTGCCCTAATAGAAAGATAAGAAGGAAGATCGTCTAAAAGTAATGGAATTGACAAAATGATAGGATAGTTCTTTTTACATTGAATGCATTGAAGAAATCCTTCATCAATTTCTGTAGTGCTTATAAATGATTTAAGAGATAACTCAGATTTACAGTTCACACACCGCAAATATTCAAGACTAAATTCATGCAATGTTATTTTACAAAAGAGTACAGATTAAATCCATACCGGTTAGTTTTGCATATATCTTAATCTAAGTGAACAAGGTTAAGCAATACATTAAATTTATGGTGTAAAAAAGGAATCAATGTCAGAAATTATAGGCATAGACTGTGAAGAGATACGAAATCTCATATCTGACAAAGATGCTAGGATCATATTGAGATCAATAAGAACCGTCCCCAAGTCAACTAGCCAACTTTGTATCGAATGCAATATTCCAACAAGTACTGCATATAGAAAGATGCAAAAGTTGTCCGATTACAGGATTATCCGAAAAATGGGGATAATAAATGTGTCAGGTAAGAGAGAAACTTTTTACAAAAGCAATACCGGCCTTCTTAAGATCTTAAAATACGAAGGATATTGTTAAACTAAAATACGTGGAGTTTCTCGTCGATTTATGATTACAGTAAACTGCAGAGACATACTACCAATAAAATCATCATTGGCAGCCTATACTGCTGATAATGTTGGAGCTATACCAGCATTGAAGAAAAATGAGTTTGTGTTTACACCAATAGGCGATGAAGAAATTAACCCATCGGATGTCATGAAAGCAATCAAAATTTTTCTTGCTTCATTAGGATGTGAAAGACACTTTGGAGTAATATGTAAAAACGATGTGATTTCTGTTGTAGCACTAGATGGTTATAAGATAGAATCAGTTCAGCAAGGTGCTACTGACCAGTTTTTTTCGTGCATACATTGCGGTCATGTTACACAGTATGAAACAGTGCATAACAACCATATGAAAATACACTATCTGTAATTAGTTGTTCAATTGGAAACTACATTGTAGAACATTGGCTTTGGTGGAATCTCCATCATAGAATGACCCTTGGATTGAATTTGATGATGTTCTTGCGTTTGGTGCATTTTTTCAAACTTTTCCAAACTCTCAAATTCAACCAATATGAGGTGTTTGCCTGCATGCGATTGCAGCAATCTTCTATTAATGAACCCGTCGAATTTTGAGAGATCCTTATTTGATTCGCCTACCCATTTTTTGAATTCTTCTTCCATGCCTTTCTTTAGTTGAATCTCAACTACTACTACAAACACAAGATTATAACTTGTTGAATCATTTAATAGGATTTCTAAGATTTCCAATTCTTGCAACTAATGTAATGGACCACAATAATGCTAAATACGGGTCCAATCTCGATCAGACTGTATGGATTCAAAATACTACATACTAGCAGGTATTGCAGGCGCAATCATAGTTATGACCACTGCCGTTTTCCCGTTTTGGAATCTCATTCCACGCATGGTCACCGAAGAGGTTCAAGTAAAAGCTGTTGATCAAAGTGGGTGTTATGTACAGACTCATGATGGTTTTGTGATTCACATACCACCATGTAATGCAAAACCAGGAGATAACATCACAGCTACATTTGACGGAAAAATAAGAGAACGTGAAAAACAGATCTAGAAAATCACAATAATTTCAGGTCTTTAGTAACCTTGTCTATTGTTTCGTCAGGAGCAGGACCTAAGGATATACAAGTAACGGTGCCAGGCTCAATTTGGGTATGCCCGGCATCTGTAACCTCAGACCATGGCAGGCCAAGTGATATCGCTCGTTTTTTTACATCTTCTAATTCAGATAAACTTGAGACCTTGAGGACTACCTTTTCTTGACCAGAAAATTCCCATTCATCAAACCACTCTCGATTAGATTTTCTAACATGTTCGGCACCGAGAACACATGCATGGCCCACCTGTGCGGCAATTTTGCCAGTACCCATTCCTAGGTCTTTCCTAACAACAATCACTTGTTTGATTGTATCCATATCAATCTGAGATAATATAGTATATGTTAAACTTTTGAATCAAATAAATAATTGACAAAAATTAAGAGAATATGGATTACGATGTAGTCATCGCCGGCGGTAGTGTAGCTGGTCTTTTATGTGCAAGAGAAGTTGCTAAAAAAAATCATAGAGTACTTGTCATTGAGGAAGATTATGAGATAGGAACCCCAGAACATTGTGGCGGCCTTGTAAGCGTTCCTGCGATGGATGAGTTAGGAATTATTCCAATGAGATCCACTCTAGACAACAAGGTAAGATCAGCATTCATTTCATCACCATCTGGCAAAAGCTTTGTTCTTGATGCCAGACCCCAACAAGTCATAGTTCTAGATAGACGTGAATTTGATAAACAAATTGCACACCAAGCCAAAGTTAACGGTGCAGAGATTAGAGTTAGATCATCGCTTAGAGAAATAACAAAAGAAGGCGTCAGGACATCAGATGGCGAAATAAAATGCAAGATTGTCGTGGATGCCAGAGGAGTTTCATCGTTGATTCATAAAGATAGAACCGGAATTCTCCAATCAGCACAATATGAAGTATATGCAGATTGGATTGACAAAGAAAGAGTAGAGGTATACTTGGATCAAGAAAAATATCCTGGCTTTTTTGCATGGGTAATTCCAACTAGAAGAGATGAAGCAAAGGTTGGTGTGGCAGGCAGGGGAATTAATGCTGCAGTAGTGCTAGAGGAGTTCTTAAAAGGAAAGGGAAAATATTCTACCGTTCGAAAGATATTTGCCCCCATCTGGATAAAAGGTCCAATCAAAGAATTTGTAAAAGGAAATGTGGTAATAGTGGGAGATGCAGCTGGTCAAGCAAAACCAACAACTGCCGGAGGAATTTACTCGTCTGGATTGGGCGGCATGTTAGCTGGTCAAGCCATCTCCAGGTTCATAGAATCAGAAAGAGATGAGCATCTGTTAGAATATCAAAAAAAATGGATTGATAGGTTTGGTAAAGAGTTTGAATACATGCTTCTTGCGCGATCCCTATTAGAAAGACTCGACAATAAAACAATTGATAGTTTGTTTGAATCAATTACTCCTGAAGTTCTAAATGAGATTTCCAAAGAAGGTAGTTTCGACTTTCACACAATTTCTGTTGCAAAACTTTTGGGAGTCAAGGGATCTGTGAGAGCAATTCAATCAATTTTAGGAAATGAATTGAGACGACTCTTAACTTGAGTGAACACATGATTGATAAGCAAGATATAAATTCGGTAGAAATTCAGCTGTAGCATGTCGTCATCAATTACTTTACCAGTGTGCAGTTCATGCCATAGACCAATAATGCCTAATGACAAGTGTGTAAAGTTCAACTGTCCTAACTGTGGCTCATTACTGCTTTGGAGATGTGAAAGTTGCAGAGAGGCTGCAAGACAATATAATTGCAAATCTTGCAATTTCGAAGGACCATAAGAAATGGTAAGACTTTCCTTACGGGCAAAAATTTTACCTGCAGATCAAGAAGTAAACCTAGATGAAATTATAAAAAAGATCGGCGGATCTCTAAAGGATGAGATAACACTAGTAAAATACACTAAAGAGCCACTTGCTTTTGGTCTCTACTTTATTAATGCAGAATTCTCCCTAGAAGACAAGGAAGGACAAATGGATTCTCTTGAAAACGCTGTCCGTGCAATTAAAGGAGTAGGAGAGTTCGAGGTCTTGGGAATAAGTCGAACTTCCGTTAACGCAAAGTAGGTGTCCACTTGGTAAAAAAAGACGAGCTACTACAAATGCGCGTCGGGGAAGCAAAGCAAAGAGATGTAGGAAAAAGACGAGCTAGAATAGAACCCGAGGCAATGGAATTTCTTCGAGTAGAGCCTGGAGACATGATTGAAATTGTAGGAAAAAGATCAAGTTGTGCAATTGTATGGCCAGCTGATGATGATAACAAAGCACCTGATATGATACGTATAGACGGTCAAACAAGAAAAAATGTAGGCGTTGGAATAAACGATCTTGTCAATGTTAGAAAGATAGTGGCAAAACCTGCAAAGAGTGTTGTCCTAATGCCAGTTAATGGAAACGTTACAGTGGATAAGGAATTTACTGATTTTGTAAAAAACCGACTCAAGGGACTCCCACTT
The DNA here is from genome assembly GCA_050749285.1 of Nitrosotalea sp. GTDB lineage: Archaea > Thermoproteota > Nitrososphaeria > Nitrososphaerales > Nitrosopumilaceae > Nitrosotalea. The sequence goes on along the minus strand of JBOGQX010000028.1, from coordinate 4,498 downwards.
TCTGAAGGCGATGAGATATCAGTAATGATTCTTGGCAATTCAATGGACTTTAAGATACATAAAATATCACCAAAAGGTGTTGTTAAGATTGACCGAGGAACTTCTCTTACAATATTAACCGAAACATCAGTTGATAAGAAAATTCGAGTGACCTATGAGGAAATAGGTGGCCTTCGGGCTCAAATCAACAGAATGAGAGAAATTGTAGAACTACCCCTAAAACACCCGGAAGTTTTCACTCGATTGAACATAGAACCTCATAGTGGAATTCTTTTGTACGGACCGCCAGGATGTGGAAAGACGCTTATTGCCAAAGTGCTTGCCAGCGAATCAGAAGCAAATTTCTATTCCATAAATGGCCCCGAAATAATGAACAAATACTATGGTGAGACAGAAGCAAGACTACGTGACATTTTCAAAGAAGCAAAAGACAATGCACCAAGTGTAGTATTTATTGATGAGATAGATGCCATTGCCCCAAAAAGAGAAGAGGCATATGGCGATGTTGAAAAAAGAGTGGTTGCTCAACTTTTAGCTTTGATGGATGGTCTTACTGATAGAGGAAATGTAATTGTTTTAGGTGCAACGAACAGACCCGAGAGTGTAGATCCTGCACTAAGAAGGCCGGGAAGGTTTGATAGGGAAATTGAGATTTCAGTTCCCAACCAAGAAGGAAGATTAGAGATTCTTCAAATCCATACAAGAGGAATGCCTCTTGAAGATGTTGAGCTAAAAACACTCGCAGCTGAACTTCATGGATATACAGGAGCTGATATCAAATCTCTTTGCAGAGAAGCAGCCATGAAAGCCCTCAGAGATTACTTACCAGAGATAGAATCAGAAACAGAAAAAATTTCTCCTGAAGTTTTGCAATCAATGAAGATTCGTCTTCAGGACTTTTTTGATGCAATGCACGAAATAGTTCCTACTGCTATGAGAGAGTTCTATGTTGAGAGTCCCAAAGTCTGGTGGAGAGATGTAGGTGGATTAGATGATGCAAAAAGAACACTAAATGATAATTTGATAACAGCAATAAAAGAACCTGCAAAATTCCAAAAGATGGGAATTAAACCTCCCAAAGGCGCATTACTTTATGGACCACCGGGGTGTGGTAAGACATTACTTGCAAGAGCCCTTGCGACAGAAAGCGGTGCAAACATGATTTTTGTCAGAGGACCAGAAATTCTATCAAAATGGGTTGGCGAATCAGAAAAGGCAATCAGAGAAATTTTCAGAAAAGCCAAAGCATCATCTCCTTGTATTATAATATTTGATGAACTAGATTCTTTGGCAAGATCGAAATCACTTGAAGATGGAGGAATTGGTGAGAGACTGCTTAGTCAATTGCTTACTGAAATGGAAGATGGAGGAGCCTCAAGAGTTGTAGTTGTGGGCATTTCAAACAGGCCTGACCTCATAGATCCTTCATTACTTAGACCAGGGAGATTAGATTTGATAATTTTCATTCCACCACCTGATGACAAGGGAAGGTTTGAGATAATCAAACTACTTAGTCGTCAGATGCCACTTGCTGGAGACATCGATTTGAAAGAAATTGCACTTGCAACCAAGGGATACACGGGTGCAGACTTGGTAGCAGTCTGTAGAGAGTCCGCCGTTCGTGCTATGAAAAATGACGCATTAAAAATCAACAGTATAGATTTTGCAGCTGCACTCAAAATTATAAAACCTTCAATAACAAAGGGAGTAGAAGATTGGTATTCATCAATAAAGGACAATATATCATACGCCATACCCAAACCAATTGATAAGGCCTTTTACGGATAGAGGCATGGCACCACAACTTAGAAACGTAGTATATGAAACCATAAAGGATGCAGGTTCATTGACAGATTCCGAGCTTTCAAAAGCTCTGATAAAAGTTGGAATCTCCATTCCAGAGGATGAATTCAACAAGACTTTGTTGAATCTTGAAATCTATGGACTTGTCAAGGTAACATGGCTTACAAAAGATGAACGCAGAGTAGAGATAGTTGAGAAAACGCAAGAGGAAGACACGATAGAAAGACAGGCTCAAGAGAGTTTAGAGAAAGAGTATGAAGCAGGATTCCCTGGCGTTGAACAACAGCAAGATAATCCAGAATAATTTATTTAATTACCGGAAAGTGGAACGCTGCATCAAGTGCTATTCCAACAAATATTATTGTAAGATATGGAGCTGTTACTTTATACGCTTTCCATGCAAAGTCCGAAGTCGGAGTCTTAGTAAGCTTGTAATGATACCATAGCATCATACCACCTGAAACTGCAGCTATTGCAAGATAGACATACCCCAATCCAAATACAACAAGTGCCAAAGAATATGGAAGTAGAATTGCAGTGTTAATCAAAATATATTTGGAAGTTTTTTGCATTCCAATTAACACCGGCAGCATAGGAACCTTTGCTTCTGCATAGTCATCCCGTATCTTCATTGCAAGACACCAAAAGTGAGAAGGTGTCCAAGCAAATACTAGGATGCCTACAAGTGCACCAAGAATGTCCATTGAACCTGTTGCTGCAGACCATCCTGCCATTGCTGCACAGCTACCAGCAAACCCACCAATTACAATGTTCGATGAATTGGTTCGCTTTAGCCACACGGTATAGATTATCACATAGAAGAATATTCCCAAAGCTATGAAAAGGGTCGAAACTGGATTTAGGGTAAACCATGCATAAATTACAGAGATTACACTCACAACAAGACCATATATCAAAACATTTCTTGCTGCCATTCTACCAGAAGGAATAGGTCGTGTGCTGGTTCTTTTCATCAAAGGATCGATATCTCGATCATAATAATGGTTCAAAGCGCTAGAGCCCGCAGAAGAAAGCGATCCTGCAACAATAATGTGTAAAAGACTTACATAACTAAGCGGTGGACCTATGAATTTACTTGCTGCATACATCGAGGTCACAGCAGTAATTACGAGTAAAACTATGATTCGTGGTTTTGATATCTCCAGTACTTCCTTTATTCCCACGAGTCTTTGCTGATTTCGTGGGAATTTAATTTATTCGAAGTTTGCCAGTAGGTTCAAAAGAATTAAGTATCTCACCTATTGGAATTACCACAAATGAGTGACTGGGATCTTATGATGCCAGGAATGGGGCTATCCGCAATAGGCCTCGGTGGTGTCATTTTGTCTTACATGGGCATTGCCAATACATTCCTGACAGGCATGCAAGCCCTTTCCGGTTTGACAATGTTCTTTGGATTAGTATTTCTAGGTGCAGGAATTCTGAGCGGCGGTATCTCTACTAGCAACAAAGCAAAAGCAACGACGCTAGTAATTTTTGGCATTGGCGGTTCTGTTGGAGTTTATGCGCTTAGTCTAAACCAGACCATAACAACACTGCCAAGATTCGTTGGACTCTTACTAATGATTATCATACCTACCGTAATCATTGCTTTTTCATCAATGAGGATGCCTCAATACTTCAAACCTATCGCGGTGATATTTTTGGCCGCCATGGCAGTTGGTATTGGGTCATATGTTGCATTTGGTTTCATAGGCCCTGGCGCACAGTTTTCATTGCACCCGCAAAATGAAACAAACGCGACAGAGGCTGCAACTACATCTTTACCAACAGCTCCTGTAATAGCTGTTGATATTCCAACCAATGCATCCATTAGAGGAAACCCAAGTTTTACCCCCAATACCGTCACAGTGCCAAAAGGTGACATAATAACATGGACAAATGATGACAAAGTTCCTCACACTGTTACTAGTGCACCAGATGGTTCAGTGTTTGATTCAAGCTTAATCTCACCTGGTAAAACTTTCTCACTTGATACATCAAAGTTGAATGCAACAGAATACGACTACATGTGCACAGTGCATCCATTCATGACTGGAAAGATAGTCATCAGCCAACCACAAATTGCAAATGTATCAATTTCAAATGGAGCATCAAAGCAAAATGCTGGACAAAAATACTTTGATCCTGCAGCTCTTTCCGTGAAAGTTGGTACAACTGTCATATGGACTAACAACGATGGTGTCTCTCACACTGTTACAAGCGGTGATCCAAGTGCAGGACCGTCAGGAACATTTGATTCTGGTTTAATAAAACCAGGTCAGACATTCAAGTATACCTTCACTTCAGCGAACACCACGTCTTATTTCTGTACAGTTCATCCTTGGATGACTGGAAAAGTAACAGTAGGATGACATTACAACGAGAAATAGTTTTTTCAAAAAGCCACATAGATATTCTTAGAAAACATGCAAAGGAGAATGTACCAAATGAATCGTGTGCAATCCTTTTTGGTAAAAACGAGAATGAATGCTTCATAACTAAAGAAATCTTCTTAACAAACAGTGAAGAACTTTCTCCAGTTAGTTTTAGAATATTAGCAGATGAATGGTGGTTGGCATATAAAAAAGCCGAAAACGAGAATCTAGAAATAGGAATTTTTCATTCTCATCCAGATTCTATACCATATCCATCTATCATCGACAGAGAAAGCATGGAGTGGAATCCTTATCCT
>JBOGQX010000027.1:0-9730 GCA_050749285.1 Nitrosotalea sp. | reverse complement strand
GTGCTTCCAGGTATTGATGGCGTACTTCCAGTCGATGTATATGTTCCTGGTTGTCCACCAAGACCAGAAACTCTTATTCAAGGAACCATGCTACTTCAAGAAAAAATTAAACGGATGAAGATTACTTGATGAATCCTTGCATCAAGACATGTCTGTTTAGAATTTAACACTATTCGTAATTATCCAACATTTTCAAACAATAGTCACAGACTGGATAACCATTATACTCGTATTCTGCCTTACACCTTTTGCATACGGCCATAAATTTGCCTCATGATACAATTTATTCTTATGTAAAAATGAGATATAAAGAAACATAGTTGTTTTCACCATTCCTTTTCTTTCTGTACCTGTTATCTCGGCGCCACCATCGGCCTCGACCCCCGCTGCACCATCACCAACTCTGGTTCCATCCACAACGACTTCGATAATTTCTTCTATCGTTTCGTTTTCGTCCAAATCTCACGATATGATTTGATCTAAACTAAGTTCTAAATCTTTAGGACAAGTGCATTTTCCCAAGCGTAAAGATGTGGATAATCATTTTTACTCTTTGTCGATAAACTCGTTCGTACCTGATATTTTTATCACCTATCCACGATAACATGAATTGCGTAATCATAGTATAGATTACGAAGAAAATTCTATGCCTATTTCGTTGAATTGTTTTGAGAGACACTTTGTTTTTATGCCTCTCTATCATATCTATTTTATTGAGTGTCGAAGAGATGCTAAGCGTAGTCATGAAATCGGATAATCGCATACGATATGCTACAATCTGTGACATGGAGGGACAAGTACTTGGAACAAAAATTCGAGAAGGTGTAACGCCCTTGCTTAATGAAGATGAACATAAGGACGCACTAATTTATGCGATCAATTCAATGAAGGTGCGCGAGAAGTTGAGTGTAAAGTTAGGGAAAAACCATTATGTGTTAGGGGTGTATGACAATCTCTGTAGATTAACAATGCCTATAGGAACCAAATACATGCTCTTAACAACATGGGGACCTGGAAACACACTAGACATATTAAAAAATATTCATAATGCGTTAAAGCAAACTTGATTTTCGTTTATCTTATCTTCCGACAATCAATCCTAAGATAATTGCAATTTCCTTCAATATGTTTCAGATAATATCGGTTTGTCGACTAATTTCGAAAATCGCAGTTCCATTATAGATTTTTGATCAATTTAGTCTCTCATTATGTGAAAAATATGTTATCACTGTATGAGAATTATAATTTAGTGGGAGCTAGTCAACAGAGCACCTTACACCATTCCAAAAACTTGGAAAAGAAATAACGATAATTTCTCTTGGTAGTTTCAGACCTGCAATACTTGTCAAAAACTGCAAAGCTCTTATCCATGCCATCCTATTACTGCTTTACCGTATTAAAATAACGGTCTACAATGTTATCATATAGATTATAATGACAAGCCATCTCTTTGAAGATGGATGTCAAACTCAGAAAGACTATTTTTGAGGGCGAAAAAAGTAATTCCTTCTGGAATTAATAGTCCTGTTCGATATTATGAGCCTTATCCATTCTTTGTCAAAAAGGCCGAGGGAAGCTCTATCTGGGATGTTGATGGAAATCATTATCTTGATTTTTGCAATGGTTATGGGGCATTACTTTTGGGACATCAGAGAAGCGAGATTCTCTCAAGTGTACAGTCTCAGCTCAAAAGGGGGACTCTTTATTGTGCTCCAACAGAACTTGAAGTAGAATTATCGGAGCTAATTTCAAAGAACTATCCTTCTATGCAAAAGGTGCGATTGGTAAATACAGGAAGTGAAGCTACCATGACTGCCTTAAGATTGGCAAGAGGTTTTACAAAAAAGAAAAAGATTATCAAATTTGAGGGATGTTATCATGGAGCCCATGACTCTGTCTTGGTAAAAGCAGGCTCAGGCGCAGCACATATGGGAATGGCTGTTTCCGAAGGAAGCCTCGATGAAATTTCTAAAAATACTCTTGTTGTACAATACAATAATTCTCAAGAACTTGCGTCTGTTTTAGAGTCTGAACATGACGTGGCTGCAGTAATCGTAGAACCCGTTCTTGCAAATATGGGGCTTGTCCTGCCAGAAAAGAATTTTTTAAGTGATATCAGAAAGATCACCTCAAATCATAATACTCTTCTAATATTTGATGAAGTTGTAACTGGTTTTAGAATGTCAACTGGAGGGGCACAAAAATATTACTCGATAAAACCTGACATTACAACTCTTGGCAAAGCATTGGGAAGTGGATTTGTAATTGCAGCAGTAGGGGGAAGAAATGATATTATGAATATGTTATCGCCAGAAGGAAAGGTATATCAGGCAAGTACCTATGCAGGCAACCCAATTTCAGTATCTGCAGCTATTGCATCTGTTAAAACAATAAACAAGAACAAGACTAAACTTTATCCAAGACTTGAAAAATCATGTAAAAAACTAACATCAGCCATAAGAGACCTTGCTTCCGACATGAAAATAGTGCATCAGATAAATTCGATAAGCTCGATGTTTCAGATCTTTTTCACAGACACGCCTGTACGGGATTATTCATCAGCAAAAGCAGCAGATTCTACAAAATTCAAAAAACTATTTCACGAATTGCTTAAAAATGGGGTCTTTGTTGCACCTTCCCAATTTGAAACAGTATTTCTTTCTGATGCGCATGACAAGAAAGACATCAAAAAGACCATTTCAGCATATGAAAAGGCATTGAAAATGGTGAAAAAATGAAGTATACGGTGGGAACAAGAGGAAGTCAGCTCTCCCTTGCGCAAACGAATTGGGTGATTTCAGAGTTGAAAAAGAAATCTCCTCAAACAGAATTTGAGATAGTTCCGATAAAGACCAAAGGCGATACCGACGCAAGACCTCTTTTTACCATAAATCAAAAAGGAATATTCGAAAAAGAAATTGATAGGGCAGTAGCTGAAAGAAACGTAGATTTTGCAGTCCATAGCCTAAAGGATGTTCCTGCAGATCTTCCAGACGAATTAGTCCTTGCATGTATTCCGAAAAGAGAATCGCCAAATGATGTCTTTATTTCGAAAGATGGGCAAACACTCAATTCGATAAAAAAAGGAGCAGTCATTGGTACAAGTAGCTTAAGAAGAGCTGTCCAGATAACAAGGATGAGACCTGATGTTATAGTCAAACCAATTCGAGGAAATATTGAATCCAGAATAAAAAAGGTCGATGATGGAAATTTTGATGCCATCGTTCTCGCTGAAGCAGGAATTGGAAGGTTGGGGCTTGACATAAAATTTGAAAAATTATCACTTGATAGTTTTTCCCCATCTCCAGGTCAAGGTGCTCTTGCTATAGTGACACGAAAGGATAATCATGATCTAATTGAGCTTCTGAAAAAGATCGAAGATTCAACTTCAAGAAATGTAGTGGAAGCAGAGAGATCGTTATCATTATTTGTTGACTCGGGTTGCCGATTCCCTGTGGGTGCACTTGCTGAACAGAAAGGAGATCGTCTGACTCTTACCGTTACTGTCTATTCTGTAGATGGCGCACAATCTATAATGGTTAAAAAAGAATCTGAGGCAACTCAGGCTAAAGAACTTGGTAGGCAGGTTGCATCTGAACTCTCAGCAAAAGGAATACAAGAGCTTGCAAAAGATTGGAGAGAAAAGGTAGAGGAATGGAACAAAATATGAAAGGAAAGGTCTTCATTGTAGGTGCCGGTCCAGGCGACCCAAAACTCATTACCTTAAAGGCTGTTGAGGCCATCAAAGCTGCCGACATTGTACTTTACGATAGGCTAGTTAGTAAGAAGATAATAGATATGATTCCAAAAAAAACAGAGCGAGTCTATGTTGGTAGGGACGTAGGAGATGATTACAAACATCAGGATATCACAAATGACCTGATGGTTCGATATGCAAAAAAGAAAGGAAACGTTGTCAGACTAAAGGGCGGTGATCCATTCATTTTTGGAAGAGGCGGAGAAGAAGCAGAATTTCTCAAGGATCACAAGATCAAATACGAGATAATACCGGGAATTACATCTGGAATCGGCTCTGCTGAATATTCCGGAATTCCATTGACTCACCGAGATTATGCTTCTTCGGTTGCGTTCGTAACTGGTCATGAGGATGCAAAGAAATCAACAGAGACTGTAAACTGGAAAAAACTTGCCACTGGAGTAGACACTATAGTCATAATGATGGGGCTTTCAAGGCTTGGGATTATCTCAAAGAAGTTGATTAGTGGTGGTCTTGATAAGAAGACTCCAGTTGCAGTAATACAGAATGGGACTACCGCTGATCACAAAATGATCAAGGGCAACCTTACAAATATCTCAAAAAAAGTAAGTGAAGCGAAGATAAAACCGCCCTCTATAATTATAATAGGTAAGGTTGTATCTCTCTCAGACAAGATAGGCTGGAGAAAATGATGCAGGGTAAGGTAATAGCTATTACAAGATCGAAGGAAGATTCTGAAGAGTTTACTCACTTGATATCAAAAGAAAAAGGCTGGGCAATTTCTCTTCCAACAATAGAACTTGTCAGTAAAGGAAAAGGAATGGTAGATGAATTTCTTAATGCAATGCAAAAGGATGATCCTGCTTTCTCTGTGTTTATGAGCTCAAAAGCTGTAAAACTTTTGTTTGATACTGCAAAAGAGATCTCAAAGTATGAAGAACTGCGGCTTGCAGTAGCAAATACCACGGTTATTGCGGTAGGCCCTAAAACAAAGACGGCTCTAGAATCTGAAGGGATACGAGTGGCTCACATTCCTACAAGATTTTCATCAGTTGGGGTAGGAGAAGTTTTTACTAGGCTCAACGCGGAAGGCAAGAAGGTGATTGTGCCGCGAAGTGGTGCATCTACTCCCTTTTTGGCTCAACTCCTAGAAAAGATTGGTTTGAAAGTAAGAGAAGTCTATCTGTACGATGTAAAATCTCACAGTGACATTTCCAAATGGACCGAGTTTAAGGAACTATTTGCCAAAAATGGTGTAGACGGTATCATTTTTACAAGTGCATCATCGGTAAGGGCGTTCTTTGAGATAATGCTTGTAGACACTGACAAAGAAATGCTACAACGAAACCTGGAAAAGGTTACCATTGTAGCGATCGGCCCTTTTACTTCTGATGAGTTGAAGAAATTTGATATCAAATCCATTGTTGCACAGGTTCATACTGTTCCGGGAGCAGTTGAAACAATAAAGAACTCTTTCTGCAGCTAAAATTTCTGATCCAAGTAACATGTGATTTTATGATAAGAATTTGATTCCTGAATCAAGTTATTAAAAATAATTTCGTTTTATCATTGTAAGCTGATTCTAAAAATTTGGAATAACTATTTAGCTTGACCTAATGACAGTTACAGTATTATTCAATTTTTTACTCTTATTTGTTAGAAATTGGATGTTTAGCTTAGCCTACTCCGCTGTACATGTATGAAGTGGTGTGTAACTTTTTTATAACATAACGGTGTTATGTCAATCATGACGACCGAAAACATGGATATGGATTATAGCAAATACGATTTCAAAGACTCTACTGAGATGTATGTTTACACAAGCAAAAAGGGCTTGTCTAGAGAAGTAGTTGAGGAAATTAGCAGAATGAAGGGAGAGCCAAAATGGATGCTAGACTTTAGACTAAGATCATATGATATTTTCATGAAAAAACCAATGCCTAACTGGGGCGGCGACCTAAAACAGATTGATTTTAACAATATCTACTATTATGCAAAGGCCTCTGAAAAGACAGAGAAGGATTGGGATAATGTACCAGCTGAAGTAAAGGCAACCTTTGACAAGCTTGGAATTCCAGAAGCAGAAAAGAAATTTCTTGCCGGTGTAGGTGCTCAGTATGAATCTGAGGTCGTATACCACAGTCTAAGAGAAGACTTGGCAAAGAAAGGCGTCATATTCCTTGATACTGATACTGCTTTAAAGGAGCACCCTGATATTTTCAAGAAATATTTTGGTAAGGTAATTCCACCAGAAGATAACAAGTTTGCAGCACTTAACAGCGCAGTATGGAGTGGCGGCTCATTCATCTATATTCCAAAGGGAGTCAAAGTAGACATGCCATTACAAGCATACTTTAGAATAAACAAGGAGAACATTGGCCAGTTTGAAAGAACATTAATCATTGCCGATGAAGGTGCTGAGGTTCACTATATCGAGGGATGTACAGCGCCAGTATACTCATCAGAATCATTACACTCTGCAGTTGTAGAATTGATTGCAATGAAGGGTGGAAAGTTACGATATACAACAATTCAAAACTGGAGTAACGATGTTTACAATCTAGTCACAAAGAGGGCATATGCCTATGAGGACGCTAGAGTAGAATGGATTGATGGAAACATTGGAAGTAAACTGACAATGAAATACCCAGGAATATACCTCATGGGGCAGAGAGCACATGGCGAAACGTTATCAATTGCATTTGCAGGAAAGAATCAACACCAAGATACTGGTGCTAAGATGGTTCACCTTGCTTCAAACACCACATCACGAACTACTTCAAAATCGGTAAGTAAGAATAATGGTAGAACAACCTACAGAGGATTACTCCATGTTGCAAAAGGTGCAACAAATGTAAAAGCGTCAGTGAGATGCGATGCTCTATTACTTGATGATATATCAAAGACAGATACCTATCCATATATGGAAATTAATCAAGAGGATGCTACAATAACTCATGAAGCAACTGTTGGGAAAATAGGAGATGAACAAATATTCTATCTTATGACAAGAGGTTTCACCGAGGAAGAAGCATTAACACTGATAGTAAACGGATTCATCGAGCCATTTACCAAAGAACTTCCAATGGAATACGCCGTAGAGCTAAATAGATTAATTAAAATGGAAATGGATGGCTCAGTCGGTTAGTCCGACTAAGTCAATCTCACCTGATGGGCATGTCATCTTTTGTTTTATCACAGCTTAATTCAAACCACGTAGAGGAGATCTCAGAGGTCAACAACGATCCTACTTGGTTAAAAGATTACAGAAAGAATTCATTTTCAATTTATGAACAACTCCCACCAGAGGTCTCCCCACTTTATAACAAGTATTCAGATGCTAACAGGATGGATTCTTCTCAGATAACATTTTCCTTGAGCTCTGACAGCACAATTCCAGATTTTGTTAGAGACAGACTTTCTGAGATCTCAGAAAACCCGCATATAGTTCAGATTGGAACAAACATACACAAAATAAGCATTCCTTCAGAACTTAAATCAAAAGGTCTTGTAATATGTTCCATACAAGATGCGATAAAAGATTACCCTGACAAAATCAAAAAATCCTTTGAACAAATCGATCCTAAACGTGACAAATACATCGCACTCAATAATGCATTCTTTAATTCAGGAATTTTTATTTACATACCGCGAAATCTAGTTTTAGAAAAAACAATTCACATAATCTCTTCTCTTGGTCTTGATCAGACCTCGACAATATCAAGAAATATTGTGATAGGAGATGAGAACTGCAAGGCTTCAATTGTTCAGGAACTATATGCTCCAAAATCTGTAAAACAACAGGCATATCTTGAAGTTCTTGATGTTACCGTTAGTCAAAATAGCCAGGTTGACATGATTACATTACAGGCCATGGATCTATCTGCTGTAAACTTTTCATCAAGGGCAGCAAGAATTGCGCGCGATGCCAAGATGGATTGGTATCTTGGGTTATTTGGTTCATATCTGTCAAGATATCAAATTGATAACTATCTTAATGGAATAGGTGCAAACGCGCATGACACTGAAGTAATTTTAGGAAACAAGAACCAGTCGTTTGATTTAGCTTCTAATTTGATACATAACGCACCTTATACTATTGGTAGAGTCTTGGAAAAATCAGTTCTCAAAGATACTTCAAAATCCCTCTTTAAGGGAATGATTAGAATAGAGAAAGATGGGCATCATGCAGAATCATATCTTGCTGGGCATTCTATATTGTTAGACAAGGGCGCAAAATCAGATTCTATTCCTGGACTTGAGATATTCACAAACGACGTCAAAGCAACTCACTCTGCTTCTGTTGCCCAGATGGATAACGAACAATTGTTTTATCTTGCATCAAGATGCCTGAACAAGTCTGAGGCTCAGAAGATCATAGTAGAGGGATTCCTTGAACCGCTATCAAGAAAGATGTCTTATCAAATTCGTGCTTGGATTAGCTATCTTATTGAATCCAAATGGCTTGGCAGAGATCTTACTATCAAGACCGATGAGCAGCTCAAGGCATTACTTGAAGTGGAAGAGACAAGGTATCGAGAGACTGACATCTTTGAGAGTCACTACAAATACAGGTGAGCGATTGTCTGAATGGATAAATGTCTGTAAAACTAGTCAGCTGAAAAAAGGTGAGATGATTGATTTTGATTACAAAGACAACAAAATTCTCATAGCTAATTTCAATGGACAGATTTACGCTACAGGTAGAATTTGTACTCATGCAGAAGCTGACTTGTCTACTGGTATTCTAGGTGAGGAAGGAGTGACCTGCCCACTACATCTCTCAACCTTTAATCTCAAAACTGGAGTTCCACAAAATCTTCCTGCCGAAATACCATTGAAAACCTACAATGTTAAAATAGAACAAAATGAAATCTATGTCGAGGTAGAATAATTTGCAAACAAGCATAATGAATATTGAAAATATTAGAAATGATTTTCCTATTTTAAAACGTAAAGTTCACAAGGACAAACTATTAGTTTATTTTGATAATGCGGCAACTACACAAAAACCAATCCAAGTAATAGATGCCATAAGCAATTATTATCTAAATTACAACTCAAATATTCATAGAGCGGTCCACGAGTTAGCTGAAGAAGCAACTGCTGCATACGAATCCACGCGGGACAAGGTTGCCAAATTCATTAATGTCAAGAATCGTGAAGAGATAGTTTTTGTCAGAGGAACTACAGAAGCAATTAATCTTGTTGCATATTCTTGGGGAAGACAAAATGTTAACAAAGATGACATTGTCGTTACAACTGAATATGAACATCACAGCAACATTGTGCCATGGCAACTCTTGACAAAAGAGAAAGACGCCAAGCTAGAATACATTGGGGTTGATGACAACGGTGAACTAATTCTTGAACAACTTGATAAATATCTGGAAACAGGTAGGGTTAAGCTTGTTACATTCAGCCAGATGTCTAATGTTCTTGGAACTATATCAAAATCTGAAGAAATTATAAGTAAATGTCACAAAAGAGGCGTCAAAGTATTAGTTGATGCAGCACAATCTGTTCCACATCTCAAGGTAGACGTTCAGAAACTTGACTGTGACTTTTTTGCATTCTCTGCTCATAAGATGTTGGGACCTACGGGTGTTGGAGTATTGTGGGCCAGAAAAGAATTACTTGAAAATATGGTCCCGTTTAACGGAGGAGGCGACATGATCCGTGAAGTTCACAAGTATGAGACTACATGGAACGATCTTCCTTACAAATTTGAAGCAGGCACTCCAAATATCGCAGATGTGATTGGATTTGCAACGGCAATTGATTATCTTGAAAAAATTGGTATGGATAAGATACGAGAGCATGAAGTAGAGTTGACAAAATATGCGTTAGACAAACTTTCGCAGATAAAAGGAATAAAGCTCTATGGGCCGGCGGATGTTTCAAAGCGTGGCGGTGTCATATCGTTCAACCTCGGTGACATACACCCTCATGACCTTGCTACTATAATTGACGAAGATGGAATAGCTATACGTTCGGGGCATCATTGTGCAC
>JBOGQX010000026.1:0-2862 GCA_050749285.1 Nitrosotalea sp. | reverse complement strand
GGTAAGTTTAGTGTCTGGGTATCTACAGCATTTTTTGCAGTAAGATCAGTCTTGGAAAGTATGGTGTTACCATCACTGTCTAGAATCTTTAGATCATAGTTTACATCTCCGTTTACTGGCTGTTGTGTAAATGCATCAAAGAACGAAAGTTGTAGATTGTTTGGCGAGTTTGCAGCAATTTGCGTTGGATTCCATCCTAGAGTTACACCCCATCCTCCAAAATCAGTTAGAACACTGCTTGATGTTACAACGTTGGGTTTTGCAGGTGCAAGAGTAAAGTTCATGGTATCGGTGCCACTCGGCATCTGCTTTGCCATGTTTGCAATGTCTAGTTTGTTCAGCAGTATATGCGCTATTACAGTATCACCAAGAGTGTATGGGTCGACGATAAGCCTCCTACCGGTAATCTGATATCCATTCATGGTTGCAGAAAATGTCGGGGTGTTTGTAAAGTCCTTGAATGCTTTTGGAATATGAATTTCTTCATGCACAAAGATTGGTTGGGTTGAAATTCTTGTCAGATTCCAATCAAAAGGCATTGAATATGAAACTTGTAGCTTTGATGGATCGAAATTGAAATCGTCGTTTATTTTGTCATAATATGAGATTACAGTTGTGTTGTAAGTATTACTATTGTATACTACATTGTGATTTGATATATCACCTACGCTAAGCCATGCATCAAAATTAGGGATGCTCTGTGGATTATCCGTTGTATCAAAAATATTGTTGTCATAATCTATTGAAAACATTTGCATGTTAAAGTGATACAATCCTCCTTCCCCAAGGATTGGAGCCTGAATATTAATTGGGTCATCATCGTTATCAGGTACCCAACCACCCAAAATTGGTTCTTTATCTGCTTGAACAAGCCAGTTAGGACCTGCAGTGGGAATAACGTCAATGTTTAGAATACCAGTATGAGTATGAAGAAGTTCTCTGAATAATAATTGACTGTGTTTTGTTATGGTGAGAAAGAAAGATACGTGTGTGATGGATTGGTTCGTATTGGCGTCAAACCATCTAAAGAGAAGTGTTGGTTGTTGATTTGCGTTTGAATAGATTATTGGTGGTAGAAGCTTGATGAAAAGTTGGACTTGTCTGTTTCCTACTGATGCGGGAGGTAGGTTTTCTTGTGAAAAACCATCACCAAAGGCACTATATGGTAAGGAGGAGAACATGATAGACAGAATTAGGAATGAGAATAGTGAGAGCTTGAAACCTTTCTTCAAATAACTGTTACCTAAATTCAATTATCTCAGTTCATATTTAATACTTTATAAGATTCTCACTAACATTAAATTATTATCAAGGTTTAGTTGACTTGTGAAAAATTGGCAAAAGCTTTCCATAGTTGTAATTGTTATGGCAATCATTTCATTTATTGCAATCAATTATCTAACTCATCCACAACAAAATTTTGCGTTAGCTCAGAATCTTTCCGCAGAAAATGATGGAAACAAATCCTCAAAGACTATTCTAATAAATAATACTTCATCAGCTTCTGTAAATGGCATTGATGAAACTAGTACAATATCAAATTCCTCAGGAGTAATGTATACAGCAAAGTTTGAATGTGGTTCTATTTTTGCAGGCGAAGGACCTTTGAGACCTGGTCATTATGATACGGATGTAAGCATATATAACAAACAAAGATTTGAAACGACAGTACTTTGGAATCTCGTTGTAAATAATGGACCAAGTTCAAATGCAATTTTATTAAACATGAATCCTGAGACATCTACTGGTATTACCTGCCAAGATATTAGAAAGGTGCTTAATGATTATAATGATAATTTCTTGGAAGGATTCATTATAATTAATGTGCCATTCGATTCAGTATTACAATCTTCGAAAGGTTCAGTCATATCTAGTACCTCCAATAGTGATTTGAATCCTTTAGAGATCCAAGTATTCTATACTGCCAATGCTCTTGATACTCTTCCTCATGAAATTATAGTTGACAAGATTTCATTTTATGTAATTCAAGATGGAAGTGGGAAGATTCCTCAAAACATGTTCCGAAAGACATTGGACATTTCCATACCATCGACTCTCAATCAAATATCAGATACAGAACAGCGTGCAAAAGAGGTTCTTGCCAAACAATTCAATCTTACAAATGATGACTTGACTAAAGTAGTAGTTAGAATAAAAGACGTATCAGTTGGTGTAGGTGTTTTGATTGATGATCATGCCATATCACTTAGTACGGTAAAACCAGAACTAGTTCCTTGATCAAATAAATAATAAAAAGAAAATGTAGGTCTAGAGTTTTAGAAATCCTCTAGTTCGTGCACTCATTATGACAACACCGACAACTGCAAATACTAGAACCAGTGATGCAATTGGACCAAATTCTGGTACAGTTTGGTTGCCCGATGTACTGGACATGTTTCCAGACATTCCTGTCATATTTCCAGATGATGTTGTGCTGCCTGTTGTTGTTCCACCACTAGCTGCGGCTGCTCCGACAATTATCTGACCTGTCATCCATGGATGAACTTGACAAAAGTAATTGTATGTCCCTGCATTTTGGAAAGTACTTGCAGGAGTTGTATATGTACCTCCAGCCTTGATCAAGCTGCTGTCCCAGACAGTGCCTGTTACATTGTCTGTTGGCTGTCCACTTGTTGCAGTGTGGCCAACGGTATCAGAGTTTGTCCATGTCACCGTATCGCCTGGTGAGATGTTCAATACCTGTGGATTGAAGCAATTTGTTGCTGTGCAAGTTCCTTTTGTGGCGCTTGCACCGCTGCTAATTGTTACTGATGCATTTGCCGCAAAGGCATGTGGAGCTATTCCGAGAATAGCAACTAGAGTCAGAACACCGAATAGGACGCCTATTGGTTTAGACTTCAT
>JBOGQX010000025.1:0-3477 GCA_050749285.1 Nitrosotalea sp. | reverse complement strand
TAACTATACTATACATGGAATTTCAGGTTTGATGAATGACGTTTCTGGCTTGCTTATTTTCCTAATTACGATAATTGTTACTGATATTTACCATTATACGGTATACTATCTTGTTTATCGCTTTGTTTCCATAATAAAGTCTAACGTAGCATAGGAACGCGGTAATGTAAATACACCATCAATCTGAAAGTTGAACCTATCAGAGTTAACGTAACAAGATCTTTAGGAATTGCGCAGAAATACTGCCTTTTGTGTTTATAGTGGCTTGCCAAATGTCTATCCTGAAATTAACTAGATAAACTTATGATCGTTACTTTAGAATAGTTTATTGTTACTTCTCTTGTTTGCTCAGTGTTCTGCTGGACAATTCGTCCCCTGCTTTCAGCCTTTTCTCAATCACAAAATGCAAAAGTTCACTAAAAAAACCATTTTTTAGCTTGATTTGTTCGTGACAATTACCTAAGGAATTTCTAGGAAAAACAAGCAAAATTGAGCAAAAGAGCAGGACAGAAGCAAGGGACAAGAAGACAGAAGCAAAGGCTATGCAGAGGAAATTAAGGTTCCAACAGATGTCAACAAGATGTATGCAGACATCAAACAAGGGAGATGCAGACATCAAACAAGGGAGAATGCAGACATCAAACAAAGGTGTAACAGATCTTATCAAGATTATAACAAGATAAAACTGGATGTCAACAAGATGGAATTGAGACTGAAAAAAGATAGTATCAGGACTGGAACAAGTTATTGCTCTACCGCTTACAGACTGTCATATTCTCCAAGTACCACTGGTCTTTCCTTGCCCAAGAGCTCGAAGATCTTGATAACCTGAATTCTTGTATCATAGTACATGTGGGAGAGATCAAGGGCAAGTTGTTCCTTCTTGTTTTTTGAAAATCTTGGATACTTGCCCTTTAACTCCTTTAATCTATCTCTCATCTCATCGACAAGCTGGGACAGTTCACTTAGATGCACCTTCACTGCGCTCTCTGGAAAACCGAGTTTCAGACTATAGTGTTTGCGGTTTTTGATACGCTCTACATTAATCATCTTGCGCTCAATGAAGTCTTTGATAATACGCTCAAACGTCTTGGTTGCCATGTAATCAGGTACGACCAGTCTCTTTAGCTCGTTGTGATGGATATCCGGATGTGAGCGGATCTTTCTGATGATTTCACTCTCTCTTTTCTTTGAGCCATCAATTAACTTGGTTTCTGTTTGCTCTATCAACAGTAGGTCGGTTTATTGAAGATAGGTCATTAATATAGGCATTGCGAATACCATATCATTGTACAATAATATCGCTACTGGCATAAATTTTCCCAAGAGACATCAGGTTTCCTGTTATGGTTTACTGATTTTGGTGCATAGAAGATGAAAAGGGTAAATACTGCAAACCTTTTTGGTATCATAGATGAGGACCGCATAGTGCGGTCTGATGTGGGAAACAAAATGACAGAACAACTACATCAAAAAACTACTGCCAACAAACAAAGCAAAAAAGAACAACTGCTTGCAAACCCTGATCTGAAACGTTGGTACGACAACATAGCAAGAGGAAGTCCATTAACCGCAGACATGCGACTTCGCAGGATATCGTATTTCTGCGAAATAAACAAAATGGCTCCGATGCAACTTGCTGAGCTTGCTATCAAAGATCTGCGGGCTGTCACTGATCTTATCCAAGACCACATAACATGGATGGAAGGACAGTCCAAGTCGCCGGGATATATCGAAAGTACCGTGACTGCGGTCAAGTCTTGGTTGCGTCACTTTGACGTCGAGATAAAGCGACGGATAAGGATCAATGAATCCGAGTCCACGCCTACACTAGAGCATGAAAGAGTACCAAACGAATCCGAAATTTCAGAGATATTCAACAGGGCATCTCTTCGAACTGCAATAGAAATGTCCTTGATTGCAAAGGCTGGTCTGAGACCACAGGTTCTAGGCAACCATGATGGAACAGATGGGCTTGAAATCAAGGACATGCCAGATATTGTAATCGAGGATGGAAAAGCAATGTGCGTCTCAATTCCTCCGCGAATAACGGTACGAAGGACACTCTCAAAGGCAAGGCACCAGTACTTCACCTTCCTCACGGAAAATGGTACAAGAAAGCTCCTTGCATACCTAAACGAGAGACTGGCGATGGGAGAGAATCTTGGTCCTGACTCTGCCGTAATAGCTCCTGATGCAAGCTACAAAGTATATCGAGGAAAAAACGCAGGCAAAAAATTCCTGCCAACAAAAAGAATAAGCAAGGATATCAGACAAGCCTTCAGACCCAGATTCCGATGGAGACCGTATGTGCTTCGGGCATTCTTTGATACTCAGTTGCTGATGGCTGAATCAAGGGGCAAGATGGTCCATGATTTCAGGGTCTTCTTCATGGGACACAAGGGAAGCATGGAGTCAAGATACACAACAAACAAGGGTGTACTTCCAAATGCACTTGTCAAAGAAATGAAAAGTGCATTCAAGCGAAGTCAGGAATTTCTGGACCTTGAAATGAAGACAGACGAGCAGTTGGAAATGCAACAAAGTTCTGAAACAGAAATCGAGATCACAAACAATTCAATGACAATGAAACAACGGGCAATTCAGATCGTTGTAAAAATTGATCAAGTTGAAGAAATGATCTCAAAAGGTTGGAGACTTGTTGCAACTTTGCCGGAAAATAAGGCAGTATTTGAAAATTTCGGGGGCGGATAGCGAGATGTTGCACCTACAGTTGGAGTGGACTGGTGGGGATTTGAACCCCAGACCCCCCGCGTGCAAGGCGGGTATTCTACCGCTGAACTACCAGCCCATCGTATGGACTGAAAAGCGTGTGGATTTTAATTGTTCCCTTTAGGTGACAAAGATTTTATTGACATAATTCATCAAAATTAGTATGGTATTACTAAAATCTGAGGTTGTTTTAAAAACAGGGGACAGCGCTCCAGATTTTAATCTACTTGGAATCGATGATAAGAAACATTCTCCATCAGAATTTAGGAATCGTCCATTATTGGTGATTTTCATGTGTAATCATTGCCCATATGTTCAGGCAAAAGTTGACGCCACGAATGAGATCTATAAGAAGTTCAAGGATAAGATATCAATGGTAGGAGTAAACAGTAACGATCCTACGAACTATCCTGATGATAGCTTTGAAAACATGAAAAAGTTTGCAAAGGAAAAAAATATCAAGTTCACATACCTTGTAGACGAGACCCAGGAAGTGGCAAAGAAATATGGTGCAGTGTGTACGCCAGACCCGTTCTTATTTGACAGGGACTTTAGATTAGTTTTTCATGGCAAAATAGATAACAGCATGAAACCTGAAGATAAGGCCACTGAAAAAACAATGATTCTCAATATAGAAAAACTTCTTGGAGGAAAGAAGATAGAGAAAGATTTTGACCCATCCATGGGTTGTTCTATCAAATGGAAAAGCCAGCAGACTTAAATGACAGTTGGATAGGAAAATTT
>JBOGQX010000024.1:0-4599 GCA_050749285.1 Nitrosotalea sp. | reverse complement strand
ATAGTTGTTGGATTAAGATGCTAGCCTAAATTCTTCAAAGTAAACCTCGCCTTTCTCAATAGCACCCTTGATACTTTTTTCTCTTGACGAGGTTTTTGCATTACCTGTTTTTGCTTCAATGAAGGTTATCTTGTTAACCACATCATTATCAAAAAGACCGTCAAATGCTATGAAGTCTATTGGTTCAGCTAGAAACCGACAATCCCTTGGTTTATGACCCCATGTGGCAACCGTAGGTGCAAGATGCTCTAGTGTCTTTCCTATGTAGACCTGCTTTGATTTCTCGATTGATTGTTCTATTATCTTGCGCTTTTTTTCCTCAAACTCCTCTTCTGCTTGTCTGAGGTGGTCTAGCAAGTCCTTTGGTGGTCTTTTACCATGGAATATCTTGTACTCGTTTAATCTGCGAATTTCTTGACAAGCAGGACATTGAGCATAGATATTGCGTTCTGCCTCTATAAAGTCAACCAACATCTTTTCTGTAGAGCCAATCATGTCATGTAATGTAATTATGTACACATAATTTGGCCTATGTCAAACTATTTTATAATATCCATCAACGAAAAACCATCTTTATAATTTGCCACCTCAAACCTCTAAATTAAAACCAAGATGAATTTCTTGAAATGATCCTAAGATTGAACGGTGTCAAATACATGCAAGTTTAAGTGAATGAAGACTGATAGGATTAACTTGTTATAATGATTTTTTGGAGGAGAAACATGTTCTTATTCCAGCTTTACTGATCCTGAATTTGAATGAGAATTTTATTAAAACTACGTTCCTTGAATACACAAAAGTACGATATGGGTTATCATCACAAATTGCAGAGCTTTATCTATAAAATGCTAATGGCTCAAGGCTTAACTCAAATCCATGACAAAAAAGGTTACAAGTTTTTCTGTTTTTCAAATATCTTCCCCTCAAATAATATGCATAGAGATGATCTAAAAAGTCTAATTATTTCATCGCCTGATGAAAAAATAATTCATGCATTAGAGAGACAGGCAGAACAGATAAGATCCGATAAATCTTCCATCATGATAGGAAATATGAAATTTATTCTCGAAAGATTTGAGGTTTTTTCATTAAATTTACCTGACGATAATGTAAGAATGATAACAGGAACGCCCATTATTATTAGAATTCCAAGAGAACGATATTTGAAATATGGGATTAATCCTGAAATCCCGTATCACTATATCTTCTGGCGGAAGGAATATCCGATTGAAATGTTTATTGAGCAGATTGAGGAAAACCTAAAGAAAAAATACGAAGAGTTCAGGACAAAACCTGCTGCAGAAAAAACAATACTGAGTAAAATAAAATTTCGAAAGCAGATCTCAAACAAGATTCCACTCAAAGGAGATATTCAGACAATAATAGGCACGCTTTGGGAGTTTGATTTTCACCCAAAAGAGAACATGGATCTATTACAGTTTAGTTTAGATGCAGGCTTTGGGGAGAGAAATTCTCTTGGTTTTGGATTTATGAATTTGCTATAGATATTCTTAAAAATTGCAAATAGATGTTAGTCTTTGTGGAAGTAAATTTCAAAAGAACTGGGGATTTTTGGATTGATTTGGGAATCATATCTCTTTGGACCAGATTAGCCCCACAGGCCTCTAAACGAGGATCATCATACGTTGCCCAAGTGAAGAAGCATGGGAGATATGGTACAGACATTTCAGTATTGAAGGCTATACTTTCTCCTGACCAATTATCTTTGGTAGCTGAAAAAGAAAATGCGATTGTAGAGGAGTTAGATAAGACATGTGAGAAGCTATGCCATGACTATATTGGAAAAGCAAGTACTGGCAGAGATTGGTGGCAGGGAATTTCTAATTTTTTCTTCAAACAAACTAAACCAGAATCATTTTTTAAAAATCCTGAAGATATGGTTAAGGAACAGAAAGGAAAATGGAGTAAAGAAACATGTAATTTTTGTGGTCTTGAAAGAATGGTAAAAGATCTTGGATCAACTGAACATCCATTAGTTGTAACAAGTAAAAAATTCCAAAGTTTTTACTCTGAGTTATCGAGCAGTGTAAAGCTATGTAATTATTGTACGTTTGTAACAAAATTTGTTCCAACAAAGTTATTTTTCAATACTAGCGGGAACACAATTCTTGCAATGATATTTGAAAGCTCGGATCTAATTACTTTAAATAATTTATATACTGAACTATCAAGACTTTTCGCAGAGGCAAATGAATATGGAAATTTCCCAAAGGTCCTTTCTTGGACTCAACATCCTGCAGAAACCTTCATGAATTTTTTATGTGCAATAAAAACAGAAACGACCAAATCAAACATTTTAAAAAATTCTCTTGAAAAGTTAGAGAATAGCAAAGCTCATGTAATAAAGGGAATGCGTGGACAAGGCCTTATAATTGACAATTATATAATTATCCCAAATCTTTTCAAGACTTATAATTTTATTGAGCATTGTGACTGGAAATCTAAATCTGGTAAAAAGTATAATGCACTGATTAATACTTTGAAATTTCTAATGGTTAAAACATCAACAGGAATGGATACCACTCAAAGAGAGGAATTTTGTCACCGGATCTTCTATAGTTATGATGTGACAAATCTTTTATTCGAATTTCTGATTGATAATGCCTTGGGGAAAAGCCAGATGGGCAACTTGCCATCTGTAGGCTTTTCAGGATTTAATATAGAAGTATTTATCACGAAGTATGAAAAAATACTCGTGTACATGAATCAGTATCAGATTGATATGTCAAAAGAAATTGGAACTATGATTGGTGATTTAGCAAAGAAGACTGGAAATAAATCATTATTGTATTCTCTTCGTAGTGCAAGAAATTTGAATGATCTCTTAGCGTTCATCAATGAAACTCTGAACAGCTATCTGGAAATGATAGTATTAGATAGAAATCACATAGATGGTCTTCTTAAGGCAATAGATAACTCCAATTGGTCCACATACAAGTCTCTCATAGGAATTCATGCCGTCCTGTCTTACCTAGAAAATACCGAATTAGTAGAGGTAAAAAGCAGATGACGAGTAAAGCAATAACCATAGGAACACTATTCAAGGTTGAGGTAGGCAACGTTAACGCTGGGTGGACAGAAGGTGTAGTAACCGTAATGAAAAAAGTTGAGCTTCCTGATGGTAATTCTCATCCGTATATTTCCGGACAGGCAATGCGAAGATACATGCGAGATACCATGCAGGACATTATCACTGGAACATCAGAACAAATGTCTCCATCAGATCAGGTGAAAGACAAACGAGGAAAATCTCCTATCACCACTCTTGGAGATCCTAGGAAATATATCGATGATGATCTTTTCGGATTTATGAGAGCAGTAAAGAAAGATCGGAAAGAGAAGGCAAAGGAAAAAGATGAAGATTCTGAGACTGGTTCGACTCGAAAAAGAACATCTCCATTAAGAGTATCTGCTGCATTTGGTCTTTTCAAATTTACTGGAAGCAGAGATTTGGGGACAAAAAGTTCTGTAGAACATTCAGGTTCTGCTGAATCCGGAGGATCAATCTTTGAAACTGAGATTACCAACAACATTTTCAAAAATAATCTCATGCTCGAATTAGATCGAGTTGGAGTATGGAAAGACTATGAGACAACTGATAAAGAGGGAGACGGAAATCTTTCAGAAATACAAAGAAAGGAGAGAATAAAGATTATGATCAAGTCGCTCAAATATCTATGGGGAGGTGGGAGACAAAGTAGATTCCTTGTTGATTTGACCCCCCAATTTATCATTTATGCGAGAATGTCAAAGAAGGTTCCAATTTTTTTAAATTCTCTAAATGTCACATATGAAAATTCCCAATATTATCTAGGCTCTGCGATACAAGAGACACTTAAAGACTATGAACAAGACATTGAAAATGTAATTATCGGATCCAGAAGTGGATTTCTAAAAAATATTAGTAATTTAGAAAACAATGGAAGAAAAGTAGAAACCATAGGTAATGCAATAGATGCAATGGTAAAAGACATTGACGCAGCAAAAATCTGAAGCTAATCAGAAAAACATACATGCAGTTTGTATTACTGTAATGGGAGACTTTAATTCATATAGAATTTCTACAAATATAAAATATCAAAGGAGTTATACCATTCCTACAAAAACAACTCTAATTGGCATGCTTGGCGCTGCGCTTGGGATGCAAAATAAAGAACTTGAAATTCTTTTTAAAACAATCAAGACTAATGCTGTTTTAATCTCACTTATGGGTCGTGCAAAAGATCTTTGGCTTGTGAGTAAACTAAAAGCAGACGGTAATCATGAAAAATCTCCGATAATAAGAGAAGTTCTAGTCAATCCAGTATACACGATCTACTATCAAGCAGATAACGACATGCTTTTAAAAATTATTGATGCGTTAAAAGATCCAAAATTTGTACTAAGTCTTGGTAGATCTGATGAAATGATAGAGATAAAAGAAATCCACACACTAAAACTGAACGAAACAAAAGGCATAGCCAGTTTTAAAAATACAGTTATTCCATTCAATTATAGAAGCCTCTTTCTTGCCTATGAATCTATACCTGTACAAAGAGGAACAACCATGGAATTGCCAGAAGTGATTAACATACCGGT
>JBOGQX010000023.1:0-69899 GCA_050749285.1 Nitrosotalea sp. | reverse complement strand
TCTTCAACTATGTCCATGAGAAAAAGAGTGTTCATTATAATGAAGTATTGAGACACGTACTTGACAAAAAGATTGTTGATAGCAGGGCTTCTGTAACCATAATACTCAATGGATTGACAAATCTTGGTCTACTAGATAGAACTGTTACTGATACTAGGCCAATTAGGACGAGTTATCAGGTTAGCAAGACAGGTCATCATATAATCAAGAGTTTGAAAGAACTTGAATCTACCTTTTCCAAGTGAAATTTATAGAATATTCGCGGGTTCAGACCAGTACAAGTCCGAATCTGTAAGGATTTGATATCATTATTGTTTATTTTCAATTACAAGTAGTGTATTCTGATCCTTCCATGTTATTTTGTCCAAATCATTATAATGATTTAATATATTCTGGACAAATTTGTGCAACGCTTCTTTAAATTCTAACTTTTTGTAAAATTTGAAGGTGGAATAGTGATGGTTTTTTGCCTGCTTTACAAGTTTTTCTAACGGAAAAACTCTGTGATGCTCGAAAAACTTTACAGCGTTAATATTCAAGTTAGGATCCTTTTCAAAGGCTGATTTTAGCTCATCTAGTTCATAAAGGCGATCTTCTTTTTTGTGAAATGATGGAAAATGCATGCCCCAAATAGTCTTCGCATTTTGTTCTTGCAAACGTGTGTACACAAAGAGTTTTCCATTGTTTTTGAGTACTCTTGAGGCTTCTCTTAGAAAATCATGCAACGAAAAGTGATGTATGGCATTAAACGAGATAACGCAATCAAGTGAATCCGTCTTCAATGGTATCCTGCGTGAATCACTTCGTATTGGGGTAAAATTTACAACATGATTTCTTCCAAAATGTTCTTTTAAATGTCGCAACATTTCTCTATTGTTGTCTATGCAAAATAGATGACATTTCTCTCCAAGGTGTTCTGCGAATTTTAAACTATACCTTCCTGCACCACATCCAATATCTGCAGCTCTTATGTTGGGAAGATCCCCTAATTTCTTTGTAATGAACAGGATTGGGCCAAGATCAGTAGTTCTTAATTCACGATATTTTGGCGCAATGTGTAAAAAATGGTCATGCATTTTATAAAGCACGGATCTTTTTTCATCTATCTGTTTTTTCACTGAGTTTATAGTTATTTCATCATTTTTAAGTGGTTTCCAAAAAAAATAAAAATCATGAGATATGGCATAAAAGTTTGTAGTACTCGAGACTTGTGAGGGTCCGAATCTGTAAGGATTCGGATCTTGAAAGATTCTAGTGAATGTCATTATGTATTAACTAACCACACATCTAGATC
Source organism: Nitrosotalea sp. (assembly GCA_050749285.1). Lineage (GTDB taxonomy): Archaea > Thermoproteota > Nitrososphaeria > Nitrososphaerales > Nitrosopumilaceae > Nitrosotalea. Next base: position 68,605 of record JBOGQX010000023.1, on the reverse strand, counting down.
TCTGCTACTTTTTTTACTTATTTCACAAAAACATGAATAAAAGGATTCCAAACTAAGAATGTTGCAATGCTTATTCCCGCCATGAAAATTATTGCACAGTGTGAAAGATTTACTTCTTTTCTCTTCAATGCCATATAAAGAACAAGCCAGCTGACTCCCCACGTCACAAGCATGATTGTTTCCTTGCCACTATACGGTCCAATCGCATTTGCGCTGGGAATCCATGCACTTCCCATTTGCTGAAGAAAAATGTTAGTAGATGTTAATGCTTCGCTTACGATGTTAGATATTGTCATTGATAGGATGCCTATCATGGCAGATAACATAGCTGCTGCGGCAGAACCATTTGGCTTTTTGTATATTTTTTCCTGAGTCATATCACACCGCCATTAGTTTTGTTATCGCAGCTCCCAGAACAAATGCAATCATCAGTACGGTCCACCCTACTGCAATCATAACTCCTACAGCGGTCCTAAGTCCCTCGTCATTCTGAATTGAATCCTTATACTTCCAAAGTATGTATGTGGCAGCAACCGCAATTGGCAGGGCAAACAAGGCTATGTGCTCTTTGAACTCAAAGAATATCCCATGAATCTGGGGGAATGTGTTGACAAAATACTCTCGTGGTCCCCCAGCTCCTCTGTATGCTATGTAAATCCAATTTCCAGTAATTATTGTTATGAATGCAAAAACAGATGAGACGGTGGCCAAGATTCTGAGATCTCCATATGCTCTGAGATGGCCAAGTAACAATCTCCATCCCAAGTATCCTGCAGCGGAGCCTACGATTACTCCCAATGTTGCAAAAATACCATGAACTGTAGCCACCGAACTAAAGCTTGTTTTTCCCATCAAAGCTTGCCATGGAGCTGAAAAAGCTAAGATGAATCCAAGAAGTACTGTTATACCGACCCAGCCAGCAATAACCAAATTTCTTTTTTGGCCGATTTTTTCACTCGTGATAGTTGTCATGTGAAAACCTCTTCAACAATACGATGAAAATTTGGACATAAGATATCAGGATGATCACAATAGTTTTTGATCATACCGGTTGAATATGAATACGAATGGAAATCTATAGGGGGACTATAGTTATTCCGGTTATTAGAAGAAATTTGCTAATTTCAAGATAATATCTTTTCTGATGTATAATCTATCTCTATATTCATGTGACAAGTTTCTCTTCAATTCTCATACCTTTGATGTATTCTATAAGCGATAATCCCATTTTCAAAAATGAGAATGATCTAAACTGTACTAGATGTGGCAGGATGACGGAAAAAATCTCAAAACAATGGGAGTAAAAAATTGGGAAGAAGTTTTGCAGCTAGTTTTCAACTATTAATAAATCCTCAATAAATTAATAAAAAATCAAAAAAATGGGTAGGACGCGCTAAAACAGTTATGGCGCGAACCTTCGGGCCCGTTTTATCAGTTATAGCGAGTCTTGCAGAACTCACTAATGATGACTTTTCATAAAGAATTTTCGTGAGATTACAACTGTACCAATAATTGATACAACTATGACAAAGTTTGCAAGTGAACCAAACTCTGGAATTGCAGTTGTTTCAAACCCCACAATCCTATTGTTTGCCGTGTCTGCCACCCATAAATTATTTGAATTATCAAATTTCACATCATATGGTTCAGAAAGCATGTTTGCCAAAGTTCCCATGTGCATGCCTGCAAAACTTCCCTGTCCCAATACTACAGATGCGGATTCCCCATTTGAAAATGGAGGAATAAATTCCAAAACGCGTGCATTGTTACCGTCTGTGACCCACAAATTTCCATTTGAATCAAATGCAATTCCGTAAGGCGTGTTAAGTGTATCGTTTGTTATCCCAGGTTGATTTGTTGTAAAGTTATTTTGGCCAATGACAAGGCTTGCAGATTCGTCAGTCGAAAATGGATATGTAAATTCTAAAACTCTATTGTTAAGACTGTCTGTGACCCACAAATTTCCTCCGAAATCAAATGCTATTGCAGATGGGAGATTCAATCTGTTTGGAGTTGTTCCGTCAGAGTTATCAGTAAAACCAGACTGCCCCAAGACAAGTGTTGCATTCATGCTTTCTTTGAATGGTGGAACATACTCTAGTATTCTGTTATCATAGTAATCTACAGCCCAGAGGTCTCCTGATTTGTCAAATGCAAGTCCATATGGTGCTGCAAGGGAGCTTGCAGATGTTGGATATGCTCCTTTGTTAAAACTAGGCGAACCAATAACAAGCGAGGTAGATTCTCCATTTCTAAATGGAAAAGTGTACTCTACTATTCTATTGTTGTTTGTGTCGGCGACCCACATGTTACTATATTTGTCAAATGTTAAACCATAAGGCTGGTCAAGGCCTGTAGACGACAAATTTGCTTGGGATGAGACAAAATCTACTTGCCCTAATACTGTAGATGCCGTCTCTCCGTTTGTAAACGGTGGAATAAACTCAAGCACACGATTAAAGCCAGTATCTGCTATCCACAGATTTCCTGGTTTATCAAAAGCAATTCCATCTGGGAAGTAAAGTGTACCGGCGGTTGTATTACTATGAATGGTTCCAACAATATCAAAATCTGTATGGCCTATTACAGTTGTAGCATTTTGCCCTGTTGTAAATGCAAATGCTTGCGCTGGCAAAAACAACAAAATGAGTAGAATATACTTCATGGATTTCTCAGATAAAACAAAAAATTAAAGGTTAGCTTGATCTTACAGAATCAAAATCTTCAATGGGTTCAGAGCAGAAGTCTGACAATTGTTCTGACTAGTATATTACTTCTTAAGGGCATGATCACGTCTTGTCTTTCCAAAATAATCCAGTATGCATTCTTCATGAGTATATGTGGATGGATTACATGATCCTTGACAAAACCAACAAATTCCTCTGCGAAATTCTGCTAATGAGATCCCTTCCGAAATATCATATGATGATCCAGGTCTTAACTTTGATCCCCATGAATTCAAAAAGAATGACATTAGGAAATCATAATTTGTGAGATTCAGATCTAAAATTGTCGCATGATGGGAACATGTTTCACAGAACACTAGTAGGACTCAGATTTCTCTAATGCTTTTATCTCAGCAACTAGCTAGAAAAATGTGGCGCACTATCTTTTGTGGAGTGATAGGATTCATACCGATCCACCAATTTGCGTACAAAATCCAATCACAATTATAGGCCTATCCAAACCAATAGATGGTTTTTACATAGACAGTGAATTTTGTACTACATGTTTTAAGGGAAAAACTATTGTCAAATGCAAAAATTGCCCCAAATGTTTCTATAGCATTCTTCCCGAGAAATTTAATTTTTTTGGAAGAGATTATGATTTGGCTAAGCTAGATAAAGCAATTCGTAGTGAAACGCAGACAGATGATAGAAATATGATAGATGTAGCAAACAAATTCGTCTTTGATATTGTATGTCCATCTTGCGGACAAACTCATCGTTATACTCTAAAAGATATTAGAATAATCTAAAGCCAGGGAGGGCAACTGCATATTTCATCAATTATGGATCTAGCTCCATCTTAAAATACAATTAATGCGTAAATTATATCATGCAAGGCTCTAGTGCCCTAGATAAATATGAATTAAGAAAAGCTCATCAAGCTCTGAACATGCTTTTAATTGATAGAAGTAACGAATTTCACATACTTGCTAAAGGCATTGGATATCCAACTAATACAAAAGATTGGGAATTAATAGTCTTGAATTTTTGTCTTGATTATATCGAGTGTTTCCATACGTGGACTTCGGATGATCCACCTGATCATCATCATATTCACAAGTGCATGACACAGATGAGACAAATGGCTAAAGGTAAATCAAACATGACTGAAGTTACACATCTTCAGAATATTGCATATCTACTTGCAGAAGATTTTAAAGCAATTTACAAAAGAACAGAATAAAAAAGATGCCAGTGGAATTGAAGGATGATTTATTTAGCTTCAACTTAAGACGCATGTATCATGAAGGACATCGAACTAAAATTAGAAAATTCAAGCATAAAATCTCATGAGATCATCAAAGGAAAGATCAAAGTCAATTATCCTGGAAGATATGATGGGGTAGTGGTAAACACACAAATTTTGAATTCCAATCAACTAATAGTTTACAGATCGTACAATAACAAGACGATTTCACAGAATGTAGCAAGATTATTCATCAATAGGAATGATATGCCTCAGAATACTGTTGAATTTACGGCTACAATTGAGTTTGAACCAAATGAAGTTCATGAAGTGAAATTTAGAGTGTCTATCATTCAAGAACATAAAGAAATAGAAAGTGATATTCTCTTTGCAAAACTAGCTCCTTGAATGGTCTAATTATTATTTGTACATGAACTAGGAAGTAAGAGCTCCATGAACCACATCGATTTCGCCTGTCATCCATGGATGAGGTTCACAATGATATGTTATTTTGGCGTCTTGAGTAAATAGGAACTGATAGGTTTTACCAGGTAGAATGATTCCTGGTGAACCAAAATCTCCACTGTACAAGTCTTTAAACGGTTTATCTGGTGTGACAGTATGTCCAATATCTCCAGTATTCTTCCAAATAACGAGATTACTTACACCGAGTTGGGCTGTAATCTTCTTTGGGACAAAGTTTTGTTCTTGTGCTTGGTTCTCTGCACCAGGTACCATGACTATATTTGTGGTCTGACCCGGATTGAGAATCTTTGGATCAACATGCGGTTTTGCGTTAAACTCTGGTATATAGTACATCTGGTAGTATACAACTCCAATACCGGCACCCACTATAACTGCAATCAATCCAATGCCATATGCATGACTTGATGTTGGGACACTCAACTAGTCGTCAATTTTCTTTGTAGTCTTATAAAGCTATTTCCTATTTTAGAGATATTTTTTTATGGATTTCGAAGATCAGACTTTCCAATTGCGGGATCTTTGAAATTCTCTATGGTTGCAGCCTTTATTTGCGGTGCAGCTTCGGCTGGAGGTGTAGGTTTTCCAAGAGCCCCTTCTTTTGGTGGCGTAGTCGCTGGAGGTTCAGTCCCGCCAAGAGACTTGGGTGGCTCAGTTTGTGGTTGTGGTGGAGCAGCTGGAATTTTCTTCGCTACATTTAATCCGTATCGATATAGATGGAACATTCCTGCAAATGACATGAGAATCAATCCTGTCAAGAAAAGATTAAAGTTCTTCATGCCTGCCAATGTGGCGTTGTAGGCAGCGATGTCTAGGAATACTTGGAACAATACAAGTGCAACTATCAGCCAGTTTATCCATTTGCCCGAGAAATTTATTGCTGATACCTTATGCGGTCCTTTTGTTGCAGCTAACTTTGCCTTTCTTTCAGATTCTTTAGCAAGTGATATCATCATGTATGAGAATCCAAATCCTATCGGAACGAGAAGCAACATAACCAAGTAGAAAAATATAGGATCTATCACAAGTCTTGCAACTAGTGCCTTTGTAACATCTGGGGTGATATAAAATCCCCAATAGGTTGTTACCATGACTTGAGCAATTCCAGTGATTCCAAAAGCTGTAATTATTGGTCTGTCTTTCCAAGAGAATTTCTTGTATCTGTCGATGAACGGTGTCATGGCTAATGCAACGATGAAGAGGCCTGGCCACAAAACTCCGGTTACGAATTTGTCATATTGGGTCCTAAGGAAAGCATAGATTCCTGTGAGGTACCACTCTGGAACCGTAATACCAGGAGGTACCGTCGGTTGGAATTTTGAACCTAGATCTACTGGGAATACTCCTCCAGTGACAAGGACCGCGCCGCTAACTGCCATTACCATTGGTACATCGAAGACCATAAATCTTGGCATATGGACTGCCATTAGTCCTAGCATTACTATTGGTAGAATGAAGACATGTAAGGTGTAAAATCTCAGAATAAAGTCGAAAAATCCTGAACCAAACATAGCATCACGCACTGTAGGACCTATCACTGGAATCGAATTAGTAAGTGAGGCGGCAATGCTAATTGCAAGTTCAGCGCGTTCACTAAATATGATGTCATATCCTGTGAATGCTTCTAAAATAGTAACAGTGCCAAGAACCACACCAGTTACCCAAATGAGTTCATTTCTAATTTTATACCTGCCGCTAAAGTATTGGTAGTACATATGAAGTACAGCAAGTAGAACCATTGCGTTTGATGCGTGGTAATGAATATTCCTCATGGCAAAGCCAAATGGTACTACGTTGTTGATTTTCGCTACACTATCCCATGATCTGTCCAATATTGGTTGATAGTAAAACATCAGTAATGCGCCGGTGATTCCTAAGATAATGAACATGACAAATGTAAGCATGCCGAGAAATCCGAATGGACTGACAAATCTAGCTGGGAAAGAGAATTTCGTTCCTAGGAATATGGTTCTCTCAAATCCATCCCATATCCAGTAGAAAAAGTCTACTAGACCGCTTCTACGTTTTAAGGAGACGGCCATATCCTACTACTCCATTTGCGCTGGTACTCCAGACTGCTGGCAATATCCACAGGTCACCATTATTATCAGCTTCAAGATAAAGTGTTGCTAAAACGTTTGAGGGAGGTGCCTGAAGTGATGCAGGACCTGCAAATGCCTTTCCAGTTAACGGATTATACATACTTCCATGACAGGGACATTCTCCTCTTTTTCTGCCTTCCTGTGGCCAATATTTCCAGAGACACCAAAGATGTAAACAGACCATACTATAAACTCGAAATGCACTAGCATCATCTACACCACCACCTAGCTCTTCTGGCAATCGGATAAACTGCCATTTTTTAAAGGCCTCCTGATCTATAACAGGGTCTCCCGATGATGGGTAAGTTATTACCTGAGAACTATTTTTTGGAAATGTTTTAACATTAGCTACAGTTCCATCTGGCAGTATTACTTGTACTTTGGATGGTACTATGTTTGAAGGGTTTGGCATAAACTGCCCCCATGGTACAAATGGAACAAATGCAGTGGCAACGCCTGCAGCCCCAAGGAGTTTTAAAAAATCGCGTCTTGTAACTGTACCTCTTGTATCGGGTTCAGACATCCAAAGATTCATTCTTGAAAAATTGCATATAAATCTTATCTAGCTTCTTGTCGAAATTCTAGATTTTTTAAATACAATAACAGATACAAAAGATGCTATTGCAATTCCGACCAAAATTTCTACCAAAGTTGTAAGATTCCGATCGGTGTTGTTTTGTCCAAAGATTACAGAACCAGAATTATCAACATTTATTGTGATTTTTTCTTCGGCTACATTACCCGCCTTATCCGTCGAAAGAGCCTCAATATTGTAAGGACCATTTTGAAGAGGTCTAGTATCAAATTGTAATGTGTTATTGTCAAAAATTGTTTGGTTTGGAAGCTTTATCATAAGCCATCCCTTTTCCATTGGATTTAACTCATTCACATCCAAATTAACATTGATTACACCAGAAACAGTAGATCCATTATCAGGAGATTTGAAGACAATTACAGGAGGGGTATTGTCCAAGAAAAATTTAAAGTCCTGTGAGGTAGTATGCCCTACAGTATCAGTAACTACAATTCTGATATCATGGATTCCTTCTGTGAGTTTTGCCAAAGATACAGACAATGAAGTCTCGTTCAATGTTTGAGGACCAATTGAATCCAGATAATATTGCTCATCTTGTACATTTCCGCCAATAATTTTGGGATTGATCATGTATGTACTATTAATGAATTGGGGAATGCCCAGCTCTATCTGTGGTGCATTCTCTTCAGGAAGAATTGTGGAAAATTTGGCATATATTGCTGTTGGCTCTGTAACTGATTTTCCTCCGAATAATGTGGTATGAATTAGAACAGAGTAGACGCCAGCCTGGTTTATGGGCGCATATAATATTGTAGAAGTGGCATCTTTATTCTTAATTGGATAAAATCCTCCGCCCTCGCTGAACGGAGTACTTGGTCCCAGCCAATCACCAGTGGGCCAGCCTTGAAATTGTCCAAGAATACCTGGAGGTACATTTGTCTGAATTATTTTTCCTTGTGGGTCGATCATAAATACTGAGAGATTAGTATCAGGCTGCTTCCATGAAATAATCATAGTGACGGAATTTACTGTGTTGTCTTTGACATCAAAAAAGTATTCACGCCAATCACCTGCATTATACCTGTTAGCCATGTCAAATCCTCCACTGACATAACCATTTCCGTAGAGAGTATCTCCATTTGATCCATGTATGACTGTTGGCAAGTCCTTTGGTTGTAATTTTTTTAATACAACATATGAAACTGGTGCGTTAACAGTATGCAATTTTCCTCTAAAAGTAATAAATCCTTGATAGACACCAGGGTTTTGGTCGTTTGGTACAACCAGTGTTGCTGTAACAGTAGCTGAGCTATGTGGTCTTACCTCTACATTTTTCGAATCTACCCAAACGTCTCCCCAGTCTGTTTTGTTGAAGTAACTTGCGGTTAAAGTATAATCAAGAGATGTTGAATTTTTTTTGGTATCTCCTGACCAGTATGAGTATATGGTTGGCACAGGATATACACCCACTAACGGGCTATGTTTAATTCTTGAATTAGGTTCAGAGACTCTTAGTTCTTGAACCGTTCCCCAGGCACCTCCTCTGTTAATGAGAGAAAGTTCCTTGTATGTAGGCGTATTTTGTTTAGTTTTGTTATTCCAATCATAAAAGTATAATGATGAAATCTTTAGATTATCAGCGTATGTTTTTGAAGTGGAATTCAAGAATTCTGAAAATGGGATCGATAGATCCAGGACCATCAGAGAGGAATTAGAGGGAATAGTGTTGTTTCCTTTAGAAAAAGACAAGAGATTGGTATGATTTGTTATTTTTGCAAGCGGTATGTAATTTGGTCTATAAATGCCTGGATCGTTTAACATAGGATCCTGCAAATGTGGTTCTGTTGTGCCATTATATTGTGAAACTTTTATCAGGTTAATTGTTTGTGGTAGTACTTCGACATCAATTGTATCATTGGTTGGATTTTCAATGGTAAAGGTGGCAGAAGTTCTATCACCGGGATTTAGCCTGCCTGCAAACCACGAAGTTTCTGGAAGTGAAGTGTTTGTTAGCTGAAACATTTTCAATCCCAGTGAAGATGAATTCAATGCGTTAATTGCAGGATCAAGTACTTTCTTTATGTTTGAGTATGAAGCATTGTTGTTTACTGTAAACATGTCATTTTTTCCCAACACAAAATCAATTGCACTAGTTACGTTTACTAGTCCAGATCCTTGAGCAAATGGATCATTGTACAGATCACTTGCTGATGACATTAGTATATTCTTAATCATGAAGGGATCGTAATGAATTCCTTTTTCATAGAGAGCTTGCATCAAAACTGCGGCAGAACCAGCAGCAAGAGGTGAGGCCAGACTAGTTCCTCCAAATATGGAAAAGGGTCCTGTGCTTGTTTTGCTAAATTTTGTTATTGAAGTAGGGGTAAAGGCATATTCTCCAACTGCCATGAGATCAGGTTTTGGATCTGCGACAACCGATGGCCCTTTACTAGAAAAACCCGACACATCACCATAGTATGCAGTACTATTACCAAATCTAGGTTGGCTCTTAAATGGACCATACCCTACAAAGACATTATCTGTTGCAGCTCCTACGGTAAGACCAAACGGTGCAGCATCAGGACTTCCCATTGTTCCATATCCTGGTCCTGCGTTTCCAGCACTACTTACAACCAAGATTCCTGGATAATTTTTATCAAGAGAACCTGGTACGTCTAGTGCACTAAGTAAAAGAGATTGGATATCAAAGCCTGGTACAGATTGTAGTGCAGGGAAAGTTGAGATTCCCCAACTATTTGACAAAATATCAACTCTGGGGTATCCTGTAAACTTCCAATGGTTTCTATCCTGATCAAAACCTGCAGCCCATAACCAGCCATATATAGCATCACCCAACCAAAGGGCCTTTATTGGAACTATTTTTGCCCCAGGTGCTACTCCTTTTATGACATACTTGGTTCCGTTGTTATAGATATTGTAAGTCTGTTTTCCTTGTGATACTATGGAGGCTGCGGTGGCTGTTCCGTGTCCTCCAAAGTCATACATGACTCCAAAGAAATTGCCCTTTGGATCAAGTGGTGGAAGTAGTGTGCCATTTACTGCTCCAATTTTTTTATCAATTTTGGTGGCATTGGATATTACACCATATAGATCTAACACATGGGCGCCTACGGTACCAGCGCTATAGTCGGGATTGCCTTTTGGATGGGAAGCATATACAAGAAATTCCTTTCCATGTCCCAGAATTATTGGAGTTTCATCGGTAAAATCAAAGTCATATTGTGGGACATTTGGATCGTCAAATTTCATGAAGTCTTTCCATGAATCTGACATATCTGGAATTATGGTATCATAGATACCTGCTATTTTAGAATCAACAACAAGAACAGGAACAAGTTGTAATCTGGAAACCTGACCTTGCATCACACTTTCATAAATTATTCCAAAGTGATAGATTCCACTTTTTGACATAATAAAGTGTCTTGTATCTTTACCTATCTTGTAGTCATTGGATACCGTTCCATTTATCACAGGAGTGCCACCTTTAGGGTAATTGGAATTAAAAACTTGTATGGTTGTTCCTTGACCATTGTTGCTTAAATTAAGAAAAACTCCGTTTGATGTTGTTACATAGACATAAGATGTAATACCCTTTGGAATATGGTGTGTGTAGTTTGAAATTACTCCATAATTATTGATATTAGCAATGAAAGTTTGGTTTGTTAAGACAAGACCCTGACCATCTGCGTCAATCATCACTGGAATATTATTTCCATCACGAGCTACAGAGTCTTGCATGTCAGGATTTGAAAAATCAGTTCCTTGGTCTACAATTCCTATCTTTATGCCCTCCCCTGTGTAATCATATTTTTTGATTACTTGATCAGTACCAAGAATTTCACCGACTCTTGAAGCGTCATGAACTCCTGAAACATTATCTGATATAGAATCAAATTCTAATGGAAGATCCTCAATTACATTATAACCTTTTAGCTTTAGACTTGAGATTTCATTTTGTTGAAATATTCCTACTGCAAAAGATCCATGATTGGAACTTACTCCATACATCACATTCTCAGCTTCAGATGTGATATCAGAGATAGGTCCGGAACCAAAGACTATGTATCTTTGTAGTTGATTTTCATTAGAAATTGGTTGGAAGTTTATTAGACCTGATTTCTCTTGTATGACAATCGGGTTTTGCCGTGGAATATCAGGGTCGTAAAATGCACTAACAGATTTTGGAAACAAAGAGAAAAGTAAAAGACATATTAAAAAAATTCCCACATTCGACAAGGAAAGTAATTTTTTCTTTACCATGAGGGCTATCTTCGCCTTGCAAGAATAGTAATCTGTAATGCTATGATTACTGCTATCAATGCGACCACAGGCAAAAACAAGGAGTTGAACTGTCCTGAAGCCGCCTCCAGATTTTGTACTGAATTCGACATTGAGCTTACACTCTTGTTCATGTTTTCATTAGCTTGTGTGATTGTGCTCTGGCTTGAGTTCAATACATTACCAAAGCCTTGAATTTCGGTTTTTAATTTACCAAGCTCACCAGATGTAGTATCCAGTACTGTGTTTAACTTTATTATCTGATTAGATATGCCTTCAATGCTTTGTTGCAGTACTTGGGTTGCAGTGGAACCTTGAGAAGATGTACCTCGGAAAGATGCTATTATGTGGAAAACATATGTGCCTTCCTCTGAAGGTGTAAAGTCAGTAAAAAAGAGACCATCATGAAGTTTTTGAAATGAACTAGTAAGATCAATTATGCTATTTGATGGTGAATGTGCGTGGGACCCTTTCAGTATATCAGCAGAACCGGTAACTAGTTGACCATCGCTTGTCACTTGAACAAAGACTCGAAACGTTTGGTTTACAGCAGCAGTCTGTGATGCATAAACTGTTGTGACAAGATTTCTTTGAATTGTAACAGGCGGCAGTGACGTAGTTGCCGCAAATTCCACATTTGCTGTTTTTGACAGAAAATTCTCCTTTGTGGCAATTCCCTCGACTGAATATGTGCCATACGCATAATCAGACGTAGCGTTAGGCCACCTTATCAATATGTGATTAAAATCCCCATTTGTGTCGGCTACAATCTGATTGAATTGTTTAATTGTGCCATCTGGAGCAATCAATCTAATTATTATTGTTTCATTTCCTAGAGCCTTTCCGTAAACAAGAAGTGGTTGACCTGGTGAATACACTTGTGAATCAGTAAATAGATCAAAACCATAAGCGTTTACAAAAGATCCTCCTACAAAAACGAAAAGGAGGACGAGTCCAACAAGTAATTTCAATCTATTCATGATGCCGGACACCCATAGATATTGGTTCTGCTACAAACAATCATGTCTATTGGTAAAAACATGTTGAAATAAAATTATGATTAAACAAAAATTACTCTTCTATCAATTCATTCTTGCAGGTATCTTTCAGAGTACATTGAGTTTATTGCCACCAGAGACAAATTAGACTGCTCTTTTTTCAATATTGTAAGGGATGCGTTTCTTATTATTAACTCGTATAATGATTCCGGTCTTGATTGTAAGACAGTAGATATCATTGATTTTATAGGATCCATGTGTGTCACAAGTAGAATATTTTCACTATTGTATTTTCTTGAACAGTGATCAATCATATCAAGAACTCTTTTTTTCACACTGGCAAATGTCTCTATACCATTTTTTTCAACTATTGGATTTCCCTCATAAAATTTCAAAAACAGATTTCCATGTTTTGCAAACATTTCTTCATACGGCACACCGGAAAAAATGCCCATATCAATCTCTGTTAGTCTCTCATCAATGTCGTAATCTAGACCTAGTTTTTTTGAAACTATTTTTGCTGTATGCTCTGCTCTTTCAATTGGACTAGAATAAACATGTGATATATTGAATGGGTTTAGAAAATCAGATATTTTTTCAGCTTGTCTAATTCCTAACTCAGTGAGAGGGTATCCTGATGTTCTTCCAGCAAGAATCCGTTCAACATTATTTTTGGCTTGTGCGTGACGTAAAAAAAGAAACAATGGTAATAACGAAACGACATATTGAATAAAGATAATAATAAGATTACCAGAGCAGGATGTCATGAAGATCGGTATAATAGGTGGAACAGGTGGGATGGGGAAGGGATTTTCCATCAGATGGTGTTCCAATCATGATATACTGATAGGTTCTAGAGATGCTACAAAAGCTGTAGATGCAGCACAAGAGTATACCGCTCTTGCAACTAAAGAATACAATTCCACCAAGGGAAATATTAGAGGAAGTGACAATTTCTCTGTTGCAAAGGAAAGCGACGTATTGGTGCTTTCCATTCCATATGAAAATATAGATTCGATCTGCTCTCAACTTCTTCCAAATGTAAAAGATAACTGTATTGTAATATCACCGATTGTACCCCTGACTAAAACTGATGCAGGGTTTGAACTCATTTCCTTTAAAGAAAAAAAACCATCTGCTTTTGAACTTGTACAAAAATACATGAAGGATAAATCAAAGCTGGTTTCGGCTTTTCATACCATATCAGAGAAAAAACTTGTAGACCCAAAACTTGTCCTAGACTCTGACATTTTTGTCTGTGGTGACGACGAAAACGCCGTAAACATAGTAAATGGTTTAATCAAAGAGATAAAAAATCTCAGACCAATTTTGCTTGGGCATGGATCCCTATCCTATTTAGCTGAGGCTGCCACACCTATTCTGATTAATGCGATGATTAAGAACAAGATGAAGAATCCTGGGATAAAGATAATTTAATTAGTATTTCACAAAAATAACAGTGGTAGCTCAAAGAAAAAATTGGTTTACTGCAATGGGTATTTTATTTATAGTAGTGGCATCTATTGCAGTTCTTCGAGATCTGGCAATTTGGGGGCCTGATTTTATGGTTGACTTTCTTACCTCTCAAGAAATTACAAGCGAAAAAATATCAGTTGGAATGTTTGGGATTGGAGGATTTTTGATTATTCTTGGCCTAAGAGGCGGAACTTATGAAGAGTAGTGATTTCATTAGATCGCAAAAGATTCTAAGGCTTGCAACCATAGATCCTCAAGGAAATCCACACATAGTTCCTGTCTGGTATGATTACATAAACGGCAAATTTTACATTGGTACAAATACAAGAACTATGAAAGCAAGAAATATCAAAAAAAATCCAAGAGTGTCCTTTTGCGTTGATGTTGGAATCAAGTCTCCCAACATTTTTGGAATTATGGGGATTGGAAGAGCAAGGCTAATTTTGGAAAACAAACGCGTTCAACTAGTTGCCAAAAAAATCCTTCTCAGGTATTTCAATAGCTTGAAAAATAAATCTGCCCAGCGGCTTTTGAATGATACTGATTGTATTATTGAGATAACCCCAAAAAAATTTACAAGCTGGAAGTTTTAAGCCACAAATTTTTCTATTTTGTCAAGCGCTTGCTCTAGAACTGGGATTTCTGGCAAAAATACCATTCTAAAGTGATCACTGCCATATTGAGTTCCAAAACCAGAACCATGCACTGTAAGAACACCTGTGGATTGGAGGAGGTCTAAAACAAATTCTTTATCAGATTTGTATTTGTTATTTTCAATCTTTGGAAATGCATAGAATGCTCCTTTTGGATTGGAGCAACTAAGACCATGCATTCCGTTTAGCCGTTTTATAGTATAATCTCGTCTCTTTTTTAGCTCTGAGACGAATTTAGGTATGTAGTCTTGAGGACCCCTAAGTGATTCTAAGGCAGCATGTTGTACTGGCAAATTTGTGGCAATTCTAACTCTTGCAAGCTTTGGTACATTTTCACGAAGTGGTTCTAGTTTCTTTGATTGGTTAAACGCGATATACCCAATTCTCCACCCCGACATGAGATGAACTTTGGAAAATCCATTTAGAAGTATCACTGGCGAGTCTGCACTAACTTTCCCTATTCCTATAAATTTTTCATCAAAAACTATCTGATCATATATTTCGTCACAAATGATGTACAGATCGTGTTCATTGGCAATATCAACCAAATCTCTTAGTGATTTTTCACTAAAGACAGCACCAGTTGGATTATTTGGACTAATCAGACATATGGCAACCGTCTTGGGCGAAATCTTTCTTCTAATGTCATCAAGATCTGGTGTAGAATTGCATAAATCAACAGAAAATTCTACTGGTTTGCCTCCAAATAATCTCACGTAGGAAGCATATGGTGGATAATATGGACCTGGGATGAGAACTTCATCACCGGCTTCCACTATTGAGGCCATAATCATCTCGAGGCCTTCTGAAACTCCGTTTGTTACCAGAACATCATCTTCTTGTACTCCAAGTCCTTTATCCTTCTCTTTTTTTGCTATTGCTTTTCGCAGTTCTGGCAAGCCTTCTGAGGCAGCATAATAATTTTGGCCCTCCTTTATTGCCTTTATCATCGCCTCTTTGACGTTCTCGGGAGGTTGAAAGCCATATTGTAAAGGATCTCCTATGTTAAGATAGGTAATCTGCCTTCCCTGTTTCTGTAACTTACGTGCCTCTAGTGCAATATCGCGTATTGCATACTCTACACCTGTTACTCTTTGTGATATCTTCAATTATCTAGAACGATATTCAACCCTGTATAAAACTTGTAAACTGAAAATTTAAATTTCTCCTTCCATGAGCGTGGCTATAACATGACTGATTTTGATGAACAATGGGCTAGTTTCATGGAAAAAGAACATCTCACTGCACATGAAGGTCAATTTGATTTTACTGATAAAAGAGTCAAGGAGTTTTTAGGTTTTACCGGAATCAAACCTTGGTACAAAAAAGATTCTTTTATCAAAGGAAAAATTTGTTTGGATGCCGGATGTGGTCCGGGCAGGTGGACTTATGCAATACAGAAACTTGGGGCTGCGAGGGTTGATAGCTTTGATATTAGTACGGAAGCCATAAAGAGATGCAAAGAGGTTAATCCAAATGCATATGTTTTTGATATTTGGGATTTGAAACCAAATCCAGTATATGATTTTGTGTTGTCATGGGGGGTATTACACCATACAAAAGATACGAGGAGTGCTTTTTCAAAGGTTGCCTCACAAGTCAAAAATGGTGGGATGCTTCACATAATGGTATACAACAAAGTAAATGACGGACCTTATGATGGATTTAGAGGCAATACATGCGTAGAAAAACATAAAATTTGGGTAGAGATGACAATGGAAGAGAAAATTGCATTATGTAAAGAGAAGATAAGAACATTTGGAAGTGATATTCATGGATGGTTTGATGCGTTCAACCCAGAATTTAATTGGAGTTTTTCAACTGATGAAGTTAAGAAATGGTTTGAGGAAGAAGGTTTCACAGACATAAAATTCAAAGAAAAACCAAATATCAACATGAATGGCATATTACAGAGATAAGTAATAACGAGAAAATTGCCGAATCATATTCATTTCAAAATGAGTCAAAATAGACAAAGTCGCTCATTATTTTGTCAGTGATATCTTTGACTAAAATCTCGTAACCTAAGCATTATAGCCTCGTTAAATTCTTACTTGATTGGACCCGTTGCATAGCCCGGATAGTGCGGGTGGCTTCGGACCACCAGGTCGAGGGTTCGAATCCCTCCGGGCCCTTAGTAATAGTTAGATAATGAATCAGAGTTATCTATAGTATGACAATATTCCTTTCTGCGTTTAGAATAGGTATGATATTTGTGCTCATAGGTGCCGTATGGACAGGAATAGTATTTTCTGGTACAATCAAAGAATCTAAGAATATTATTCTAAATAGACTTGATTCAACAAGAATATCAGTAGATCTTAACGGAAATGGTCTTGGTTTTTACCTTATTTCGTCGAACTCGTACGACAATGTTCTTCTTGCCAAGATTCTGGATTCTCAAGGAAACTATATCGAGATGAAGAGAATAACCAATAAGATTACAGTAAACTATTTCCAATTTGACGGAACAGGAGAATTTACGCTTGAGATAACCAATTTTGCTGACAAGCCAGTAGAATTAACAGCAGAGATTGGCAATACTGGCTTTGAGGATTTTGTCATACCAGCAGTTATCGTATTGCTTGGAACAATTTTCTTAATATTTGCAGGATATAAAAAATTGCAAAGCTACATCACTGCACAGCCGGATGAAAACATCTGATATATTGGCACACATTCCACAACAGCACCAAGCAATAAAGATAGGTTAAATCCTATCCAAGATGCTGATAGCAGTACTGTCACTATGGAAATTGGAACCATTGATTTAAGGGGAGCGTTTCTAACTTTTGATATCATTATCAGCCCACCAATTGCGCTTAGCAACAAACCTGTTTCAACAGTAAGATGTGATGGGGTTACAAGACCGTCAATTCCATATTTTGTGTGGAAGCTGTAATCAAAATATCCACCTGCTAACTGAGCTACTGCTCCAACTATGATAATCATTATTGCTCCGTGAATTTTCTTATTTCCACCTTTCATAATAGCTATTACTCCTATCACGGCAGACAATGCAACTATTGATGCACCAGTGTAGATTGTCATATGCTGGACAGTCCAAAAGGTATCTGGAATACGTAATTCATGAGAAGATGAATCCCATACACCGCCAACAAGAACAATGAAAGTACCACATGTAGCCAGAACAGAAATTACATATGATATTCGCTCTGATCTAGAAAGGAATGAATTGAGAGATCCACTTAGCCTCATATTACAAACAGCTAAAACATAGTATATGAAATTTTGTTTTAAAAATATTTAGCTTCTAGTTTCCTTGGGATTTCACATAGGCAATTGCCTTTTTCATTTCTGTTGCACGTTTGAGTATAATTTCCTTAACTTCACCAGCTTCTGATTGTGTCATGCTACGTCTTTGCGAATCAAAGAAAATTTCTGCAAAGCCTCCAGTGACATAGCCAATGAATATTCCAAATGCTACTTCGGTGTTGTCCCTAGTTAGTGGCTTGAGCTCGTTGGCCATTCTTCTCATGCTATTTGGGTTCTGCAGTAAATCATCTATCAAAGAATAGAGCGTCGATCTTAGTTCTGGATTCAAGGTCATGTAGATGTCATTTTCCACCTATTCTACAGAATAACCTTCCCAGATCAGATCTTATGACAAAAGTAAGATCCTTTTTGACACAACTAATAACTATTATACCACATGAGGCAACGGAAATTATGAGTCCTGGAATAGGATTAATGAAAAGAAGACTTCCTACTGAGAAGGAAGCAATACCAGTTGCAATCTCAGGTATTGTTCAAAAATACAGCGTTAGCGCTGACCAAGTGAAGACACTAGAAACAAAATATGACAATGATGCAGGAGATTGGTACGTGGCTTTAGGATTTACGGAAAAAAAGGCAATAGTTAAGATGGACTCGGTTCAAGGTACGATAACAGAAATTAGAGAAATTTGATATTTATTTTTTGAATTGGACATTTGAGACTTCTGATTCTTTTATTATGATTAAACCGCCATCTCTTAGTTGATGTATCAATTGCAAGACTTCCTTTTCGACCTGTCCTCGTTGAAGACCCATTTGTTGTGCAAATATGTCGACCAGTTCTGTTATTTTTCTCTGGCCATTACACATCTTCCAAAAATCTACAATTGCTTGATTGACCATAAACCCCTGCTGACTATCATTGAGCAGGAGGAGCGATCCGTCTTCCTGTTTGGCAACTGTCCCTAGTCCTTGTGGCAATGCAGTCTCATAATTAATTGGTGCAATTGTCTTTTGTTTTCCATAATTGATCAATTTTTTTCCTTCTTCAGACATTTTCTCTGGAGTCCAAGCTGGCTCCCACACTATCTCAACATTGACACCGGCTACACCTGGAACCTTGTTTACATATCTTTTAACATCACTTACTAGAGTATCGTGTAATGGACATCCACGAGTTGTCATAGTCATTTTGATATCTACTTTGTTGTCATCTTTTACGTCAACTCCGTAAATCAGACCCATATCTACAACGTTGATAGGAATCTCTGGATCCATGCATTCCTTTAAAGAGTCAAGAACTTGTTGATTTGTCACCTTTGACATGGTGTGACTTCTTCCATCAATGAAATAAATACCTTAAGTTCTGTGAGGTCATGAATACCTTACAGCTTTGATTCAAAGAGTTTTCTTATAGATTCTTTAAATGGTGGCTTTGCAATGCCTACCTCTGTTATAATTCCAGTTATCAGCTCTGGAGGAGTCATATCAAAGGCAGGATTTATTACATTAATATCATCGGGTGCGGTTTTCTTTCCTGCTATTCCGGTAACTTCACTTGCCTTTCTCTGCTCAATTATAACATCCTCAGGGTGGCTCTTTAAATCAAATGTAGAAAGAGGAGCGGCCACATAAAATGGAATGTTATGCTGCTTTGCCATCGTTGCAACTTGGTATGTACCTATTTTGTTATAGACATGACCAGTTCTCAGAATCCTATCTGCACCGACAATCACTTTGTTAACTAATCCCTTAGACATTGCATAGCCTACAGCCGTATCAGGTATGAGACTCACATCAATTCCATCATGTTTTAGCTCAAAGGCAGTCAATCTTGAACCTTGCATCACGGGTCTTGTCTCTGTTGCTATGACCTTGATTTTCTTTCCGCTATCCTTTGTTGCTCGAATTACTCCAAGAGCTGTTCCATAAGCAACCGTAGCAAGTGCACCTGCATTACAATGAGTCATTATTGTATCATTGTTATTGAAAAGCTGTGAGCCATGTTTTCCCATACGCATATTGATCTCAATGTCTTCTTCTGCCATCCTTTTTGCTTCTTTTACAATACTTGTCTTAATATCAGAAACTGCTTTTCCTGATTTTGCAACCTTCATTATTCTATCAAGACCCCAAGCTAAATTGATAGCAGTGGGCCTTGTTTCAAAGAGTATTTTTTTTGCTTTTTCTAGATCCTGCAACAGATTTTCTTTTGATTTGGCCTTACTTTGTAATGCAGCTAGTGCCAGCCCAAAGGCACCCGAGACTCCTATTGCTGGCGCTCCTCTGACAACTAGGGTGCGTATGGCATCTGCCACATCTCTATAATCAGTGTATTTGACGTGGACCAGCTTGTTTGGGAGCTTTGTTTGATCTATCATTACTACTGCATTATTCTTCCATTCAACGGTACGCAAGCTGGAATGAATCTTGGTTTGCTGCTTCAATACTAGTTCTCAAAAATGGCTTTTTTATAATCGTTGCAATCATTAAACATCATATTGCAATCTTTGTTCAATTCAGTAGTTGCAAACAATGAAGAAAGAAATTGCATATGTGCCTATTACATGCTCAAAAGAGAGTTTTGCTAGTTTTTACGATATTTCTTGGCAATCGTTTTTGCATTCCTAACTTTTTTTGCATATGTGTTGTTTATTTTCTTGATTAGATCAAGTGTCTGGATGTGAATAAGATCCAAATTTGGTAAAATGCAGTGGCCCCCAATAAACCCAGGAAACATCTTTGGTCGATTTCCTAAAAATTTATGAATTTCATCAGCAAATGACCACATCTCATCATAATCTACCTTGTGGTTTATTGCAATCATGTTGCTAAGCTGTGCATAATTTATCAGCCACCCATAGTATGATGTGTCAACAACTATCTTGGCAAGCTCTAGTGTAAGTGGAGTGGACATTCGCTTTACTTTAACTCCACATTTTTTCATCAAATTAGCATAGGTTAAAGAGGCCCATTTTGCCTTTGGAGCGTTTGGTTCTATTGAATAAAACTTTGTATATCTTTTCAAATCATAAAGCATTCGTTTGTGAACTCCCCTTGTGGCGCTATAGATTATGGGGATGGAGAACTTGGTTTGCAGCTTAGCGGTAGTTCCAGGACTTATTGTACTATGAATTACAATTACATCAGGACTGAACCTTTTTGAAAGTGAAATTACATTTGGAATAAACTTTTCAGAAAATGGTATGCAGATATGTAAAAAAGAAGTTCCTAGTTTTTCATATTTGATGAATTTTTTTTTATCCATTAATTTTTCGTTAATGTCATATCCAACAGTGAGGGCTGCTTTTGAGATAAGTTGTAGAATCGGACTGCCAATTTCTCCCAATCCGGCAACAATATGTTTTTTATTCAATTCATGAAAGGCTTGTTTCATCTCCTAAATTAACCAATAGTTTTGTGTGATAATTCTGTCTGGCTGAGAGATATGCATCAAGATGAAAGACAAATCAAGATGAAAAGACTTACAGATTATCATTATTGAAAATCATAAATACTGTGATATATGATATCAAAAATATAGTCATATGCAACAATCAAGACTTGGTGACATTTATTCACTATCGGATAAGATAACAAGAAAGGAATTCCTCTCACGAATAAAAAATGACGTAGGAATGATTGGGCTTACTCTTGATCTTATGAAATATGTGGACATATACACAGGAAAGGTAAAAAGTGAATTTTGTATAATTAGAGACAGATGTCCTTTATGCGATTCTAAAAAATATAGTTACTTATTCAATCAACATGGGTTTGATCACATGTTATGTGATTCATGTGATTTGATTTTTACATTGCAGGTTTTGGACGAAAGTAAAATCCAATTTCTACAAGAAGGAGATGAGGGGGACGCATATGGGAAATACAAGGATGATCCTGTGGTGAGTAATTTTGATAGGCAAAAGTTTGAAATTGTTTTTGAAGAATTGGAAAAACACACAAAAATCAAAAATATTTTTGATTTTGGCAGCCAGATTGGTACTTTTTTGGATTGGGCAAGGGAGAAATATTCGATAACAGGGCACGAGTATCACACCCCCCTTCGCAATGTTTGTTTAAAAAAAGGTCACATAGTGTCAAGTGAGAATCTTGCGAGTATCAAGTTTGATAGAGAGTTTGATTTGATAACATGTTGGGATTACATTGATCATGTTCTGAATCCACATGGAGTTGTAGAGAATCTATCAAAGTATCTAAAAAAAGGCGGCCTTTTCTTTTTTGCAATAAACAACAGAGATAGTCTTTCTGCAAGAATTATGCACAAATATTCTCCCATATTCATTGGTCCGCATCACACAATGCATTATGGAATAAATCAATTAAAATTACTAATGAAAGATTATGAATTAATATATTCAGAGTCTTATGTTTCCGAGCTGAACTGGATATCAAATTGGTTGAACTTTAAGAACCCCGAGATTGGAGATTCTCCTTTAATGTTTGAATTATTTGATCCCAAAAAAATTTGCGAGTTAGGCATGGGATTTAAACTTAATGCAATTTTCAAAAAGAAGTAAATCATAGTATCAGAATCATAAAAAAAATTATAATTATTCCTTTAGATATATCATTAGTAAACTAAAGAATTTGTTCTAGCTCCTTCTCTGATACCCAGTTTTATGTTATTACCAATAACAGATTATATTGATGATTGAGGAGGAATAGTTAATGAAATCAATAGTAGCCATTATACTTGCAAGAGCAGGTTCAAAAAGTATACCAAATAAAAATATTGTAAACTTCTGTGGAAAACCATTACTTGTATGGTCCATTGAGCAAGCAAAAAAAGTGAAAGAGATTTCATCAGTCTGGGTCAGTTCAGATAGCAATGAAATACTAAATATAGCAAAGGAACATGTCACAAATACAATATTACGGCCAAAGGAACTATCAAACGATCTATCAAGCTCAGAATCTGGTTGGATTCATGCGATAAATGAAATTAAAAAAAATGGCCACAAGGTGGATTTAGTTATTGCTTTGCAAGCCACCTCTCCTATTAGGGAGTCATCAGACATTGAACGTGGTTTGAAGGATTTTGAAGCACAGCAATGCGATTCAATGTTTTCGGCGTGTTCACTTACCGATCTCATGATTTGGGAACGTTTACAAAACGAGGAGTTTCGAAGTGTGAATTTTGATTATAAGAATAGAACAAGGCGTCAAGAAAGGAGTAATCAATATTTGGAGAATGGTTCATTTTATATCTTCAAACCAGAAATTTTATTAAATAATAATAATCGATTAGTAGGAAAAATTGGAATTACTCTTATGGAATTATGGAAAGGTTTTGAGATAGACGATCATGAAAGCTTGGAAATGTGTGAAACTTTAATGAGGCATTATCTGTTAAATAAGGAGAAAAATCATGAATGAAATTAGGTTAAATATTAATCCAACCTCAATATGGAATAAAGGATTATGTACTATTAATTTATACTTGAAATAAAATGAATTCAAACCGAGTAGTCTACGTAAATGGGAAATTTGTCCCTGAAAAAGAGGCAAAGATCTCAATATATGATTCTGCGTTGATGTTTGGAGATATGGTATTTGAAATGACGCGCTCCTTTAATAAAAAACAGTTCAAATTGCGTGAACACCTAGAAAGATTGTATTCATCAATCAAGTATGTTCACATACCGATGACCTTAAGCATAGATGAAATGGAAGAAGCATGTCTAGCAACTATAGAAAAAAATGAACCGTATTTTGCGGCTAATGATGAACACAGATTAATGATAAACGTCAGTCGTGGTCCTTTGTCTATTTATTCGGAAGTATTTGGAGGAAAATTAGAACCAACAATAATTATTGCCGATTTTCCTCTAAAATGGACAGTTGCAGGTATGGGAACTTTGTTCGATACCGGAATTAATGCAGTCATACCTTCTCAGCGAGCAATTCCAGCGCATTTACTAGATCCTAAGATAAAGAGCAGAAGTAGATTGCACTATATGATGGCTAACATTGAAGTTTCAAAATTAGCCGGTGACAACATTTGGGCCTTACTGCTTGATCCGGATGGTTTTATCGCTGAGGGAACTGGCGACAACTTCTTCATAATCACAAAAGGTCAACTTATTACGCCCGAACCACGAAATATTTTGCGTGGTATTAGCAGAAGTTATATTTTTGAACTTGCTAAACAATTGGATATTCAATGCATTGAAAAAAATATTGAATCATATGACGTGATAATGGCGGATGAAGCATTCATGACAGGTACACCTTTCTGTATTTTACCAGTAACAAAACTAAACGGTACAAATATTGGCAAAGGAAAAATGGGAACAATAACTAAGAGATTACTAACAAAATGGAGCGAAAGTGTGGGCGTTGATATTGAAGCACAGATTAAGACCTATTCTAGTGAGTTAAAAGATCGTAAACTTGATGCTCCTACACCTTACCATTTTACGGAATCTTGATTATTAATGGATCTTAATCTTGCCGGCAAGATTGCACTTGTTACCGGTTCTAGTAGAGGCATCGGAAAGGCAATTGCTAAAACGTTGCACCAAGAAGGTTGTAGCGTAATGCTCAACGGACGAAACTCTTTTTCACTCAACACGCTATACAAAGAAATTGGAGATAGAGTGAATTATTTTGCAGCTGATGTTACTGAGCCAAAGGCATGTGAGGCACTTGTAAATGCCGTTATAAATCGTTGGGGATCTTTAGACATATTAATCTGTAACGTTGGTAGTGGAACCTCAGTAAGACCTGGGAAGGAGACTTTTGAAGAATGGAAACGTGTAATCAATATTAACCTGGCAAGTACTACTAATATGGTTGAAGCTGCAACCAGTGCACTTAGCAAGTCCCAGGGTTCTATTGTATGTATCTCATCCATTAGCGGGATGGAGGTTACAGGGGCTCCTGTTACATATTCTGTTGCCAAGGCTGCATTGAATGCATATGTACATTTCATATCTAGATCACTTGCCAATCATGGAATAAGGATAAATGCGGTTGCACCAGGAAATATCATGTTCAAAGATTCTGTTTGGGAAAAAAAAATATCAGAGAATGCGGAATTAGTAAAAAAAATGTTGGAGCAAGAAGTAGCGTTGAAGCGTTTTGGTATGCCTGAAGAAATAGCTGATCTTGTGGCATTTTTAGCGTCACCACGAAGTGCCTTTGTAACTGGCGGGGTATACGTTGTAGACGGTGGCCAATTAAGATCATAGATGTAAGCTAAAACTTATTTTCCTGACTAGTGAACTAATGGATTTCACTGATATTCTTTGCAAAGCTAGTAACAAAAATTAGATTTTAAAATTAATTATAATTTGTCTAATCGTAATGACTAAATCAACATTACGAGTCATAGTTAGCACTCCTCAAGATATTAATGGTGTTTTGGCATTAACCATAAAAATAGATATTTTATGGTGAAATTCGGAATTCTTTTTAAGAATAATCATTTTTTAACAAAATGCTTTTCGACCAACTCACAAATTACATGAATTACAATTCTATGTCCCTCTTGTATTCTTGGAGTATTTCTTGAAGGTATTGTTATTGTATAGTCAGACAAAGTTTTTAATTTACCTCCATTTCCACCAGTAAGTCCAATAATTATGCCTCCATTTTTCTTTGCGATCTTTATTCCTTCGATTATATTTTCAGATTTACCGCTTGTGGATATTGCAATAATGACATCTCCATTTTTTACTAATGATTCGCATTGACGTGCAAACACCTGATCAAATCCATAATCATTTCCGAGTGCAGTCAATATTGAAGAGTCGGTAGTAAGGGCAATTGCGGGAAGGCTCTTGCGTTCGAACAAATATCTACCTATAAATTCTGCTGCCATATGCTGAGCATCTGCGGCACTTCCGCCGTTTCCAAATAAGATTATCTTGTTTCCACGAGTGAGACAATTAATTATGATATCTATTACAGTTCGTATATCGTTTGCAAGTGATTTTGATTTACTTAGGGTCTTTGCGCTTTCGTCAAATAATTCTAAAATCTCATCAATAGTTTTATTCATACAATCTCTCCGAATTTTTAAAATTAAGCATCATTTTAAACTTGCATTCATTAGCATATGGCATATTTTTATTCGCTTATTCATATCTTGATAATATTAAATCTGCTAATTCTCTGAACGCTCCACAACCTCCACTAGTCCTACAAATATAGTCACAGACATCTTTAGCTTTCTTAATCCCATCTCTAGGCGTTGCTGACAATCCTACCTTTTTTAACAATTCTACGTCATTTATATCGTCTCCTATGTACGCAACTTCGTCATGCTGTACTTTGTAATGTCTACATATCTCATCAAACATTGCTTCTTTTTGTATAATTCCATCATACAATTTTTCTATCTTCATTTTCAGGGTCCATTGTTTCACAATTCTAGTTTTTTCTTTCGTAATTATTATTGTAGGTATGTTTTTTTTTCTTAATAATGTAACACCCATTCCATCAAGAACATGAAATTTTTTCATAATGTCTCCTTTATCAGAATAATACATGCCACCATCAGTTAGAACACCGTCCACATCAGTTAAAACAATTTTAATTTTTTTACACTTACGCATTAAATTAGCATTCATTTAATAATTTTTCTAAATACTATAATATATCAATGTTGGTAGAAAATTGTGAAAAAAAGTAATAATCAAATCGGTATAATGATTGGACGACTTTCAAAACCGGTAGGACAACAAATCCAAGCTTTCCCAATTAAATCATGGCGCGATGAATTTGAAAATGCATCAAAATGTGGCTTTGAATTAATTGAATGGATTTATGATCTCTATGGGAAGAATCCCATAATGAATGATGATGGCGTTAAAGAGATGAAATATCTAGCAAGAAAACATAACTTGGAGATAAATGCAGTATGCGCAGACTATTTCATGACTAAAAAGATTTTTGGTGTTTCTAATTCTGATTCAGAAAAAAATTTATCTGTCTTAAAAAAACTTATACGGCAATGCCAAGCTCTGAACATTGATATATTAGAAATTCCACTTGTGGATTCATCTTCTATAAAAAACAAAATTAATGAAGAACAACTCGTATCGAATTTAGAAAAAATATTGCCAACAGCACAAGATAATAATGTAAGATTGACACTTGAAACAAACTTGCCTCCAATTTTGTTTAAAGAATTATTGTCAAGATTCAATCATCCAAATATTATGGCTAACTACGATATTGGTAATAGTACTTCACTGGGTTTTGATCCCAAAATAGAATTAGAAACACTTGAACCTTGGATTATAAATATTCATATTAAAGATAGAGTTAGAAATGGAACGACAGTTCCATTGGGGACAGGTGATGTAGACTTTAATTCCTTTTTTAGATCACTTAGAAAAATCCATTATAAAATGGATCTGATCATACAAGGAGCAAGAGAGGATCTAGATAATCCTGAAATTAAACCGGAAGTAACTTGTAAAAAATATCTGAAATTTGTAAGGCAGTATGTAGATAAGTATTTGTCTAGAAGCTAAGTAAGACTATGATGAAAACATGAAAATTATTATTACTGGGTCAGAAGGTCTTTTAGGTAGTGAGTTATCTCGTTACTTGAAAAAAAATAATGATATTTTGAAGCTTGATTTAGCATTGGGCCATGATCTAACAGATGAGACGTTCGTAAAAAAATGGTTTAAAGAAAATAAGGCAGATAGTCTTGTAAACTGTTTTGCATTAAATGATCACGTAGATAAGACACGAAAAAGAGCGACCCTATTCGATGTTTCACTGGATTCATTTTCAAAGTTTCTAGATGTAAACCTAACAGCTTTGTTTTCAGTTTGCAGAGAATATGCAAGAAATAATAAGAAAGGTACCATAGTTAACTTTTCAGCTTCTACAGGCATAGTTTCTGCTAGACCTGATTTGTACAATGGAGCTCATAAGCACATGGGATATTCTGTCTCCAAGGCAGGCGTGATTAATCTCACAAAATTTCTTGCCACTCATTTAGCCCCTAATATTCGTGTTAACTGTGTTGCTCCAGGCGGAGTAGAACACAATCAAGATAAAGAGTTTATAAAAAAATATTCTGTTTTAACTCCACTTCAACGTATGATGAAAAAAGATGAATTAAATGGCATAATAGAATATCTTTGTAGCGAGAAATCTTCTTACGTGACAGGAGCAACGTTTGTTGTAGATGGCGGCTGGACGACTTGGTAACTTATTCAATCAAAACCATTAATAATTTTACCTAATTGTAAATTGCATATCAAAAGAAAAGTGCAATATATAAAGACACATTTATTAAAATCATGCGTGGCATTATTTTTACATGGTATTTATCACAGCAGAAATAGGTATTAATCATAATGGTAGTCTAGAAATAGCCAAAAAATTAATTGACATAGCTGCTAGCGCCGGATGCGATGCAGTAAAGTTTCAAAAAAGAAACATAGAAAAAGTATATTCTAAAGAAGTACTTGATTCTCCCCGTGAAAGTCCTTGGGGAACCACAACAAGAGATCAAAAAAGAGGCTTGGAATTTTCACTAAAGCAATATGAGGAAATTGACAAATATTGCAAAAAGAAAAAAATTCCATGGTATGCTTCTTGCTGGGATATTGGCAGCCAGATTGAAATGCGTAGGTTCAAAACTAAATACAATAAAGTCGCATCTGCAATGTTGATACATAATAAACTTGTGAGTGCCATTGCGGAGGAGGGCAAACCCACTTTCATCTCTACCGGAATGAGTACCATGGAACAAATTAGGGGCGCAGTCAACATATTTAGAAAACAAGATTGTCCGTTTGAACTACAACACAGCCATAGTGCTTATCCAATGTCAATAGAAGAGGCTAATTTGAGGGTAATTCAGACTCTAAGAAATAAATTCAAATGCAATGTTGGCTACAGTGGTCATGAAGCTGGTGCCTATTTAGTATGCATAGCTGCTGTCTTACTTGGCGCAACCTCACTTGAACGACATATCACGCTTGATAGAACTATGTATGGTTCTGATCAGGCAGCCTCTTTAGAACCACAGGGATTATTCAGAATGATAAAGGACGTAAGGTCACTTGATGTCATATTGGGCGATGGTAAGAAACGAATTTGGGAGTCTGAACTACCTGCACAAAAGAAGCTACGAGCAATTTTGGCGTAATTGTTGTCATGTATCATTTAATGATTCATAACTTATATTCAAACTGGATTCTTTAAGATAAATTATTTGTTATTACTTTTGCAAGATATTCCGATGCATTCCCTTGGTTAACTAGGTATCTATTAACAAATTCAATTCCTTTCTTGATGTTCTCTTCACGTACTTTTCTATTTGTAAGAATATCATTGAGATATTTTTCAAATCTTTCCTCTTCAGCATCGGTAAATAATTCTGTATAGCCATTACATAATATGCTCAAAAATGCTTGATGATCTGCAACAAGAGTCATTGTGGGTTTTTCAAAAATATTAGCTTCCAAAAGAGCAGTAGTAAGATCTATTGTGATAACAACGTCTGCAGATTGTAATAGTTTACCTATATTAACATCAACTACTATTTGTATAGAAGGATCCATTTTACGAATTATTGGTTCTACAACAACAGTTTTGAAAACCATATCACCGGGATGAAGTTTTACAATTTTTTTTCTGTCATGTATTTTTTTCAAAACATTACACATGACAACGAGACATTGTTCATATCTGTTATGACTAGTTAGTGATTGTTGATCTACGTTTCCCTTATCAAGCGCTCCTAACGCAATTAAAATTATTCCCTTTGTATCATGCTGTTTTTCCATATGAAAAAAATCATCATGCCTTAAACTTCCTGAAACAATTATGTTATCTTCTTTTATGCCATTCTCTAAAGCATATTTTTTCATAAAGTTTCCCCAGACAGCCAATTTTTTATCATCAAATAACGGAAGTGTACCTGCTATTGGATTAAGTGAAGGAAACCGAGGGAGAGAAAGAAAAGGGGTCCCGTGCTGAATAAGTATACTTGGAATATTGTTTTTTCGTGCCTCATGAATCAATACTTTTTCTTGTAATGCCACTTCATAGAAATGTAATACTAATTTAGGATTCAGACTAGACAATAGTTTTTTGGCACCTACCATTTCATAGACAGCTTCTTTGAACCTGTCAACACAGAATGTCCTAAAATATTTGTTAAGATAATCCCAAAATGAGAAATTATTGACAGAGAAAATTTCTGAGAAGAGTTTTTTATTAGATAGTAACATATCCAATTTCTTAATTATGTTTGATGTTAATTCATCAATTTCTCGTTTATCATCCAAGTCAAGAAATTGCTCATATGTTACAGGTATCGCTTTAGTCTTTCTACATATGATGAATGATTTAAAATTCCAAATTGCGACGCGTCGCCTATTTAATAATAATATGTTTACATTTCTCTTATTTAGTTGTTTTAAAAATTCTCCATATTGAGTTAGATTAAAGTCTACTAAAAGAATTGAGTTTTTCTTTGCAACAAAATTTGAAAAAAACACATTAAATAATGGGACAAAAATTTTTTCATAATATCTCCGTAATACAAAAAAATATTTTCTTGGAATTCTGTATACGATGGGGATTTTACCTATATTATATTTAATTGACAGTTTATCAGTACCGAATCTTTGAATGTCGGTAACATTTTCTAATGGTTGTAATTTTTCATTTTGAAAAATATTTTTAACTAACTCTGATAGATCGTTTGAGAATATGATAGTTTTTGGTTGATCATTTTCTTTAATTTTCAATAAAGTAAGGACCGTGGTATTTATTGTAAGAAGATTGTTATGGAATTCTTGTTCTAATAGCCAACCAAAATTAATACCGTTTAAGGTTAAATTATCTTGGATTTGTTTATTTTTATACCAAGTAGTAGTAAGTTGAAGAGTAACTTTGTCGATCGTTTCTTTATCTATATCATTTAGATAATCATCATAAATTTCGTGTTTTAGTCCCATTGCATTTAGTTGTTGATGCGACTCGTAGTCTAATGAAATTATTTTATTTTCTTTATTTTGTAGAATATTAGTAATTTTTGTGGTGATTTTCGTCTCTCCCATAATTATTACAATTGTTTCGACCATGAATATCACAAAAGGGTCTTTTCAGAGATATAACTAGCAAAAGATGTAAATCTGAACTTCTTAATTATTTTGTCAATTCTAGAGAATGCTTTATCAAGATTATGATAGGTAACGAAATTATGGAGAAATGGTAATTGTATCTTAGGCATGAATTCCGGTGTTAGTTCCCAGGAATGAATGTAGAACGTTGCAGGAAAACCCTTACTATTATTGGTTTCAATTGCTCTTTCTATTAGTTTTTGTGGTAAAACTCTGAGATAAAAACCACCACAAGCAGGAATTCGGTATCCCAATATTCGAGTAGTCAGTAAAGGAAACTCAATTATTTTTCCTTCGGGATCATTTTTACCTAAACTCGAACTAGTTATCTTATATGGTTTTGTGGAGGCATTAGGAATTCCATATAATTTTGTCTTAGCTGGCACTACACTACTATCATACCGATAATTATTCTCTACCAGTACATCCAAGGCCCACGAACTATTGACATTCAATGAAAACGAAGGAGCCCTAAATCCTATGGATTTCCTTGAAGTGATTTCGCTGAATCTTTTGATTTCATCACCAAATCTTTCTTTGTAATTTGGTGAATCCAGCCTTGCATGATGCATTGTATGAAATGCAATCTCATGACCATTATTGATTATTTTATCTAGCAACTCCGGCTTAAATTCCAACAATTCTCCAACCATAAAGAAAGTTGCGAATGTTTCGTTCTTTCGCAGCCAATCTATAATTTTGTCAATTCCATTAATGACCCTAGGTTTTTTATTTTTTTCAGTAACGTATGGTTGAATAAATTCAGGATGATACCAATCTTCAAAATCTATTCCCAACAAGTTCAAATAATCCACTGTTTGGAACATCATCGGGTTTATATTTTTAATTGATTTCTAAGAAATATTGATATCTTATACCTACATCAATCAACAGACATGATAATTTCAGAATGGTTAGATTCCGAAGATGAAAAATCTGGAATTCTGAGTTTAACAAAAAAAGTTTTTGGCGATACCCATGTTTCAAAGCCCTTGTTTTTTGACTGGCAATATAGACAAAATCCACAAGGAAAAGCTGTTATCTCATTAGCAAAAAATGGGCAAGACAATAACAGTATAATAATCGGAGTCGAAGCCATTTTACCTATGAAGCTAATGGTTGATCAACAAATTGTCACAGGCGCACTTTCATGTAACTCCGCAGTCGATCCTAATTACAGAAAAAAAGGAATTTTTTCACAATTGATCTCTTCAATTCAAGAGAAATCTATTGAGAGAGGAATTTCATGTATTTATGGGGTTGCAAATGATAAATCCGTTGAGGCCTTTATAAAAAAGGGAAGTGCGGAAATTGTTAGCCTTCCTATTCTAGTGAAGCCATTACGGTTGTCAAAATACTTTGATAGTTTTCTTGGAAAATTAATCCAGCCCTTTGATGTCATATGGAAGGTAAAATTAAACAATAATCCAAATGTTAAAAAACAGGAAACGCAATTTAATTCTGATTTTGATTTACTTGTAGACAAGGCAAGTAAAAGATTCTCAATAATACAAAGAAGAGATAAAGATTTCCTCATATGGAGATATGAAAAACATCCTATTCATAAGTACCAAATTTTTGTCTTAAAGCAAGGTTCTGTTCTAAAAGGATATGTGATTACAACACAAACAATGATAAACGGAAAGAAGATTGGGATAATTGTCGACCTGTTAGTTGACGAGACAGCGAATGAAAAAGAACTGAAGGATCTGATAGATATTTCTTTAGTAGATTTTTGGGAAAACAATGTATTGGTAGCTATTGCTACCTGCAGGCCTGGTTTATTTGAATGGAACCTTTTAAGAAAAAGCGGGTTTTTTAAAGTTCCAGAAATTTTAAAACCACAACCCCTTCATTTTATATTAATTCAAAAAAATTCACAAGACCATTGTCTCGATAAATTAAAACAATATAAAAGCTGGTATTTTTCTTTCGGAGATTATGATATTTTTTAACACTTGTGATTTTAAATAGAAATTTGACGTTTAAGAAGATCAAATGACTCCTCAAGCGATATGAAATGAAAATTTGCTTCTTTTATGATTTTGGAGGAATCTAGGCATTTGTTAAATCCTGTTGTCACATTTCTTCCCAATTCCTTATTTGTAGTAGGTTGAATCAAATTCCAATCTAATTCAAGAGCTTTTGCAAGCCTTACACTAAAATCGTATCTATTTATCTGAATAGGGGGAGCTGAATGGAACAATCCATGATAATTGCCATCTGCCAAATGTATAATGGATCTAGCGAAATCATCGGCAATTATTGGTGAGCTATTTTCATCGGTAACAATTTTGATTGTTTCCTTAGATTGGAGTTTTGTTATTAGCCATTGTGCGAAATTTGTGGGTTTCATTGAACTAGATGGTCTTTGAGATATTGATTTATGCAACCACCCGTACAAGACACTTGCTCTCACGACTACGTTGTTAGAGTTTTGTAAGACTATTTTTTCTCCAACCATTTTGGTATAACCATAGACATTGATTGGTTTTGGAATATCTTCCTCGGTATAAGGAGTGATTTTGGTCCCATCAAAAACAGAATCTGAAGAAAGATGAATTAATTTACTTCCTACTGAATCAGACATCTCTGAGAGACCCTCAACAGAATTAATATTTACTTTCTTTGCCTCATCTTCATGATTTTCACAATAATCAACGCTATTAAGTGCACATGTGTTGATTATAATATCTGGATAAATGTTTGAAATTAGTTCTTTCATAGCATTGTTATTTGTAATGTCAAGTCTAAAAGAACGTACGAAATTAAATTCAGGATTTCGTAGATTGTAAGTTCCGTAGATTTCAAATGTACTTCTGGCTAACTCAACAATTTTTGAACCCGTCAGACCTCCTATGCCAAGTATCAGAATTCTTTTTTTCATTTCAGAGAAAGTAATCACACTACTATTTAGCTTTTTGATTTACGACACAAATTAGAGAGTGATTATTTTTCGTGCCTGTTTGCTTAATATGGGTATTATCGAATTGAAGACTCTTACAGAATGTTCTGGGGTTGCAATTAATGGCAAGCGAAAATCATCCACAAAGTTCTTTATAACTATCTTATCCTGTATCTTTCTAGTTTTTTCTATTTCCTTTCTTTTTTTCAGTATACTTCGTCGCATTTTGATCAAAGCCAGATAAGATTTCAATTTTGTAATTGCTAATCCTTTTGTTGAAAAGAAAAAAAATACTCCAATTTCTACTACTATTAAAAATGGAAGAATCTTCAGAAATGTCTTTCTCGAATATAGAGTAAGCAAACATATCAATCTGTTTCTCTCAAGTAAAAAATATTTTTTAGAACTCCACTCTAAGGTAGGACTGCCATAGTGAAAAACTATTGAGGTTGGCTCGTAATATGATTGGATTCCTAATAGCAACGCTCTCCAGCCATAATCTACATCATCATGATATGCAAAGAAGATATCATCTACGAATCCTATCTTTTTTATAGTTTCAGATGATGAAAAAGTGCAAGCACCTGAAGTATAGCTAATATGCGAAAATTTATCGTATTTTCCTACATCCTGCTCTCCTCTACCTATGATATAAGCTAGCCCGAAAATATTGATCATATTTCCGCCGCTACTGATGACCTGTGGTCTTTTTTTTTCAAGTAATTTTGGTTGATACAGCCCTTCTCCATTTTGCTGGTAACTATTCATAAGAGAAATTAGCCAGTTATTTTCTACTACTGTATCCGAATCTAAAAATACAATAAAATTACCTTTGGCTTTCTTTAGGCCAATATTTCTAGCACCCATACCAATGTTTTCTTTATTCTGAATTAGTATTATTTCTGGGAACTTTTCTTTACATATAATATGACTATTATCCGAAGAATTATTATCAATTAGAATAATTTCATTTTTACAAATAACTGAGCGGAAAAGAGATTCTATACATTCCATAAGGTGATGCCCGCCATTATAATTTAAAATAATTATGCTTACAAACGCATCATCAAAAATTTTTGAACCAAAATCTGTCATAGAATTATGTTGCTATCTTCGCCTAACATCAGAATTGTCTTTTTTTGTTTATTTGAGGTGATTTTTGAATTATAAGAGACTATACTATTAGTTATGTTAATTTTGCAATCAATGTTACAGCCATCCATAATTATTGAATTATCTATTGTGCAGTCCTTTAGTGTAGAATTATTGCCTACGCTGGTGTTGGGACCAATATATGTAGTTCCACTGATTAGACAGTTTTCACCAATAATAACAGGACCTTCAATTGTAGTGCCGTTCTTAATGTTTGTATTTTTACCTACCATTACTTTACCTTTTATCGTAACATCACTTTCTTTTTGACCATAAAAATATGGCCCCATCATTGAAAGAACAATCCTATTTGCTTCTATTATATCATCTGGGGTCCCCGTATCTTTCCAATAGCTAGTAATAACATCGTATGATATTTTGTGGTTTGATTCAAGTAATATTTGTAGAGCATCAGTGATTTCTAATTCATTTCTCCAAGATGGTTTTAATTTTTTTATAATATCAAAAATAATAGGCGTGAGAAAGTAGATTCCTGTTACTGCTAAGTTAGTGGGAGGGTTTTTTGGTTTTTCCATAATTTTTTTAATTTTGCCGTCTTTTGAAACCTCAGCTATACCGAATTGTGATGGGTTTGAAACCTCACATAAAAGAATTTTTGCGGCATCGTCCGCATTGCCAAATTCTTTAGCATAGCTTGTAATTTCTTTCAATATTACATTATCTCCCAAAAACACAGCAAATTTGTGCGATCCTATAAAATCTTCACACAGACCAATCGCGTGTGAAATTCCTTTAGGTTCGTCTTGATAAATGTATGTTATCTTTACTCCAAATTTTTCTCCATTACCATAGTATTCTTTTACTTTGTTTGAATTATTTCCACCAATAACAATTGCAATATCGGTAATTCCGGCATTCTTTAAAGAAGTAATTCCATATTGAGACATTGGTATGTTTGCAATGGGCAACAGTTGTTTTGGCCTGGTATAGGTCAGTGGTTTTAGTCTTGTTCCGTATCCACCGTGGAGAAGAATTCCTTTTAGCATTTCTATTTACCTTGTTTATGATATTGTTTCCAGGGTGTAGGATGAAGCATTTCACTCGTTGCTAGTTCCTTCCACCAAGAGGAGTTCTGGAGATACCATGTAATGGTATCCTGTAGATCATCATCAAATTTTCTTTTGGGTTTCCAACCCATTTCATTCCTAAGTTTTGTTGAGTCTAAACCATATCTCAAGTCATGACCTGGTCGGTCCTCAACAAAATAAATAAGATCTTTTGGTTTACCTAACATGTCAAGAATTTTTTCGATTAATTGAATATTTGTAAGTTCATTTGAGCTTGATATATTATAAGATTCTCCTGCTTTGCCCTTAAAAAGTGCCTTTGTGATAGCGCTGCAATGATCTTCAACAAATAACCAGTCTCGCTTGTTTTTTCCATTTCCATATATTGGAACCTTCATATTTTTTTGTGAGCGAATTATCGTTTTTGGTATAAGCTTTTCTGGAAATTGTCTAGGTCCAAAGTTATTTGTACATCTAGTAATAACCACATCAATATCATAAGTTTTTACATATGATTCAGCTATTAATTCTGCTGATGCTTTAGATGCAGAATAAGGATTTGATGGTCTGAAGACATCTTTTTCTTTTGCATATCCAGTTTTTCGACTCCCAAATACTTCATCTGTAGAAATCTGCACAAACCTCGTTCTAGTCTTTTTTTTCCGTATGGCATCAAGCAAAGTATAAACACCCATAATATTTGATTCCAGAAATGGTTTAGAGTCAAATATACTTCTATCCACATGAGATTCTGCTGCAAAATTTATCACTGCATCATTTTTAGAAACTAGTTTTTCAATTAATTTACCTTCAGTTATGTTGCCTTTAATGTATTCATAGTTCCTATTGTTTTTTAATTCTTGCAAATTTTTACGATTTGAACCAAGAAATTCAGCATCAATATTAGTTATTTTTAAGCGCGGATGATTTTTCATGAGATATAAAAT
Source organism: Nitrosotalea sp. (assembly GCA_050749285.1). GTDB lineage: Archaea > Thermoproteota > Nitrososphaeria > Nitrososphaerales > Nitrosopumilaceae > Nitrosotalea. The sequence continues at coordinate 31,745 of JBOGQX010000023.1, read as the reverse complement.
AAAATTACTACCAATGAATCCTAAACCACCAGTTACCAAAATTTTCATTTATACCGCCCACACATATTTTTAAATAAATGAATTGACATGAAATTGCCTTTGCTATTTTTAAATTTAATACTATCTAATAAGTCATGATGAGGAATATTAATTGAATGTCTATTTCTTAAACACTCTGAGGAATTATCAAATATTTTTATAATAACTCTCAATATTGACCATCATATGGAAAACAATGCAATAAAATCTTTCAAACTTGAAGTGCATCCTACAAGCGATATCAAAGATAAACACGTTAATGGTTCTCTTACTGTGATTTGGAGGGACTGGGATGGTCTTCTCGAGTTTACTCCCAAAATGATTTATGTTTCTTCAGTAAATCCAGGAGAAATAAAGGGACCACATTTGCACACTAAAAGGGATAGCTATTTTGTTTGTATCCGGGGAAAAGTAGTGTTTGTGGTAAAGGATCTTAGTGGGAAATATCATGAAATAGAGTCAAGTGAGGAAGAACCTATAATGGTATATATTCCAAAAAATTATCCTTCTGCTCACATCAACATCACGAATACGGTATCAACAATTCTTGCACTTGCAAGTGTTGCATGGAGACCAAATGATAATGAGATGCAAAACGTCTCATTTGATGACTATAATTGGTCTAAATGGAAAAAATCATTTTAAGATTGTGATTTATGAATATAAAGTAGAAGCAAATTTTTATTGTATGAAAAGAAGTGATTTCATTGCAAAAGCATTGTATGAGATGTGGTAATACATTCGAATGTAAAGGAATCGATGCATGTTGGTGCCTTGAAGGGCCTTTATTGAGAGAAAAAGAAATCAAATATGCCGACTGCGTTTGTAGAGACTGTCTTCTTTTACAATACCGTAGTAGGTTACTAAGGACATGATCTGATTCATACTTTAAAACAGCTAATACCTATACATCATCTACTTTCGTTTCAAAAATCTTCAATTTTGTTTATTTTTCTGCCTTCCAGATTGTTTTTAAGGTTAGGTGCAGTATACATAATATTGAAAAAATAGAGTGTACTCAATGCCATAAGGAATTGAAGCAAGATGTAGCATCCATTGAAGGTAACGGCAAAATATATTGCATAGATTGTGCAAACCAAATGTTAATAATTCACGATACATAGGAATTCAACCAAAACACCTACCACAAAACATAGTTACGTCGAATACAAATTTGTATAACAAAAGCGCTTTACATTAGTAGATTCATAGAAATCAAATGATTCCTATTTGTATACAATATGAAGTCTTATGATTTAAAAATGCTGTTTCTATAGAGACCTTTATGAAAACTGTCATACTAGCAGGCGGATTTGGAACTAGACTGAGCGAAGAAACCTACCAAAAACCTAAACCGCTCCTCGAGATTGGAGGAATGCCAGTCCTCTGGCACATTATGAAGATTTATTCTGCTTACAATTTCAATGATTTTATTATTTGTTGTGGATACAAAGGAGAAATGATCAAAGAGTATTTTTCCAATTATTTTGCAAATAAATCCGAGATTATGTTTGATAATAAAAACAATGCAATGGAAATACATAGTAAATTCGGAGAACTTTGGAATATCACATTAGTTGATACAGGTTTAGAAACAATGACAGGCGGTCGTTTAAAGAGAATAAAAAATTATCTTGCAGATGAGACGTTTTGTCTAACATATGGAGATGACTTGAAAAATGTCAATATTTCAGATTTGATTGATTTTCATCACAGAAAAAAAACGCTAGCAACAGTAACAGCTGTGCAACCAGCTGGACGATTTGGGATATTAAAGCTAGATAACGACGTAGTTTTGAGTATCAAAGAAAAACCTGTTCATGAAGATCAATGGATTAATGGTGGGCATTATGTTTTAGACCCAGCTGTCTTTGATTACATTTCAGACGATTCTACTGTCTGGGAGCGCGAACCATTGGAGAAATTAGCTCTGGCAGGTCAACTTTCTGCCTACAAATACACTGGTCTTTATCAACCTCTAGACACACTTCAAGATAAAATTAGATTAGAAGAGTTATGGAACACAGGAAAAGCATATTGGAAAGTTTGGAAATGAATTGTAGATTTTGCAATAAACCAGTTGAACAAATATTTGCGGATCTTGGTATGTCCCCATTAGCTAATTCATTTCTAAAATCTGATGAACTTAATCGTGGGGAGACATTTTACCCATTGCGAACCTTTGTTTGCAATAATTGCCTATTAGTTCAACTTGAAGAATTTGAGAGTCCGGAACAGATTTTTTCAAACTATGCCTATTTCTCATCTTACTCAGAAACATGGTTAAAACATGTAGAAGATTTTGTTGCCAAAGCAACAAATAGATTTGGATTAAACAAAAACAGTTTAGTTATTGAAATAGCGAGCAATGATGGTTATCTTTTACAATATTTCAAGAAGAAAGACATAGACATTCTAGGGATTGAACCTGCAGCTAATGTAGCAAAAGTTGCTGAAGAAAAGGGAATTCCTACAACTGTAAAATTTTTTAACACAGATACAGCTAAAGAGTTAGCAAGTTTGGGAAAGCAAGCAGATCTTTTAGTAGCTATTAACGTCTTGCCGCATGTACCCAATCTAAACGACTTTATTGAAGGTATCAAAGTTTTGTTAAAAATTAATGGAGTGACAGTAATACAATTTTCTGCGTACATATTACAATTAATTCAGAAAAATGAATTTGATACAATATATCATGAACATTTTTCCTATTTTTCATTGTTAACACTACAAAAAATTTTTTCATCACATGGGCTAATTATTTTTGATGTTGAGGAATTACCTATACATGGGGGCTCACTTCGGATTTATGCTAAACATAGTGAGAATAAATCATTGCAAGTAAATCAAAGTGTAAATGACATAATTAAGAAAGAAACTAGATTTGGTCTGGAAAATTTGAAAACCTATGAAATCTTTCAAAAGCAAGCAAATACTGTTAAACTAAACATTTGGAATTTTTTTATAAATGCAAAACATTCAGATAAGAAAATTGTAGGATATGGGGCACCAGCAAAGGGTAATACATTGTTGAATTTTTGTGGCATAGGTAGAGACTTAATTGACTACACAGTGGACATTAACCCACATAAACAAGGATTGTACCTTCCTGGTACACATATTCCCATCATGCCACCAGAGAAAATACGGGAAACTAAACCTGATTATGTTATAATACTAGCGTGGAATTTGAAAGAAGAGATTATGTCACAAATGAAATACATTCGTGAATGGGGAGGAAAATTTGTTGTTCTAATTCCTGAGGTGAAGATATACGAATGATTTTCACTGAGACAAAGCTAAAAAGTTCATTCATTATAGAGATAGAGAAAGTTGAGGATGAAAGAGGTTTTTTTGCACGCAGTTGGGATAAAAAAATATTTGAAGAACGTGGGTTAAATTCTAATCTTGTTCAATGCGATATCTCTTTTAATAAAAAGAAAGGAACTATACGCGGACTCCATTACCAAATATCGCCTTATGAGGAAGCTAAATTAGTTAGATGTACCAAAGGTAAAGTGTTTGAAGTTATGATAGATTTAAGGCCAAAATCTGAAACTTTCATGAGTTGGTTTGGAATAGAATTAAACGCTTGTAATTACAAAATGCTTTATGTTCCTGAGGGGTTTGCATTAGGATTACAAACTTTAGAGGATAATACTGAGTTATTTTATCAAATGTCTCAAATCTATATGCCAGAATATTCTCGTGGCATATTATGGAATGATGAAATATTTCGCATTACATGGCCGTTAAAATCAACTGTTATTTCAAAAAAAGATTTATCATATACACCGTTTAAAAAAATTGAATAGCGCACTCAATGAAAAAATTCAACGGTATTACCAATAGTAAAGAAATAAGGCGATACAACTATAGTTATGACATTAATGAGAATTGTTAGAGAGATTATTTAAGATCATAATCTGAGTAATGATTTTTGTGACTCTCAAGGGTAAACAAAACCATTACAACGTCAAATTCCTCAAAGGTTACTGATTCTCAATCAAGGTCACAGACAACAAGATTGTTCTGAAATATGCGCGTTATCCATTCAGAGAGTGATACATTAACATATTATATTTTTTCAAGATTAAATCTTTGATTTGTAGTATATTTTTTTAGCAAATCTCACTGTTCTGGTTTTTTCTAATATGAAAATAATTAATGCGAATATTTTTAATTTTATTGTAAATAAATTTAAGTAAGATCTAGTTTTTTCTAATTTTTTTAAAAAATTAACAGTCGAATCGTAATCTGATTTATAGATATCATCAATTTTACCCAATCTAAATAGAGATGTAATCAGTTCATTTCCAGAAATAAGTTCAAACCCAGCTTTTTTGAAACAATTGCAAAGTGAATTTAAAGTAAAATGATAGACATGTGCATTTTGAAGAAATTTTAAAAAATCTCTATAATATGAAATTGTTAGGTGTTTAATGCCTGGAACTTCAACATAAACTACACTATCGGGGCTTAAAAATTTCTGTAATTCTAATAATTCACCTATAGGATTTAAAAGATGCTCAATAACTTGTGAATATATTATGATGTCAGGCCTATGTTTTAATGATGATAATTTTTTAACTGTACCAACTTCAAGGTTTAGACCCTTCTTCTTTCCATATTCTATGAATTCATGGCCTAAATCTATACCAAAAACTTCATTACCATGATCCTGAAAATATTTTAAGATACCACCAGCTCCAGTTCCTATTTCTACAATGAATTTATTTTTTATCGGTTGACCTGTAACCTGCTCAATATATTCATAGATCAATTCTCCTTTTTTATATTGATCTTGAAATTCCTTAGTTGCATCAATTGTATAATTATACAATTTTGTATATTCTACATCATAGAACTCAGTATAGCTCTCAAGATTCATTCTTGGATTTGTTTGAACTAAACCACATTTTTTGCATATTACAACAGACATGTACAATCCATATCGATCTTTTTCAGATAGTTGTTCAAAACTATTAGACCCACAAACCAAACATGAAATTTTTTCGAAAACATATTTTTTGTTATTTATTTTGTTTTCTAATTGTTTTTTAGCTTCTAATTGCATATTATTTAGAGGAAGAACTGATTTTCCATCATTGAAGAATCGTTCACTTAACATGTATATCTCCAAAAAAGCTGTCTTTGTAAACTAATGTTATTTTATCAGATTCACAACATTCACATTTTTTCTCAAGATATTTATTCACAGATTACGGGTTACAACAGATGTTATAAATCTAGTTTCTTTTTCCGTTGAAAGTTATTTGTATCATTATTCAAATATATAGCAATACATATTATCATAGATTTAGTGATTTATTCACGAAACAAATGATTTCACAATGAATTCATCTACAACAAAATTAATAGATCAAGTAAAAATAAGCATTGGTTTACCAGTATTTAATGGAGAAAAATTCATACAAAAATGCATAGAATCATGGCTTGCTCAAACTTTTACAAATTTTGAATTAATTATTTCAGATAATGCTTCAACAGATAGTACTTCAAAGATTTATGAAGAATATGCAAAAAAAGATAAAAGAATCAGAATTTTCCGTCAAGAAAAAAACATGGGGGTAATATGGAATTTTAATTTTGTTCTAAAAGAGGCAAAATATGACTATTTTGTGTGGGCAGGTGTAGATGATTATGTGCACCCTGATTTTTTGAAAAAAAATATTGAAGCTTTGATATCAAATAATAACTTGGTAGGAAGCGGTAGCAAAATAGAACGATATGGAATGGATGAATCTCATACAGATTCAATTAATTTAAAATTCGGAAATCTTGTCAAAAACCTCAGATTACGTTTTAGCAAGCGTGAAGTGCATCCAATTTCTGGAACATATGGAAAAAAAGTCAGAACATATTTGAAAAAATCAACATGCCAAATAATTTATGGGGTATTAGAACTGAAAAATTACGTAAATCCATAATCAATGACACTTTTCTTGGGGTGGATTGGGCAGAAGTATTGAGTGTTTTAAGGTATGGAAATTTTCATGTTATTGATGAAGTTTTGATGTATGAGTTTGAAGGAGGTAGAAGTGCTAGAGGAATTCTTCATGTTTCACTCAATTATAATCCTAATTCATTCTCTATTATCTTTCCATGGTATCCATTTACCTCATGGTGTGTAAAAAATCTAGGGGTAATAATTTTCTTGAAAAATTTAGATTATTTTATTAAATTAAATTTTGAAGGAGTAGTGTCTCAGTGTATTGACATGGCTAGATTATTTGCACATAAATTATTCGGAAAATGAGTATCTATAAATACACATATTTAACGATGAGAGTAAAAAGATAATGAAATATCGTACTTTAGGAAAAACGGGATTGAAGACATCAATCATAGGCATGGGGACTGATCAGTTTTATGGAGAGTGGGGCAAGGAATTTACTCAATCTGAAGTAGACAAAATAATTAAAAAAGCAAATGAAACTGGTATAAATTTTATCGATACTGGAGAATGTTATGGTGATCATCTTTCAGAATCACTTATTGGAAATGCAATTCATAAGAATAGAGAAGACTGGATAATTGCAACAAAATTTGGTCATAAATATAATGGATTTCAAAAAGAAAGGACTTTTGATTTTTCACCCAAGGGCGTCATTGAACAATTAGAGAATTCATTGAAAGCACTTAAAACGGATTATATTGATATTTATCAATTTCATAGTGCCACTAACGAAGAATTTGATCAGGAAGAACTTTGGGATGTTTTAGATAAGAAGGTTCAAGAAGGCAAAATACGACATATAGGAATTGCAATAATTGCCTCTGCAGTCAATAACGATGATATGTTTCAACTTGAACGTGCTGAAAAAACCAAAGTCGAAATGATACAAGTAGTGTATAATCGAATAAATAGAAAAGCTGAAGAGAAAGTACTTCCTTTTTGTCAAAAGTATAACATAGGAGCAGTAGCTCGTATCCCATTGGCAAGAGGACATCTTAGTGGCAAATATGACCTAAATGTTACTTTTCCACCAAACGACAGACGTTCTTTAGAGGATAAAGAACAGACACTTAGACAGCTCAAATTTGTTCAAGATCTTAAGCGCACCGAAGTACCAGAGGGCATGAATATGGTACAATGGGCACTTGCGTGGTGTCTTCAAAACCCAGCTATTGCAGCTGTGATACCGGGATGTAAGAATGTAGAGCAGGTAGAGATAAATGCAAAAGCTGCAGACTTGAGTATGGTAAAATAAAACCACTCGTCATCAGATAAGAGATAAAGAAATTTTGTAAATGATTTGCAAAAATCACAGTAAACAATATATTCACAGGAATAACACACCCATGATAATTGGATAAGGCGAATATAGTTACTAAATTTTATGCAGCAGACAAAATCTATCTACAAGAACGTAAAAAACTTTCAAAAAAATATGGCAAACGTGAATTGTGGCAAGTCATTGATCCTTGGGCACTTTATGTTGGAATATCGAATTTAGCTATTAAGCTATCAATTGCAGATCTTTTGCGTTCAACATTAGATGTACCAGGTCACGTTGCTGAATTCGGTTCATGGCGTGGAGATAACCTTCTTTTCATGGCCAAAATATTGAGAATTTATGATCCCTACGGAAGTAAGATGATTCATTGTTTTGATAGTTTTCAAGGATTAACAGAATTCACGGAAAAGGATGTCATTTCACCAAAAAAGGTAAAGGGTTTGTACAAGGGATCATATGAGGAATTGCTTGATTTCATTTCTTTATATAAAATGAAATCTGAGATAGTTATTCATAAAGGCTTAATTGAAAAAACGCTGCCTAAAGTTTTGGAAGAAAATAAAGCTCTATCGTTTTCTTTTGTTTATTGTGATACTGATTTGTACAGCTCTACCAAATTAATATTGGAAAGCTTGCATGATAGACTTTCAAAAGGTGGTTTGTTTGTATTAGACGAATGGAATCATGAACATTTTCATGGTGAAGGTGTAGCTGTCAACGAATTCCTAAAAGAATACGGACACAAGTACAAAATGCATCATGTACGAAATACAAGGCAACCAAATCTAGTCCTCGAAAAGATTGAATTTTAATTGAAGAAACCTTATGGTTTTGCGAGTTTTTTATGAGTTCATAATTATCTAAATTACTACATTTTTAAAGTATAGTATAGAGAATAACTGGTGAACAAACTTTGAAAAATATACGTCATATAGGATTAGTAGTAGCAGATATAGAAAAGGCCCTTGAATTTTATCAGGATTTGCTGGGCCTCAAAATACAAGGCACAACAGACGAAAAAGGGGATTTCATAAATCAATTATTTGCCAATGAAAGTGTGGAATTAAAAACAATCAAACTCTCAGCAGATGATAATGCAACTAGAATAGAATTACTAGAGTTTGCTAACTCTAAATCTAACATAAATAAAAAAACTGAATTATTTGGCTCAGGTTTTACACACGTAGCACTTACCATAAATAATCTAGATGAGACGTATTTGCGTTTGAGAGAAGCTGGTATACAATTTAACTGTCCTCCAAAACTTTCTCCAAATGGAAAACTAAAAGTTACCTTTTGTAGAGACTTTGAAGGAAACTACATAGAATTAATTGAAGAAATCTTATGATTCCAGATATGAAAATAATTATAACAGGTTCTGAGAGTTTTGTGGGAAGAGAGCTAATTTCACAACTCAGGTCAGAAAATATTAAGATAATTGGTTTTGATTATGCAAACCCTGAAAACCCAGATTATGAATTTCATAAGGTAGACATCAGGGATACGCAAGTTCACCGGCTTATTCCAGAAGATGCCGATGTACTAATTCATTTAGCTGCTTTATCAAGAGATGCAGATTGTAAGAAAAAGGCATTGGAGTGTTTCGATGTTAACGTGATGGGTACTTTGAATCTAATTAGAGCAGCGTCAATAAGAAGAGTTAAACAATTTATTTTTGCCTCAAGTGAGTGGGTATATGATCAATTTAAGATAGATGAGGAAAAGAATGAAGATTCTTACATTAATGCAGCAAATCTCGATTCAGAGTACGCACTTTCAAAACTTGTGAGTGAGATTAACTTACGACAACAATATAAAAATGGATTTTGTGATATTACTATCTTACGGTTTGGAATAATATATGGTCCTCGAAAGAGTAATTGGTCTGCCGTAGAATCTATTTTTAGTGGGGTAAAGAACAAGCCAGAAATAACAATTGGTTCATTAAAGACAGGAAGACGTTTTGTTCACGTATCAGATATTGCTAGAGGAATAATCATGTCTATTGGCTTGAAGGGATTTAACATCATTAACCTGACCAGTGATAAAATAATTACCTTACAAGAGATAATTGAAACAAGCCAAAAAATTTTGAATAAATCGACTCGGGTTATTGAAACTAATCCATCTCAAATAAGCTTGCGAAATCCATCTAATAGTAAGGCAAAAAAAATAATAGGTTGGGAACCAAAGATGGATTTAGAGATGGGTTTAAGAACACTTCTCGATTTCGTATGAAATATTAGCATATTTATGCTATACAAATTTTTAATATCGTATACGCTCCATTTAAAAAATCATATATATCAAAACCTTTATTGCTCCAATAGAAATCAATACCATAACTTAATTTTCTATCCAATTCACTTCTTAAAAATTCAAAAAAGACAAATTGCGTTTATATAATGATGGACAGGGAACTGAGACAGAATATGAGCCAAGAACACAAAGAAATTGCAAAAGAAATTCTTAGATTGAGACTTGCTCAGATTATCATAAATGAAGAATATAAAAATGGAAAATTCAAAATCCCAATTCATTTGGCTTTTGGTCACGAATCAATCGCAGTAGCTTTGAATCATGTAATGAAAGAACAAGACAAACTGATTCTAAGTCACAGAAATATGGCTTATAATTTGGCAAGAGAGAAATCAGTTAAGGCTATACTTGATGAATATTTCCTAAAATCAACAGGTATTATGGGTGGGAAATGTGGATCCATGAATTTGATAAATCCTGCCAGAGGGATATTATATAGCTCAAGCATCTTAGGAAATAATTTCTCGGTTGGTGCTGGAATTGCATTAGCTCAAAAGATGTTGGATGCAAATGGCATAACTATAATACTTGGTGGAGATGGCGCAATAGAAGAGGGTAGTTTTCATGAAACCCTTATCCTGTCCAAGACTCTTGGACTAAGTGTCCTTATCATAATTGAAAATAATGAATGGTCCATGTCAACTAAAATAGATGAACGCAGAATCCCTATCAATCTACAAAAATTATCCGAGTCATTTCAAATCAAATATGTGAAACTATCTGGCAATGATCCTTTCATATACATGAAAGAACTCGAAATTCTTCGAGAATATTCTCTTAGAGAAAAAACACCTGTCTGCATAGAAGTAATGGTAAACACCTTAGGCGATTGGAGAATGAAGACGCCTGAATACCCCGATGGAAAATTCATAAATTATCATGCTGGCCCCTCTCCTAGTGTAGATTTAGCTAGTTGGCCAAGCCCATTAAGAGAAAATGAGGATGACCCAATTTTTGTTTTGACAAAATATTTTGATAGTAACGAATTATTCGACATGTCCAGATCAATAAAAGAAGGATTAGAGAATGAAATACATTGATTTTGTAAATGGTTTGATTAAAGAAGAAATATCTAGACAAAAAAAGATAGTCTTATTTGGTCAAAATATAAATGCGGGGTCCTGTTTGGGCGGTTTAACAAAAGGGATTACAGTAGATAACAGCTCCATGGTGATTAATTCCACTAATTCAGAAAATACACTATGTGGATTTGGATTTGGTCTTATGATGAACGGTGTATCTTCCATTTTTTTCATGAAGCAATTAGACTTTTTATTAATAGGCATAGATCATCTAGTTAATACTTATAATATAATTAGAGGTACAAAACCTGATTCATCCTCTTCTTTTACGATATTTCCAATAGTCGTTGACAATGGTTTCCAAGGTCCTCAATCTAGTCTGAATAATTTTGCAGATTTCTGTTCTATTTCAAGGATAAGAGGTTTTACCATTACAAATAAAATAGATGCAGAGAAAATTATCAGATCGCAATTAATCTCACCAGGTTTCAGAATAATAACTGTAAGTCAAAGACTGTTTAAGGAAGAGATACTAATACCAGAAAAACTAGTTTATGTGAATTCTGACTGCGACGTATTCCAATATAGTGAAGGCGATGATTCGACCATAGTATGTTTTAATTTTTCTTTTCCATTTGGCATGAGTATTCTTGAGGAAATGAAGATTAATAAGATCTCAGGTTCTCTTTTTAATGTAAATTCGCCAGTTCCCGTAAATTGGAAAAAGATTGTAGAGGATGTGAGGAAAACAAAAAGATTGATTGTCATAGATGATAGTAAAAGTGAGAATCTTGCTTGCGATGCATTGCTTGCGGACATTTGTGGATCGTATAATATAGAAAAAAAGATTGTTTTAAAGCGAGATATGACAAAGCCTGATTGGGTATATCCCGTTCATGATCAAATGGAGATTAATGTTAAACAAGTTGTGAAGGACGTGATGTCATAATTATCGGAAAGAACACAAATGACTAATAAAAAATTTGAACAAAGAAATAAACAGAAAGTAGACCTAATGGCCAAGGATCGTCACTTTAGGAATTTAAGCAAATCATGGTTTATGAATAGCGTGAAGTACGAATATTCATACCATTTTACTTGGTTGGGTCGCCCAATAATACAATATCCTCAAGATATAATAGCGCTTCAAGAAATTATTTGGAAAGTAAAACCAGATTTGATAATAGAAACGGGCATAGCTCATGGTGGTTCACTTATCTTTTCTGCATCTATGCTTGAATTGATTGGACATGGAGAAGTATTAGGTATTGATGTCGATATACGCGAATCCAATCGAAAAGAAATTGAAAAACATCCACTTTATAAAAGAATCAGCATGATAGAAGGATCTTCAATTAGTGACAAGGTTGCCAAAAGAGTCTACAGATTTGCGAGAGGCAAGAACCGAGTATTGGTAGTGTTGGATTCTAATCATACACATGAGCACGTATTGAATGAGATGGGGCTATATTCACCATTAGTTACTAAAGGCAGTTACATGATAGTGTTTGACACGATCATAGAGGACATATCTGATCTCTCTAAATCTTCCTCTTACAAACGGGCTTGGGGTAAGGGAAACAACCCAAAAACCGCAGTAAAAAAATTTTTGAAAGGTAATAGTCGTTTTGTTATTGATAACGAAATTGAAAATAAGCTAATGATCACTGTTGCCCCGTCTGGTTATCTAAAGTGCATCAAAGATTGATACTCAATAATTATAGAATACAAAAACAAAACTCGAGGGACAATCTTTGAATTAGAGTATTGTATTCTGTAGACTTGTCTCCTTCACAAGATTATAAGATGATAACAAATATTTGTACCATTCAACCGTAATTGTCTTTTTTGAATCTGTCAACTCCCCTTTTTCAAGTGCTTGATAAATTTCAATAGAACCATCTCTCACGGTATATTTTGGCACAAAATTTAGTTTTTCGTTGATTTTTTTGAAAGAAGCGATGTATGAACGATGATCATGTGTATCTTTCGCTTCTATTTCATATTTTTTATCAATAGAATCTCCAACCTCCTTAGCTAATCTATACATTTCATAATTTTGGTCATCTGAGCCTACATTGAATATATGCCCAGCAATTTTTTCTTTTGGCGAATTTATTGCTGTAATATACGCTCTAGCTGCGTCTTTAATATGTAGAAAGGGTCGTGTGTTACTCTTACCCCTTACTATTATTTTCCCCGTTTTGAATAGCTCAAGTACCATACTATTTACAGCCAAATCAAATCTCATTCTTGGAGATACTCCATATATGCTGGAAAATCTAAGTACCGTTACAGTAAAGTTGAAATCATCAAGCTGAAGAACATCGATTTCGGCCTTTCTATTCGCCTTAGAGTAATCCGTTATTGGGTTTACTTCAGAATCTTCATTCACTACTTTAGTTTGTTGACCATATACACTTGCGCTAGAAGCAAGAATGTATTGTTTAACTCTTGCTTTCTTGCTCAAGGTGGCAACTCTTGTTCTCCCAAGATGATTTATCTCATAAGTTTTTTCTGGATCAAGTTCTCCAACAGGGTCATTAGATAAAGCTGCTAAATCCATTACAATATCTGTATCATGAAGTATTTTTGGGTCAAACCACCTTATGTCGTCCCTTACTAATTCAATTTTACCTGCGAACTGCTTTCCTGACAAGTACTCACTGCCAAAAAAAAATCTATCAAGACATTTTACTTGATGCCCTTGATTAACTAATTCGGGTATTAGTACAGAGCCTACATAGCCCGCTCCTCCAGTTACGAGAATTTTCAATTGTTAACACCTACTGGTGAGAGATTAACCATTAACGTAGGATGTCCTATGTGGATTTTCATAATGTTGGAAAAAGGCAAATTGTTTATAAATTATTGGTAGCGTGTTTTTCATCTTATTAAGATGTTCAGGTGTGTACAGATATCCAGAGTCGTCAAGAGTTTGTTAACTTCAATATGTTTTGAATTGCAGTGTTTAATGATACTTCTGGACTAATTTTTACAGATTTACATCCAGCCAATTTTGCTGCCTGAATATCAGAATCACTATCACCAATCATCCAGCTAGATTTTGGGTCGATCTTTAGATCTTCAACAGCTTTTAATAATAATCCTGGATTTGGTTTTCTACAATAACATTTCTCATCTGGTCTATGCGGACAATAATAGAAACCATCAATCAAAGTTCCGTTTTTCTTGAAATATTCTTGAATAACTGAATGTATGCGATGTACGTTTTCATGACTAGTTAAACCTCTATTTATTGCAGATTGGTTAGTAATTACAACTACCAGATAACCGGCATCCCTCAACTTTTTTATCGATTTTTCCACACCTGGCAGTATTTCTAATTCAGAAATAGTTTTCACATAATCAGATCTTTCTTTATTAATTACACCATCACGATCAAGAAATACTGCTCGATACAATCTACTCATATTTGAATACGGGGGTTCCAAGTTGTCGGATCGCTGTCACGATACAATGGCATAACATGACATGAATAGATTCAATTGCAAGCATGTCATTACTTGGAACTACAAAACATAGATTACAAATCTTTGGAAATTCACCGCCTGACATACCAGTGATCCCAATACAAAATGCGCCTCTTTTCTTTCCATATTCAAATGCTTTTATCAAATTTTTTGATTTACCACTGCCACTAAATCCTATGATCACATCATTTTCAGAAAGAAAATTTTTTAATTGTTCAACAAAAATGTCTTCGTAAGATACATCGTTTGCCCATGCCAACATAACTGGCATATTGTCCACGAGAGATATTGCTTGGAATCGTTTATTCTCCTTGGTAATTGATGTTTTAAGTAAATCTGATGCAAAATGAGATGATGTTGAAGCAGAGCCTCCATTTCCCATTGTAAAAATTTTTTTACCATTATCTCGTGCTTTAATCAATGCATCAATCATTTGTATAATCAAATCTGTTTGTAGAGAAATTTTTTCTATGCATATTTCTTGTTGTTTTAGGAAGGAATCAACAAGTTCCTTTGTATTTGCCATAAAGATAAATCATTTAACGAAATCATATAAGTTTAGCACCTTAGGGCCTTCATTCTGAAAACCAAACCTAACGTGTTTTAATCCTAGGCTTTTCATTTTTTCTATAAGTTTTTGTTGTTTTGGCTGTTCACAATAAAATAACATATGGCCACCACCACCAGCACCAGTCAATTTTCCACCAATTGATCCATACTTTAAAGCCATTTCATAAATTTGATCAATACGTTCAGTTGTAACACTTTTTGTAAATTTCTTCTTAGCTGTCCAACCCTTATGAAGTAGCTCAGCAAAAGTCGTTAAATCAGATTTTTTAAGCGATTTATGCATTATTTGGGCAAGATTTTTGACATATTCCAATGAATTCATGGTATCTTTTTGATTTGCTTTTATTCGATCAATTTGGGCAGATAATATTTTCGAGCTACTTCTTGTGTCACCAATAAAAAAAAGTAACAAATTTTGTTGTAGTTCTAAAAATGATGTTTTATTCATTTTTATCGGAACTACAGTGACTTTCTCTTTTTCAAATTTTATAAAATTAAATCCTCCAAAAGCTGAAATATATTCATCTTGTTTTCCAATAGGCCATTTCAGAACATTTCTACCTATGTGATATGCAGTTTCAGCAAGAATTTCTTTTGCCATTTCTTGTCCTTTCAGTGATGATATTGTCTTTACGAGATTTACTGCTAAGGCACTTGAAGCGCCTAAGCCTGAACCGGGAGGAACATCACTTGAAATTAAGAAATTTGCCCCATCCTTATAATCAAGATATTTGATTACAGCAACTGTCAACTCCATTCCGTGTTTTGCTACCAGCTTATCATAACTAGTCAGTTCATGGTGCGATTCAAAATCAGATGAAAAAGCTTGAACTAAATTGTCATTACGCGGATTGATTATGACATAAGTAAATCTAGTTATAGATGTCGAGACAACATTTCCTCCATATTTCTCATAATATTCCGGCATGTCGGTTCCTCCACCAGCAAAACTTATTCTGACAGGGGACATGCCAAGGAACATATGAGTGCTATTTTTAACGTAGAATTTATTGTTATGGGGTTTAGAAATGGAAGATCAAATTTTCATAAATGTGTTTTATCTCGATTACATGTAGTTTTTGTAATTAGAAGCATCATCATGTCTAATCAAATGAGATTTATTTAAAATGAATTCGATTCCAGTGTCTATATCACAGAAAGTGTATCCTATTCTCTTCTCTAGTTTCTGAGCGTCCAAACAACTTTTAAATGGTCTTGATGCATCTTGTTTTTTTTCCGATGAAGTCACAGGTTTGATAAGATTTCTATCCAGTCCAAATTTATCTGCCAAGTGAAGAGCAAACTCATATCTTGAAAGGCATGTTCTTCCTACTGCATGATATAAACCCGAGATATTCAGTTCTATTATCTTTAGAATTGATTTTACCAAATCATCTACTAGCGTAGGAGTATTATACTGATCAACAAACGGATCTACGGTTTTTTTATCTCTCAATCTTTGAATAATCCAATTGGTAAAACGAGACCTCTCGTGCCATCCATAGATAACGGAGGTTCTCAATATTACGTTAAGGTTTGAGGCTTCTTGTACAATAGATTCAGCTGCTAGTCTAGTTTTACCATAGTGATTAATTGGATTTGGCGTATCTTCTTCAATATATTTTCTATTTAATTTACCATCGAACACTGCATCTGTGGAAAAATGGATTAGTTTTGAACTAATATCATTACATGCGGTAGCAATATCTTTTGTCACATCAATATGTAAAAGGTTAGCTAAACGAGGATTAGTTTCGCACAAGTCTACACTTGGATGTGCTGCAGTATTAATTACAATGTCTGGATTTGAAGTTTTTATAAGATCAATTATTGCTGACCTATCTTTGAGAAGATCAATTTTTGTAATCCGGGTTCCGATTAATGCCATTGTATTTTTATTCACTGTAATATGAATATCAAAATAATCTATAGCATATTGTGCCAAAGTGCTTCCAACCAAGCCGCTACCTCCAATAATTAACATTTTACGAGACATTATTTTACGAACATAACTATCGGTTTGAATTTAAGTATTTGTAAGGTGTATGTTGTAACCCGAGAAATTTTGAAACTCTTGTCTATCAGAAAGATAATACAGATCATAGAAAAAAAGAAATCCCCTATTACTTTTTTATGTGTGGTATTGGTATTAGATTGATCTTTATTCCAGTTTTAACACAAAATTCCTTGGCTGCTACTGTTTCTCCGTGATACGGCTTGCCTTTTTTTTCTTCTTCATACTCATCGAATGCAATAACACCGCCTTGAGATAATCTAGGATAACTAAATTCAAGCCCAAATTTTGTACTTTGATATAGATTACAATCCATAAATACAACTGAAAATTTCTTATCGCCTATTTTTTGGTAGAGCGTATCTTCAAACAATCCCTTCAAGAGAGTAACTTTATCATTGACACCATACTTTTTTATTTTTTCAATGGCATCTTCATAATCAAGACCTTTGCTTGCACCTTTTTTTCCATTCAATGTTAATTCATCATCATATGGAAAGCCTTCAAAAGTATCAGCACCATAGAGATGTTTCTTTGAGCCGATCCTCTTTAAGAAATCCCCAATTATTACTGTAAATCCAGCATATTCAACTCCAAGTTCTAAAATGTCACCTTCAACATTCTCTCTATCAAGAATGAATTTGCAAACACTTGCTACATCAATTGCTTCTTGTGAGTCTTGTACGGTATAATGCATCTTATTATACCAATCTAATTCATCTTGGATCACCTTATCAAAGTCTGATGAGATCAAGTTTGTCTTTATTCTGAATAATTGCTTACTCACTAATGGAAAAGATCCCAACGGACTTGTTGGCAGAAATGTTAATTTTTTTTGAAGGGGAACATAAACTGATTCTGCATATTTCAATAAACGGATTAATTTGCTTGTCACACCAATCCAGACTTCCGAATGTTTTGGAACGATTTAAACTTAGTTTCAAACAAATCACAGTCACGTGATAACGCTAGTTGTATCGTCGTTTTTGTGCGTAACCGTGGAGATTTCTTTTTTTACAGATTATAGAAGAATGATACCCATATATTCTGATTAATTGTTATACCATTCGATATTGAAGAAATGACAAGATTGTTTTTAATATTAATTGAGTAACAGGTAAAGAGAAGAACCTTGTTAGTCATAGGAATACCAGCATATAATGAAGAAAAGAACATAGCTAAAATAATTGTAAAATTACAAAAACTTTCTGACAAAATTATTGTTTGTAACGATGGCTCAACAGATTTGACAGGAGAGATAGCTGAAAAAATGGGAGCTGAAGTTATCAACCATAAAAAAAATTTGGGATATGGTGGAGCTATTAGAAGTATATTTCTTAAAGCAAAAGATTTAGATTCTGACATACTTGTGACATTTGATGCAGACGGGCAACATAGAGTAGAGGATATTCAAACCGTCATAGAGCCGGTTATCAAAAATGAGGCAGACATAGTTATCGGTTCTAGATTCATCAATGATGATAGCAAGGATGTACCGCAATATAGAAGGTTGGGGATTAAAGCAATAACAGACCTTACTAACACATCCATTGACACGAAACTTACTGATTCACAAAGTGGCTTTCGGGCATATAGTAAGAAAGTACTGAAAGAAATTGCACCTTCGGAGTATGGAATGGGTGTTTCAACAGAAATTTTGATAAAGGGTAGTAAAAAGGGATTCAAAATAAAAGAAGTGCCAATAAAAATTCTATATGATGGAGATACCTCAACCCATCACCCAGTATCACATGGATTTTCAGTAATAATGAGCACTATGAAATTCATATCAATTGAACATCCACTAAAATTTTATGGGATTCCTGGAATATCTTTCTTAACAATTGGTCTTTTTTTCATCATATGGACAATTCAAATATTTACAGAGACGCGTCAAATTATAACAAATGTTTCATTGATTGGTATAGGGTCGATAATATTTGGAACAATGTTAACAATGACTGCAATCATGCTTTATTCCATAGTCAATGTTGTAAGAGAACGTCGTAGTGATTAACTGTAAATTGTTAAAAAAAATAATATAACAATGAGATTTAATAAATTCAAAGCATAGTTTAATTACTTTTTTAATCCCCAACAGAGCAAATTGGTTCATGAAAACAAGTCTTCCCCAGGATTAAAAATGTCTATATCTGCTTTTGATAAAAAATTAGATTTTTTGTCAAATAATGTTTTAATTTCACTTCTTATCATTGGAATAATTGGGTTATCTGTAAGATTATTTTATTTTCCATACAACGTTCCGTTAACTTTGGATGCTCTAAATTCCTATTTCTTTTACGCTACAGATACTAGCATTTTAGGACACCTCCCTACTAATTTTACTATTGCCAATAATGGATGGCCAATTTTTCTATCATTTTTCTTTTCGATTTTCAGATTTGATAATGCCTTTGATTACATGACATTACAGAGAGCTATTACTATTTCACTCTCTATACTGACAATAATACCAGTATATTTTTTGTGCAGAAAATTTTTTGACAAGCCCTATGCACTTGTAGGTGCAGCGATATTTGCATTTGAGCCTAGAATAATTCAAAATTCTTTGCTGGGTTTAACAGAACCTCTCTATATCATCATGGCTGCTTCTGCATTAGTTTTATTCTTTAGCTCTAATAGAAAAATGACATATGCTTCATTTGGCATAATAGCGCTTGCGTCTATTGTCAGATCTGAAGGATTATTTGTATTTTTTCCTTTATTGATTATGTTTTTCGTACGGATTAGAAAAGAAAAAGTAGCTGTAGCAAAAACGTTATTGGCTGTAGCCATATTTGCTATCTTGATACTTCCAATAGCAATTTTTAGAATTCAGGTTCAAGGTAATGATTTAATCACTGGCCGGATTGTGACATCAACTAATCAGATTTTATCTTCAGCACATGAAAATGGATTGTTTCATTATATGATGTCATCATTAGAAAATTTTGTAAAGTTTTCTGGCTGGTCAACTATACCCATTTTCATCTTTTTATTGCCATTTGGCTTTTTTTTCATTTTAAAAAATCGGAATTATCAGAATGTTACATTGTTTGTAGTAATAGTTTCTATGATCCTGCCAGTTTTTTACGGATTTTCAACTTTACAAGATACACGATATATTTATCCATTATTTCCTTTGTTTTGTGTCCTGTCTATTTTTACTATAAAACGGATTGTGGAAAAAGGAGAAGTGCGTAACGTCTTTTTGATCTTAATTATTATTGGCATATTGACTGCTTCTGGTGTTTTCTTAGATTTGAAAAAATTTGATTATGAGCATCAAAAAGAGGCCTTTAGTATAGCACATCAAGTAATCAATACTGCAAAGGGTGTAAATGATTACTATCCTGAGGACAGTTACATCAAACCTGCTGAATTACCATCGAAATGGCCTGTCTTAAGTTCTGACATTCCTTTACCAATATCAATAATTCCAGCTCAGGGTTTTGATTCACTGGAACAATACATTGAATTCTCAAAGTATAAAGGATTAACACATTTGGTTGTCGATGGAGCAAAAAATAGACCTACTTTTCTCAATGACGTGTTTTATCATGAAGAAAAATATCCATATTTGATAAAAGTGTTTGATTCCTGGAATTACGGATACAAATATCATGTAAAGATATACAAAATCGATTATACAAAATTGGAATCATCATGACCAATAGTTTGGATAAAATCAAAACTCTTCTTGAAAGATTTAAGGGATTAACTGCAATGGGCTCTGCGTATATTGTTTCACAGGGAATTTCAGGCATTTTTTGGCTTTTTGTTGCACGATTATTAGGGACTGAGCATTATGGTCAAGTAAGTTACTATATTGCAATAGCTTCAATTGCAACTACAATTTCTTTTCTAGGAGCAGGAAATACCCTCATAGTTTACACCGCAAAAGGCGTTAAAATTCAGCCTACTGTTTATTTCATCGCTCTTATTTCATCAGTGATTACTTCCGCTGTATTATTTTTCATGTTTTATGATCTAGGCGTTAGTTTGTTTGTTATAGGCAATGTTGCGTTAGGATTAGTACTAAATGAGTTACTTGGACTCAAGCTGTACAAGCAATATTCAGCATATCTCATTTCCCAGAAGATCATATCGGTAGGACTTGCAATAGGTCTATACTATATCATTGGAATCAATGGCATCATACTTGGGATAGCTTTATCGTTCTTTCCATCTTTTATTAAAATTTATCAAGGATTTAAAGAATCAAAAATTGATTTTTCCATTTTAAAATCTCGTGTAGGTTTTATTATTAATAGCTATATGCTTGATATCTCGAGGGCATCAAATGGTACCATTGATAAAATAATTGTTGCACCAATGCTAGGTTTTGCTCTTCTTGGCAATTACCAATTAGGGATTCAAGCTATGTCCATATTGACCCTATTACCCAACATAGCATTCCAATATTTCTTATCACATGATGCTAGTGGAAATCCTAACAAACGACTTAAAATGTTAACAATATTTTTGTCTGTACTTCTAACATTTGTCGGTATAACATTATCTCCTATAATTTTTCCAGTCTTATTTCCAAAATTCAATGAAGCTATTCCTGTAGTTCAAATTATGAGCATAAGCATGATTCCAGGCACAATTAATATTACATACATATCCAAATTTATTGGAAGCGAGAAGATAAGAACTGTTTTTATTGGTTCCTTAATCTTTCTTGCAGTTCAAATCATAACAATAATTACACTTGGAAAGACATATGGTGTGAATGGTGTTGCCGTAGCATTTGTTTTAGCAGTTTCATCAGAAACTATATACTTGATAATAGTAGATAGATTTTTTCAAAAAAAAGAAGTTATATAAATTTTAAATTATTTACTGGTTTGCTGACTAAGCAAATCATAATTTTATGATGAATATGGAGACAGTGTCATACTGGCTGACTAAAGTTCGCATACTGGATAGCCTGAAATCACACGTAAAATACGACATACAGTGAAGACAAAAATAATGTGTTAGAGTATCACTAACCCTGGCACGCTTTTGTGTCATTAATTGTGACACACTACAAGAAGATCCAAAAAAGATGTAATATGATTCAGGAGTTGATGCTCAAGGCGTCTTTGTACAATAGATTTGTGACAGCATAAAAAGAAAGAATCTCTACTTGAAAGTATAGAATTGTGGGGATTCAGCCAACAGAACACGATCAAGATAACATTATAAAATGACGAATTTCGAAATTAGTCAACAAACCAGTTATTTACAATAAGTTCAATAAACAGATTCCTCAGATGTGTATAATTGAAATTAATAGTTGCGGCAGGAGCCCAAGAAAAATTTATTTACATGAGAGAATTAACTAACGCGTTAACAAAACTGGGTGTAGAATGCAAATTAGTAAAAGAGACAGAATATAGCACAGGTTTTCCAAGCAAAAATATTTCAGAATGGTTTTCTACCAATAAAAAATTCAAAAAATTAATACAAGAGTTCAAACCTGACGCAGTTTTTGTAGATAGGCAATTACATTTTGGTACAGACACGATTAAAGCAAAAATCCCATTGTTTGTTTATCTTAGAGGACATTATTGGTTAGAAATCTATTGGGCAAAAAAAACAATATACAAAAGCCCATTAATGAAAACAGTACTTTGGTTTAGAAATAGAATCGCTGAAAAATGTTTTAGAGATGCTACAGCAATTTTACCAATTACAAAATATCTTGAAAGCATAGTAAACGAACGCTATCCAAATAAACTTACACATGTTCTGCTAGAAGGAATAGATCCGTCTTTATGGTATCCCCAAGAAGGTATGAAACTCAAACATCCCTGTGTTGGATTATTACAAAACTCATACTGGTGGGGTAAAACCAAAGAAATGATGATTTTACCAAAAATACTTGAAGCAATGCCAGATGTAACTTTCTATTGGGCAGGTGGAGGTACATATGAAAAGAAAATTCTATCAGAGTTGGAAAAATACGATAATTTTAAGTTTCTAGGCAGATTGCAATATCCTGAACAAGTAAGACAATACCTGACTGAAATAGATGTGTATGCGTTAGTTACGGGTTTAGACACTCTAGGCGTTACAATTCTAGAGGCAGCACTTATGAAAAAGCCAGTCATAGCAACAAATGTTGGTGCGATTCCTGAAGTCATAGAAAATGGAAAGACGGGATTCACCGTAGGGGAGGGAGATCATAATGGATGGATAGAAAAACTTTCCATTTTACTTAATGATAAAAAGTTTGCAAATGAAATGAGTCTTGTAGGATATGAGTTTGTGAAAAATAATTTCAGCTGGGATAAAATGGCAAACGATTTACTAAAAATACTGAATGCGTATCTAAGTAAACCCCAATAATAATACCAAATTAGCCCTAAAATTCAAGTCTTAGAAGGCGATTTTTGAATTATTTCCCTCAGGGATGTAATAACAAGGTCAACCCAAAACATAAAAACACAACAATATAAAAAAAAATAGTTTTGTATGATTAAAACTGTAATAACTGCAGCAGGGAAAGGAACTAGGTTGTTACCAGCAGCAAAAGACGTTCCCAAGGAAATGATGCCAATTTTTTCAACGTATGACAAACAACGAATTGCAATACCCCTGTTACAATTTATTTTTGAACAACTATATGATCTAAATATAAGAAATTATTGTTTTGTGATAGGAAGAGACAAGAGGGTAATAAAAGACCACTTTACATCAGACTACACTTATCTCAGAGATCTGTCAATGAAATATAAAATTCTGATTAGACATTTTTATAAAAAAATAGAAAGATCTAACCTTGTCTGGATAAATCAAAGTAAACCACTTGGATTCGGAGATGCAGTAAGAAGAACGGAGCGATATGTTGGGAATGATAATTGTATTGTTCATGCAGGAGACGTTTCCATAATAGGTAAAGCAAAACATCCCGTTCTACGATTAATTGAAACAGCCAAAAGAGATCCGTCTGTCTCAGCTGTACTTCTTTTTAAAAAAGTTAAAGATGCCAGAAGATACGGTGTGCCAAAAATTACAAAAATTTCTAATGCTGTTTATATGGTACACGCAGTAGAAGAAAAACCATTAAAACCAAAATTCAATATTGGGTTATTACCAATTTATTATTTTAAGCCTAATATTTTTACGTATCTCAAAAAAATAAAACCGGGCAAAAATGGCGAATTACAACTTACTGATGCTATCCAGAAACTTATTGACGAAGGAGAAAAGGTAGTAGCTATATCCCTTTTCAGTAATGAGTTTGAAGTTGATGTTGGTACGGTTGAGTCATATAGGTACGCACAAAAGATTTCTTATCAACAATTATAATTTTCTAACAGTTTTAGCTAATTCCACTTCTATTTCTTTAAAAAAGATTATCTTGGTTTTGTATTTTCTTACCATTTATGTACCATATTGCATATATGGCTGAATAAAGGCACTTAATTAACAGATAATGAAATTGCTCATAGGAGGTTCAAGCTCGAAGTTTTTTCATCTAAAAGAATTTGCTGACGCATTGAATAGTTTAGGAGTTGAAACCAAACTCGTGGTAGATTCAGATATTTATGATGGATTTCCAAGTAGAAAGATAACTAATTGGTTTCAATCTAAGAGTAAGTTCAACAACCTTCTAGATAATTTTAAACCAGATGCAATATTTGTTGATAGACAAAGACATTTTTCCCTTGCTGCCACAGAAACGAAATTACCTGTATTTATGCTACTACGTGGAGATTTCTGGACTGAGTTGCAGTGGTCAAAGGAAACATTGTACAAATCTCCATACAAACGAATTGCACTTTCACAGTGGCAAAAAATAGGAGAAAAATGTTTTTCCGATGCCAGTGTAATTTTACCTATCTGCAAATATCTTGAAAATATAGTAAAAAACCACTATTCAAACAAACCAACTGAAGTATTGTATCAAGGAATCAATCCATCTAGATGGTACCCTGCGGGACTAATGAATCTCAAACATCCTTGTGTTGGGTTGCTACAAGGAGCTTGGATTTGGGGAAAGGTCAGAGAAATGTCCATACTTTCTAATGTACTTGAGGCAATGCCAAGTGTGACATTTTACTGGGCTGGAGATGGTCCTTACAGAGATGAAATATTGAAAGTTCTCAAAAAATATGAAAACTTCAAATGGTTGGGACCATTGCAATACCCAGACAAAGTTAGAGAGTATTTATCATCAATAGATGTGTACGCACTTATCAGCGGTATGGATATGTCACCACTAACTCTTCAAGAGGCACAACTTATGGAAAGGCCTGTTGTTGCAACTAGAATAGGAGGCATACCAGAATTGATGTCAAATGAAAAGACTGGATTACTAGTGGGAAAAGGAGACCACAGAGGTTGGATAGAAAAACTCACCATATTAATTAATGATAAAGAAAAGGCCAAGGTCATGGGCATAGAAGGTCGCAAGTATGTAACTGAAAACTTTAGTTGGGACAAGATAGCAAAGAAGTTTGTTTCAGTACTTGATACCTATGCTAAAAAATAACTATTTGCATGTAGCCTAATCTAACATTTCGTTTGGTTTCATATCTTTTGTTATGAACAACCTAAACCAAATTTCTAATGCGAGCAACCCCAGAAACTTATTTACATATCTTATATCGTTCATAGATTCTAATTTGTTAAAATGCATGCTAACCCATTCCTTATTTATCAGACCTTCTTTGATTATTCTTCCATCATCAAGATAATACTTGCATAACTTTTTGCCGTGTGATTTCCATAGATTTAGAGTGTCAACAGAGAATCCTTGTTTTGATGTTGATATGCTATTTTCTGGTATGTATTTTTGCAAGATTTTTCGCAGTAAGATTTTACCAATATTGTTTTTCTCATCATATTTTAAAGAATAATCCAGATGAGTTGCATAAGAAATCAATGTCGTTGTCAGAAGCGGACTAACAGATGTTATTTTGAAATGCTGATGTAATTTAGAATACAATGGTGTCCAATTGAAGAGTAACTTTCCGTTGAAATCAGCCAAAAAGACTTGGGCTATTGGTTGAAGTTGATTTTCAAAGTATGGTTTTAAGATAGAATAAATATCATTCCAAGAAAAAGATAGCTTATTTCCAAATAGGTTTTCTTGATCTGGAACCCAGTCTCTCTCATGACAGCTTAAATACGCTTTAATTTTTTCCAGCGGTGATGATTTTTCATTTATTAAAGAGAGAAATTTTTGGTAACGGAAGGTATAACCACCAAATAATTCATCGCCACCATCGCCAGACACAAGAAATTCGGATTTAGACTTGGCTTCCTTTACAACATGATACCAATGTAGATCCCAGAATGGAAATTCTATTATACTAATTGCCTGTGGAAGATCTTTTAGATAATTTTCAATAAAAACGACTCTATGATTTGCGTTAAACTTGTCGGCAATTTTTTGTGCTTGTGTTGATTCATCAATACTTTCTGCAAATTTGATTGATATGGCATCAATTGTAATATCAGGAAACGCCTTTCGTAGCAAGGCTAGCATCAAAGTAGAATCAATACCAGCGCTCAATGCTATTGAGACTCTTTTTGTTTTAAAATCAATTGTTTTCTTAAAATTCTCTGTAATTACATTTTCAACATATTCTGTTTCATTAGATGATTTTGATAGAAGAAAATCTTTCCATGTTAATTTTGGCAATAATGGCTTTAAAGTTGAATCATATCTAAGAGTAAGGATACTTGTAACCGAACGAGGGTTTATGTGTTTATACTCCTCCACGTCCTATGCCTCTAAAAATCAAACCCGCCTTCTGGGCAATATTGATATCAACTATGCCTCGTGCATCAATAATTACTGGAGTCTTCATTTTAGCAGCAAGTAATGAAGGCTCTATCTTTTTGAATTCATCATGCGCAGTTACAATAATAGTTGCATCAACATTAGAAATGGTATTTATGAGATCATCCTCAGTCTTATGAGAAAATACTAGAGTTGATTTGAAGTAGGGATCATAGATCTTCACTTTAGCTTGTAGCTGATCAAGTCTTTTTATTATTGCCTCTGCTGGTGCCAGTTGAATATCCTTAACATTTGGTTTATACGATACGCCAAGTAATGCAATTGTACTTCCCTTTACAGGCTTGCCCGCCTCATTGAGAGCATCTGCTAGTAATTCTACAACGTGATATGGCATAGACTCATTTGTTTCCCTTGCTGCTCGGATTATCCTTAGCAAGCCATTATTTTCCATTCCTCTAGCTGAATTCAAAATTTGATACGAATTTACAGGCAGACAAGGTCCTCCCACACCGGCTCCAGGATAATGCGTTTCAAAGTTGTATTTTTTATCGCATGCTTCAAGAACTTTTATTATATCTATACCAAGATTTTCAAATAGGATTGCAAGCTCGTTTACAAAAGCTATGTTTATGTCTCGAAAAACGTTTGCAGTAAGCTTTGCAGCATTAGCGGTTTTGCAGTCAGGCAGCATTATAATTTCTGCACCAAATACGTGCTTGTAAATCTCAGATACCATTTTTGTTGTCTTGTCATTAATAGCTCCTACTAACCTAGGTACTGCACCAAAATCATGCAAGATTTGTCCAGGATTTGCAGTTTCTGGACAAGCAGCTATGCTAAAATCTGATCCAGCTTTTAATACCTTGTCGTTGCCTTCTATTATTGACAGCAACTCATTTTCTACAAAACCTGGCTCTATGGTACTTTCCACAACCACTATCGAGCCTTTACTTAACAGTTTATTGAGGCTTCTTCCAACAGAAATTAATGCAGAGTAGTCTGGTACATTGTTCTTATCCATTGGCGTTGGCAAAGAAAGAATAACAAGATTACATTTTGGAACAGCTTCAGATATTTCAGTTGTAGCCCAAAGTAATTTTCTCTTTACCACATCTTCAAATATCTTGTCAAAGTCTGGTTCGTCTTTGAGTGGATAATTTCCAGAGTTCACCATCTGAACTAATGATGTGTTGATGTCAATACCAATAGTTGGAAGACCCACGTTAGCAAAAGATAATGCAGTTGGAAGCCCTATTCTTCCAATACCTACAACGCAGACCTTTATGTCACTTGATTTGATATAG
The DNA here is from genome assembly GCA_050749285.1 of Nitrosotalea sp. GTDB lineage: Archaea > Thermoproteota > Nitrososphaeria > Nitrososphaerales > Nitrosopumilaceae > Nitrosotalea. The sequence continues at coordinate 3,973 of JBOGQX010000023.1, read as the reverse complement.
TGATTTATTTCAGCAGGATCTGACAATACCAAATTTTTAAGACCGTCTTTAGATGATGACAAATTCTTATCAGCTACTTGAGATGGATGCCTGACTAAGTTTATATAAATTTGTATTTCATTTTTCTTCTTAAGACTTAAAGAGACGATAACGTAGGTACTGACTATGCGTTTACTTGTGACAGGCGGTGCTGGTTTTATTGGAAGCCATTTAGTAGAATATTTAGTAAGCAAAGGACATTCTGTGGTAGTTGTAGATAATTTACATAGTGGAAAGATAGAAAATTTATCCAGCGTAAATGAAAAGATCGTTTTTCATAAGATGGATATTTTGGAATATGATAAACTACGAAACCTATCCAAAGATATGGATGGAATCTTTCACGAGGCAGCACTAACCGTAGTTCAAGAATCTTTTGTTAAACCTAAGGAATATCACCTTGTGAATGTAACAGGTACTGAAAATATCTTTAAAATAGCTAAGGAGTTTGGTCTCAAAGTAGTATACGCCAGTAGTTCTAGTGTTTACGGAAATCCAGAAAGAATACCAATCAAAGAGGATTCAAAAAGGAGATCTCTTAATCCGTATGGAGAGACCAAGATTCAGGATGAATTATTAGCAGAAGAGTATTCAAAGCAAGTGAAAGTAATTGGTCTTCGATACTTCAATGTATATGGCAAGGGTCAGTCGATCTCATACGCGGGAGTAATTACAAAATTTCTTGAGGGAGTAAGAAATCATCAGCCTCCCATAATTTATGGAGATGGTCTACAAGTAAGAGATTTTGTTTATGTAGGCGATGTTGCAAAAGCAAATCTTCTTGCAATGGAAAGTAAAGTTGATTCGGCTTTCATCAATGTAGGTAGTGGAAAGGCAACATCTATTCTAGAACTTGCCAAAATGATCATAAAGGCTACAGGTCTTGAAATGAATCCTATTCACGAAAAACCGCTACAAGGAGATGTGAAAGAAAGCCAAGCAGACATCAATTTGGCAAAAAAGCTGATTGGATGGCACTCCGAAAAGAATCTAGATGATTGGCTGTTTGAAATTCTTTAACGATAGGATTTGTTACCGTATAAGGCCTATTTTACCAAATCTTCATAAAATTTAATATATTTTGGTAGAATCTTCTCATAAGTCAAATTATTGAAGTAGTACATGTATGCATTATCTGACAATTTCATTGCCATCTCTTTGTTATTTAGAACGAGGTTTATTCCATTTAAAAGAGAAACAGGATCGTTTGGTGGAACCAAGATGCCTGTAATTTTGTCTTCTACTATCTCAGGAATTCCACCAACTGTTGTGGCTACTACAGGTACCTTCAGATAAAAGGCCTCTTTAATTGTCCACGGAATACTTTCCATTCTAGATGGAACCACCAAGACGGCTGAAGCTTTCAGAGTAGTCATTGCTTCTTTCCATGGAACATTTGTACAATAAACGACCTTTCCATTGATTTTGGATTCAATACTTTGCAAGATATCAATTCCTTTTTCATAGCTGTCCCTTCCTACGTAAACGATTTGATTTTTTATTTTAACAACCTCAGGTATTTCTGCAAAACGTGTTTCATCTATTGGAGAGGGAAGTAACTCAACATCCAAATTCAGTTTTTCTTTGTATGTCTTTTGGACAAATGCTGAATCAGTAGTTAATTTATCTGCCCATTTCAAGACCTTCGGTTCTGCAGAGGTTACTATGCTACTTATTCCAGCGGAGTGAAGTGATTCTACTTGTTCAGAGTAAATTCCATGAACAGATAATACTCTTTTCTTTGCTTTAACAGATTTCATCACAAATGCTGACGGCACATTAAATGCATGTACAATGTCATACTTTTCCTTTGACAACAAAGCCTTCATTGTTCCCAAGACAGCAAAGCTAGGATTTTTCAAATTTTTAATTGGAATATGTGGTACATTCATCAGTGTTACGTCATAACCATGTTGACGCAGTTTTTCTGATAGTAGATTTGCATGCCCACCGATTCCTCCTGCATATCTTGGAGAAACAAACAGTATCTTCAATATACTTGAAGACTAACTAATTCAGCTAATAAGGTATTGGAATCAAAATGTAGATTTTTTAGAGAAAATTTTACATCAGAGCTTGTGATGCTTCATGAAACATCTGGCTCTTTGCACATCCTGCAGCAAGTTCGTCTCCTGAGCCTCTTCTCATGATTCCTCTGTAAAGACCATCTTCAAGCTTTGCACCTACTCTTTGTTCCCATTCTTCTACTGTTGTAGAATATTTCTTTTGGATTCTGTCTCTATACCATTCTGGAATTACATTGAATGCGCAGAATGGAATTATTCTAAGATCTGGTGTTACATAATGAATATCACATCTTTGTAATCTTTCCAAGTCTTCGTTGTACTTGTCTTGGAAGTGCATCATGCCTAAGAAGAGTCCTTTGACATGCCATGAGCCTACTGCATCAAATGATCTTTTCATAAGTATATTACCAAACATTTTTGCAAGATCAAGGCCTGCCGGTTGTTTCTTTTTATCTACAAAGCTTGATAGTTTTCTTACAACCTCTAGCATTGTAAAGTATTTGTTTTTGCCAGAGCGAATCTCTTCTGCCTTGTCCTCAAAGAGCTCTAACATTCCCTGAATGTCTGCAAACTTTGTTAGTGGAACAAATTTTTTGGTTTCTTGGTCTTCAAATATGTAAGTACCAGCACCACAGGCAAAGTGAATAGATAACTCGTATTTTGGTTTACTTGAAAATGCTTCAATAACATTTGTCAATGGCATGCAGCTTGGAACTGGGAACCAGTCATCTACTGTAACCTCAGCGCCTGTTTGTTCCTCGATTCTTTGGATGCAGTCTGGAATTGTGATTCTGTATTTCTCACGCTCTTTTTTGCCCATTCTTCCTGTCAATGAAACTGGTTGGAAGTTAACTGCATGTACAACATCAAGATTTTTTTGTGCATATCTAATAATGCCGCCTAATTCATGATCATTAATTGATTTGATAACTGTAGGTACAAAGACAACGGTAGTTCCTGTCTTTCTTGCACTTTCTAATGCATATGGAACTTCCCAATGATTCTTTGGATTTGTTCTTGGAGTTACACCATCAAAACTCAGATACAGGTTATTGACACCTGCAAGTCTTACCTCCCGCATAGCTTCTGGGTCTAGGGCAAATCTGATTCCGTTTGTATTCATTTGAATGTGATCAACTCCCTCTTCTTTCATTATTTTGATAACATCAGTGATGTCTTCTCTTAACATTGGCTCTCCACCAGTGATTTGCATAGAGTTTCCTGGAATTGGCCGCTCTGCTTTTAGAGTCTTCATCATCGCTCTTACTTGATCTTGTGTAGGTTCATACATGTATGCACCTTCAAGTCCTTTCTTTACATAGAAGAAGCAGTACCAGCAAGTCAGATCACACCTGTTGGTAACTATCATGTTTGCAAGCCCACTGTGTGAAAGATGGTTAGAACACAGTCCACAGTTGTTTGGGCAAGAACATTTCTCAATCATTACATTTGGAGCATGTGCACCTTTTCCATCCATCCAATAGGTGCTAAACTTCCTGTACATCTCATAAGAACCAAAATATAGCTCTTCACACTCGCCGTGCGTAGGACAAGTCTTGCTCATGAATACCTTGCCGTCTCTTTCAAAGACCTCTGCATCAAGGATCATGTTACAATCTGGGCATATGCTTTGGGTAAATCTAATAGTAGACTTCTTCCCTATCGTAGGAGTCTTGAGATTAGATATCTGTATTAGTTCCATCGCTTAGCCATACTTTAGAAAATCAGTATTTAATCCATTTCCTACAAGACACCAGATGAATAGGTAGAACTCCTTCGTGGTTAGTGCCTGATCTACCTATCCTAGACTATATACAATGGAAACCTCGATTCATAGACATGAGCCTATCGGACAAGACTAGGAAGGCCCTTGAGAAGGTTGGTCTCACAAGCTATGAGATAAAGAC
>JBOGQX010000022.1:0-11385 GCA_050749285.1 Nitrosotalea sp. | reverse complement strand
CAAGGGTGCTATTGAGAAAGGCGAGGTTTACTTTGAAGAATTTAGATTACAAACCTAGAAAATCACTCGGAAAGACAAGCCTAAAATAAACTGATCAAATTATTATAAAAGGAAAAAAGTCTGGAATGAATACATGAAGTAGATTAAGATTCCAGACATCATGAGAGATTTGAAATCGTTATACAGGAAAGTTGATGCAAGAACGACAAAATATGGAAAACTCTGATGAAGAGATAAACCGGATTATCTAGAAGTATAGGAAATAGAAATAGCTTTATGGTTATTTGATTAGGAAGGTCAAGACAAAAGTCCAATCCTCTCACACTTTTTTTTTGTGACAGGATTGTCGTGTAAAGGTTTATCAGATACTAGTTCACACAGTCATAGAATTACTACATAACTTTTGAAGCTTTTTATGTGTCAGACACGAAAGTGTCATGACTCAGAAATGAGTTAATGTATGGACGTACAAGCGTCCGAAGTACCGAGAATCTTCACTGGGAACATATCATTCCAAGGTCAAAAGGAGGTCCAGATACTATAGACAACATGGCACAGGCTTGCCAGAGATGCAACCTCTCAAAGAGCGACAAGGACCTGTACGAGTGGTACGGGAAGGAAAAACGATATGATATTCCTCGTCTTGTGTTAGGCAAAGTACCTAAAGCTGGTATACGAAGAACACGAAAGGAAAGGAACTATTGAATCTGGTGATATCAATGGTGATGGCGTACTTGATGTATTAGATCTTGGTGCAGTATTCAGATAGGCAGGAATGATAATGGAAAAGAAAAAGTTAGAGAGATGAGAATTAGAGTAGAATAAGCAGAAAGGAGAATTCTAGGAGAAAAGAGATTGCAGATCAAATGTAAAAACAACAGAAAAATGGTAATCTAAAAACTATATGGTTTTCAAGAGAAAGAAAACTAGATAGAAAGTCAAGATGGTAAAACTGCACAAAGAAAAAAGAAAATAAAAAATAAAATACGTATAATATGGCGGTAAAGCGCTTTTTTGGCAAAAACAAGGAAATTTTTACGCATGGACTGTTCTTGAGCATCAGATTTCCTTACTTTTTTCTGAATGGATACCTTGGTTTTGTCGGAAAAGCTACATAGTGCAGCAGGAAAAACCATATAGTTTTTGGAGGCAAAACCATATAGTTTTTTATGGTTTTTAAGTTTCTGTAGTTTTCATCTTGTTGTATAGTACTATATCCAAAATCTATGCAAGACGTGTGGTAAAGATTGGGCGTGAGCCCAAGCACTCGCTTGCGGTCACGATACCAAGAAAGATCTGCAAAGCGCTGCATATTGAGAAAGGTGGCGTACTCTACTTCAAGCTTGAAGAGAACAGGTTTGTAGTATCAAAAGAAAATAGGATTCTTGGCGGTAGTACAGAAAGTAACAAGCATGATACTGTCACAGTCGAATCCGTAAATCAAGTAACAAAAGAAAAGGAGAACGTCATTATGGGTGGAATATCGCTTGCTGACCTTCAGTACTAGATGATGGTAACGATACCATCCCGCCAAGCTTGTAGAGTCCTGTCGCGTTAGAGTAGAGTGGATCTTTTACAATCTTGAGTTTGTCGTGGACCTTGGCATGTAAAGACTCGCACAGTCCCTCTACAAGCACTCCCCCACCTGACATGTAGATGTCATATTCCTTGTTCAGTCTGGTCTTGAAGACTGCAAGCTTGTTGGCAAGAATTGTAGTCAGTGCATCTATTTTTTTCTTGTCTGCAGTATTTTTTTCATGTTCAAGATATGCAAGATCTTCGTACAGATAGTCACAAGCTTGCGGAATCGAGATTCCGGCAACTGGCTTGAGGTCTTCAAAGAGGACAAGCTCTGTAGTTCCCTGCCCTATCGAGAGTACCATACCAGTCCTTGCATCTTCCGACAGGAGCGTGCCAATCGATTGCGGTATGACAAGCACCTGCCTTGGCTTTAAGATTCGCTCTACTAATTTCTCAAGGTACTGTTTCTGCTGCGCTGCACCATATGGAAGGCCCATTACAACAACAAACGATCCAAGATCGCGCTCACATCCAAGCATTCTAACTGCCTCCCTGATGATAGCTACAAAGGCCTTCTCTTCTGCTATCCTGCCCTCAAGCACAGCCCTTACCAATACGGTATCAGGATAGGTTGACATCTTGACTGCCTCGTATCCTACAGCTTCGACCGTTCCTTCCTTTGGATCCTCCCATCTTGTCAGTCGTCTTGTTCCATATATGGATGGGAATGATACCCGCATGTGCGCAGAGACACATTTTACAAATCCCGTTCCAGCATCTATTGCTACTATATCATCATGGTTCTCGCATGCCATGTTATAGAAATCGAATATAGTTTAAAAGGAAACTAGAAGTCTTCAGATTCATCTTCATGGTACGAGCTTTTGCTCTCAGATCTTTCCTCTCCGTATAGCTCAGGATCGTCACTCTTTGCCTCTAGATACGCATCAGGATCATCCAAGATGCTCTCGCGCCGTGCATCGTAATCATATCCATAACTCTTGCCGGTCCTGACGATATCCTTTCTGTATTGCCACGTTGACCTGTTACCATATCTTTTCTGCAGAAATTCTTTTCTCTTTTTCTTCTTCTCCCTTTCCTTCTCTGACCTGAGCTTTACAAAGTCAGTGTACGATATTGCGACAAGGTTCATCTGCAACAGTCGGTTCCAGACAAGCTTGTGTATGTTCTTTCTTTCATAATTTATCCTGTCCATGATGATACCATAATTGGATGGTTTGTTGCGGGTAGACCAGTATGCGTCACTTTCCTGCCTTGCAAGATCTTCCTTTTTCTTTTCAAGTCTTGCACTGTACAACTTCTTCATGTCCTGGTACCTCTGGAATTTTATGACACAGGGCTCAGGATCTTTTTCTGATGGTACAAAGTCACCGTCCTTGTATATTGTACCCTGCACATATTCATCCATATCATAATCAAGTCCAATCACAAGCTCGGTTCCCGCGCCCCACCCGTACCTGTAGCACACCTTCCTTGGTATGATAACATACCTGCTTGTCCTGCCGCTCTTCTGTATTGTGGTTGTCTTGGTCTTGTCAGATGCATAATTTGGTGGCAGTTCGCTGCTCCATAGTACCAATAGAAAGCACCTAGAGCCTTCGGTATCATCGTAAAAATAGCGTAACCGTGAAAAATTTGCAAGCCTTGCTGCTATTTCTTGATTGTGAGATTCCAGCTTTTGTTGTAACTTTTTTGGAATAGATACGATAAACGAGCTCTTGTCTATACGCTTTTTGGTCCTTCTTATCTTTCTGATAAAGTACACAATATCTTCAGAAATACAGTTTGCAACAAGTTAAAAGGAGAAAAATACGGGAGGTGATTTGCATGCTTTAAAGAACTCGTTGTGTGAAGATTTCAATAATGTAATTTTTTCTGTTATAATGTCACCTCTTTGTTTATCACATACACCAAGCCCGTGTAATACCCAAAATCCTACCTTTGGGCTGAAAAAATTTTCAGTCCAAACGTAGGAAAATTACCTTGTGGAGGTATCACATTTTTCAAAAACCTCTCTTGTTTGACAGTATGGGGTCTTCTTTGACTATTAGATCTGCCTTGTCAGACCATGGTAGCCGATCCTTGTAAAGTTTACAAGTTGTAAAGTTTACAAGGAATCAGACAGTTTAAGCCATTCTGCAAATAATTCATCAGTGAATCCATAGACTCCACACTGCTTATAATGTAGACAATGTAGACATTATTTGTCGACATTGTCTACAATGAATAATCCATTCAATCCCGGTTCAGGAGCGCCTCCTCCTTATCTTGCTGGGAGGCAAGAACATTTGGCAAGGTTTGAACAAATGTTAAAGAGCATTAATGACGGTCATGTTGAGAATCTGATAGTATATGGTTTACGAGGTACTGGAAAAACGGTTCTCATGGAAGAATTTAGTAAGTTGTGTGTAAGTCATGGATTTCTTCCTATTAAGAGAGCACAGTTTAGTAAGAAATACTGTGATCCAGATGAGTTTACCAAGGCATTAAAATACGACATAAAGACTGCAATGGGTACATTTTCCAGAGTCAAGCGAATAAAAGACAAGTTTACTTCAATTCTCTCTTATGTTAGACCGAAACATGTAGGAATTCCAGATGTTTTCTATTATGAACCGTCATACAGTTCAGCTTCTGGTGTACCATTTGAGGATCATCTGAAGGAGTATCTTACCAAGAATTGGAAAATCTTTGAAAACAGTAATTACAAAGGAGTCATCTTCCTTTTTGACGAATTTCATTCAATCTACGATGTGCCATACAAAAAGTGGTTTGTTCTTTCTGATTTCATGGGAGTGCTAAATGAAGTGCAAAAGGCTGGCTGTAAATATTTTGCAGTTTTTTCCGGTCTACCAAACCTCCATCTCAATATTAAAGAAGCAAGATCATATTCTGAACGCATGTACAAATCATTGGAGGTTGGAAATCTAGGCAAGGAAGAAGCAGCATTTGCAATTACAAAGCCGCTAGATAAAAGCGAGTACAAATTTGAAAAACCTCTTGTTGAAAAGATTGTCACCGAAACTGGTCAGTATCCATATTTTATTCAATTTTACTGTAAGGAGTTAATCAATATGAGTGATAAGAAGAAAATTTCCCTAAGTAATTATGACAGAATCAGTCCTATGATTACAAAACAACTTGATGATGACTTTTTTGATCCTAGACTAGAGATATTGAGTGACGATGAGCAAAAAGTGATTATTGCCATGGCGGGCGCAACTGTTACTGACATCCCGTTTGATTTTATCAAGAAAAGGACAAGAATGGAACGAACTACATTGTCAAAATACATGAAAAGGCTTGAGGAGAAAGGTCTGATTTATAACTACAAACGTGGAATTTACCGTTTTTCTGTTCCATTGCTAAAGCAGTATCTTGTACGAAAGTCGACAATGTAGACAAAAAATGTCTACATTGTCTACAATTTGGCGCCTGTTATAGGAATTAGTATGTATTGATGGGCGGATTATTTGATAAAGTAAAATAGCTTTATAAAGTAAAATCGGGAATCAGAACTTTATGACAAATGAATCTTCACATGTTACGCCGTTTAGCGTAACGCCATTTGGCGTAATGGACCCTTTAGAGTGAGCTGTTATTGGAAAAGATCTTGGCAAAGTGGTGAGACTTTCAAACCATATACCATCTCGTATATATACGGATTGGTATATATCGACCAATAATTTCAGGCCTTTTGTCCCGCGTTTTCAGTTCAGCAGAAGAATTTTTTTACTTCTCTTGGCTCCCATGGTGTAAAACAAGAAGCTCTTCATAACAGCGAGTTTCCATGAAATGATTTTCCTAAAGGTACGCTAAAAAAATTTTCAGTCTACCTTTAGGAATTTGAGTGTTATACAGAGGCCCTATAATGGAGTAAGAGATCTTGAATGTCATGATGACACGTATCGCTGAACTCCTTAAAAGCAATAGCCGAATCATCTGTATTGGACAGACTTGAAGAAGAGCTTGCGTGGCTCAGGGCAGTCTCTGGAAAGGGAAAAGAACTGCAGGTCAGATGGATTCCTGATATCAATTCTACAAAAGAGGGCGAGGTATGTGGAAGGACGGTATACATCTACTCTGAAACGATCGACAAAGCAGTACAGACACTAAGGCACGAATTTCTCGATTATCTTGTCTGTAATACCATAGAGCCATATCAGGAACTGGTAAATGCACTTCTTGCGGTACTATCAGAAAAGGCCTACAGAAGAAAAGAAGAGGTTATCGAATCCATACTAAAGATTCTACAGAGCCCTCTTTCGCACAAGGACCTTGCCGTTCTGTAGTTCTTTTATGATATCCCACCCTTGCTCTATAAACGCAACAAGCTCGTCTTCTGATACCAGCTTTCCCTCATACCTTTCCTCTCTTGATTTTACAATTGCATCCTTTATTGCAAGAATTTCATCATCAAGACCAGGTGTGCCTTCTTCATCTCTCTGCTTCTCTATCTTGATCTTTAGTGGATTGATTCCGTAGAGTTTTGCCTGCTCGCGCCACATCTCAAGGAGGAGTTCCTTCTTGTCCTTTTCCTGTATCTCGTCTGTGGAGAGAAACTGCTCGCTTTGCTGAAAGGTTCTTCTCATGTCCTCTATCATCTCGTCAGACAGCCTTCCCTTGTTAGTTGTGTACCTTGATTCCATGTCGCCCTTGTGTCCCATGAAGAACTGCCTGTATGCATGTGCAATTCTTCCATGACTTTCTGCCAGCAGAAGCTGGGTATCAAAGTATGATCTCAGCACATACGGCCTTGCCTTTTTGACAGACCAGATTGCATCTCTTATCTCTGCAGTGATGCATTTCGTTGTGATTATTGGATTGCTTGTTCTGCCTCCTTTTTTATCATAGCCCTTGCTTACTGATATCACAGGAGAGTCTGGTCCAAGTGATTCTCCTGTCATGATGCGACCCTTGAGATACCCAAGAAGATACTGGCACCCCTGGCTTGTAAGAAATGTGATGTACTTGTGTCCTGCCTTTGAAAGAGACTGTCGTACTGTTATCATTGCAGGAACTCTTTTGAAGTGTACTGCATCTTTTTCCACAACTAGATCGGGTATGTCTGATATCCTCAATGCGTCAGAGCCGTCATCTTTTCCAAGAACCTGAGGTCGCAGTCCTGCAAATGCCATCAGGCTGATACTGGCTCTTGCCCTTCTTGTTGCGGCATTTAGGATATCTTTGAGCTCCTGCTTTGACGGTACCTTCTCGTCCTGTAGTGTTACCGGTATGTCAGAGTTTGCTATCTTGATCTTTCTTTTCAGCTCGATATAGTTGTATGAGAACCACGACCTGACTGCCTTTAGTATATCCTCGATGTAGCTTGGCGCATATTTTTTTGATTCAAGATCTGTCACGTGATCATGTAAAATATCCTCAAGCTTTTTTGGATCCTCTTTTCCGATAGATACCAGGTCCTTTGGAGTTGTTTTGTGCTGTATACAGAAGAGGTTCAGTCTTCGCAGCCTTACCGAGGCAGTAAGCTTGCTTCCCCGACAAAGATTCTCGTACCATCTTCTGACATCATCGTCTTCTAAAAGTCTAAAACATTTTTGCATGTTGTGAAAGTTTTCGTTGCTTTTAAGGGGTTCCGAACGATACAAAAAGTGGACCGGGTGGTGTCTCGGCTCACACATGACCGAGACAGGATCCATTCCAAACCGGAAAATCCGAAGGTGATTTGGGTGAAACCAAAAAACCCTCTCCCAATTTTTTATTTTCATATTAAGAAACACAAAATCTAATTAAACTAGCCTCAAAAAATTCAAAACATGGTTTTAATAGGTAAATCTACATTCATCATCTATTGTCCGTCAAGTGTGCTGATTGTGAATGTATTCCAGAATTATGCAGTAAACAAACTCTACAAGACTGTAAGTTCTGTATTAAAGACGATTGTTGCTGTATAGAGATTCATCTAAAAGAATCCAATACTACCGTTAGATTCTTTTGTAATGTAAAAAATATGTACGCTTCCGCATTAGGGATTGAGATCCTTTGTATCTTATCAGCAGAGATAGGGCAGAATAGCAGTTTCCTTTTGTTTGGTTTCAAAACTCCTTTTGGAATTACCATGTCATACCTTTTGGGTTATGGTCTTGCTGGATTTACCACATTTGCCACGATACTTGGAAGATATAACTTAAAACGAGTAGTTGATGGCTGTTGTTCTGCTTTAGAGGATGGACATAATGGATTTGTATCTAATATCAAAACAACCTTCAACAACTTTGTAATTGGTGTTAAGTCGATTCCTCAATTATACAAATCACCTGACTTTAAACAAATAATGAAAACAACGCTGTATGTCTTGATTACAGCCGAGAGTGTTTGTATCTTGACTGCTGAAACTGTCAATCTTGTTTTCTTTAGACACGCTTTATGGTTGTCAATTCCACTTTCCTTACTTGCTGGCGCGTTTGCGATTACCGCATTAGAGGCTTATAGAAAAGCAGAATCCTAAACCCAGAAACTTGAGAAGAAATACTCATTTTTGATTTAACTTATTCCAAGCCTCAAAGCCACCTTCAAGATTTAATGCTTGAAAGCCAGATTTGCTTAGTTCCTCAGCTCCAATATTTCCCCTATATCCAGCAGAACAATGACAGACAATCTTCTTGCCTTTGAGATGATCTAATTTTCCCTGTCTTACATTTCTTATAACAAGTCCTAATGGAATATTTACCGAGCCTTCAATTTGTCTTCCTGCAAGTTCATCAGGTTCACGAACATCTATTATAACAAAATTATCTTTTTGTTCCTTTAACTTCTCTGCACTAATGGTTTCTACCATACTATCTATCCTTTGAAAATGAATTTAAAGTTAATCCAACAATTACTATTCTTTTCTAGCGGTAACAAGATAAAGTGTCACAGGTTCTTCATATTCTTCTCTGATCTCAATTATCTTGAAGCCCTCAGAAAGATTCTCTATTTCCTGTTTAGTAAAAAATCGAATCTGAAATCCATTGATATCATATATTTCATCATCTAGTCTAGTTCCAGTTCCATAGAATTTGTCGTTGTGGTTTCTAACAGAAAAGAAATGGAATCCATTATTTTTCAAAACTCTTTTAATCTCTTGAAAAATGAACTTCAATTGTTCCTGAGTAAATCCCATGCTAAATAGCATGTGCGAATATACTGCATCAAATTCACTGTCACTAAACGGAAGTGGTTTAGTTGCGTCATATGTAGACGCATTGATGGAAAGGCCTTTTTGTTTTGCAAGTTGTGATAATTGTTCTATTGCAAGTTGTGAATAATCCAATGCCTTTACTTTGATGCCTTTTGATGCAAAAAATAAGGAATCTCGCCCTTGACCACAACCTAACTCTAGTATTGTCTTGACTTTGTCTTTCATGGTATCATAACAGGATATGGCAAAATTGCTTGATTCTTCACCAAAAAATGAAGCATCATTTTCGTATATCTTATTCCAAATGTTACTCATATCAGACATTACAAACTCGACTATTTCTACGCTTTTTGACTTACGTTTTGAATCAAAGTGATCCATTTGACGCAAGCAGACTTTCATAGGTCCGCACCCTAGAATTAGTCCCAAAGGAGTTCATTGACAAAGAGTAAAAATAGTCTGCCCCCCTCGGACGAGTAAAAATCTGCGGTGTGTCGTAAAACTTTAGAAGTTCAGAATTAAAACAACAATCATGACTTCAGAAGGATCTGTGGATCTTACTGATAAAATGATAGAAGAAGTGATAAAAGCTGATAACCAACTCATCTTATTCATTCGTGGGCATCTCTATCTAGAGCATTACGTTAACCTTGCAATAGAAAAAAAGTTCTCTAATTCTAACGAATTAATTGATGATGCTCATTTCACATTTAATTATAAAATAAAAATTTTGCACGGTTTGGGGTTTCTGGATAAATGGCTGTTCACATATGCAAAGGCTATGAACGAAATAAGAAATCAATTTGCACATAATCTTAATCCTGCTGATAAGAAAATCGAGGATAAGATCAGATCATTGCGAATTCCATGGATACAAGAAAAATTTCTGTCAGAGATGAATCAATATGCAAGATACCAAATAATAGCAGTTAATACCGTTAAAGAAATAAAAAATGCCCTAGAACAAAATAGAAACGCCCTATTTGATTATCCGTTTTGACTCTCAAAAATAAGAAAAACCATTACAATATCAAACTCCTTCGTGGCTACGGAGTTTCTATCAATCTCAAAGATAGAGAATAGTTTTGAAAAATAGAATGAACGAATCAGCCATAATTGTATTGCACCAATAAGGGTATTTGTTATAATTAAAAAGAAAAAAAAGATTATGCTATGGGTTTAGTATAGCATAGTTTAGTGTTGTACCAACTGGCACACTGTTGTATGTAGAACCACTACAAAGTAGGTCAAATCCTTGTGCCGGAAATATTTGAAGGACATAGCAATTAGCTCCAATGGAAGATGGTGGATTACTTGTAGTAACCAAAACCACCGAGTTTGCTGTAACAGTGGTATCTGCAATAAAAAACATTGGATTTGACACACCAAGACCAGCAGGACACCATCCACTTGATGCCGAAACTCCACCATAAGATACTGTGGAACCACATGTTCCTGCATTAAGATGCACGATCTTAGCAGGTGGTCCCTGCGGTCCAATAGGTCCTTGTGGACCTACTGCACCTTGTGGTCCTACTGGTCCTTGCGGACCGGTATCTCCTTTTGATCCCTGTGGTCCTGCCGGTCCTTGAGGTCCGGCTATTCCCTGTGGACCAGTATCTCCTTTGTCACCTTTTGGTCCTTGCGGACCCGGTGGTCCTTGAACTGTTGTTGAACTGGTTTGTCCTGTACTTTGTTGGTTTGTTGTCTGAGCATTTGCAGAAGGAACTTCGCTTGGGAGGGTGATGACTTTTTGGCTAACTAGAAATTGTATCGCATTAATGAAATCACCTTGTGAGATCTTTCCCTCTGCCCAATATCCAGCAACACCCTTGAACCATGTTGGAACCTGTCCCTGTTCGGTTTGGGCATGTGCTGAAAAGAAGACACCTCCTGTGATGGTCAGAATTGTAGCTAGTATTGTTAGCGTTCTGATTTTCATTGTATTGTGGTAAAATTATCTGATTATAAGATTTATCTTGGTAATCTTGGTATTCATGGCTACATATAATGCTTGATTATCTTACTTGTCTTGATGGATGGCAAAGATACTAGGCGCAAGCAAGGTAACTGTACGATATCAGGTAACCATTCCAGAAGAGGTAAGAAAGCTGATGAAGGTAGAGGTTGGGCAAACTCTGGTATTTACAGAAGAACATGGTAAGATTATTCTGATGACAGAATTGTAGTTTCTGTCAACATTGATGTAAGACCATTAAAAAACCATTTTTAGCTCGATTTGTTCGTGACGGTATTGCAAGCAAATTCTAACAAAAATTAAGCAAAATCAAGCAACATTAAAGCACATTCCAAGAGAAATCAAGTCCTTCCAAGTGGGATTCAAGAGGGAATAAGAAGGGTTCAACAAGAAATAACAAAGGTTCAAGAAAGATTTTACAACGTTCAGGTAACGTTCAACAGACGACTTGCAAGGCTCAAAGAAGGTTCGTTGATCAACCAAGAAGCAACAATTAACGACAAGGAAAGGTTTGGATGGATTCAGGATAGTCTTATTTGGGATTCATAAGATTACAGGAAGGTTGGTCACAGATTATCATATTCGCCTAACATCGGTTCCTTGCCCAACAGTTCAAAGACCCTAACAACCTGAACTCTTGTATCATAGTACATGTGGGAGAGATCAATTGCAAGTTGTTCCTTTTTGCCTTTTGAGAATCTTGGATACTTGCCCTTTAGCT
>JBOGQX010000021.1:0-66323 GCA_050749285.1 Nitrosotalea sp. | reverse complement strand
GCCATGATGGGTGGCGCTATAATAGTAGCCGCCTACAAGTAATGTCTAAAGCTTTAATTTCGGAATTCACTAATTCTTGTCATGCTTGATTTCTCCCTCACAATAATGGGAAATGACTGGATTGTCATTGCATTTGTTGCCCTGATAATGCTATTGGGAACAAAACGTTTGCCAGGGGCATCAAGAAAGATCGGGCAAGTTATGGGAGAGATCAATAAAACAAAGAATATTGCTCAAAATGAATACCAAAAAGCAAAAGGAGAATTCAGTATCCCTGTGCAAGGTCCAGTAGCTTCAGAAAGGGAGAAACTTGAGATCATGGCAAAAACTCTTGGAATAAATCATACAAACATAACCAATGACGATCTAAGAAATCTTATCGCATCAAAATTAGGAAAACCTAGTCAAGGAACCGAACCGTCGTCAAGTTCATAACCGATCTTATTCTCAAGTTCTGTTAATTATTCAGCTGTTTCAGGGTGGCGTTAACTAACGGCTGTTTTTTCTGAGAAGATCAAATTTAATAGGCGCCTAATTAATAACACCAACTAAAGACCTTGAAAAGCTAGAATTTGGAAAGTCCGTATTATTACTGCCTAAAAAAGACCTAAAAAAGGAATGGGAAAAGTTACAAAAACACATGGCGATCTTCTTAGAAGATTATCAGGAGTCACCGATGACTTCTGAATCGGTTGCCCAGAATGAATAGATCTCAACAGAACCGCCGACAGTTAACGCATAGAATAAACAGTCGTAAAATTAACAGAAGTTATTCTCAACAAATTTAAATACAATATATAGTGAGACATATCGTTACTCTTGACTAAAATAGATCCATGGCAGAATGCTCTCAAGCAACTTGCAAGTGCAGCAAAAATTCTGAAGCTTGATCCTGGCGTTCACGAAATGCTGGCAACTCCTAAGAAAGTTCTGACAGTATCCATTCCTATAAAAATGGATGACGGAAGAATCAAAGTTTTCACAGGATATAGATCACAACATAATGATTTTCGGGGACCACACAAGGGAGGAATAAGATACCATCCTGATGTAACTATAGAAGAGGTAAAAGCACTTTCAATGTGGATGACATGGAAATGTGCAATAGTTGATGTTCCTTTTGGCGGTGGAAAGGGAGGAATAATTTGTAATCCAAAGAAACTTTCCGCTGGAGAAAAGGAGAGAATGACACGAAGATATGCATATGCAATATCTGAGATAATTGGTCCTGGAAAAGATGTTCCAGCTCCAGATGTTTACACCACTGGAAAAGAAATGGCGCAGATAATGGATGTTTATAGTGTTCTGCATGGACAAGGAGAACCAGCTGTAATAACTGGCAAGCCATTACCCATAGGAGGTTCTCAAGCAAGAAATGTTGCAACGGGTCTGGGGGTTGCCTATTGTGTAAGAGAAGCTGCAAAGAAAGTAGGACTCCGACTAAAAGGTGCTAAAGTAGTGATACAAGGTTATGGTAATGCCGGAACATTTGCTGCTGAATACTTGGAAAAGCTGGGAGCAAAAGTAATTGGGGTAAGTGACTCTAAAGGTTCTATAGTAAATACAAAAGGACTGGATTCAAAGAAAGTTCTTGACTATAAGAATAAGCATGGAAGCGTAGTTGGATATCCCGGCAGCAAGAAGGTTTCAACAGAACAACTTCTCACAACACCATGTGATGTGTTAGTACCTGCTGCTCTGGAGAATCAAATCACCCCGCAGATTGCTAAGAACATTCATTGTAAGATAATTGCAGAGGCAGCAAATGGCCCAACTACTCCTGAAGCAGATGAAATTCTACACAAGAAAAAAATCATGGTGATCCCAGATATCCTCGCAAACTCTGGAGGTGTTTGTATATCATATCTCGAGTGGGTACAAAACTTGCAGCGATACTACTGGTCATTTGATGAGGTGGCAGGTAAGATGGAAAAACACATTGTTCGAGGATTTCATGACACATATGCCTTGTCAAAGAAACACAATGTGGATATGAGAAAGGCAAGCATGGTTCTTGCAGTAGGAAGAGTATTAGAGGCGTACGAAGCACGAGGCCTCTGGCCATAAATCTGATTTTTAACATTCTAATATAAAATGACAAATGCATTTGTAGCAATTCATTGTGAAACAGGAAAAGAAGGACAAGTAATTCGCAAACTCATGGAAATAAAGGGAATATCAGAGGTTACTGGTGTACTTGGTATTTATGACGTAATAGTAAAAGTTGAAGCTCAAGATTCAGTAACACTTGAACAGATTGTCACAAAATATGTTCGTAAAATCCCACACGTCCTTACCACTATGACACTCATCGTAATCTAAACAATATTGTTTACACTAATATTCTTAAAATAAAATTAGAAATTCTGAATTTAAGAGGTGGTAAACGAGGAACCACAAGAACAGCTCTTGGTCACGTTTGGATTGTTTATCTTAAATCCAGCGCCCATCAAGCTTTCAATATAGTCAATATTTGCGCCTTTCAGATATTCAGAGCTGTAACTGTCAACAAGTATCTTGACACCATTTTCTTCGATTACAAGATCATCTTCTTCGGCTTGTTTTTCAAATCCCATTCCATAGGATAAGCCTGAGCATCCTCCACCTTGTACGTAAACACGCAGAAATTCTGGTTTGTCAGCTTCCTCTTTCATGAAAGCTGCGACCTTCTCTGCGGCCTTTGGTGTGATTGTGACCAGTTTTGTCGCTTGGGTATTGCTCATATGTCAGATTCGTCCTTTAAATTATAATAATCTTTTCATACCGGACATATTAGGAATCAACTGAGAGAAACAGGTAAAGTGCCTATTTCTTTGACTTGTTTACAAAGGCCGTCATTCTTTCGGTTCTGTCTGGGTGGGTAAAGCACAAGCCCCATGTGTAAAGCTCCAACGCAAGACCAGTATCGATATCTGAATTTCTTCCCTTGTTTATTGCAATCTTTGACATTCTAACTGCCATCGCAGAGTTTTGAACGATCATCTTGGCATAGTTTGTAGCCTCTTCCATCAATTTGGAAAGTTCAACTATCTTGTTTACTAGTCCCATTTCTTTTGCTTCGTCTGCCTTTGCCAATCTCCCAGTGTAAATTAGATCCTTTGCTTGAGATATGCCGATGATCCTTTGTAATCTTTGAGTACCGCCCCACCCAGGACAAACGCCAATTGTTACTTCAGGCTGACCCATCTTGGCAGTATCTGCAGCTATTCTAATATCACATGCAAGTGCAAGTTCACATCCTCCACCTAAGGCAAACCCATTGACTGCAGCAATTGTTGGTTTGCTACAATTTTCAACAGTATAGGTCAGGAGATGACCAAGTTTTGCATAAGATTCAGCTTCTATAGGAGAGATTGTAGACATGTATGCAATATCTGCACCTGCGGAGAATGCCTTGTCTCCCTCTCCCGTAAGAATCACCACTTTTACTGAATCATCAGTTTCTATATCTTTGAAGACTTTGATAATGTCATTTGCAACATCCATATTCATTGCATTTAGCTTGTCAGGCCTGTTTATCTTTACAGTGCAAATTCCATCAGATTTTGAAACATTAACAAGAGACATGGTGGAATTTCAACTTATGAGGAAATTAAACCTTGTCCGGTTTGTGTTTTCCCCACTGGTAAAGAGCTGCAGCGGTTGCTACCCAGTTTCTAATGTCATCGTATACTGGAACATTATGTTTCTCGATGAGTGCAGACACTTTTGCAGTATAAGGTCCGCCATTTCCACCTACTAGTAATGGTTTCTTGCCTTGTTTTGAAAATTCTCCAAGATGATCAATTATTATCTCTTCTAGTGGGTCATCTTGAAATACAAACCATGGCATCACTATGTCAATATTTGGATCATCCATGAACTTTTGGATTGCATATCTGTAATCATCAGCATTTGCTCCACCTGTAACATCGGCAGGATTACCATTTCCTATGACATAGGTTGCAGGATAATGTTCTTTCATTTCTTTTAGTGTGGCCTCCGTTACTTTACCAAGCTCTAATCCAAATTTTTCAAACTGGTCTATTGCTCCAATCATTGGCCCTGCTCCATTGCTCACTAGAGCAACTCTTGGACCTTTTGCGGCAGGTTGCCAAGCTAGTCCTTTGACTACAGAAGCAAGTTCTTGGTAGCTATCTACTGAGATTATTCCTGCTTGTTTGAATGTGTCCATGATGATGGCATTAGAGCCTCCAAGTGAACCAGTGTGTGAAGCTGCTTGTTTTGCTCCAAGAGTAGTTCTACCGCTTTTCCAAATTACAACTGGTTTGTGCTTTTCCTTCATTACACGTTTTGCAGTTTCAATGAATTTTCGGCCATCCCCAAATCCTTCTACATAGAGTGCAATTACCTTTGTTTGAGGATCATGTGCCAGATACCAGATCATATCTGCTTCGTCAACGTCAGATCTGTTTCCATAGCTCACCATCTTTGAAAGTCCGAAAGAATCTGCAGTTTCAAGAAAACTAATTCCCATTGTCCCGCTTTGAGATAGTAATGCTACAGGGCCAAGTTTTGCACGAACCATTCTTGCTTGGCCTTGGAATGCACAGTCAAGTCGGTTTGCCGCATTAAACATTCCAATACAGTTAGGGCCAATGATTCTTATCTTGTACTGTTCGGAAAGTCTCTTAATTTCTGCTTCATATGCAGCCCTTTCACCTCCAAGTTCCTTTCCACCGCCAGATACTATCACAACATTATGAATTCCCTTCTTTGCACATGATTCAAGAACTGGTGGAGTGACCGAGAGGTCTACACATACAACAACTAGATCGATAGGATCTTGTATTGCCTCAAGAGATGGATAACATTTCAAACCCAAGATCTCTTCTGCTTTGGGATTGATTGGATACACTTTACCTTTGTAGTCGTGTTTTGCAATGCTGTCAAGCACAGAGTTTCCAATCTTACCGGGTGTAGCTGAAGCCCCAACAAGTGCAACAGACCTAGGTGTGAAGAAAGTTTCCATGAATTCTATGTTTGGTTGTGCCTTTGAGATAGCATCGATTTTAGTCTCTTTTCTTAAGATTATCTTTGCATCAACAACAAAATATGATTTTGGATATACCACAATTGGATTGAAATCAACACTATCGAAATAGGATGCATTATCTACTCCTATATTCCCAATCTGAACTAGTGCTTTTGCAAGCATGTTCAAATCAATTGGTTTGCTACTCCGGTATCCTTGAAGTATCTTAGCACCCTTTAATTCTGTCAACATTGATTTTGCGTCGTCAATTGTAATTGGGAGCATTCTAAAAGCAACATCTCTAAATATCTCTGTTAGAACACCGCCAAGTCCTACCATGATTACCGGTCCAAACTGTGGATCATTTTGTAATCCAACGATTAGCTCGACTCCTTGTGGAACCATTTTCTCCAGCAAGATTCCTTTTAGCTGTATACCTTTCTTCTTAGAAAGTCGTGAATACATCTCATTGAATGCTTTCTTTACTTGTTTTTCATTTTGTAATCCAACTTTTACTCCGCCAACATCTGTTTTGTGAAGAATTTGTGGAGATACAACTTTCATGACAAGAGGAAAACCAATCTTCTTTGCAGCTTTAGTTGCTTCCTTTGCACTATTTACTAGAGCATAACCAGGGACTTTGACGCCATATTTTTTCAAAACTGCTTTTGATAGATCTTCGGTAATTACCTTGTGATCTGTAGAGATGGTCTCTTCAAAAATCTTGGTTACCGTGCTCAAAATGGATTCCCCTTTATGCTATTTGCAGATTCAAAATTTTGTATCTGCATTCTAACTCTTAATATCATTAGACTTTCGAACTTAGTGATAGTCATTATATTAAACTTTTGTCAAAGATTAAATTCCGACTTGAAATTTCGGTAAAATATTCTCAAATTATTCTGAATCGTATCTAAATTTTGTGGGATTTCCTTTACGATCTCTTCAGGGTCAATATATGCAACAGAACTTAGCTCCTCTTTGGATTTTTCAAGCCATGACCTTATGGTATTTTCGTCAACTTCAAGGTGAAATTGCACTCCAACTGCGCTTCCAATCTTTATTGCTTGATTTTGATAATCTTTCGAATGTGCTAATCTGATGGCATTTTGGGGCAAATCAAAGGTGTCACCATGCCAATGAAATACTATGGCGGGGCTCTTAATTCCTTCAAAAATCTTTGATTTTGATTGGTTATCAAATTCAATATCTTGGTAGAATCCGATCTCCTTTTTCTTTCCTTGATAGACTTTGGCCCCAAATGCTTTTGCAATAAGTTGTGAACCAAGGCATATTCCAAGAACTGGAATATTCTTGTCAACTGCATCTCTTATCAAACTGAGTTCTTCTTTGAGGTACGGTAGATTGTCATTAGCACTTTCAGGAGCCCCCAGTATGACTATGAAACGTGGATTCATGGATGAAATCTTTTCATTTTTTGCAAGGACTATCTTTGTCTTGAACCCATCTTCATCAAGTAATTTGCCCAAAGCAGCTAGGCCTTCGAATCTTGCATTTTGAATTACTAGTACTTCGAACATTTGTTTGATCCATGAAAATTGCTTAATATGTTTAATTCCAAATAACAACGGTTGAACCCCCAAGAGTCGGAGATATACGATGTACAGAATTTCATCACCACTCTTAATTCTAAAAAGAATAGCATTGTAGTGGTAGAAGGAAAACGAGATGAGGAAGCCCTAAAGAAACTTGGATTTTCAGGAAGAATATGTCAGTTCCACAGCTTCAAAGGACTAACAAGATTTGTGGATTCCATGCCTAGATACAAGAGTCTTATCCTACTCTTAGATTTAGACAGGAAAGGAAGCTACTTGACAAAAAGAATCATTTCTCAACTACAACACCGCATGAGAATAGATCTGTCCTTTAGACGAAAGCTAGTGACCATAACAAAAGGCAAGGTAAGACATATTGAGAATTTGACCTTGTATGCTGATCTATGAAAGCACCTAAAAACTATAAGCACTTATATCGGTCTTTAAAGAAACTAAATTGATCAAAAATTAAGAGGTTAATGATTTGCCATATAGTGGAATTGTCAAGTATCACGTTAAGCTCAGCTTTGACGTCGATGGACTCATTGAAAAAGCCGATATTATAGGCGCTATTTTTGGCCAAACAGAAGGTCTGCTTGGTCCAGAGATGAACCTAAATGAACTTCAGAAAGTCTCCAAAGTGGGGAGAATAGAGGTCACCACTACGACCACGACTAATCAAACCAAGGGAGATGCTTTAATCCCAATGAGTACAGACATCAATACTGCTGCTCTTATTGCAGCGGCAATAGAGAGTATCGATAAGGTGGGTCCATTTCAAGCACACTTCAAACTTGAAGCAATAGAAGATGTACGTTCAGCAAAAAAGAAGGAGATAGTTGATAGAGCAAAACAAATTGTCCAAAAGTGGTCTACAAAAACAATCAGCGAAGGTGACGAAATGTTAAAGGATGTATCTGATGTTACTTCTTCTGGAAAGCTCACCATATTTGGAAAGGAAAAATTGGCATGTGGTTCTGGCGTATTTGATTCACCATGGATAATTCTTGTGGAGGGAAGAGCAGATGTAATCAATCTTCTTAGAGCGGGTTATGATAACGCGCTTGCAATAGAAGGTGCAAGAATAGATGAATCAATTAAATCGCTTTGTGAGGGAAAAAGTAAAGTTGTAGCATTTCTTGACGGTGACAGGGCAGGAGGATTCATACTAAAAGAACTCAAATCTATGGTTAATGTAGACGTGATTCACCGTGCACCGGAAGGAGTGGAGGTAGAAGAGCTTACACCAATCCAGATAGTTGATATACTAAAAGAAACTGCAGAGGAAATGAAGAAAGAGACCGCAAAACCAAAACTTCAAGATCCAAACGACGAATCAATAGCGACCGTTGCAAAGAAAGTATTTCCTGATCTCAATGAATCACTTGAAGCTGTGGCACTTGATGAGGGAGCCAATCAAGTCTTCAAAGTACCAGTAAGCGAAGTAGTTAGTAAACTTGCATCAGGTTCTGGAATAAAGTATCTTGTTCTTGATGGAATTATAACTCAGAGATTAATTGATTCAGCAAAGCAAGCAGGAATAGAGTATGTAATTGGACACAGGATGGCAAATCTAAAATCAAATGATGGCCTTACACTCAAAACATTTACAGAGCTTGGTATTGCATAAAATTAATGCCTGAACTCAAGTTACAGCATATCTTAACTCTCGCAGAACTTTTTGCCAAAGGTGCTCGTTATAATTTCATTCCCGTAACAACCTCTTCTCTTGGCAAAAGCATTCACAAGTCTCAGCAGGCTGCCTCAAAACATCTTTTGGAGCTAGAATCTGATGGCTATATTGAACGACTTCGAAGCGGACCAAAAGTTTCTGTGAGAATAACAACGAAAGGACATACCGAGATGTCAAAAATATTTTCGATTCTAGAATCAAGTCTTGAAACATCGCCATCATACATCGAATTCAAAGGGACAATAATCTCCGGAATGGGAGAAGGTGCATATTATATGTCAATGAAAGGATATACAAAACAATTCAAATCAAAACTGGGATACATTCCTTTTCCAGGTACACTCAATGTCAAATTGAAAGATAAAGAATTCATCGAAGCTAAACGTTCACTTGATGCATATCCGGCAATAATGGTAAATGGATTTTCAGATGGCAAGCGTACGTATGGATGGGTAAAATGTTATACAGCTAGGGTAAACAATGCTGTTGATGCCTCAGTTATTTTGTTGGAAAGGACTCATCATGATGATTCCATAATAGAATTGATCTCTAAAGAAAATATTAAAAAATCAATCAAGCTTTCTACAGGCTCCCATATAACAATCCGAGTAGGAATAGACCTCAAATCACGCTGATTGCAAAAAAAACAAATCAGAGACCATAAATAGATTTTCCATAATCGCTTTCTATCTTTGAACTCTTGATATCTGGAATGGGTGACTGGAGTCTTGCAATAGATACCTCAACTCCAATTTTCTTGCAGCCATCTATGATGAATTTTTCCTGATGGATTTGGTCATACCCTAGTGCTATAATGTCAGGTCTAACAAACTGAACCGTCTTGAATATATCGCCTTCATGACCCGCCATGGCATGATCAACCATTGAAAGTGAGCTTACCAATTCTCTTCGTAATTCCATGTTGTGAAGAGGAATTCTATTCTTCATTTTCTTTGCAGTAGTATCTGTCGCTACTACAACAATTAGCACATTGCCAAGAGCTTTTGCTCCTCTAAGGGTATGTAGATGTCCTGGATGGATGATATCAAAGACTCCTCCTGCTAGTACTACTCTTATTGACCCCCTTCCCAGTTCAGTTAGGGTTTTCTTGTCTGCTTCAATAAAACCATTAGTCACTAGAGTTTCTATCCTATTTGATATGTAATCCATACTGATAGCTAGCTTTCTTCTGATTATATCTACAGGATTTTCACCAGATATAGCGGAGACATAAAAGCTAGAGATAATTTCTTTATCTAACACATCCAATTGTATCAATAAAACAGAAAGCTATACCACTTGATTAATCTATATCCATGGATCAAATCCTTTTGAGAGACGTAGAGCATCTATCAATCCTTCAGCATATCCTATGCTAAGTACAGCAAGCTCCTCCTTTCCCTCTCTACGGAATTTTTCAGCATCGTCGATGTATAATTGAGCATTTTCTATGATCGATTCCAAATTTTTATCACCTTTGAACTGTTTTGAAATTTCGTCTAATGCTTTTCTTGCCTTTGGTATGTATTTTGCAAGCATTTGATCAGCAATTCTCTGAATTCTGGATGAGTTATCAAAAGGATCATCAATACATTTTGCAAATACCTTGAGCGCATCATATTCTGTGAAATGCAATCTTCCTGGAAGAATAATTGTATGTGGCGGTTTTCCAAAATCCTTGTTAATTAGCGATGATATCTTTCCTGCCACAATACTTTGATTTTTTGAGCCAATCCTTGAGGCAATGATGACAAATGTGGATTCATCTATGACATTTCTTTTGTGCTCCTTTTCAGTAAATAACAGATTTGAAAAGGCTTCCTTTGGCTCTAGGAAGAAATTGGCATCACTATTGTACTCTAGTATGAGAATACAATGACTTCCTTTTATCAGATTTTCATAAATGGTGTAATAGACCGTAGTAAGTAATTGCGGTTCTTTCATGATGGTTACCGGGCGTCCTATCTTGTAATAGTGCAATCCACATTCACCAATAAGGGATGTTATTGCTGAGGCTGCGTGGACTGATTTTGTCTTAATTTTTTCTGATTCTGCCCTGGTTCGTAATTCAATGTGGGTTGTTGCAATGTACGGGTCCCCATATGAAAGTAGAACAACGTTTTTCTTTTTGGCTGCTGAAAGTATGGTCTTGCCATCCTCCACCATCCAACGCTGTGCAATCTGAAACCTTCCTTTTGTAAATTTCTTAATTTTAGATAGTTCATTCCTTCCTATGGGGCTGGTAAAATTTTCTAGGAATACAAAATCTGCAGTCTTTAGAATCTTCAATGTGTTTGAACTAAGGCCGTCAGCTCCAGAGATGCCAAGACCAATAAACCATAACATAGCGGAAATTCTTTAGGTGTATATTTTGAGGTTCGTTTTATTCATGGTTAGGTTGATTTCTTGCTCTTGCTATCATGAAGTCTCTTGAGATGATACATCATTCGTTTGAAAACTTCAATGCTTCTTAGATACTCATCTGTGGATACATGTTCATCAATTGTATGAGATGCATGCGGATCTCCAGGCCCATAGGTCACTACAGGTATATTCAATGAATTACCGATAATATTCATGTCTCCAGTTCCAGTCTTCCTGATAAGTTGAGGTCTTGCTTTTTCTACATCCATAATTCCTAGTGTTAATGCCCTGACCAGTGGAGAGTTGTGCGGAGCCTCGAAGGGTTCAGTCTCATCCAAGATAGAATGGAATGCACTTACGCCTTGTTTCTTTGATATCTCTTGAACCGTGGTGGTAATACTCTCTCCAACCATCTTGCAGTTCATGTCTACTGGAATTCTAATATCCATAATGGCGTCACATTCTAGTGCAGTTACGTTATGGCTTGAACCGCCTTTGATTTCTGTCAAAGCTGCAGTTAACATCATGCTTTTTGGTTTGTTGTTTTGATTTGCTTCTAAGGCACTCTTGATGGCTGAAGTAAAAACATATGATTCCTCAATTGCGTTTTTAGCAAGCCATGGTGCACTAGCATGAGCGCTGTTTCCAACATTAACTTTGAGGTTTATAGCTATTCTCCCCTTGTAGGCAATAGTGATGTTTCGTATCCCACTTGGTTCACCAAAAATTGCATAATCAATATCAGGTTTTTGCTTGACCAAACTTTTGATACCTGTTGCATTTCCTTCTTCATCTACTACTGCAGCAAAGACCACCGTTCCGTTATTGTTCTGCATCGATGCAGCAGCAAGTAGCATTGCCATTAGTGGAGCTTTTGCATCAGAAGCTCCACGACCATAAATGAAACCGTTTTCGTTTCGCACTTTGATTTTGCCTGGAACTGTATCCATGTGCCCACAAAGTAATATTTTGGGAGAACCAGAGCCCTTGGTTGCTATCAAATTACCTACATCATCTATTCGGATGTTCTCAAATCCAAGATCATCACACTTGTCTGCCAAAAATTCAGCTAGAAGCTTTTCAGAAAGAGAAGGCGTATAAAGTCTTAGAGTCTTCTCTAGCATCTTTACTGAATACCTTGGTGTAATGGTAATTGAAGAGTCCAATTCTTACTTTCTCAACTGAAGTGCGTAATCGATCATCAAGGCTGGTATATCTACGCCAGTAACCCTTACGGTATTTTTGTATTCCGTTGTATTGTTAACTTCGTGCACTACTAGCCCTTTTTCCTTACTTTCCATAAGATCTATTCCTACTATCTGACCTTGAACAGCATTTTTTGCCTTGATGCAAATATCTTCTAATTCTTTTGTTACCTTTAGCGACTCTGCCTTGCCACCTAAAGCCATGTTTGTCTTCCATTGACCGTCTCCAGAATACCGATATATGGCAGCAACGACTTTGTCGCCAATCATTATGGCTCTAATATCTCGTGGAGGCCTGTTAACAAATTCTTCAAGATAGTATACCTGATAAATTGGGTACATTTTTTCTCTGGTTTCCATTATTCCTTCTGCAGCATCACGGTCCTTTAGCAATGCAATCATTCTTCCCCAACTACCGACTGTTGGTTTTAGAACCATTGGGTATCCTCGTTTGTCAAGGAATTCAAGAGCTGCTTCTTCTGAAAAGGCTACCGCACTGAAGGGGGTGGGAATATTATTTTTCATTAGTAACATGTGAGTGAACAGCTTGTTTCCAGCAAGTATGCTTGTATTCAATGAGTTGATTACAGTGACTCCTTTTCCTTCTAGCGCTGCGGTTGAGTGAAGACTACGATAGTAGCTTACACATCTTTGAATAACGGTACCAAACTCTTCCACGTCCTTATCTAAATTGACAGATAATCCCTTACAATCCACCATCTTTGCATTGATGTCCTTTTTCTTTGCGGCATCAAACAGAGCTTTTTCTTCCCATCTGATGGTATCGTAAAGTATCGATAACCCTGAGCTCACTGGCCCCAGTCCTCACCAACAGTTTGTGCTGGTTTTAACTCAAAGCCTGCAGAACCCTTTGCTATCTCAAAACTTGCCCCGCAATCAGGACATGTTACTATTTCCCCTTCCATCGAATCCTTTGGAGGATTAATGTTTGCATCACATTCTGGGCATTTCATATTATTTTCCTGTCTTTATCTTCACTTGGGCGTCATTAATTATCTTTCTTTCAAGTCTATCGTCTAGGGGTATCTCAAGCAGGTCTCCCATCCGTAGATTTTTGAGTCCTGCCGCTACCTTCTTCGCATGTTCTTCATTTTGATCGAGACCTAAGAGTGCCATGAGATATGCTGCACCATTCTTGCCTGCAAGTTCTCCAAAGACTATCCTTCTTCTATTGCCTACCACTTTGGGTTCAATAGGTTCGTATGCGGCTGGATTTCGAAGAATAGCTGCAAGGTGCGTTCCTGCTTTGTGTTTATATGCTGTAGAGCCTACTATGGGCTTTGAATCGTATGGAACTATCGTTGTATACTGTTCAATTAATCTTGAGAGATCCATTAGCATATCTAATCTAAAGTTATTAGGAGATCTGTAAAGATAGGTCAAAGCAACAGCAGTCTCTGCTAATGCAGGTATCCCAGTTCTTTCACCAATGCCATCAATTGTGGTGTGTATTTGGTCAGCTCCAGCATCGCATCCTGCTAAAGCATTTGCTAGTGCTAGTCCAATATCATTGTGGCAGTGTACATCAAGCGGTGTCTTGATTTGGTCGTGTACAGTCTTTACAAGATTGTACATTCCATTTGGTCTCATTATTCCAACTGTATCTGGAATACTGATTCTGTCAACGCCGACATCAGATATTGCTTTACAAACCTTGATGAGAAATTCTGGATCTGCTCTACTTCCATCCTCTACTGTGAATCGCATTTTTAATCCGTGAGATTTTGCGTACTCTACGGTGTCAACTGCTCTTCTTAATGCCTCCTCTGGCGTTATCCTAAGTTTGTCTTTCATGTGAATCTCTGAGATTCCAAGATACGTTGCCATCCAAGATGCATCACAGTCAATGGCAATATCCACATCTTCCCTGAGTGCTCGTACATGAGCTACAATATCTGCTTTCAAACCTTGTTTGATTATTGTCTTGGTAGCTTCCTTATGATCTGGTGATACTACAGGTGAGATTTCTATCTGATCAACACCAAAATAATCAAGCATCCATGCAATCTGAATTCTTTGTTTGTTTGAAAACGTAACGCCGGGATGTTGTTCTCCTTCTCTTAGAGTACTATCTAAGATGCGTATCTTCTTTGGTTTTACACCTATTTCATTATACTTGTAGGCGTAATAATTTGGTTCATCCATTGCTCATTTATCAAAATAAAACAAATATAAACATATTCGTACAGATTTCGTCTATTTTTGTCATTTTTGTAGCGATTAACGCTAATAATCGTTACACAATGCCGAATTTCGTTTTATGCTACAGTTCTGAGTATGATGACGGTATTTGTATCAAAAACGCCTGGCACTTTACGCAAAGAATCTATGCAGACATTAATGTCTGTTATAGTTGGTGCCCTGATGATTGCTGCAATATCATACTGTCCTGTTATCTCATAAACTGTGTGGACTCCTGGCAACTTTACAAGTTTAGCTGATACCTTTGATGTATCTGTTGCCGAGTCCACAGAAATCAAAATTATTGCACTTGTGGAATTGACATCTCCTGTTTCTATTGTAAATTTCTTAATATCTCCTACATCAGTTAGATTCTTTACTCTTCTTCTTACGGCTGATTCTGAAAGACCGAGTTTTTCTCCGATCTCAACAAAAGATTGTCTAGAATCTTTTTTCAGCATTTCAATTATTATTTCATCAGTTTTGTCATTAGACATTTCTTCTCTGTTCCTCCTTTGTTAATATACGATCAAGTGTTTCTAAAGCTTTGTTGATATCTGATTCAGAGATTACTAGTGGGGGTAATAACCGGAGTATGTTCTTGCCAGAGTATAACAATAACAAATTGTTTGCTATTGCATCAAATAGAATATCCTTGACTTCGAATTTCATCTCAATGCCGATCATGAGACCTTTTCCACGTACTTCGCGGATTATCTTGTGTTTTTCTTTCAATCTCTCTAATCCTTCTCGAAAGACCTTCCCCATTTTTGCTCCATTTTCTACTAACCCATCTTCCGTTAGGGCTTGAATTGTTGCAATTCCTGCTGCGCATGAAAGTGGATTGCCACCAAATGTGGATGATTGTTCGCCCTTTCCAATACATGCCAAAATTTCAGGTTTGAGAAGCGTAGCACCCATTGGAACACCGCCGGCTATTCCTTTTGCTAGACACATGATATCAGGGGTTGTCTCCCAATGCTGACTTGCCCACATCTTTCCAGTTCTTCCCATGCCTGATTGAATTTCATCAAATACCAAAACAATTCCATTTTCTGTACACAACTTTCTTACTTCTTGCAGAAATCCATCAGGTGCTACATGTATGCCACTCTCTCCCTGAATTGGTTCAAGTATGATCAATGCTGTGTCAGAATTTACTGCAGATTTTAATGCGTCAATATCGCCAAATGGTGAAAACGAAACGTTGCCAAGAAGAGGTTCAAATGGCTTGCGATATTTTGGATTGAAGGTAATTGAAAGTGAACCGTATGACTTTCCATGATATGATCCATTCATTGCAACCATTCCTTTCTTTCCAGTAAATTTACGTGCAAATTTTATTGCAGCTTCTACAGCTTCTGTTCCGCTGTTATTAAGAAATACTTGATTCAGTCCGGGAGGCGAAATTTTTATCAACTTTTCAAGAAACTCTTCCCTTGTTTTGTTGTATAACGAACTATGTACAGTGATTATTTTGTCAAGCTGTGCCTTAAGGGCATGGACAACACGTGGGTTGCAATGTCCAACAATAGCTACTCCGTAGCCACCCATACAATCGATGTATTCTTTTCCATTGATATCCCAGACATGAGAACCTAATCCGCGTTCTATTGTAACGGGAAATCTTTGATAGATATTTCCCATAAATTGGTCTTCTGTCATTTTTCAATCACCGTACAATTGTCATTTGCAATAGCATCTGATATCGGGTTTTCTCTTTGACCATTCGAAATTAATACCTGTTTTACTCCCATTTCGAGGGCTTCTATTGCAGCAAGGATCTTTTTTTCCATGCCAAACCCTATTTTTGGAAGAATTTCCTTTGCTTCTGCCAGTGTTAGTTTTGTGACTAATTTGTCGTCCATAAGTAATCCATTAACGTTTGTGAGAAATAATATCTTGTCTGATTGCATCTTGCCTGCTACATAGGCTGCAGCTCTATCTCCATCCACATTTAAAAAATCAAATTCCTCACTTATGGCTATTGGGGAGATTACGGGAACATAACCTTGGTCCAAAATTAACTTTATGAGACTAGTGTTAACATCTTGAATTTTTCCAGTATACCCTCCATCAATTACCATCTTTCTACCTTTTTCGTTGATTACAACCAACTTCTTTTTTCGTTCAGCTTGAATTATCTTTCCATCAACACCCGAAAGACCTACCGCATTAATTCCGTTTTTTTGTAACATTCCAACAATCATTTTGTTTATCTTGCCAGACATGACCATTGTAAAAATCTCAGCTGTCTCTTTGTCGGTGTATCTGCTTTTGATTCCACCTGGGGATATAATGAATTTTTGTTCTTTTCCAAGAGCTTCGGATATTTTAGTTACCTCTTTGCCGCCTCCGTGTACTAGAATTACTTTTTCATTTTTTGATACTTTTTTCAAGTCGGAAATGATTGATGGATGAAGACCATCTACTACACTTCCTCCTATCTTTATTGTTATCATCTTTTTACACTGGAGTTAGTGGAGAGTATCTTATCCCTTCCATTTCGTCAAATCCTGCCATTACGTTCATGTTTTGTATGGCAGAACCTGCAGCTCCCTTCATTAAATTATCTGATGCTGATAGGACGACTAGTCTGTTATTATCTTCGTCAATATCAAATCCAACGTCGCAGAAGTTAGAGCCAACCACAAACTTGGGATCAGGGAACTTGTAGAATCCCTTCTTGTCACGAATTAGTCTAATGAACTTCTCATTTTGATACTGCTCACGATATATCTTCCAAAGATCCATCTCAGTTACTTCTTTAGTAAGGAAGGTATGATTTGTACATAGGATTCCTCTTACTATGTCAACTGCATGAGGACTCATTGATACCTTGATCTTTTTTCCAGCTACTTGACTCAATTCCTGCTCTATCTCTCCTGTATGTCTGTGCTTTGTTGGTTTGTAGGGCCTTATGACTCCGGATCTCATTGCATGATGAGTTCCTGCCTCGGAACCTGCTCCTGCTCCCGATGAACCAATCTTGGAATCTACAATGATATGCTCTGTATCTATAATGCCCTTTTTGACTAGTGGGTATAACGCAAGTATTGATGTTACTGCCATACATCCAGGACATGAAACAAGTTGAGACTTTTTGATTTCTTCTCTGTGAATTTCTGGAACTCCAAATACAGACTTGGCTAAGTATTCTGGATGTGTGTGTTTCCAACCATACCACTTGTCATAATCTGGAGCATTGTGTAGCCTATAGTCTGCACTCAAATCAATTACTTTCATTCCACGATCGTACAACTCTTTTACAATGTCAACAGCTGTACCATGTGGCACTGAAGTAAATACTAGATCACATTTGTCTGACAACTTGTCATAATTAAGCTCAGAAAATGTTAATTCTGTAAATCCTTTGAGACTTGGCTGAATTCTAGAAATGTATTCGCCAACATGTTGTCTTGAAGTGACCATTGAGATCTCGACTTTGGGATGACTAACAAGTAGCCTAAGAATTTCTCCTCCGACATATCCTGACGCTCCTATTACTCCTATTCTCATTGATATTCTCCTAGCATAACATAGTATAATTTAAACTCTAAAATTTTCTAAATCCTAATTTATCTAATAGCTAAACTTACTGCGTAATCAATCATTTCCTTTGGAATATTTCGTTTGGAAACTTTTGCGAGACCTTTAAACTCTACAGTATTATTCACCTCATGAACTACAAGTCCTTTTTTTTCATCTTCCATGACATCAACTCCCAAAATTCCTCCACCAACTGCTTTTGATGCTCTGATGCAAATATCCTCAAGATCTTTGGTTATTTCACAAAATACTGGCTCGCCACCAAGAGCAATGTTTGTCTTAAATCCGCCAGATGACGTTCTATACATCGCAGCTATAACCTGGTCTCCCACTACTATTACACGTATGTCTCTTGGAGGTCTCTTTACGGCCTCTTGCAAGTAGTATATTCTATCCATGGGTCCATCGCTTAATTCCCTAACCTCAATTATTGCATCTGCGGTATCTCTGTCCTTCAATAGCATGACTCCTCTACCCCAACTTCCTATGATTGGTTTGATGACAAGTGGGTAGCCTTCCTTATCCAATATTTCAAGTGCCGTTTCCGAAGAAAAAGAAAAGTATGTTTTCGGAGTTGGAACATTGTGTTTCTTTAACAGGAGAGATGTTATAATTTTATTTCCACAATTATTTGCAACCTCGAACTTATTCAATACAGGAATGTCAAGAAATTCAAGACACGCTGTGAAATGAAGACCACGAAAGTAGCTTACACACCTTTCTAGTACAACATCACCAAAGTCAAAATCAGTTTTCTTACTTTCAGTATTAATTTGAGTTGTCTTGGCATCAATCATCTTCGTATCGTGTCCTAACTCGTTTGATTTTTCTTCGAGCATTTTCTCCTCTAATCGAATTCTATCAAACACGATACGGACTTTGGGCATTTACTCTCCCCAATCTTCGCCTACTTTTTCAGCATGTTTTAATTCACATACGCCACCATTTTTGGAAGCAATCTCAAAATCTGCCCCACAGTCAGGACAAGAGACTATCTCTCCAACACTTGCGTCGTCTGGAATTTTCATGTTACCATTGCATTCTGGGCAATTCATTCTTTAATCTCTCACCTCTTTTTTAGTAATTTATTAGCTTCTGTTGATTGAAGTCCCCACAGTTCAACAAATCCTTTTGCAAGAGTCTGATCGAAAGTAGAACCTTTCCCATATGTTGCCAAGTCATGGCTGTATAATGAATAAGATGATTTTCTTCCAACAACTCGTAGACTCCCTTTGAACATTTTTAGTTTTACAGTTCCGCTAACTCTCTTCTGTGACGCATTGATAAACATATCTAAATCTGATTTCAATGGGTCTTGCCAGAGTCCAGAATAAGCTAACCAGACCCATTCTGAATCTACAATTGCTTTGAACTTTAGCTCATGTTTTGTGAGAACCATTTTTTCAAGATCGGTATGAGCCTCAATGAGAGCAAGTGCTGCGGGTGTTTCATAAACTTCACGTGATTTGATTCCTACCACTCTATCTTCTATGTGATCTACAATGCCCACTCCGCATGCTCCAGCCTTTTTGTTGATGTACTCTATCAACTCTATTTGCTTGAGACTCTTTCCATCTACTGCTACTGGAACTCCTTGACTAAACCTGATCTCCAAATACTGTGGTTTTTCAGGCAGGTTTTTTGTCTTGACCCAAATGAACGCATCTTCTGGAGGCTCTTCGAAGGCATCTTCCAAATCTCCACCTTCTATTGCCCTTCCCCACAAATTCTGATCTATACTGAATCTCTTTGCTGCTGTATCAATCTGTATTCCATGTTTTTTTGCAAACTTTAATTCAACATCACGAGTGAGATTGAGATCACGAATTGGAGCTATTATGGGAAGACTAGAACCTGATCGCATTGTAACATCAAATCTAACCTGATCGTTTCCTTTGCCTGTGCAACCATGAGCAAGTGCCTCTGCATTTTCCTTTTTTGCAACCTCGACTACTTTTTGTGCAATAAGTGGTCGTGCTAAAGCTGTTGCAAGGCAGTATTTTTTCTGATAAAGTGCATTAGCCTTAATGGAAGGGAAAATGAAATCATCAACGAATTCTTGTCGCGCATCTATGTTGTAATGTTTTACAACGCCAAGGCGCTTTGCTTTTGCAGCTATCTTCTTTTGGTCGTCTCCTTGTCCAACATCAACTGTAACGGTGACGACATCCAAGTCGTGTTGTTCTTGGAGATATTTCACCACAACAGATGTGTCTAATCCCCCAGAGAAAGCTAAAACTGCTTTTCCTTTCATTGAGGTTTTCTGTGATCAGAATTTCGCATTTATCTTTTATGATCTCTATTCTATTTCATTTTATTTTGATAAAAAAATTGTAAAATTGAATTTCAATAAATGAGACAATGGCAAATTAGTCTAAGCTAAAATTCGATCACTATTTAACCAATATATTATAACGCTGTTATATGAATTTGATTCCGTTTACGGGTAGTATTCCAGTATCTACTATCGTAAAGATTTGGCAAGGAGATTACTCTCAATGACAAAACTTCAAGCAAAAGGTATTACGAAACATTTCGATCATAATGGTAATTCAATTCTTGCATTGGATGGAATTGATCTTAACGTTGAAGAAGGTGATTTTGTTTGCTTGGTTGGACCCTCTGGCTGTGGTAAATCGACTTTTTTGAACATAGTGGCGGGATTAGAAAAACCGGATTCAGGCGAGATTCTGTTAAATGGTAAACCAATTTCAACAACGGGACCTGATAGGACACTAGTATTTCAAGAAGGGGCATTGTTTCCATGGTTAAAAGTTATAGATAACGTGGAGTTTGGACTGAAAATTGCTGGGATTCCAAAAGATGAACGAAGAGAAATTTCGCAACGATACCTGGATATGATGCAGCTTACTAAATTTGCCGAATCTTATATCTACCAATTATCTACTGGTATGAAACAAAGAGTTGCTATTGCAAGAGCACTCGCTATGGATCCAGAAATTCTTTTGATGGATGAACCATTTGCTGCACTTGATTCACAGACAAGAGAGTTGTTGTTGGTTGAACTGCAATTAATTTGGGAAAGAACAAAGAAAACCATTCTTTTTGTAACTCATAATATTGCAGAATCCGTGATATTAGGAAATCGCGTAGCTGTATTCAAACATAGACCAGCAAAAATAAAAAAGGAAGTTGTGATTGATTACAGAAGACCAAGATTAGCAGAGGATGAAAATCTGATAAAATATCAACATGAAATTGTTCAAGAGTTGAAAAACGAAATCATCGAACAAACAAAAATTGGTGATCAAAACTGAAAAGAGGACTAACAGCAAGAAAGATTTTGTTCTACATTGGAATTGTTGCTGTTTGGCAGCTTGTGTTTTCTTTGCATGTTGTTTCTGAACAGGTGGTGCCATCTCCGTTTGAAGTAGGAAAAACGTTGGTTATTGGTGTGAACGACGGAAGTTTACTCTATGGTATAGCAACAAGCATGTGGAGATTAATTGTAGGACTTGCAATTGCTATAGCAGCTGGTATGGCGCTTGGGATATTTATTGCTAGATTTGAAGTTGTGAACCAAACTATAGGCTCATTACTTCTCGGTTTGCAATCCATACCATCCGTTGCATGGGTTCCACTCGCATTTGTATGGTTTGGAAAAACCGATGGAGGAGTAATATTTGTCACCGCAATTGGCGCTCTATTTGCTGTTGCTATAAACACTCAATCTGGAATAAAGAACGTTCCTCCTGAATTCATAGCTGCTGGCAAAAACATGGGCGCCAATGGGATGCAACTTATAACGAATGTAATTATTCCTGCTTCATTTCCACATTTAATTTCTGGCTTCAAACAGGGGTGGGCTTATGCTTGGCGTGGTGTCATATCTGCAGAAGTCATTTTCTCTGTGCTGGGATTAGGTTCCTTGATGAATATCGGTACAAAAGAGAATCATATCTCACAAGTAATCGCGATCTTAATCGTGATAATGGTGATAGGAATTCTAGTAGACGGATTTGTATTCAAGCGACTAGAAAGATCTGTTATGGCACGATGGGGTCCGTTGAAATAATTGAATTTCCAGAGCTATATTCCTTACCTGAAAGATGCACATGAAGTAGGAACTTTGTACCTATTCCTTTTTGTACCAGAAATAAGTAAAACAAAATCAAGTGAGTTTCTTTAGTACCTCTAGTGCGCCATTGAAATCATTTGGCGAACTCAAAAGTATATTGCCTGCAATTCTATTAACTTCTTTTAGAAATCCAACTACATCCTTGCTATAATTTGACCAATCAAGATTTAACATCTCTGCAGATTTTTGGTTAAGATCAGATGCTAACAACACACACGGTATAATCCTAAAACCCTGCGGTTTCAATTTGTCCACTATTTTTGTAACTTGATCAACAGAACTAATGACTTGAGTAACAAACCCTTTTGGCTGTGCCTCAATTTTTTTGTGAATTTTATCAAAATCAGGATTACTAGAAATTGAGAGATAAAGATCAATCTTTTTGTTAAATCCTTGTTCATTGAATTGTTTGACTACTTCACTAGGCACTAATCTGGAATCTTTGGGCCCAGTTGGAGGTGGGTCGCCTTTGATGATAAGAACTCCATTTAGATTCAAAAGTATTGCATCACAAAGGGTCTGAGTTATGGTGGTTTGATTTCTATCCCTCACCCTCACACTTGCAGAGATCCTGATTTTGTTGTTAGAATTCTTGATGAAAAAGCCAGCAGTTATTGGAGAGATTCTAGGGATGCCAAGAACCGAATCTGTTACGTGTATGCTATCGCAAACCTTTCCTATCTCCACTGCTTTTGTTCTAAATTTATCCACTGATTCCTGTAGTTCCTTATGTGATAGGACAGTATCTTGTATGACCTTAGGTGGATTGAGCTCATAGGTAATTGTCATAAAAGATTGTCAAGGCTACTTGATTATAACCTTTGAAGCCAATTGGTACAATGCTAAAACAAAAGGAAATTAATACATTGAATCCCGCTTCATTTACTGTTGGCTGAAAAGATTCCTCTCTCTGAACTAATGAAGCAAAAGATAGTGCTTTTTGATGGAGCCATGGGTACAGAAATTCAAAAATTGAATCCTAAACCTGAAGATTTTCCAGATGGTAAAGATGGATTTAACGACGGTTTGTCTTTTACAAGACCAGAATGGATAAAAAACATTCATAGAAGTTATCTCAAGGCTGGTGCAGATTGTATTGAAACCAACACCTTTGGATCAAACAAGCTAAAACTTGAGGAGTATGGATATGGGGAGAAAACATTAGAGTTTAACAAAAAGATTGCAGAGCTTGCAGTTGTGGTAGCTAAAGAGTTTGCAGATAAACCAAGATACGTAATTGGTTCGATGGGACCAACGGGATTTCTTCCAAGCTCAAACGATCCGTCACTAGGACAAATACCTCTTGATAAAATAAAAGAAGCATTTGAAATTCAGGCTGAAGGTCTCATACTTGGTGGAGTTGATGCATTGTTAATTGAAACAAGCCAAGATATTCTTGAAGTCAAGTTAGCGATAGAGGCCTGTCATGACGCGATGAAAAAGACCGGCAAGAGAATTCCGATCGTCGCCAATGTGACTCTTGACAAATATGGAAAGATGTTGCTTGGCACTAATATTCAAGCAGCGTATACCACGATATCTGATATGGGAATAGATGTGTTTGGACTAAATTGTTCTACTGGACCAGTAGAGATGACGCCCAGCGTACAATGGCTTGATGAACAAAATGAACTCCCGCTACTTGTTGTTCCAAATGCAGGTATGCCAGAAAATCAAGGTGGAAAGGCAGTATACAAGATGGCAGCAGAAGATATGGCTAAAGTTATGAAGGATTTTTTGTCCCAGTACAAGAAAGTGAGAATCATAGGCGGCTGTTGTGGAACTAATGAAAACCATATAGCGCTTTTAAGAAAGATAATTGACGAAAAGCAATCAGAAAATAAGCGCTAGGTATTTAGAAAATATGATTGAGAATAACCATGTTGAAAACTCCTAGAGTAAGTTCTGCGTTAAAAGTAGTAGACCTACGACAGGTTCCTGCGCCTTTGATTATAGGCGAGAGACTAAATGCTCAGGGATCTAAGAAGGCAAAAGAGTATGTACTAAACAGCAATTTTGAAGAGCTGGCTAGGCTTGCAAGAGAGCAGGTGGATGATGGTGCCCACTGTCTTGATGTGTGCGTTGCGACCACTGAACGTTCGGATGAACTTGAATTTATGAAAAAACTTGTAAAGATACTCAGTCTGGAAATAGACGCGCCACTTGTAATAGATTCCACTGAACCAAAAGTTATCGAGTCTGCCCTTGAACAGATTCCAGGAAAACCAATTATAAATTCAATTAATTTGGAAGGCGATGGTAACAGATTTCATTCACTGGCACCGCTGATGGTAAAATACGGTGTTCCTGCGATTGCCATGTGTATTGGACCAAAAGGAATGGCAAAAACTCCCAAAGAAAAACTTGAGACAGCAGAACTTCTTTTTGAAACAGGAAACAAATATGGATTAAAAGAAGAGCAGTTCATCTTTGATGTTCTCACTTTTACACTAGCTACAGGCGAAACAGAATTCCTTGATGCAGGAAAAAATACTTTGGAAGGAATTAGTCTGGTTAAGAAGAGATTTCCAAATTCTTTTACTACGCTTGGATTAAGTAATGTAAGCTTTGGGTTTGCCCCCAGTGCAAGGAAGACACTGAATGCAGTCTTTTTGTATCATGCTGTAAAATCTGGACTTGATACAGTAATAATCAATCCAAAAGATGTGATCCCTTATACAGAAATTGATGAAAAAGAGAAGAAACTTGCTGAAGATCTCATATTCAATAAACATCAAAATGCTCTTGCCGAATTTATTACATACTTTGAAAGTGCAAAAACTGCTCAGGTTTCTACTAGAAAAGCTGAAGTTGATCCTTCTTGGCCCGCAGGAAAAAGATCTAACTTTAGGATTGTAAATAGGATACGTGAAGGCATAGAAAACGATGTTGTAAGCGCTATTGCTGAAAAACTTTCAGAAAAATATAATGTCTCAGAGAAAAATGGTTCGCTTACAATAGATGCACCAAAGGAGATCACACATACTGCAGCAATTCAAACACTCAATGATGACTTGTTGCCTGCCATGAAAGAAGTGGGTGACAAGTTTGGTGCGGGCGAGCTCATCCTACCTTTTGTACTCAAGTCTGCAGAGTGTATGAAAGCAGCAGTAGGCGAACTTGAGAAATATCTAGTCAAAGAAGAAGGACAAAGCAAAGGAAAATTTGTTCTAGGAACGGTTTACGGTGATGTTCATGATATAGGAAAGAATTTGGTAAAGACCATCTTTGAGAACAATGGATATACGGTATATGACTTGGGCAAACAAGTTCCATTGCAAAAATTTCTTGAAAAGATTGAAGAAGTAAAAGCTGATGCAATAGGTCTGTCAGCGCTTTTGGTATCCACGTCAAAGCAGATGCAGTACTTTGTTGAACATGCAAGAAAAAATAATATGCAAATTCCAATTTTGTGCGGAGGAGCTGCAATAAACACTAATTACATTAATAGAATTGCAAAAGAGGGCAGCATATACAAACCAGGTGTATTTTACTGTAGGAACATGTTTGATGGTCTTAAGACAATCGACAGAATTCTTTCTCCTGAGAGGAAAGAGTTTGTATCAGATTGGTATCAAAAACTTGAGAAATGGACTGAAACCGTTGTCAAGAAACCGGATGAACAAGAACTATCGCACAGTGAAATAAAACCCGTTCCACCACCAATTCCACCTCATATCAACAGACCAATTAGATTAGAACCAA
This sequence comes from Nitrosotalea sp., assembly GCA_050749285.1. Classification (GTDB taxonomy): domain Archaea; phylum Thermoproteota; class Nitrososphaeria; order Nitrososphaerales; family Nitrosopumilaceae; genus Nitrosotalea. The sequence goes on along the minus strand of JBOGQX010000021.1, from coordinate 40,975 downwards.
AAGACATTGATTTGAATGAAGTGTGGAAATTTATCGATAAGAAATCTCTATTTGTCCTATCATGGGGAGTGCGAGGTAAATCTGCAAAAGATTCAGTAGCCGAGCATGAAATATTATTTGAAGAATGGAAGAAAAAAGTCTTACAAGAAAAGTTGTTTGAGCCAAGAGCTGTTTATGGATATTTCAAATGCCACAATGAAGATGGAAGGTTAATAGTCGACCAGCCAAATGGTGAAAAGTTAGAATTCTATTTTCCAAGATCATCAAGAAGCAAACATCTTTGTCTTACAGATTATTTTGGGGATGATGACATTGTGGCATTCCAAGCTGTTACTGTGGGAAACAAGGTCTCCGAAACAATAGACAAGTGGAACAAAGAAGACAGGTATACTGACGCTTACTACTTGCACGGTATTGCTGTTGAGACGGCTGAAGCAATGGCTGCATGTATTAATCAAAAGATAAAAAATGAATTGAAAATAGGTGAGAAGAGGGGACTGAGATACAGTTGGGGGTATCCAAGCTGTCCTGACGTTTTACAACATTATCTTGTATGGAAATTATTGGAACCAGAAAAGTCTGGAATGACACTCACAGAATCAGGTCAGATAGTCCCAGAACAATCCACTGCCGCAATAGTAGTTCATCATCCAGAGGCTGAATACTTTGCACTTTAAAATGACTAACACCTCGCTGGTTTGATGATAACAAACAATAACAAATTTGGAGATTAATGTAACAATGTACTTGAAAAAGGTAAAGGATGCATTGACCAGTTCGATAAACCCCGCGGTGGAAGATACTTCAAAAACAAAACTTGCTGCTGTAATGATAATAATTTATGGTAATGAACCAACCATCATAATGACAAAGAGACCAAATACAATGAACCATCATGCAGGTGAGGTCTCATTTCCTGGTGGTAGATGGGATAGCCAAGATGAAGATCTTCTAGATACTGCTATTCGTGAAACCCGAGAAGAGATTGGAATTGATATATCTAGAAACCAAATTACAGGTCAACTCAAACCAGTGACTACTCTGAATTCAGGTTTTACTATATCTCCATTCATTACTATTCAGGATAAAATCTCATTACTTGCGCCAAATTCAGAAATTGAATCTATTTTGGAGATTCCTCTTATTCCACTTTTGAAAACTATGAACGATGATAAAGATCCAACCCACAAATCGATTCAAGAGATGTATACTTTTACATTTCAAAACCATTTGATCTGGGGTGCTTCAGCAAGAATACTCAAGCAGATACTTGCAATTTTGTCAGCTCATGGTATAGTTTAGGTAATATTTTGAGATTCATTTAAAAAAGGGTCAAGATTTTCAGACCTTCATGGCTGCCAGAAAATCTACTCCAAGGAAGATAAGGCTGATGAAAAAGGTAAAGCAGAATTCATCTGTTCCCGCTTGGGTAATAGTGAGAACAAAGAGGAAGGTAAGAAACAATCCGAAGAGGAGACAATGGCGCAAAACAGATGTGGAGATAGGTTAAGTTGTCTGAAGAATTACTAGAACGGATTTACACCATTAATCTTGGAAAAGTATTACTATCTCCAAACAACCAGAGGGCAAAACGAGCAATAAACATGATTCGTGAATTTGCCTCAAAACACATGAAATCTGAGAATGTCAAAATAGAAGAAGAAATCAGTCACTTGGTTTGGGCGCGTGGTATCCGACATCCTCCAAGAAAGATAAGAGTCAAGATCACAAAAGATGAAGATGATAACATTATAGTTTCAACATATCAAGAAGAAAAGAAAGTTGAAGAGAAACCAAAGAAAGAAGAAAAGAAAATAGAAAAAGAAGAAAAGAAATCTAAATCAGAAAAGAAACAGAAAAAGTAATTCTATTCTATTTGTTCTAACTCTAGATCGATTTTCACACTAGAGTCTGGTTCATCCCAATCAAGAACGCTTTGTTTTGGAATTATTCCAAGAGGATCATACTTATCAAATCTAGTTTCGCCTTCGATGGAAGTCAACAAAACAACTTTGGATTCCTCCCCGTTTGTTACAGATAAACTAACTCGAGTACTATCATCACTGAATATGCCACTTATTGTGTTTACCATAGAATTCAGTATACCTACTGGCACTTTGTTTCCTCCCAAGACATACATCATTGCACTTTTGATACTGTTTGGTGGTACATCCTCGTAGAGCATCTTGATAGAATCTCTTAGTGATATTTCAATGTCAGCTATGTCTTTGCTTGTTGAAAGTATGTTTGTACTAAGTGGAACGGTTGAATTCCTTAGAGTGGAAATAACGTGTAATAGAGCTGTATTGGTAATCTTATTGCAAGAATCAGGGGTTAGATCAGGATTGCTATCAAGCAATGCATCATTATCTATAATTATGGTACAATCTGAATTTGCTTTTAATCTCTTCAATGAGATACCTGAAAAGAAAATTCTGTCTTTCTCAAATTTGTAAGGCATTATACCAAAAGAAAGTATGTTCTTTCCAAGTTCTTTTCCAATCTGAGAAACTATCGGAGCTAAGGCAGCACCTGATTTTCCTGCCAAATTTGCAATTATCATTACAGTGGAATATGATTGCATTTTTTCTGAAATAGAGCCTTTGGCACCAAATGATGTGCCTCTGATAAGGTAAGATGATGGATTTAGAATTGGATTTGTATTTATCAAAATCGTGGACGATTCATGACCTAGATCCTTTGCATCATGACTTATCAATAGGCAATCACAACCAAGTCTCTCTTTTACGATTGTAGCAAGCCTACAGCCAGCACCTCCCAATCCAATTACTAAGATTGGATTTCGTAATTCAAATTCCATAACTCTCATTTTGCTTACTAAATTGATTAAAAAACTTTGTTGATTAGTTTTGATCCTAGCTTCGATCTAAAAAATTTAGCTCACAATTCTTCCATAGAGTCCATGCTTTGTGGCGTCTGTTATCTCTACTGTGGCTTTTCTGCCCAATTCAACTTTTTCTTCCACCATTACTGGTTTGTAAGCATAATTTCTACCCTTGATCGAGTCATCAATTCTCTCATCAAACAATACTTGTCCCTTCCACCCAATCCATTCTTGATTTCTCTCCAAGACTATCTTGTTTAACAACTCAAAGACAATCTTACTTCTTTTCTTTCTCTCCGAGACATCTATTTGGTCAAGTAAAGCAGCCTCGGTTCCAGGTCTTGCACTATATCTTGAGAGATTAATAATGTCAGGTCTGGTCTCTTCTATCAAATTCAAGGTTTCTTCAAATTCAGTCTCCGTCTCCGTTGGAAATCCTACAATAATATCAGTAGAAATTGTAATTTTTTTGAATTTCTTTCTGAAAAGTTGACTTGTCTTTCGATATATCTCGGCGGTATGACCCCGTTTCATGTCTTTCAAGACCTTGTTGCTACCACTCTGTACTGGAATATGAAGAAACTTGAAGACTTTGTCATTCTCAAAGGATTCAAGAAGACCCTCTCGTATTCTTGGCATGTACATAGGATTCATCATTCCGACTCGAATCATAAAACCTCCTTCGATATCAGAGACAGCCTTGACTAATCTTGGAAGATCAGTTCCTATGTCAAAACCGTAACAACCATTGTCTGTTGATGTAAGCCAAACCTCCATACATCCATCAGTAAGTTCTTGTTTCACTTGGCGTACGATGTCTCCCATCCTGAAGCTCTGGATTTCTCCCTTGGATAACTTTGTCTGGCAAAAAGTGCATTCACTCATGCAGCCACTCGCTATCTCGACTATTCCTACAGCAGGGTTTAGTCTAACTTTGGGAAGTCCTACCTTTGAGACATCAGAGTCCGCAAGTTCTATCTTTTTATGACCTTTCAGAGTCGATTCGATTATCTCTAAAGTCTTTCCAATGGAGTTTGGTCCAAGAAGGCTTGCCTTTGGACCAAATTTTTCTACGGTTGACCTTTCAGCCTTTGGGAGACAACCCGCTACCACTAGGGGTTTGTCTTTTAATCTCTTTATTCTGTTCACCATCTTGTCGGCAGTAGCATCTTTTACAGAACAGGTTACAATTAGATTGAGATCGGAATCGAAAGCATCCTCTGCAAGAGTATGTCCACCATTTACAAGAAGTCCGCTAATCATTTCCGAGTCTGCAAAACTTGCAGAACACCCATATGCTTCTACCCAAATCTTTGCCATACTATCCCAGTAAGGCGTTAACTTCTTTCTCACTCATTAATCCTTTTGAAATTACAAGTTCTCGTATGGTCTTTCCAGTCTTGAGAGATTCTTTGTATAGATCTGCTGAAACTAAATATCCAAGTTTTGGTGAGAGAAGCGTAACTATTACTGGACTATTTTCTATGTACTGACGAAGCTTTTGCTTATTGGCAGTAAGTCCAGCAATTAAATTGCGTGAGAAAATTGGAACAAAATTCTTTAGCATATCTGTTGATTCTAAGACTGCTTTTAACATTACAGGAAGCATTACGTTGAGTTCAAACTGACCTGCCTGCGCCGCAAATGCAGTAGTTGTATCATTACCTATGATGTTGAAGCATATCATGTTCATACATTCTGCAAGAGATGGATTGACTTTGCCTGGCATGATAGAAGAACCCGCATGAACTACAGGGATGCCCAACTCTGAGAGACCGGCAACAGGACCTGAAGCCATCAATCGTATATCGTTAGATATTCTTCCAAGCTCAAGGGCGAGATTTCTAAGAGTAGATGATAGGTTCGCCACTGCAAACCTGCTTTGCAATGCATATTGCATATCTGGTTGTGGTTTGAGTGCAAGTTTTGAAATCTTTGCTAACTCAGAAATTGCAATAGCTCTATATCCTTTTGGTGTGTTGGCACCGGTGCCAACTGCGGTTCCACCCAATGCTACATGTTCTAATTCTTTTTTTGCAACAAAAATGGCATCACGAGCCTTTGCAATTGCTGTTGCATATGCTGAGAATTCTCCGCCCAAAGTAACTGGTAGTGCATCCATCAAATGGGTTCTTCCAATCTTTTGGTAACCTGAAAACTCTTTTGCCTTTTTCATTAGCTTTGTTATTAGCTCATCAAGTACTGGAATGACTTGTTTTACATTGAATAGAATAGCTACATGCATTGCAGTTGGAAAAGTATCATTGCTTGATTGGGACATATTCACATGATCATTGGGGTTAATGACTTTGTAATTGCCCTTCTTTTTGTCCAGAATTTCCAAAGCAACATTTGCAATAACCTCATTTGTGTTCATGTTAAATGCAGTTCCTGTTCCCGAGTTAATTGGCTCTACAAGGAACTGATCAAGAAATTTACCTGATAGGATCTTATCACAGGCTTTGACAATTGTGTTACCACGTTTTTTGCCAATTACCTTAGTTCTCATGTTAGCAATTGCAGCAGATCTTTTTATCATAACAAATGCTATTATCAAATTAAGATGTGGCCTTTGACCTGTTACATGATACTGGTTGATGGCTCTTGATGTAAAAGCACCGTAGTAGGCATCTATTGGAATTTTTACCTCTCCAAGTGAATCTCTGTCTACTCTAAAGTCCACGAGCAACTTACAATTAAAATTCCTAATATTCATTCGCATTTGAAAAATTGCAAAAATATCATTTGGAACGACTCGAAGTTCTACTTAATTTGGCTTGAAAACCCAATAGGTTAATATACTTATAAAAAAAGATACGAGACGATGAATAAACGATACAGTATACTGTCTATTGCTGTAGTTGCAGCAGTGGCCGGCATTCTGTTCGGTAGCACGTACGCAGGTACATACACAACCGGTAGTGCAGCAAGCGTTACACCAGCATCAATTGACAAGGTAACACCACAATCAATTGACTCAGTAACTGCACAAGATGTTGCAAATACTGGCGGTCTGGTATTCAATATGATGGGCGCGGATGCAATCTCGCTAGACCAAGTAGCAACAGAACAAGCTAATGGTCGAACCGTACATAAGGTCTCCCTGACTGCTGAAAGTGTTGACCTGCCAATTCCAGGCGGACAAAAGTATCATGCAATGACCTTCAATGGCCAAGTTCCTGGTCCAACAATTAGAGTAACTCAAGGTGATATCATCGATGTTACACTAACTGTACCATCTACTGAGCTAACAGGTCACAGCCTTGATATGCACGCTGCTAGAATTTCTGCAGTTCCAAACTTTGGACCTGTAATGCCAGGTAAATCAAACGAATATGCATACATTGCACAAACTCCGGGTGCCTTCAAGTACCACTGTGAAGGTGTAGGTGTCATAGGAATGGACCAGCATGTTCTTTCCGGCATGTACGGAATGATAATTGTTGATCCACTCAACGGATACCATAAACTCCTAGTTGAGAGAACCGCAGCACAAAATGGTCAGGTGAGTATAACAAGAACACTCGTTGACCCAGCTGCGTATGAGTTTACAATACAATTTAACCAACTCTACATCGACAACAACGGATCCTACAACCAGGATGCCATGTTCAAGCACCAAACAACTTGGACTGTAATAAACGGCAAACCATTTGGTTATGATCCAGTTGTAACAAAGGTGTGGAAAGGTGCAGGTGGTCACGATGAAGCAGCTCCATTGATCTTGCCAGTTGGTCAACACATACGATACTTCGTAGTGAACCAAGGTAACATGCCAGTATTCTTCCACATTGTAGGTTCAATGGAGGATAGAGTTACACAAGGCAATATGGTACAAGCAATGGGCACTCAGACATGGACCATCGGCGGTTCAGAAGAAGCAATCGTTGATGTTGTGTATGATGAGCCAGGGGCATATGTTATAGTCAACCATGACTATGCAGCAATATTCTCTGGTGCAGCCGCGGTACAGCTAGCTCAGGCAAGCGCAGCTCCAAATCCATCGGATGCAGTACCTCCTGATTCGAGCGTACCAGGAACAAGCATTCACCAGGATACATTTATCCACTGTGAATGTACAGATGCACGTGCTAGTGAACTAACAAGCATGATGTCTAACATGACCGGAATGTCCGGAATGTCTGGGCAATAAATTCCCAAACTTTTTCCTTTTTTATTCTAGTACCACAATAATGATTATATTCTGTACCTATCGGTCTTCTTGCATGAGTATGAATCAGTCAGTTTTGATTTGTGATCAAGTAGCTCCTATATTGAATGAAATCTTACAAAAAAATGGTCTTAAAATTACTTACGAGCCAGAAATTACGCCAGACCAAATAAAAAAGAAGATTGGCAATTATGAAATTGTCATTGTAAGAAGCAGAACTAAGATAACAAAAGATATGATAGAAAGAGCAAACAAGTGCAAAATAATTGCTCGTGTTGGAGTGGGTCTTGATAACATAGAAGTAGATGCTGCAAAGACAAAAGGAATTCGGGTCATCAATGCAGTTGAGGGAGCAATGAATGCGGTCGCTGAACTAGTTTTAGGATTGATGCTTTCGCTAGCAAGAGAGATCCCACGAGCAGACAGAGAATTACGAAACGGAACTTGGCTCAAAAAGGAATTGATGGGAAGTGAACTCTCAGGAAAATATCTTGGAATTGTTGGACTAGGAAATATTGGGAAAAAACTTGCAAGACATGCAAAAGCTTTGAACATGAATATAATTGGCTATGATGTTATTCCAATTCCTGATGATTTTTCGCGTGAGGTTGGACTCATTAAAGCAGATCTTGATACTCTTTTGTCTAGTGCAGACTATATCTCATTTCAGGTTCCCTTTACACCAGAAACACATCATCTAGTAAATACACAAAGACTTGGCAAGATGAAAAAAACTGCATACATCATCAATACTTCACGAGGAGAAATAATAGACGAAGAAGCTCTTTACAATGCTCTAAAAGAAGGAAAACTTGCTGGCGCTGCTTTGGATGTATTTGAAAAGGAACCAGCTACAGGAAACAGACTTGCCACGCTTCCAAATGTTATATGTACTCCACACATTGGAGCTCAGACAAGAGAAGCTCAGGCATTAGCTGCAAATGTTATAGCAGAAAAGATAATAATGATTCTCCGTGGCGTAATCTAGACGTGGTACGCCTTTCCCTAACTGTACCTTTATTTTTCCTAGTAATTTCCGTAATTCCTGTTTTTGCTGATACTGGTTCTGTCACAGTTGTGTCGGGAAGGACATACAATGTTGGTTATACCTCGACAGGGGTTCAGATCACAGATGCGCAAGCTGACCAATCTCTAGGGGAAATACTGTTCACCATTCAAGTACTTCAAAATGATGCAACTTTACAAATAACATTACCCCGCGAATTAATTGATTCAAAGAACAATAACGGTACAGATAGTGACTTTCTTATTGTTGTTGACGGCGTTTTGACAAAAGCTCAAGAAACTGTCACTCCTGCAACTAGAACTCTCCAATTTTTGCATTTGACTACGGATGAAAAGGAAATAGACGTAATTGGTACATACTTGGCAAGTTCAACTACTGTTACTCCTAGTACGCCCTCCACGCCTCCACCAACACCTCCTACACAAAACCAGACAACCACTCCAAATCCTCCTACAACCCCAAAGGTACCGTCACCGATATCAACTCCACCGCCTACGGCACCTCTAATCTCTCCTGTCAACGTAACACAAGGCAAGACCTTCATTCAACAAACCATTGGTAACATTATTTCAAAAATACCATATCTTACTACATTTGTAAATACACTGAGTGTCATTGATTACGCAGTAATAGGTTCAATAGCACTCGTGATAGTAATTGTAATCGCTAGTGTGGCAAGAAATAAGTCAAACAAGTTATCTCACAAAAGGTAGTAACAAAACTAAACCAGAATTATCTTCGAGTCTACAAGATATTTTATTGCTAGTCCAAAATCATCATCGGAGATTGAACCATTTGACCACCAGGTGGCATCATTCTTAAACCATGAAGGAAAAAAGGCGGTATTGCTTGCTTGATAGTTGTCTATCTTGATTATTCCATATTGTATTAGGGTTTGAATGTGTGAGGCAAATAGTTTGTCGGATGTTTGGTTTTTTGACCACGAATCAGCTACGACCTTAAATTCAGGAGGGATTACAATCTCGGAAGTATCTATAATTTGAAAACTTGTCGTTGCGTTAGAACCAGAATATTGTACATTAATGAAATAAGTACCAGGCGAAAAAGTCGTCTTGTAGAATGGAACCGGCGCAGTAATGTTGGAAACAAGTTTGTTAATTGCAACATGAATAGGAGATGAAGATTGTCCAGAGTTATCCACTATTTCAAAGGTGGCTGAATCATTTGTTACTTCTGAAACCTTTATGGTAAATGAAAGATTCTGACCATACTGGTAAGTAGATCTGTCAGTAGATATTGATATTTGGGGTGTCGCATAGGCTATACCAAAAATAAAGAACATAGTTAACATTCCAATAAGGACAACCTTCATAGAACTTGCAACTACTAGATTTCATAATAGGCTTTTGGATTTCCTAATGTCAATACCATTGATTAGCTGTAACAGAATATTAAGGGGTAATTCAGTAGTGGCGAGTATATGCCTAGCCGTCAAGACCAAGTCTGGCTAAAAATGTGGAAAGAAAATGCTCCAGAACTTAGAGCTAAGGCTATCGAATGGAGAAAAGAACATGCTCTAGTTAGAATTGATAGGCCAAGCAGACTTCAAAAGGCAAGGAGACTTGGATACAAAGCAAAACAGGGAATTGTTGTAGTGAGAATGCGAGTGGGTAGGGGTAACATGCGTAGAAAGAGACCAGTTGCAGGAAGAAGACCAAAACATCTTGGTGTTCTGAGAATCAAGCCTGCGCTTAGTATGCAAAGAGTGACTGAGCGACGAGTTTTAGAAAGACATCCCAACATGAAACTTCTTGGTTCATACTATCTTTATCAAGACGGTATTTATCTGTGGTATGAAGTTATACTTGCTGACCCTTCGCACCCCAGGATAGCAAAAGACAGAGAAATGCGCGGCAAGATCGCCGGTTTGAAGAATTGAAAGCAATTCTAGTTTTATCTTTAGTGTTAGTTTTAGGGATGTTCTGCGTTCCAGCTTTTGCAGCTAACATGAACTTTACCGGTATGAATCTGAACCATCAGGGAATAAGATGGGCTTGGAAGATCAACACAGATCAGTATGCCTTTGTAGTAAACACGACCTCAAACTTTGATATGCAAAACGTAGCATTTAACAAAGATACAAAAACACTGACCTTTCTTGGTAACAGTGCTCATACCGGAAACATTGCAGAGATTGAAATTCCAAGTAATCTGATCGGAGGAAACTATACTATTTATCATAATGGGGCGCAAATCTCTCCTATCGTTCTGAAGAATGGAAATCTTACTACAGTGCTCTTAAATTTTAACGATACAGGCAATTCTACAACTAATGTGGTAGGAACAACATATCTTCCCGAGTTTGCAGGGGTTGCACCACTTGTTATGGTAATCTCATTTGTGGCTTTGTTTATAACATTCAGAGTGCGTAAGATCTAGTAGCCATTCATATAGTCTTCCCACATGTTTGCTCGCGTAGTAAATCTGTTGAGCCCATAGAAAATTCCTCCTACAATTCCAGCCTGATAAAATGCATAAAGGTAAACTTGAGAATGTGTAGGATCGCTATGTGTTAGACTTAAGGCAATCATGGAGAAGAATATGTATGTTCCAATAAATGTGAAAATTTTGCCGAGAAATCCATCCATTCCAACAATTCGCTTGGTTGCAGCTGCCATCAATGTAATACTTGATACTATTAGAAATGTTAGACCTCCATTGGTTCGAACAAAGTCATTTAACCAAGGGATCAACCCATCAGTAAAGATGGACTTGTGCGATGGATGTGCACCGCCATGTAACGCAAATGAAACTGATGTTAGAATTGAACCCATGATAAAAATACACAAAAATATTTTGACTATTGCTCTTTTGAGTGGGCTTCGTGCTCCTGAGGGCTCCATGACACGCTCAGCCATCTTCATTCCATAAAGTAGACCAATCAAAAACGTTGGAATAAACGTTAAATCAATGATGATTGGAGACTGTTGTGTAATTCTGTCTATTTCTGGCCCGAATATCAAATAGACTACAAGTGCAAGAGAGGCAGCCCCAGCAAAAATTGTAATATCTAGCCAGTTTCTATTCTTCCTTATTTCAAATAGGTCAGGTCCCCACTCGTCCATTCTACTTTTGCTTTTGGAAAACACATTAAAGAAATAAATCAAAATGATTTTGCCTATTTTATCAACTCATTTTACCTTTTATTCTCGCTTCGTCTTATGATATTCATGAGAGCGGGAATACCCATAATTGGTGTGGGGATAGTTATTCTGGCATTTGGTATAATCTTCTTCCTACAAGGGAACTCGGTTGTAGGTCCTACATCTTCTTTCATGTATTCAAATCCTAAATGGATTATTTATGGACAGGAGATTGTGGCGGTTGGTGTGGCGATTCTTGCAATCGGAATTTGGTTTAGCTCACGACGCCCAAAGTCATAGTTGACCTGACTTTTTCCATCTTTCGGATTTTTTTTGCAATTAGATTATCCATTTGAGTCTCTGTTTCGGCTTCTGCTTCTACAACAATATCGTAATCACCATAAACTACTCTTGCATCCGTGACTTTGTCAAAATGTTTGAGTTTCTTTACGATATCATCCTCTGCACCAAGTTCACATCCAATTAAGATGTAGGCTTTTTCCATACCCTATACTAAATTAGTACAGACTTAAATCCTTGATCAGACGTATGTGACTGCAATTGTCTCTCTAATTATGAATGGGTGCTTCCCTTTCCTAGGTTTTTAAGTGGCTTTAGCAAAATAGCGGATATGGGACTATTTGGAAGATCAAAACAAAAGGATGAAGCGGTGGAACAGTTGAAGATGTTGTTTGACAAATTCGAATACACCGATATTGAAAAATTCTGCAAAGATGTAATTGGTAAAGTTCCACAATCAAGTAATGAACGTCCTGAGCGAATACAACTCCTTGAATTCATTTGGAAACATTACAGGGAAGGAGATTTGAATTTTCAGCAAGTCAAAGATTTTGCTATAAAGGATGGAATTGTGACATCAAATTTCTTTGACTGAATTTTAACTTTAAAAAAGATAATTTGATTAAAGTTTTAACTAAATCCTAATTTCGAGTGTATCTATATGTTTGTTGCCGGTTCGTATATGTGGTTTAGATGATTGCTAGAAACCTGCTGCAACTGGATGTGTAGGTTTGATAATCTCCCTTAGCAGAATTGTAGCGTATGAGCCTCTTGAAAGCGTGAATTCAACGAAAGGTTCGTTGATCTCAAAACCCTTGCACATCATAACTGAATTTCTAAAGCCACCCTCTGCACTTACCTCCTGCATTTCTTTTACAAAGAAATCTCTTGGATGGATTTGTTCCTCTTGAAGAATTTTTGATATATGATAATCAAACCTGTTTTTCTTGGAATACGAATATCCAACAAGCGGAATGGCTAATCTCTGGTCTGGATCATTTTGGTATCTACCAAGATTATCGTCTTTATCATAGCAGACATCGTTATCTTGAGGATGTAGTAACTCTTCACCATATTCGTAGGCAGTACTTACAATTCGATTAAATACAAATGATTGAAACGCCTCAACGAAAAATCTTCTCATGGGAAGAGAAACTGCGCGAAGCGTTTTCAGAGGATCATCATGTTCTATCATTTCTCGGAGAACAATTCTCTCTATGTCCATCTGAGGAGGAACTTCGTTGAAAACATTAGCATAATTTGATCTATCTTTGAGCATCTCTCTTACTGTATTATTCTCAGGAAGATCATACTCTGAAGTAAAGGAAAGGAGAGTATCAACCGCATGACTAAAATCTCTTTGTAGGATTGCCTTTCCAATAAGATGTGAGACTGGTCTTTTGCTACCGAACCTTTGGTAGCCGTAAAAATTGAGAATTTGATCATATTCGTTAAAGTTTTTGATTTTTGAAAAATCAGCTTCTTCTATCTTGATCTTAAAATGATTTCCAACCATGTCTTTTTTTGTGAGAGGTTTTTGTACTAATCCTACCTTTTCAAGTGTGTATCTGTTTGTTGTAATAAGTTCAGTTGACCTGGAAGCGATCATGTCACAAACATATTGTTCTGTTGTGGCATTGGCATCTTTGAGACCCAAAGCCTTCAATCTTAATCCATACTTTTGGAAAATATCCGAGAGTGCATGGTTTGTATCAATCCCAGACTTCTTTAGTTTGTAGACTGCATAACTTCCTGATTTTGAAATCTTCGAGTGAGTTTTATCACGTAATATTTCTGAAACAAAGAATTGATCTGGAGAGGAACGTATTCTCCCCCCAGTACCATCGGTCTTGGTACAATAAATGGAAATACCAATTAAACTATCTATCTTGGGAACCACTTCTTATTGTATTGTAACAGTAACAAATTTCGATATTGTCACGTCTTGATTTCTTGCACCCACCACAACTTTGTAGGTACCAGGGAGAGCAAAATTATCTGCTGAGAGAGTAACTGTTACTGTCTTGGGTTTGTCAAGCACTATGTTCTGATCAGATGATGTAACATTGAGGTCTTGCGCACTCGATGTTTCGGCAGTAAGAATACTGACCGTGCCATTGATGGATTGATTAGGACTCAGCGTCACAGTCATGGTTTCGTTTTGACCTCTGTGCACTGAGATAGATGTCGCTGATGTACTCATATCAATGGGCAGCCCAACTGAAGGATCAAGAACTCCAATGTTGTTCTCTACCCATTCTGTAAACCATACCTTGTCATGAGCTACTGTAAAGTCAAGCACTTGTGCAACACCACAGTCCTGCCCAATACCGCAGTCAGACCAGTTAGGATTCTTTGATGGTACCAGGTATTCTACAAGTGATTCCTTTGATGGATCAAACACTGCCATAGAGTTTGCCACTTGTTCGTTGAACCAAAGTCTTCCTTGATCGTCAAATTGGTTCCAGTACGGTCTTGTTATCGGGGTCTTGATCAACCCTGAAGCGTTACCATATGTTGAAACTGGAGGGGGAAGAGTAATGTACTTTGTAAATTGTTGTGACTGTGGGTCAAAGCTAAAGAAGATGCTGCTTGCAGTATCTGTTAGCCATAACTTGCCACTTGGATCAACTGAAATTCCATTTGGTGCCTGGATTCCAGATGGTAATGTGTATTCTGCAAATTTTGATGTAGTTGGATCAAAGCTTACAAGTTCTCCGCCCTGCTGATATATCCATATGGTATACCATATCTTTCCAGATTTATCTGGAATCATATCGCTTGTAAAGTTGTAATCTGCTGGAGACATAATGCTGGTAGCTTGTAATGCAGGACCTGTTTGGTTTGTACCAAAAATAGCAACCTTTCTTCCCGTAAAGTCATTTGCTAAAATGTAATTCCCATCTGGGACAAGCATTTGAGGAAACGATTGCTGTCCTGGGGTTTGGGGAAATATGAAATTCATATAATTCTTGTTTTGCGTGTCAAACTTCCAGATCAAATTATGCTGTGAGTCACTAAACCAGATATTTCCATCTGGAGAACGATATATTCCCCACATCATGGATTTTTCACCCTTTTGCCATTCTGCATTACTGAACTCTTGAAAACTTTTTGAAATGGGGTCAAACTTGGCAATGTTCCCTGTATTGGCCTCAGTAAACCAAACACTTCCCGAAGGGTCGGTTGTAATTGCAAGAGGCTGGGTACAAAGTGTTGGTACCTTGAATTCGGTTATGTATTTTGTTGATCTTGTATTATTGTCACTTTGACAAAAAGTCGTACGTTTGTCCGGAGAATAATTGTCTTCAGGCGTTCCAGTTAGAGTTACAGGAGGGATATTACTCTGACTTACTTTACTTCCTCCAAAACCATTAAACAACGAAAAAGTCGAACTTCCAACCATGATTATGCCAAAGAATGCAGCCATGGAAATTAGCACAATTTTCTTTGTTCTTTGCTTCACAAAAAGGAGACTATTTTTCCTCGTTATATCTTATACGCAAGCCTCAGATCCTTTGTAGAAGGCTGTATGATAGGCAGGTAAAGAATTACTGTTTTCTTCTTTTAATTGATAGAGTTTTTTGTACTTCGTTAATGCTGCTAAGAAACTTTTGTTTTGCTTCGTATTCATCAGTTACCTTTATTACAATTTCCAAGGCGGAAAACATTACATCCTTTACTAAGATTGGTGTACTCAAGCCAAGGAGCTCGCCCAATATGTCAAATACGCTGTTAAATGTTGCACCGTTTTTGTACTTGAAGACAGTATTACCCTCTGCCACTTTTGGGTTTGGATCTAACGGAATTACAAGTTCAGTAGATGTAAACTCTGTTATGAATGTGGATATGTCTTCGTTTACTTTGGTTGTAAGACTTTCTTTATCATCGGTGAGTTTCTGTTTTGCTTTTTCTAGTTCAGTTGTGGCATCATTGTATTGTTCTCCTATCATCTTTGCAAAAGTAGATTCTGTAGTTATCTTGAGTGGAATCTCATGGATTCGAAAATTTACTGTAGCAAGCTCATCTTCAACATCGTTTAGCTGTTGTCTATTTCTCTTAATTTGGGTTGCAAGTTGTTCCAAGAAATGAAGATCGGGCATATCTAACTAAATTGGTGTACGACGTCCATGAGGCTTTGTTTGAACTCTTCGTTTGTGAGCCCCCATTTGCCATACTCTTCTTTGTAGGCATCCCATGAAGCTTCTGCCTCGCTTGCAATTTCTAGAATCTTTGGTCCTATCGCTTTGGTGTTTACAAGTATTGTGACATTAGCTTGTTCTGTTTCCAATATGGGGATTTTGACAAAGATCATTCTTGCTTCTTCAATATGGAATCTATCCTTTATCATGTTCTTCAAAATCTCTCTCTCTTTGACATCAAAATCTCCTTTGACCTTGACTAGCGCGCAACAGGAATCCTTCGGACCTCCCTTGTCTCTAATGTCATTTTCATCTACATCAAACAGTACTGCATCTTCTCTCTTGTGAATGTGTTCAACTATGGCCTCCATAGTGTTTGTTTTTCCACCTGACATGATATCTGTTCCCCATTGTCTTTCTTCAGGAATGACTGGTACTACCCATGCTATCGCAAACTTTGGTTTCTTTGTTGCAAGCCAGGTTCTATAGTTTGACATGTCCCACTCTGTCTCTCTTGCAAAAGATGCGATAAACATGGAAATTGCATTTGCGGCAATTAGGTTCATGGCTCTGTAATCTTTCCAGCCCATCTCTTGCTCTTTTGGCAAGTCATCTATTATTGATTTCAATTTGTCAATCCTTTTCTCGTGCTTGTGAGCTAGCTCTCTTAATGTCTTATTTGAAAATAGTATTGAAGCATCACTATATTTTATCTGATGTTCCAAATTCATTACTATGTTGATTGCTGCCGCCTCGAAGATTATTGGATCCCAACCAAATTCTGGTAGAAGGCCAAATGATGCTATGGTTGCATGTTCTTTTGTGTCTTTTTTGATATACTGCATAAATGCACTAGCAAAGGAACTTCCTGTACCGCCTCCCATCGCAAATGGAACTGTGAAACCTCTTACAGGTTCTGGAGATAATCCTGCCAATTGTTTTTGCATATCATATTTTACAGTGACTTCTTTGATGAATCTACTGCGGCCCTCGGCCCAGTTTCTTGCTGCGCCCCCTGCTCCAGAAATTACATGTTTGTCGCGAAGTGCAAATAGGTCTGGATATGATTGGAGGATCAGGTTAGCTGCCCTTGGATCTAAATCAATTAGCAATGCTCTTGGAATTAATGGAATTTCGCTTCCTCCATATGAATTTGGAAATCTCAATATCGTACTACCGTATCTTTTGAGTACACGTGATTCTTCTTTTTCACCTTTGAGTGTTGGCTTGAGTGGATCGGCACCAACATCAATCAATAATCTTCTATATGATTCTGCTCCAAGTCCTATCCCACAATGACCAAAACATGTCATCAGAACAGGTGCTGGAGGTAATGGAGCGTTCTTTGCCAAACTGATCACTATATTGACAGGAACCTAGTCTCTTTAACCAAGGAGTTCAAGATTGTAAAGTCTATACTTGATTGTTCTAGACATGAAATAGTGGAAATTAAGCCTAGTTGCATCATTTGATATCAAATGGTCCTTTTTTGAATTTAAGATTTAAGAGGAAATCATACTTTTCTATTCGTCAGTTAATGCTTTTTTTAGCTCTCTGAACTCGTCAATTGTTATATGACCTTCTGCAAGTCTGATTCTAAGGATCTCAAGAGATTCATCTCTGATCTGTGATGTAGGTGGTCTTGGTATGTCCACTCTTTCTTGTGGTTGAGGATCTGCATTTTGGGAAGCAAGACTTTCAATGTATTTGTAATCTGACATAAGAACCGGTTCTCCTTCTTTTATCGTGTTCATAATTTCACGCAGCCTTTTTGTATCTCCCTTGCCGGACGCTAGCATATTCTTTACCGTTCTTAGTATTTCTTCTGACATTTACTTCACTATCATCTTGAATTTTAGATCCTCTTTTAGTCTATCGAAAGAAGAGTCCTTTGTGGCCCAGCCTTTAATCGTTTTGCCATAATATGATATCGCCTGTGCGAGCAATACCAGTGCATCATTGTTATCGCCAATCTCCGCCTTGCTGCGTGCCTTTGCATAAATTACCGTGCCATTTTTTGGATGCTCCTTTAGGATTTTATCAAAAAGAATTATGGCTTCATTATGTTTTTTAAGCTCTGCAAGTTCAGTGGCCTTGTAGAATACCGCCTCGAAATTTTCTGGTTCTTTTTCTAGAACTTTATCAAAGCAGATAACTGCATCATCATGTTTCTTTAGCTTGCCTAATACAAGTCCCTTATAATACAATGCAGAAATATTTTCTGGTTCAACGTTTAGTACTCGGTTAAGGTGAACAAGCGCATCGTCGTATTTGCCAATTCTTACTTGTGCTATGCCCCTATTGTATAATGCAGGTGTGTAATTGGGATCAAGTTTCAAAGCTTTATCATAAAAACCCGTGGCTCTTTCAAACTGCTGCATCTCAGAATAGGAATTGCCCAAGTTGTTCAATGCAGCAATGTGATTTGGTTCTTTTTCAAGAATCTTTTCAAAGCATGACATGGCTTCTTTATTTTTATTTAAATTTGCCAATACCAAGCCCTTTTGGTATAGCGCTTCTATATTATGAGGATGGGTTTTGAGCACTTTATCAAAGAAAGAAATGGCCTCCTTATGTTTTCCGAGTTTCGCATATGACAAGCCTTCTGAGATCATTTTCTCAGATTCAATTTCTGTAGATGAAGTCAATTTACTATTACATTAAACTAGTGCTGATATATTATTTGGTTTACTGTTCAATTGTGGTTTCGGGAAACGCTTTCTTGATGTATCTTGTAAGGAGTGGATATTGTACTATTAAGGAGGCAAGCACAACTCCGAAGGTTATGGTTTTTAAAATCTCCTTGAAATCGCTTTCCGGAAGAGTAGCTACTAGTGCAACCGATAGTGCTCCTCTCATTCCTCCTATCATCACTACATTTCTCCAAGCGGTGGGCCATTTTTCATGTGTAAACCTATGGGTTGCAGCAAGTATAGGGTAAGTGGATACTGCACGTGCAGCCAAAACTGCCACAAATGCCATCGCAATGAGCGGTAACTTTGTTCCAATGTTTAGAATATCCATGCTTAATCCAAGATACAAGAAAGCCACCGAATTTGCAAAAAATGCAATCATCTCCCAAAAGTGTGAACTATACATTTGCGTCTTTTCGCTCATTATACCCTTTCCTTTCATAACCAAATTGCCAAAGTATAATCCTGATGTAGCTGCTGCAACCAGACCAGAAAGTTGTAATGCATTTGCAACAACTACTGAGCCAAATAAGACAGCTACAGAAAGGGCAGTCTCTGCGAATGGTTCATCCATAAGCCTGATAAGAAATCTTGCTCCAGCTGCAAATCCAAGCCCCACAGCAATTCCACCAAAAAATACAATGGCAAAATGACTGATCTGTTCTAATATGTTGACATTTATCTGCCCAACTGTTCCTGTTGGTTCTAACACTGAACCCTGAGCTAAAGCTATTGCTATAATTGAAGAGAATATGACAACACCAGTAGCATCATTGAAACTAGCTTCAGACTGCATAAGCATTGTCAAGGCTGAGGGTACTTTGACTCTCTTGAATACTTCAATTACAATTGCAGCATCAGTGGGAGCAATCAATGCCGCAAAAGCAAAAGCGACAATAGTTGGTAATCCTGCAACATAAGAAAGCAATAATCCGCCAACCACTGTGGCAAGAGCTACCCCCACTGTAGCAAGCAATAAGGATGATATTCGAATTGTTTTGAATTGTTCGCGATCTATTCTCATCATGACTTCAAAGATTAGAGGTGGAACTATGAAATACAGAATCAATTTTGGGTCTACCTTGAATTGAGAAACATCAACGGGACCAAATCCAGAAACATGTGAAACTGAAATTGCTATGCCTATTCCGACTAGAACCATGGTATAGGGGGTTTTTATTTTTCTTGCAAGCAATGAAGCAAGAAAGATCATACCAAGAAAGATTGGAATGACCCACTCGGTTCTGAGTAAGTGGCTTAGACTTAGGTCGACCATCTATAACTTTCATGTTCCAACTTATAAAAATGGTTCCAAAAGATGATTCTTTTCTGCAGAAAGTTACTTTTTTCTTAAATTACTATATTTTCTCATTTTTGATAGATCCAGCAAATATTCTTACTGGCCAAACTCGCTTCTTACATTTTGAAGAAATTTGGCATTAATTCTAATTCTTTCCAAGCTCTGAGCAAGCTTCATTTCAGTCCCTCGTACATGGTGTTTTGCAAAGAATTGTCTGATTTCTTTTTCTTTTTGCATATCTGACATGACAGATACACTTCCCATTATTCTGTTAAGCAGTGGATTACCAACGCCAAATCTCTTAACAAGATACTTCCAATTCTTTTTAATCCATGG
Source organism: Nitrosotalea sp. (assembly GCA_050749285.1). Classification (GTDB taxonomy): domain Archaea; phylum Thermoproteota; class Nitrososphaeria; order Nitrososphaerales; family Nitrosopumilaceae; genus Nitrosotalea. Next base: position 21,057 of record JBOGQX010000021.1, on the reverse strand, counting down.
CCACACCAAATCTTTTCCATAAGGATTCGTAATCATTCTTGAAACAGGAACAAAGAGGTTTTGTGTTCTAACTTCCTTTGAAAGTGTAAAAGCTAAAGTCTTTTTCAATAATTTTTCTTCTTTAAAGTTTGAAAGCGCCCCAAGAAATCTTACTTTTTCTTCCTGAGTTTGTGCTTTACGATACAAATTTATCAATTGCTGTTGTGTTTTTGAATCACCAGTCCATGCAGTAATAGAATATACCGCGCTTCTCAGATCTGGATTTAGAATTCCTGTTTTGAGAAGTCTTGAGAATCTATTTTTTGATTCATCAATTATTTCTTGGTCTCCAAGCTTACCAAGTGAGCCTATTACACTATTGCGTAGCAACGCATAGGTAGATTTTTCTCCCTTGACCGGATCCCATCCAAGCTTCTGAAAAATTATTCTCATAAAGTACTGATTAAATTCCTTTATCTCGTTCCAAAACTCCTCACCCGAAAGTAACACGTACAGGTGATTGAGAAAGCCAATGATGTCTGAGAGAACAACATAATCGTCTTCTTCTTCATAGTGTCTTACAAAGTCGAGATAATGTTTTAATGGAAATTGCTTTGAAACTACCAATGCAATCAAGTCATGATGAATACTCCAGCGGTCCAGATTAGATATTTTCTTTTCTTCTATTAACTTTCCAAGCATATCCAATGTCTTCTCGTCATATCTTACTCTGAAGAATCCTTTTTGACCGTCATTTACTTTGAACCATTGGCTGCGATATGGTATTGTAACTGGATTTTTCATTAATTTTGTAACAACCTTGTCTTCCATTCTAATTGAGAGTGGAATTATCCAGTTTCCTGCATTTGACTTACCATTACTTTCTAAAAGGAATCTCTTCTGTGAAAGCTTAATCTTCGAGTCGATGACTGTAGCTTCAATTATTGGATATCCTATCTGTCTTACCCAAGTATTCATCATCTGTATGACTGGTTTTCTTGAAGCTGAGCCTAATGACTTCCACAGATCTTCAGTAGTGGCATTAGCATATTCGTGTTTTTTGAGGTAGTTATGTAGACCTGCTCTGAAATTTTCTTGTCCAATGAAATTTTCTAACATCATAAGCACACTCCCGCCTTTGTTGTAGCTTATCTCGTCAAAAATTTGTCGAACCTCGGCTGGACTTTCCACATCGACATTTATTGGATGAGAAGATTTTAGCGAATCAAGACTGAGACCACCAGTCATCTCAGAAATTAGGAATTGGTCCCAAAAGTCCCATTCTGGATATATCTTGTCTACTGCTTTTGTAGCCATAAAAGTAGCAAAACTTTCATTCAGCCATAGGTCGTTCCACCATTTCATTGTAACAAGATTGCCAAACCATTGGTGCGCAAGCTCATGTGCAATTACCTCTGCAATGTGTTGTAATGTGTCAGTCGATGACGTCTTTGGGTCATACAGTAATACGGTCTCTCTAAATGTAATTGCTCCCCAATTTTCCATCGCACCAGCTGCAAAGTCTGGAATTGCAATCATGTCAAGCTTTGGCAATGGATATGGAATTTTGAAATAATTCTGGAAATATGATAGGAACTGTTTTGTAAACTCTAACGACATCTTACCCTGATATTTTTTTCCTCGTGTTGTAACGATTCTCACCAGTGTCTTTCCTAGCTTGCCTTGGAGAAACTCAAAATCGCCAACACCAAGATACAGAAGATAAGTTGACATGGAAGGAGTACGATCAAACCTGTAGAGAGTTTTTTTACCTAATCTTTTTTTGAGTATGACAGGCATATTTGAGATAGCAGTCAAGTTGTTGTCAACTAATAGTGAAACGTCAAAGGTTGCCTTTGCCTCAGGCTCATCCCAACAAGGAAATGCTCTTCTTGCATCTGCTGCCTCAAACTGTGTGGTAGCAAGGTGCCTCTCTTTTCCCTTGTACTCGTACTTACTCCTGTAAAATCCAACAAGTTTGTCATTTAATGTGCCTATAAAATCAATCAAAAGCACCGCCTTTCCTGAGATCTTTTCAGGTAAAGAGAGGATCAGCTCCTCATTTTTAGTATCAAATCTTACCTTGGGTCTGATGGTCTTCTCATTAATTATGATCTGGCAATTCTTGATTTCAAGTTCTGCAGAGTTTAGAACTATCTGCCTTGTGGACTTTGTCTGTATGAGGATCTTTTCTTTTCCTCTGAACTTGAATTTATCAAAATCTGGTTCAAATTCCAGATCATAGTTGATTGGGAAAACTGTTTTCACAATATTTTGGTTCTAAGAAACGAGTAATATACCTTTGATCTAACGAAAAATACTAACCATCCAATGGACAAAATAAACACTAAAAAATACCACTGCAATGGCTTTTACCGTCTTACCCGCTGTCATCGCGATCGTATATCTTACAATATTATATTTTTTAGTACCAGCTACGATTGATACAACATCTCCAACTATAGGAATCCACGGAGAAAAGAAAATTATTGTTGCCCAGCCATACTTAGACATAATACTAACGCTTTTTTGTTCATATTTTTTTTCCGGTGTTTTACGTATTTTCTTTAGTAACCTTCCATTATAACCAAGATAGTATGCAATGTAGCCACCAATGATGGAACTAGTTGTCAATACTAAAAAGACATCAACTGGGGCTGCTCCTCCCAAAAGTAAAGCAGAGATAGTTAACTCTGTTGGAATTGGGATAAAACTTGAAAACATTCCGTTAAAAAAGAGTCCTACAAGACCATATTTTATAAACAACGCATCATGTACGATTGAACTTATGAAACTGCTTAACATCGCCTGACATTCCTTCTAGCTTGTTTTAAATGAATTGCCATACTTTTCGTCGTAATCATAAATTGCAACAGAAATTCTCTTGAGCAGCTTTGTCTTTGATTTTTGTGCTTTTGCATCATGAGTATAGTCTTTTTTCTCAAGAAGATATTGAAGGCGTTCTAGCTCAATCCTAGTCACCCCATGAATTCCCTTTAAAAATATTATATCCAAGAGCTTCAGCCGTTCTAGGTCTTCTCCGTTATCTGACACAAAAGAACTTGTATCATGTTTAATATTTGTCTTGTATGGTAAGATTCATTATTGTTTTACAGAGTCCATGTCTCATTTCATAAGGACTTCATTGAAATCAATGGAGATAAAATAGAGATAGGCATAATGGCAAAGCCCATAAAAGGTGAGGCTAATTCCGAGATTATTGAAAAGATTGCCGAGAAATTTGGTATCTCTAAATCAAAGGTAAGAATAGTTTCAGGAGGAAAATCAAGAAACAAAGTAGTTGAATTAACAATCTAGATCCAATATTACAAACCCTAAAAAATGGGAAAGGAGAAAGATGCCATAATTGAAAACGTGGATGGCTATGCTATTTTTGACATCTATTGTAGTGTTAACTACAACATCAGTGGTATATGCACAAGTTCCTGGAGGGGTATCTACTAAATTGCAAAATGGTGTATGGCAAGTACCTGTAAACAAACAAGTGCAGATCGCTGCCGACGTCAGCAATGGTCAAGATAGAGACCAATCTTTTGCATACCTTGTTCAAATAAAAGACCAAAATGGTGTTGTGGTACAGTTATCGTGGCTTACCGGCACACTAACACCTGGCCAGTCCTTGAACCCATCACAATCATGGACTCCTGCGACTCCGGGGAGTTATACCGCTGAGATCTTTGTATGGGGCAGCATTAGTAATCCAGATGCATTATCACCTCCGCTTTTAATGAATATTGCAGTAACCTAGTTCCGTATCAATTATAATTTAGGACTGTAAATGTGATTTAATGAACCGAAAAGGAGGTATTATCACTGGTATCATACTTGCAGCCTCATCCGCATTTGTTTTCATTTTTTTGGGTTTTCCATCTCTCATACAACAATCCAATCAACCCTCTCCATTTAATGCCCAAAATCCCGATTCTGTAAGCACGCTGACAAATGATATTGATTCCTGTGTTTCAAACCCAAGCTCGGATTGTGATCAGGAAATGTTGCAGATATCAAAATATTGCCAAGAAAACAAGGGGCAAAACATTTCATTTTGTTCAGATCCCAGAGTTCCAGCATATCTAAACAACAGGGGGCTTACACTACCGCCAGTAAACGGTGGCGCTAATCCCTAAATTTTATTCTATTTCTAGTAAAAAGTTCATCACTTTTCTGTTTATTTTCCAGCTACCATTTGAAAGTCTGTCATGTGCATGCGTACAAGTGGTATAATCTTCTTTGTTATTATTTCATGGAAATTGTCGGCGTCTGCATCAAATGAAAGCAACAAGACATGTGATAACCTGCTGTTTTCATCTGCTATGGGTACTGTAGCCCTTATCAGTTTTGAATAGTGAGAACTGGCATAAACAATTCTTCCCAGTCGATATTCCCATCTCAACCTCGTGTACTGTCTTGTTGCTGCAGTAATTGCATACTGCCCCCTCTCTTCTGGGCTTAAGAGTGGATTGAGACCCTTTCTATCAACTGTGGCTTCGAGCTTGCCATCTCCATCGGCTATTCCTGCAAATCTTATCTTTGGATCCAAGGCAACAACACTTTTACAAAAATCTTCAAAGAGTTTACCCATTCAATATGGGTATAGTCAATAGCTATATTTGTTTTCTGAAAATTTGAGCAGGATTGCAGTGTAGATCAAACAAACACGAGCAAACTCATGTGTCTTTTGATATGCTTCGTGGTTTTACTGCTTGAAATATAAAATTGCAAAATACCATGAAGGCAATCCAGATGGCCAGATACAATATCGGCGTATACATCGCAAGACACTTGTGACAGAAGAACCTGTTGATTAAAAAAACAATTAATCCTCCAAGAAAAACGCCCGTTGCATAATCAAAAAGCCTCCACCAAAAATATTTCATCAGCCCATCTTATTTTCTCTGAAATATAAGACTGATTTTTATAAAAAGAAGACATTGTTATGGGCTATACTCATGAGACAAATCTTCTGACAAGGAAAAAACAACTCATAAATTGCGTGATTGGATTGTTGACAACAAATGGTTCTTCCAGCCAAGAGTCCAAATGAATCAAAAGCGGAGATGACTGTCAGAATGTTTCCATCAGACGCCAACCCTGCAGGCAATGTCTTTGGTGGAGAGATACTAAAACAAATTGATCTTATTGCAGGACTTGTATCTCAAAGACACGCTAGGACCAATGCTGTAACCGCAAGTATTGACAGAGTTAACTTTCTAAAACCAGTCTTTGTTGGCAACGCCTTGATTCTCAACGCAAGACTAAACTATGTTCACCGTTCTTCGATGGAAATTGAAATCAAAGTGGAGACAGAGGATTTGATGACTGGACGACGAACGTTGACAAATACTGCATATGTTACCTCCGTCGCATTAGGGCCTGATGGAAAAACTACCAAAGTGCCGCCACTTCTACTCGAGACCGAAGAAGACAAGAAAAAATTTGCTGAGGGAGAGAGAAGAATGTTACAGAGAATTAAAGAGAGACAAAAAAATTAGATTTTATCCACAATTAAAAGAACCCGGGGGTCCATTTTTTACTACTTGCTGGAACTCTGTACCAGAATATTCTTTTGCAACTGAAAATGGAATCACTCCAAAGATTGGGGCATCAATAGTAGTTGTGACATGTGCTTGATTGGGATCAAATGTAAAATTTTCTTGTTGTAATTTTACCACTGTATCTTTGTTCAGCGTAAATACTCCATTCAATATTTCATATGTCTTGGGTGAAATGGTGCTTCCTGAAATCTCTGCTACCTCTATACTATCAGTTTTGTAAAACGCGTTTATCTCATATTTATTAAAAGAAGCCGGAAAATACGATGGATTACAAACATCTGACTGGATGAACATCTGAGTCTGAGAGATCAAATATTGATTTCCATGATGAGGTCTAAACTGTAACGTGGTTACTGCATAAGCATCTAGTCCTACATATGCTACAACCACAATAGCAATAATGGCTGCAAGAGTAACAACTCTTTTCCTAGAGGGTGAATTTGAGATGAAATCCTTTGTTTCTTGTGGAAAACTATCGACTGAATTTTCTGGGCTTGGAACTTTCTCTTCCGGAGTATTCAAGTTAGCAGCTGGTTCAGAAGATGGGCTAGGTATGGAAAGATCATCAAGCTCTGATTTTTTTACAAGTTCTTGCAAATAATTTTGATCAGAATCATCCAGAGGTTTTCCTTTCTGTAATGTATCGAGAATAGATCGTAATCTATCAATGTCGCCCTCTCCAGATTCAATTAGAGACTGGATCAGCTTAATTTGATCTTCTGACATTCGCTTGAAGCAAATATGACTTAATTTAAAGCAAGTGACATAAGATACAACTTTTAATCTTGGAAAATTATTAAATAATCATATCAAAAGTAAAATTAGAAAAAATAATCAACCTGTTTTCAATCTATATTAACAATGAGAAGAAAGGTAACTCATGACCTCCTTCAAATCAGTCGTAAAGGGAATCGGCCTTGTCATTAGTGGAATCGCGATCGTTGTAGTAGGCGGATTTATGATCGGGGCTGTTGCTAGATTATGGTTACCAAAGGACAAGAAAAAAGAGGATTCTGGTCCGGGAAGTGGATTGGATGACGCAAAAAAAGCAGATTAATATAAAACTCTCAAAAATGTGACTTGAGAAAAATGTCCAAGTCAAATGAATCGTTTTCAATTACAGAGTCAGTTGAAAGGGTAAAGTCAATTAAATATTTTACACCCGCACGAACCATTGAAGAGGCCAACTTACTATTGCCGAAAATCAATGAACTTGTGGAGAATCACATCAAGGCTCTTGATGCATGGAAGCGAGAAAATGATAGCTTACAACACGCAAGTGACTCCCTTTGGGACATTGCAAGAATTGCTGCGATGAAATCAGACCGAACCAACACATGGGACTCGGCATGGGACTATGCATGGAAACAAGCAAGCTACTCTGCACGAGACAATTATGGATGGTACGGTGGAGGATATGTTTCAGGAGAATCTGTCCGTGATGCTGCAAGAGATGCTGCAAAATATGCAGCAAGATTTGTCGCATTTGAATCTGCAAAGGATAAACTTGGCAATACCAATCCATTTAGCTACCTAATAGAGCTTTATGCCATGGGATTGAAACCTACATATTTTAGAAAAATAGATGAGCAAGAAAGGTTTGTTGTAGATCTGCCATTGAAAGTTGGCGGTAAGTTTTTGCTTGGTTGTTATGCTCATGGCGACAAGGAACTCCTCTTTTCACATGAATGGAAAGAATACTGTACAAATCTAAAACCTGTCAAGGAAAACGAAATGTTATCTAGAAGCTTTTCATGATTTTGCACAGAATTTAAGTATTAGATTTTGATATTGATTAGACATGTGTGAAATGATAGATGAGATTGAAATTGAGCATCTCAGAATGGCACTAGCCAGGGCAAAAAAGGAACTGCGAGAAGAACCAGCAACAGAAGAACCACTGGTGGCAGTTGCTCAGTAAATCAGTACTTCCACTCGTCAGTAATATTGTTCCACCATGAACGATATGGCTTAGCTTCTTTCTGAATTTCTTCTTTTATCCTGTTTTGTATGGCAAAATACATGTTTTCCATCGCATCAACTCCACCGTCTGCAAATAATTCTTTGCCAATTTTCTGGGCTCTATTCTTTTTTGATTCATACTCTGGAGAGTTTGTTGGATTTTGGATACAATATGTGATCAAATCATACAATTCCTCTTCAAGATATGCATCCATACTAGTATCTCACTTAATTTTATAAGAGGTTTATATTTTATGATTCTTATGGTGCTACTCTGAGAAATCTTTCCTCTACTTCAGACCAGTTAACAACATTCCACCAGGAATTGACATAATCTGCTCTTCTGTTTTGATACTTGAGATAATATGCATGTTCCCAGACATCTAATCCCAAAAGAGGGATACGTCTTTGTGTCCATGGGCTTGTTTGATTTTGTGTGGCTAGAAATTCCAGTCTTGCAAAGCTTTGGTTATAGACAAGCCATCCCCATCCACTTCCCTGTATTGATATGGTTCCTTCAGTAAATTTTTTCTTGAAATTCTCAAAGCTTCCAAAGTAGACATCTATCTCATCAGCTAGCCTTCCGCCAGGTTTACCATCTCCATTTTGTTTCATACTTTCCCAAAACGTTCTATGATTTTCATATCCTCCCCCGTAGAAGTTAATTGCATCTCTTGCGGATTCTGGAACTAAATTAAGATCAGACAAAATTCCAGTAATGTAACTTTTGTGTGATAAAGCGTTAATTTGCATTAGTGTGTCATTTAGCCCATCTGTGTATGCTTGATGGTGTTTTATGTGATGAATTCTCATAGTGGTTTCATCGATGTATGGCTCTAATGCATCGTAGGAATATGGCAGAGGCGGAAGCTCGTATTTTCCCATATCTAATTTTTAAAAAACTCTCTTTATATCCTAATGCAGGAACAAGGTATTAATCATAAACAATAGTAAAACCGGTATGAAGTTTTTACAAACAAAAGAGCCAGATCTACAAAAACCTATGATGATTGCAGCAATGCAAGACATGGGTGATGTTGGGAGTATAGTTATTGATTTTATTAACACCCATCTTGATACTACCATTTTTCGAGAAGTTCTTCCATCATACCCTGCTTATGTTATCGATAATGGCGGTTACATAGATCTCCCAGAAGAAAAGTGGGATTACCGACATGGCAAAGATACTATCATCTTTGGCGGAGGCTCTGGTCAGCCATCATCCACGGAAGAACTCAATGTCCTGTGTCAGGATGTCATTAACGTGGCAAAAAAATATTCAACTAGGTTCATCTACACATTGGGAGGATTTCATACTCCAAGACTTATAGAAAAAAATCCAAAAACTTTTGTTACTACCACATCGATTGAATTAACTGACCAAGTTCGCAAGCTTGGCATAGAAACAACTCCGGAAGCCTCTATAATTACTGGATTTAACGGGCTTATCTTGGGCTTTGCTAAAATGAATGGTATTCAAGGAATTGGATTGTATGCGGAGCTTAACGATCCAAAGGTCCCTCAATATCGTTCCGCTAAGAGTATAATTAAAACTCTTGAAAAATTGACTTACCGAAAGTTGGGTGATACATCAGAACTTGATGCAATGGCCGACGAAGTAGAGTCAAAGACCAGCGAGCACAGTTAGGAATAAAATTAGTTCTTAAGATAGTCCCAACTGGTACTCTTTTTTAATTAGCTTTGCAGTCTTTAAACTATGAAAGATTATGATTTTGCTGGAAAAGTAGTTTTGGTTACTGGTGGAACCGGTGGGCTTGGAACAGAAGTTTGTCTTGCCTTTCTTAGGACAAATGCATCCCTTGGTATTACATACCATTCTGACAATTCACTGCAGAGGCTGAACTCAAAGCTTGGGGATCTTGCAAAAAATGTTTTCCCAATTAAAAAAGACTTGAAAAAAGAAGAAGATGTACAATACCTGATCTCTGATCTTGTTAAAAAATTTGGAAAGATAGATGTTTTGGCAAACGTTATCGGCGGATACATTGCTGGAAAACCAGTGACTGAAATAGATGAGAAAGAGTGGGATGAAATGATGAATCTTAACCTCAAGACTGCATTTCTACTCAGTAAGCACATACTTTCACAGATGATAAAACAAGGGAGTGGCAAAGTAATTCACGTGGCTGCAAGACCAGGGCTTAAAGGAGCAGGATTTGATGCAGCATATGTTGCGTCAAAGAGTGGTGTAATTAGACTGGTCGAATCTAGCTCAGAAGAAGTAAAGACAAAGGGAATCAATGTCAATTGTGTTCTTCCAAGTATCATAGATACAGAAGAAAACAGAAAAGCTATGCCACAAGCTAATTTTACAAAATGGGTTAAACCATCTGAAATTGCAAAGGTTATTTTGTTTTTAGCTTCAGAGGATTCAAGACCAATTAATGGTGCAGCTATCCCAGTCTATGGATTGGCATAAATCTTGTAAACAGAACGATCGTAACAATTGAGATTGCAAGAACTAGAGAAGCAACTGCCCCAAACTCTGGTACTACTGAAGAGCCTACTATGCTTACTTGTTCTGTGAGTGGAGTTATTGGAATTGTAATGACATTGAGCCCTTGTTCTGGCGATATTGTAAAGTTATTCACGAACTGGCCGTCAAGCTGTATGCCCAGAAATGGGCCATTAATTAGGCCAATGGGTAACCTTAGAACCAGACTACTATTCTGGTTTGTCTGTCCAACTAGTACCAGGTTTAACGAATGATCCTTTGGACCTACTGAAGCACTAATGATATCCTTTACTGATTGGTATTGAACATCATACGTTGTCTTGCCATCGCCAACATCTGCGCCTACATCATGTTTTACTTTGTATCCTGTTGGTGCTTGCGAAACGATAATGCTTCCTACCATCCATTGATCACTCTTGTCATAAAAACTGATTGTGCCAACATCGCTATTTTGTAACTGATATGAATAATATTGTCCAGGATTGAGCGTACCACTATCAAATTTGCCGTCTGGTCCAGTACTTGGATCTCCTGATACCACTTCATGTGGCACTGTATCACCATTTCCAATCATTATTGTATCACCTACATATGCAGACGAAGTTGGGGGATAGAATGTCAGGTGCTGGTTTGGATCAGCAGAGCCTGTGTGAATATCAACCTCGATGTTTGACGCAAATGAATTTGATGCAAGAGGAATAAGCAGTATTGCTGCTAAGGCAATAATAGCTAATTTGTACATTAGAACGAATCAAGAGATTTGCCTAATAAGTTTGGTTGTTCGAAAGGATTTACTGAAGAACTTGATTTTTCTCATGTATAGTCAAGGCTAAATCTCAAAATTGACTTGGATACAATCAAAGTTTTTTCTTAAAGCTAGATTTTCAAGAAAAAACCCATAACGTGGGTAATCATAAACATTATGCAATTTTGTGTTTTCTCTTTCGCATTATCATTATTACTGCCCCAGCCCCTGCAGCAATAGCTATTCCTATGTAAATTATGGTGGTATCACTACCAGAGTTAGAGTTTGGTGCATTGAAAACAGAGTTTGGCACACTTGCAGTGTTATTTATTGCCTGAGGAACGAAGGATGAACTCTCATTAGTGCCTTGAAAGTCTGATGAAGTGATTATATTCGTATCAGCTAATACAAATGATGTTCCTGTGACTACCTGCTGTCCTGATATCATTTGAGCATGCACTACCTTGAAATCTAACAGTACGCCAGTTTCTTTGTCAACTTTCACTTCTTGGAAATCTGTTCCGTTTGATTCTTCGATTGCATAAATTGATCTTTGATATCCGTTGAACATGCCAGTTGCTTCCTTGAATGGCGATGCTGTAACTTCATTGGGATTGATTGGAGTAAGTACCATGAAAAAGAACGCCCCTTTAGACCCATCACTGTTGATAAGAGTGGTATTTTTCAAATTCAATACTGACTGTCCATTTATTGTTTGGCCGCCTACAAGTGTTGATATGGAAATCTTTATCGTATTGGGATCAATAAGGTTACCAAAATTATAAGAAATGGTACCGTTATGGCCGTAGACCTGAGCTGTATACTTTAGGTAGTCACCTGGTTGAGCACAAATTTGTTTTAGATTACAATTTCTCTCAGACTGGGCAAGTGCCACATGACATATGGTTATTCCAAAGGAGAGTAAAATGAAAAATAATAAGATCTTTTTAACCATAACAAACGTTATTTTGGTTCTATAAGAATCGATTGAAATTTTAGAACCATTTTACAAAAATTACTTCATTTCGACTTTGACAGAATTCTATATTGCAACCAAGGTTGAAACAAATAATTATCTGAAAAATTTGTTCACGGTATAAATGAAAATTAACAGAAACGATTCTTATTTTATTATAAAAACTTCACTGTTTTATTGTGCGATCTCTTTGGGATTTTCATTTCTAGGTATTTTTCTTCCCGATAAAACACATCTTATAAGTCCACTATCGGTGGGCGCCTTTAATGCATATGAAATTGCTGGGCACATCTTGTGGGGTCTTGCTGCAGCGGTAGTAACTATGAGATTAAAATATATACTTCTTGGTGGCGCATTCGCGGTTTTGATAGACTCTGATCATATCGTAAATGTATTGCAAATAGAAGGGATTTCAAGAATGAGTCATTCCATTGCCTTTGCTGCAATTTCAGTAATTATTATCATGCTTGTCTTTGGAAAGAGAGATTATATTTTGGGTGCAATTGCTGGAGCAAGTGTATTTTCACACATATCCTATGATCTTTTTGTAGAAAACACAGATTTTCCTCTTTTTACTCCCTTTTACAACGTAACACAATACTTTGCTTCTTCTGATTGGATCTTCTTTGAGATTGCAGCAATCGTAATAATTGGAATGGTGACTGTACTGGTAAGAGAAAACGCTTTGAAGTCTGAACAGCAACCCAAACCCTAATCTAATTTGATTATCTTAAAGACGCAGAAAATCTCGTTGAAGCTTCAACCAGGTTCTTGATGTCAGATTCAGAGTGGGCAGACGATATTGCTCCAAGCTTGCCAGGCAGAAAGAAAATACCATCCTTTGCTATCATCTCAAAGTGATATCTATGCAAAACATTCATGTCACATCTGGAGGCATCTGAGGCGTTTTTTACCTCCGTTACCCCATTTGCCAAAAAGTGTGTCATAAACAGAGAGCCCATGCCAGTTATTGCTACTTTGCCATCGAATACCTTGGCAAGATCCTTCCTTGCTTGATTTCCCAGTCTGCCAATTTTCTTGTATACTTGACCTGAATTTTTCCTGAGAAATTCTAACGTTGCTTTGCCCGAAGTCATGGTAATTGGATTTGCAGAAAATGTCCCACCACCAACATAGGACCTCTCCAATTTTTTGTGAGTGCTAGTGTCTACAATCTTCATTATCTCTTCTTTTCCACAGATGACACCGATCGGGAATCCTCCACCGACAATTTTTCCCAAGGTGACAATATCAGGATCTAAATTCATAGAAGGATACAGACAACCAAATGAAAATCTAAATCCCGTTACAATTTCGTCAAGCAAAAACAGGGCGTTATTTCTGTGTACCAATTCTTGAATTCCTAATAGATATTCTTTAGTTGCAGGGATGCACCCACCTCCGCCAAGCAACGGCTCTATGATTACTCCGGCAAGATCATCTCTTACCGATTGCAATACCTGGATTGATTTTTCAAGATCGTTGTATGGAATTGACACAATGTGTGACTCATCTACGAGTCCAAGACTTTCTGGTTCCTCAAAAGGCCAGTTGACTGACTTTAGTAAATCAGAGGTATAACCATGCCAACCGCCATCTATCTTTGCTATTGTTTTTTTTCCTGTAACAGCTCGGGCAATTCGTACAGAATACATTGTAGCTTCGGTTCCTGTTGAAACATAACGAATCTTTTCAGCAACTGAAATTGCCTTTTGAATAACTTCGGAAAATGAAACTGTCATTTCATTTACGGTGCCATGCATCCAACAAGCCGGGAGTTGCTTTTTTACAAGGCCTGCTACCTGTGGTGCGGCATGGCCTAGGATGAGACTCCAATGTCCCATCCAGTAATCAACATACTTGTTTCCATCGATATCTACAAGATACTTGCCTTTTCCTGACTTTGTAACAAATGGATATGGCTCAAAGAACCTGATGTTGTGACTTACGCCGTTGACATGAAACTTTTTTGATTTCTCAAAAACTCGAGCCGACCTCTTAGTTTTTTTCTTGTAAACCTCCACTGCAGAAGACAATGCACAAACTAGTATTCCAGATTAATATTAGTGATCGCAAAAAATTTAATTTTTAGATACAAATTAGGCATGATTTATATTATTTCCCTTTGATTACCTTTTTGCATACGTGACAGCAAGGCGGCGCTTGTGCTGACATTTGGTATTGAACCATCGCATGATTCACAGGCCTCCAGTTACGCATACAAAATGTGGGTTTGACCCAACGGTCTTATCCGAAATTTGAAGAAATGTGCAATCCACCAATTCCCAATAATAAGTGTGAATAGTCGTACTTCGACAAAGTACTGAAAAAAGTACAACAATAATGAATCCGGTTGATCCTGCCGGACCTGACTGCTATCGGATTGGTACTAAGCCATGCGAGTGATCGTAGCAATACGACGCAGACGGCTCAGTAACACGTAGTCAACCTAACTCGTGGACGTGGATAATCTCGGGAAACTGAGGATAAACCACGATAGATAACGGTGCCTGGAATGGCCCATTGTCCAAACAGTTTACTGCCACGGGATGGGACTGCGGCCTATCAGCTTGTTGGTGAGGTAATGGCCCACCAAGGCTATAACAGGTACGGGCTCTGAGAGGAGAAGCCCGGAGATGGGTACTGAGACACGGACCCAGGCCCTATGGGGCGCAGCAGGCGAGAAACCTTAGCAATGTGCGAAAGCACGACTGGGTCAGTCCGAGTGATTGCTGATAAAGTGATCTTTTGCCCGTCCTAAAAGCACGGGCGAATAAGGGGTGGGCAAGTCTGGTGTCAGCCGCCGCGGTAATACCAGCACCTCGAGTGGTCAGGACGTTTATTGGGCCTAAAGCATCCGTAGCTGGTTTTGCAAGTCTCCGGTTAAATCCACCTGCTTAACAGATGGGCCGCTGGAGATACTACAAGACTAGGGAGTGGGAGAGGCAGACGGTATTCGGGGGGTAGGGGTAAAATCCTCTGATCCTTTGAGGACCACCAGTGGCGAAGGCGGTCTGCCAGAACACGTTCGACAGTGAGGGATGAAAGCTGGGGGAGCAAACCGGATTAGATACCCGGGTAGTCCCAGCTGTAAACGATGCAGACTCGGTGATGCATTGGCTTCTTGCCAATGCAGTGCCGCAGGGAAGCCGTTAAGTCTGCCGCCTGGGAAGTACGGTCGCAAGATTGAAACTTAAAGGAATTGGCGGGGGAGCACCACAAGGGGTGAAGCCTGCGGTTCAATTGGAGTCAACGCCAGGAATCTTACCCGGGGAGACAGCAGAATGAAGGTCAAGCTGAAGACTTTACCAGACAAGCTGAGAGGAGGTGCATGGCCGTCGCCAGCTCGTGCCGTGAGGTGTCCTGTTAAGTCAGGTAACGAGCGAGATCCCTGCTCTTAGTTGCATCGGTTATTCTCAGGAACAGCCGGGCTAACTAGGAGGACCGCCACTGCTGAAGTGGAGGAAGGAGGGGGCCACGGCAGGTCAGTATGCCCCGAAACCCTGGGGCTACACGCGGGCTGCAATGATAGTGACAACGGGTCCCGAACTTGAAAGAGGGAGGCAATCCTTAAACGCTATCACAGTTATGACTGAGGGCTGCAACTCGCCCTCACGAATATGGAATCCCTAGTAACCGCGCGTCACAACCGCGCAGTGAATACGTCCCTGCTCCTTGCACACACCGCCCGTCGCTTCATCGAAGTCGGGTTTGTACGAGGTGACGTCTAATTGGCGTTATCGAATACGAGTCTGGCAACGAGGGAGAAGTCGTAACAAGGTGACCGTAGGGGAACCTGCGGTCGGATCACCTCCTTAAAAAAGAACGGAATTGTGTGGATGCACATTTCTTCAAAAAAAGATGCAACTGGGCAAGAAATTGTTCGGTGAAGGACGTAGCTGGCACCCGAGACCCGGGGCTAGCGATGATCGTCGTGTATAGTCGTGTAATATGTGACTGAATATGCTGATGTGCCGACGCCAGTTGAAGGATGGCTTGGCTTGAGAAGAGATGAAGGACGTGGCAAGCTGCGATAAGCTCAGGGTAGGTGCACGCGACCGCTGATCCTGAGATCTCCGAATTGGAATCCTATGCGTTAAGCATACTCTGCTACAAAGGTAGTAGAGGTCGAACCGTGGGAAGTGAAGCATCTGAGTACCACGAGGAAAAAAAATCAACAGAGATTTCCCAAGTAGCGGCGAGCGAAAAGGAAAGAGCCCAAACTGAATCTGTCATGGTAACATGGTAGAGATGTGGTGTTGTCATGGTATTACGATCCTTGAATTCCAGCTCAAGTGGTCTGGAACGACCTGCCGCAGAGGGTGAAAGCCCCGTGAGCTAAAGAGGAGAGGATCTTACTATGACTCGAGTATCTGTCCTTGGTAGTGGGCAGAGAATTTAGGTGAAAGTAGCATCTAAGGCTAAATATTTCTCAAGACCGATAGCGGAGTAGTACCGCGAGGGAAAGCTGAAAAGTACCCCGGAAGGGGGGTGAAAAGTGCCTGAAATCAACTGGTTACAGACGTTTATGGCGTGAAAGAAGTTTTTGTCAGACTGGAGGTTCTAGCAATAGGGCTGAAGGTTTGACGTTCATAGCTTCAGTGTCATAAGTTCCGTCTAGAAACACGGGCCAGGGAGCTTACTGTTATGGCAAGCTTAAGCTCTTGCAGAGCGTAGGCGAAGGGAAACCAAGTTTTCGCAGTGTT
Organism: Nitrosotalea sp.; assembly: GCA_050749285.1. GTDB lineage: Archaea > Thermoproteota > Nitrososphaeria > Nitrososphaerales > Nitrosopumilaceae > Nitrosotalea. The sequence continues at coordinate 4,637 of JBOGQX010000021.1, read as the reverse complement.
AAACGAGGAAAAGCGTGTGAAAGTGCGTAGAGTCATAGCGGCAAGGCTAGAAACCAGACGATCTATCCCTGCACAAGACGAAGTTGGGCGAAAGCCCGATGGAGGTCTGTAGCAGTTCTAACGTGCAATTTGTTTGTGTGATGTGGGGATAGGGGTCAAAAACCAATCTAGTCTGGTGATCGCTAGTTCCTAACGAAGTGTATCGCAGTACAGCGTCTATGGAGACAGCGTGTCCTGTAGAGCACCGATAGGGTATGTCGGGAGAGAAATCTTTCGCTACCCCTTCAAACTCCGAAGGGATGTGCGTCGTAGAAGTAGACAGACGGATTTACGTGGCGTAAGGCTCGTAATCAAGAGGGGGACAACCCAGACTTGAGGTTAAGGTCCCCAAGTTTCTGCTAAGTGTCAAACTAAAGGGCGTATTTAAGCCAAGACAGCAGGGAGGTAAGCTCAGAAGCAGCTATCCTTTAAAAAGTGCGTAACAGCTTACCTGCCGAGCTTGGGTGCCCCAAAAATGGACGGGGCTAAAGCAGAGCACCGATACCTCAGATCTCCGTGCGAAAGCACGGTGCATGGTAGTTAGGCGTGGGGATTGGGTAGAAGTATGGCCGTGAGGTCATATGGACCGATTCCTATTGCAGATCCTGGCGGCAGTAACAGCATAGTGTAGTGAGAATCTACACCATCGTAAGCGTAAGGGTTTCCCGGCAATGCGTCGTCAGCCGGGAGTTAGTCGATCCTAAGATTGCCCTCAACAGAGTCAATCGAACGGGAAGCAGGTTAATACTCCTGCACCTTACATGAGACGTTATAATCTAGCGGGTTCTTTCTGATAGGGCTTGTAGAACCATCGTTCTATCTAAGCGTTCGAGATACGGGGAGTGTCGTAATGACGAGAACCATATCAAGGCGTTAATGGCGGGGCGTTAGCTCCGTTTGCTCAACTCGAAGAGACCATGAAAAACCGCGTAGTGAGCCTCATGTGAAGATCGTACCGAGAACCGACACAGGTGCGCTGGATGAGAAGTCTAAGATGTATCGGGTATACCGTAGGCAAGGGAACTCGGCAAACTAGTCCTGTACCTTTGGTATAAGGGATGCCTGAGTCGGTAATGAAGAATTGCCCACTTAGGTCGCAGTGACAAGGGGGTCCCGACTGTTTAATAAAAACACAGGTGACTGCTAGGGCGAAAGCCTTTGTATAGTCACTGAATCCTGGCCAGTGCAGGTACCTAAAACTTGGGTTCAACTGAGCTAAGGGCCTGTAAACGCCGGGAGTAACTCTGACTCTCTTAAGGTAACATTTGATTGCCTTAGTAAAATCTGGCCATATGCTGGAAAGTCTGAGAATGTCAGGCTAGGTTTTTCAAAGCTTAAAAGTTTTGAAAACCTGAAAATGCCATGACTGCAGATAATCAGCAGGAAAGGCTAGATGCGCGGTGGGTTAGTGGATTCGTAGATGGCGAAGGATGCTTTCACGTTTCCATAAATAAATTCCCAAAGATGTCCATTGGTTGGCAAGTACTTCCCGAATTTCGAATAGTTCAACATGAGCGTGATGAATCTGTACTAAAAGAATTGCAACAATTCTTCAAGGCAGGTAAAGTTGTCACAAATCATGATACCAGAAAAGAACTCAGAATAAGAAAACTAGACGATCTCAGAAATATCGTTTTGTTTTTTAAACAACATCCGCTGAGAACCAAAAAGAAAAAGAACCTCGAAATATTCGGAGAGATACTAGAACTAATGGATGACAAAAAACATCTAACTGTTGAAGGTTTGACCAAGATTGCAAATCTTTGTTGGTCAATGAACAGAAAGATAAAACCGCGTTTCCTAGAATCCTCAGAGACTTTATGCCAGAGATCGTTTTGAACGATTAAGATAAAGTCCGACCCCTGTAGCGATACAGGGAGGTTTGCAAATTGCAAACTCGCCTCGATTGTTTTCCAACAACAAGGTCTCCAAGTAACAGAAGTGAGCCAAATGCCTTGTCGGGTAAGTTCCGACGTGCATGAATGGAACAACGAGGGCCCCGCTGTCCCTGCCTACAACCCGGTGAAGCCACATAAGCTGGACGAACAGTCCAGCATCTTCCATCGGGGAGAGAAGACCCCGTGGAGTTTTACTGCATCTTGTACTTGCAGTATGGTAGAATTTGCATAGAGTAACTGGTAGCCATGCTGATGCCTTTTCGGGGGCATCGGAAGCAAAAGTGTAACACCAGTCATTTTCTTTCGTACCGCTTACCGACAGCTAATGTCGGGACAGGTGCAGGTGGGCAGTTCGGCTGGGGCGGCACCCCTTTGAAAAGATATCAAAGGGGCCCAAAGTTCGGTTCAAATGGGTCAGAAATCCATTGAAGAGGGCAAGGCCACAAACCGGACTGACTGGATCTCCAAACGCACGGGATTCAGAGACGAAAGTCGGGCCTAGCGATCCATGACGTCCCCACTATTGGGGGCTCGTGGTGACAGAAAAATTACCCCAGGGATAACAGGCTCGTCGCGGGCGAGAGCTCCTATCGACCCCGCGGTTTGGTACCTCGATGTCGGCTTTTCCCATCCTGGCCCTGCAGCAGGGGCCAAGGGTGAGGCTGCTCGCCTATTAAAGGGGAACATGAGCTGGGTTTAGACCGTCGTGAGACAGGTCGGACTCTGCCTGATGGAAGCGTGGATGCTTGAGGGGAAGTTGCTCCGAGTACGAGAGGAACAGAGCAGCGTGGCCTCTGGTTTAACGGTTGTCTGATAAGGCAGGCCGTGCAGCTAAGCCATTTAGTTTAACTCCTGAAAGCATCTAAGGAGGAAGCCTATCCCGAGAAAAGGCATCCCGTCGTAAGACAAAGGGTTGGCGAAGAAGACGCCGTTGATAGAACAGCAGTGTAGATCCCAAGCTTCGGCGAGGGGTGAGCTGGCTGTTACTAATTGCCCAATACATCAGTTCAGTCACATACATAGAGACTATATGCGACGATTCATTCTTTTTTTCTAATTTTTAATTTTGGAAAAATTGGTTAGTGGAGACTATTTTCTTTTTTTAAATTATTTTTTATTTTGAAATTATGATTTTTTATTTTTAGAAATTTTGTCCCAAATTATGTCTTCTCATTCCTAAAAAATGTCCAATTTTTTCTAAAAGATTCGTATTTTAAAATATCAATAATACCTGATTATCTCCATCTGTAGTCAAGTTTTTCAGGATTCACTAACAATCGTTTTGCCATTAACGGGGAAATGGACTCATACCAAAATTCAGGAAGTTGTTTTCCTTCTCTCTTATATTCCTGCAATTTTTTTCTAATGAAAGATAATCTAGGACTCCTCTTGATTCTTGACTCATATCCTCTTTTACTGATTCCTAATTGATCCAGAATTTCTTTTTCATTCTTACCTTTGTATTCAATGTCAATTATTGAGTTTAGTACTTGATGATTTGGATACCAGGTGAACCGATTTCTTTTTTCTCTTTTTTTTATTTTCTTTTGATAACGTGCTGCAGCCAGATCCGGCTTGTACCTTGACTTAATACGATTTATCATTGACTTGGAATTAACACTATTGGGTAAACAAAATAATCTTGAATTATTTTTTCCTTTGAACTCCATGATATTTTTTTCTGATACCATTCTGTTTATTGCTTTGATCAAGCTATTTGGATTAATTCCAGTAGCCCGCTGAATTGATCTTACATATGCCCACTTTGTTTCTAGGATGGTGCCATCCAGAGTTGAAGTTGGTATCTTTCCTAAAGCTATAAGGTGATTCAAGATCCTATCTTCTGTCTCTTGTCTTTGCATTATTTGCAGTTTTCCTAGTCCTCTATGTCTTTGTTTCATGCCTGAACTACCATAACAGTCGTAAAATAATAGTTCTCTTAAGAAGATAAGAGCTTTTGTTTCAATGATGTCGAATTCGCCCCAAAAAGACGAACTGGACAAACGAGATGCCGGTTTTACACGCTCTATGAGAAAGAAGATGAGGAATCAGGAAATTCTAATGCAGATAGCATCTGGTGCCAAAAAGGAGGATGTTTGTAGTCAGTGGAAGCTTGGCTTACGACAATTAAATCGTATCATATCAGAAGCCACTGAAGAAGCTGAAGAATGGTTTAGGTTGTTGCCAAGACAGACCATGATTCAGATCTTTCGGTACAATTGTGATAAGATTTTTTGTGAGATTAATAGGCTAGAGGAAATAAGAGAACGAGAAGCAAAAAAAGACAGCAAGCTTGAATTTGAAATGACTAGAGGAATTATCAATGCTTACAGCCAGTACAACAAGCTTGTGACAGATGGCCCCGCGTTGATAAGACAAAAAGAAGTCATTGAAAAAGCAGAGCAGTTGCTTTTGCGCAAAAAGATTTGATAAATACTTTCAACGACAAGCTTGGAAAAATTTTGGCAAATGTCTGTGCTGATCTTAAATCAAAACAAGAAACAAAAAATACACTAATAGAATCAATTTCTGATGTTTTCTGGTGCAAAAATTATGCGCCAAAAGAGAACTGCTGTTTTAATCACTGGATAGGACTTCCTCAAAAAGATGGCATCGAATATCCGCTCTATCTATATGAGGAAGAGCTTTTCAGCGATATTGAAAGATATGATTTTCTTGCAATAATGAAAGCTACAGGCC
>JBOGQX010000020.1:0-2651 GCA_050749285.1 Nitrosotalea sp. | reverse complement strand
AGCTAAAGGGCAAGTATCCAAGATTCTCAAAAGGCAAAAAGGAACAACTTGCAATTGATCTCTCCCACATGTACTATGATACAAGAGTTCAGGTTGTTAGGGTCTTTGAACTGTTGGGCAAGGAACCAATGTTAGGCGAATATGATTATCTGTGACCAACCTTCCTGTAATCTTGTGAATCCATAATCAGACTATCTTGAACCCATCCAAACCTTTCCTTGTCGTTTATTGATTGCTTCTTGGAAGATCAAAGAACCTTCTTTGAGCCTTCCAAGTCGTTAGTTGAACGTTACCTGAACGTTGTAAAACCCTTCTTGAACCCTTCTTATTCCTTCTTGGATTCTTCTTGAAAGGTCTTGATTTCTCTTGATTTTGTCTTGTAATGGTCTTGATTTGTCTTGGAAGTTGCTTATTTTTGCTTGATTTTCCTCATTTTGGCTCCCTAGCTCTTCCGCTCTTGTTCCAAGCAAATTGAGCTAAAAACGTTTGTTTTACCTAAATCTTGAAGAAAATAATAGGTTTTGATGGCTCTTACAGTCATTTTTCATTATTTTTACAAGGCAATCTTGTTCTACTATGGTATCTGATGATGTCAATAGAATGTTAGTGGAATTCTTGACCAGACTCTAAATCATTGGGCATTACCAAACGGGAGATGCCATCCATAAATGTTGACTCCCGCCCATACATTAAGAGCGTTGACATCCGGCGTAGCAGTAGATTCAACATAGTATTTTTGTTGACCTGTATCAACGAATACGATCATATGATTTACTGTTTGAGGATCTTTAGGATTATCTATATCCATTAGCACTAGATCAATTTTCCAATCACTTGTATGAGATGAAGATCTTAGCAAATCTGCTATGAGAATAGCTTTGTCTTTACAATCTCCCTCCCCTCTAGTAAGTACTTCAAAAGGCCATAGATTGTAGTTTGTGATATCTTTGTTATAGGTTGTCATTTCTGAAACGATATACGATACCTCATAGATGAATTGCTCATCACTTCCTGCTTTGTCATAAATTTGGTCTACTACATTTCTAAATCCGCGCTTTTCTGATAGAATCTTTACAAGCTCAGTATAATCATAAGTTGTCACTATTGACCCATTTGATAATTGCAGATTATAGGTTGGTGTTATTGGGAAAACGTTGGTTAATGTCACAAGCAAATCGTATGTAGACATTGGTATTGTCCAGTCGTATTTGTTTCCTTTTGAATCACAAAAATGCCAATCTACAGTTTGGTTAGAGATTGTAGTTTGAGGCAAACACTGGATTAGCCTGAGTCCTTGTACCGCGGTTGTCAGTGTAGCATTATAACGTTGAATAATACTTATTGTCTCATTTCTTGTCTGTTGTAATTGTTCACTGAGATTCTGATTCTGATTCTGTAACTGGTTTATTTCGTTCATAGCCTGATTTGGTGTGAGAATACCGTTGTCTATTAGATACTGAATTGCCTTAACAAATTCATCATCGGAGATCTGACCTTCACTCCACCACTTTGCATCATTTTTTACCCAATATGGAATGTTATACTGAATAGATGGTGTAGTCGTGCTTGGAATAGAAGATGTTGTACTTGGAATAGTTGGCGCTTGAGCTTGTGAACCAACATAGCTAAAGGTGGCTTGATTTTGAATACCTGCATAGGTAACTATCACAGCATATATTCCTGAAGAAAGATTCGGATTTGCAAAACTGGTTGAGATAGAATAACTACCATCGGCATTAGGATTAACTTGAGAGGTTGCTGATTTATCGCCTGTAGGGAGTTGAAGTTGATATGTTATCATTTGATTTGGAATTACAGGACTAACATAGCCAGAAATAACGATGCTATCACCATAATTGTAAGAAGATTTGTCGGTAGAAACCGAAATTGATTCTTGTGCTGAAGATTGCTGTGGTGTTGGTTGAGGTTGCACTGAAGTCTGGGTTGAGGAACTTCCACCTACAATTACTTGACCTGTCATCCATGGATAACTCTGATCAAAATATGGATATGTACCTGCATTTTGGAAAGTAAATGAGTAGGTACCTCCAGCCGGAATTAAACCACTGTAGAAGATAGTCCCTGTTTGAGTATCATTTGGATTTCCACTTGTTGCAGCGTGACCAACGTTGTCAGCATTTGTCCAAGTAACAGTATCACCTACTGCTATCTGGATATTTTTTGGGTCAAAGCAATTAGCTGTAGTAACACAAGATTGTCCAGCTCCTGAACCTTGTGTTATTGTTACTTGCTCTGTTGCTGCAAAAGCTGAAGATAAGCATGCTCCTAAAATGACAACTAGAACCGAAACACCTAGTAGATAGAATGGTTTTGAGCTATTCATCTGAACTTCTTATCATTGCAATCTAGTTTATTATAAAGACTACAATATGTGGTGTTAGATTACAAGAATTATGCTTACAATTTTTGGTCTAGCCTAACGTCATCATACCGTTGAGTCACATTCCAAAGCAGGATTTTCTTGTATTTCTCAGGAAGATGTCTAAAAAAGGATTCTATGAGGTCTTCAACTATGTCCATGAGAAAAAGAGTGTTCATTATAATGAAGTATTGAGACACGTACTTGACAAAAAGATTGTTGATAGCAGGGCTTCTGTAACCATAATACTCAATGGATTGACAAATCTTGG
>JBOGQX010000019.1:0-77447 GCA_050749285.1 Nitrosotalea sp. | reverse complement strand
TATTGGTTGTACCGTCTCCTATGATACCAACGGAGAAGAAGTCAGCTGTAAATGCGGACGTTGCTGTTCCGTTAGTTGTAAGTGCCAACTGGTGAGTTGTACTTGGAATACCAAAGATGAACATAAGACCAATGTCTGCAGTTGGCGGAAGGTTCTGTTTTATTGCATGGACCAAATCATATCCATTTGCATAACCCGTTTGAGCTGCACTGTATTTTGATTCAACAGGGTTAATGTTCGTGGCAGTAACGCCTTGGCCTTTTATGTTAAATGTCTCGTTCAGGTTGATAAAGTCCTGCAAGTTTGTCGAGTTTGCCAATGATACCGCTATGTCGCTTTGAACTACTGGTAAGCTATTACTAGTCAAGGCAAGTCCCGCTTTATTATAGACTAGATATACACTCACTGAAGTAGCTGTGTTATTTGCACCAGCTAATGTAGAGAATGTTCTCATGTCATAATTCAAGAAGTTAAAGCCCTTGAACTTTGTTGTAGCTGTACCATTTGATGGATCATTGATTGCTTGGAACAGTGTTTGAGCTGTTGTTTGCGTATCAATGAAGAGGCCACCATTGTTCTGTATAACTACTGGGAACGTACCTGCTGGGTGAGTCGCGTGAGTTGTTTGGTTCACAAACTGAAACACTGGCCTGTTGCTAAACGACTCGTCTACAGCAACATTAGTTCCTTTAGCATACATGCCTGGAAGTCCAGTTGGACTGTTCCAAGTCAATGTACTGTTACCTCTTTCGCTTAATGCAGTTGTAAAGCCGAGAGTTGTGTGACTGCCTAGTGTTGTAGTTGCACTAGAGTTGCTAAAGATGAATGCATTCTCTGGACCTGTGTTGAAGTTTGAAGATGGATTGCCACCACTCCACAATGTGAAGGGTGTTCCAATCTTCATAGCAGATATCCTGTCATACTTTGGATCATAGTTATTGAGATGTTCTGTAATCTTTGAGTTCTTGTTCGAGTCAGCATCAGTTAGTGTAACTGGAATTCTTGTTCCACCATTCCAAGTGCCGTTTGTTGCGGTCATTGAAATTGAAGCATATGCAAAGCCGCCTACGACGCTGCCTCCAATGTCATTATACTTGAAGGTAGAAGACTGGCCTCTGATAGAGGAGCCTAGTGTGGTCTCTTCAGATGAAGTCAATGTTACAATGTTTGATTTCTTGCCACCGTCCCAGTTGCCAAAGACACCAGTGTTTACACCACCTTGTTCAAGGAAGGTAACCGGCAATGTGTTTATCGTCAGATTTTGAATTGTCTGACGTGACGGATTACCTATTATAGTAGATGTTTTGTTGAGGAAGGCTTTACTGTTACTCTGGAAGTCTACAACTCTCACATTTTGTGCTTGTGGGACAAATGTAAACTTGCCGTTGTGGTTGAACATGAAGGTTGTCAGGTTACCGATAAGGTTCTGCATGGCAGGTGTGCCCGATGGGCTTGTAGTGCCATCAGCTCTTTCGATACCGTTTCTATCAAACGCCATGTAGTATACCTGGTTGTTTGTAGTGTTTGCAGCCCATGTCCAAGAGTCTTCCTCTGTTGGGTCAATGTTAAGCTGTGGATCGTTCATAGTCAAGAACACTTGGGCGTTCTCTGGATAAGCTGTCCTATCCGGAGTAACGCTGATTAAGTTTGACGGAATTCTATCAAAAGTCAGGTTGACGATTTGGTCGCCGCCTGATGCTGAATAGTCAACCGTTACAGGTGTTGGAATTGCTGAGAAATCATATAGCTGGATTACTGGCCAGATTGCAGAATACAATGCACCTGCAGCAAAACCCGAAGGGTTTGAGTTCAAGGTCTTGTTTTGTCGAACTACATCTTCGATAGTTGTCACATTGTGTGTTCCTCTAAGGTAGTTACCGGTTTGATTACTAACTCGGTTTACTGCTGACTTGCCGTGCCAAAATGCACCGAGCTGTGTTGATGGACCTACAGTAACACTTGGAGTAACACAATTTGGCAGGTTTGAACCGTTTGATGTTAAACCTGTAGCGTTTGCTGCTCCAGTTAGAGTGAGAAGTGTAGTAGAAGTAGCTCCTGTAGCAATGTCTCTTGCAATTGTGAATCCTTTTGTCTGTGAAAAGTCAACACCAGATTTTGGAGTAAGTGTTGATGTAATACTACAGAATAAACCAAAGTCAAGGCCAGTTCCGTTTGCTGATACTGTTTTAGTAGCAGCAATTGCTTGATTTCTATCAGCGAAATATCCATACCAGTTACCGTCTGTTGCCTGTGCCATTCTCAGTCTCTTACCGTTAACGGTTACAACAGGTTCACCATAAGCCTGGTCTAATCTGTTTATGTTAGGATCAGCCACGATTACTTGGACAACCTGTGGACCGGCAAAGTAATTGTTCCACTGAGAGTTTTCTGCAGAGACAAACAAGTTTGGATGCGAAGCTACCTGAGCATGTGCTGCTGGCAATGCTGTTGGCAATGCGAAAGCAGCGGTGCTCGTAAGTAGGATCGTTAATAGTGATAGACTAGTTATTTTTCGTAATAGATTGTTGTACATAGTTATTGTAATTTTTCAAGATTTATGATATATAAGCATAATGGACGATTTGTTCATTTTTGTAGCATACGATAATTTATTTTGATTTAATGATGGTATATTATGAATTATTGCGATCGGAATCATATAATTTTTACAAACTAGGCACATTTGCTGGTATTTTACATAGGATTTTAGCTATTATAATCTATTGATAACTATGCAAAACTAGGCAACTTTTGGCATATTACAATCTTGTGTAATTTCTTCTGATTAGGTTCCAACTATTAAGAGATATACTATTGAATGTAAATCTTAAAAAAATTGTATAAATATTTTTACACGAAACTTCCAGCTCTATTTACAATTCGCAAATGAAAATTTTTCATGTGATAATATACGGACTTGTCACGGACAGCCATTACAACCATTGGTGATAGCGCCTCCAAAGTTAGCTCCAGACAAGTTTGCACCTTTGAGATCAGCATCTGATAGGTTGGTACCTGATAGATCAGCATTTGAGAGAATGACGCCTGAAAGATTTACATTTTGTAAATTGGAATCTGCAAGATTGGCATTCTGGAGATTTGCATTTTGCATGTTACTTGCTTGCAAGTTAGCTCCTTTCAAATTAGCACCTTGAAGTGAAGCTCCAGACAAGTTTGCACCTTCCAAGTTACTACCTGAAAGGTTGGTGCCCTGTAGATTAGCTCCTTCCAGGTTGGCACCTGAGAGGTTGATACCAGACATGTTAAGGCCTTGCAGGTTGGCATCCAAAAGATTTGCACCCTTTAGGTTTGACATGGACAATACTGTGATGATGGTCAGACCTGAATGGCTAGCAAAAAAGTTGGGAGCCCCTGAATATGATGCAAAGATCTGGTGTGATCCTACTGGCAAGGATGTACTAAAGACTGTCTGACCTCCAAAAATTGTAACTGGGTTTCCTGCAGCTGCACCATCAATATAGAGTTGTACTGCACCACTGTCGGGTGTTGGCAATACTGTTGCTGTAAAAGTTACCTGTGAACCATACACCATATTTGAGGAACTTGATGTTATTGACGTAGATGTTGATACTACTGGAGGTGTGAATGTTATCGACGGACCAGATACTGTAGATGAGGAACTTGCTGTCATGGTAACATTGTTTGAGATTGGTTTGGAACATGGAATTGAAAGCGCCCAACCATGAGGCACTTCGCCAACATAACATTGGTATGAACCAGAGGAATCATATAATTTTGTTACATACTTCCAATTCTCATCTGCAGAAGACGGTATGAAGAACCCAGAGACAATATTTGGAATAATAATTATCATCATCGACACGAAAATTAATTTGAAAGGTAATGAACTTCTTTTGTCAAATTGCCTAGTTAACAATATGAATGCAAAAACGACGGTAAAAAAGAAGTATCTCTCTTCTGCCGTACCGCAAAGACATTGCCAGTCAAGCAAATCATGCCTGATTATCGATGTCCAAAAGAGGGTTGCAAACATGCATGATATGATGTATATCTCGAGCTTTAGCCCATTTCTAATGGAATTTAGCAAAAAAAATGTAATCATAGCAATGGGTATGAGATACATCAGCTCTCCAGAGTGTTGAAAAATAACTGGAGTGTCATAGTAGAAAATTTTGGCTGTGCTTATAGTAAATACATTTACCGATGACCTAAGAACATCTCCGCTGATACTAAGCGCGGGGGACTTGAATTGTTGTGAGTAAGTAACATAAAGGATTAGCGCTTGAAATAACAACAGAACTGTCGGAATTACATAACTTGATACTGTGATTATTTCCTTTTTGTTTTTAAGTTCACGTATTATTACATATATTAGTGCTGGAAGAAAAATGATTGAAAAGGCGGAGGACAGGAAGGACATCGAGCAGAAAAATGCATAAAGATATTTTTTTTTCTTGGATTTTTTCTCATATTCATCATATCTGAACAACAACAGTGCTGTAAAGAGCATTGTGAAGATGTTGAGGAACCATTGAATGCTGGAAATATTTGAATAAATTTCGTTAACACCTGAAACAAGTATGATAAATAAAGAACAAACAGCCCGTAGCAAATCGCTTTTAATAATAAACCTGAATTGCTTGGTTGCAAAAAATACCGCACAAAGAGTGGCGATTATTATTGCAGCTAGATTCATTGCAAGGTTGACATTTGTAATGCCAAACAGGTACAAGGAGACAAGTGTAACCAGCCTTGGAATAAAATGGAAATAATAGTTGTAAACGATGAAAAGGCTTGACCATGAGTGCTGTATTGCCTGCTGCAAAAGAATGTCTACATCCTCAACCCTGCCAGGTTGGACCAACACGACGAGTGGTTTTCTCAAAAGGAAAAGTATTACGCCAGAGACAAACAAGAAAGGTAGAAACCACCTTGTTTCTTCGCTCTTGTAAAGAATTGTACGCATTTTGTTGCTCAAATTGAGTTTTTGACAGATCTGTGTCTAATTAACAGATCCATTCAATCTTGGAATCCAGATTTTATGAAAGATTCTGAGATGGCTCTGTCAATGTCTCAGGGTACAACTTTACTTGTAAACCTCTTTTCTATGTTCAAATCTAAGTAAATACAAAATCGTTCCTTGATATGCGTAGATGAGCCTGTAGGGTTTCACGTAAATGGTTCTTTCGCCCCTTAAATTATATCTTAATGGTTTTCCCAATTCGGAACATTCTACTATATTTTGTATTTGTTTTTGCAATTTTTCTTTTAGTTTGCTATCCTTGATTTTTGTAACTTCTTTTCTAAATTTGTCAGACCATATTATTTGATTAATTACCATTTGGCAAATTCCATAAAGAATTTGGATGCCTTTGCCTTTCCGCCCTTGCCGCTTTCTATTTCCTCCCAAGCCTCATGGATTGACTTGAGCGTTTTAATATCGTCTTGATTCAATTGCTGGTTTACCTTTTTTAAAACGATCAAGCCCTTTTTTTCTGTTATTACAAATACATTTCCATCTTTTATGTCAAGCTTTTTTCTTACCTTGTTTGGTATCACTATCTGTCCTTTGCTGCTGACTGTGGTGAACATGGTTTCATTTGACATAAAGTAAGATTGTCTTACTATCTATTAAAGATGCGTACAACTTATCTTATGCCAAGCTTCTTCTTTACGTGTCCAGTGGAATAAACTCGGCCCTTTTTGATATCCTCTAATGCAGACTCATTTTTTTTACTGTCTGAGGACTTGGGGTGTCTTTCTCTACTCTTGTCTCAAGAAGCCTCTCTATCACCTCGTTATAGGTCTCTCTTGGGTATGACTTAAGCTCCTCTAGCTTGTGTTTGGTTTTCTCTTGCAGCTGTATTGAAGTTACCATAGTTAACTGTAGAGCCCTATGGCTTTTACCTTTATGACTTTCTCAAACCTGCCAGTGTGAGGGCTGCGATAGCATATGGATTTTTAATCTGTCCATTTCTCATTTTTCTTGCAACTTGGTTCCTTGGAACCTTGGCAATTTTGATGTATTCAAAATCGTCTAAACTTTGGTTAAAGGTTGGTTCTAGACCCCTGGCAACAAAGACGTATGCCTTTTGATTTGATCTTGCAGGCCAAGAATATAGCCATCCTTTTGAAATTAGGCTCGAACATGTGTATCCTGTCTCTTCAAGTAACTCTCTTTTGGCACATGTTCTTGGTTTTTCGTTTTTTTCTATGTGTCCAGCAGGAAGCTCCAAGATCTCAGCCCTTGCACCATACCTGAAATTTTTTACCATCAATACAGAACCATCTTTTAGAATTGGAACGATTTCAACAAAGTCATGTGATCTTATCCTGTTGAACGTGTCTAGTTTACCGTTTTTTCCTTGGACTAGATCCTCATATACTGTAAGCCATTTGCTCCGATAGACCCGTTTTGTTTTTTTGGTGGAAAACATTCCCGTGATTATAACCAAGACTAACATTATCAAAACCTTGTGCTATGAATTAGACACAACATTTATTGGAAATAAAACCTGAAACTGTACATGTTAAAGATAATTCTAGTATTGTCGGGTATTGGTTTTATTTTAATATCTACAGGTCAGGCCTATGCAGCATTTGACTCTGACGGCAACTATTATTGCAATGCAGGCAATCTTCCACTTGAAAAAACGATATACAAAGATTCCATCAGTAAGATCAATGCAAATTTGCAGGAATACAAGAGTCTAAATCCTGATACGACAGTTCAAGACCTTCATAACTATTTGGCATCAAGCCAGGATGGCACTTCAGACTCGTACTATATCATGAACCAGGCAAAGGCCTGCCTTGATTCTAATGGCATCAATTCGCTCTCCGTTGCAGTGCCAAGCCCATACTTGTTGCAGGTATTTTCTGCCCCAGAGTTTAGTGGTTTTTTGGTACTGGTATTAACCATGGCGATAGTCTTGGTTTTCCAGCGGTATAGCTCCAAGTCAGCTATTTTACTTGGAAGTTGATTCTCTGTTCAATAAGATGTTTTTCTAGTCTTATCTGGGATCTCTTGCGAAGTAGAAACTGATCTTGTCTTCAATCTGTGTTTTTCAAACTAGTTAAAGATGGATTCCTGCCGACGGTAAAATATCTCAAGGCATTCTGCAGGCCATCCTGACCAAATATTCTCCAGCAATCAAGGATTATCTTGTTAGAAAATTTGGATTTGTCAATCTTTGAAAAGACATCCCAGGGAGTAGCTATGATACAGAGGTCTGAGGACATGATACAATCCTCAGCATTTTTTGTAAGATTGATCTTGGGTCCAACAACATTTTCTGAACCGTTAGCAAACGCTGGGTCATATGCATAAACTTGGAATCCTTGCTCTGACAAAGAGTTGACAAGCATCAATGGTTGAGACGCTTCGGTAACATTTGTTTTGGGTTTGTAAGTCAGTCCCAATACTCCTACTTTAGCGGGCGGATGAACTCCTATTGACTCTATCAACTTGATTATCCTTTGTACTTGTTTTACATTGATATCATGCGTTGCAGTAGCTAGCTGTGCGTCAATGCCTATTTTTTCTGCAAAGCGAACAAATGCAATGTTGTCGCGTGGAAAACAAGGCCCGCCATATCCAAGAGCTCCCTGCAGGTATGCTGAGCCAATTCTCTTATCCCTGCCAATGGCACCAGTAATCTTTTCAGCATCGCCTCCAGGCAGGTTCTCGCATATCTCTGCCAACGTATTTGCAAAACTAATTTTCATTGTAACAAACGAGTTTACTGCTATCTTTGCAATCTCTGCATTTACAAAGTTCATCCTTTCAATTGGAGCTTGCGATACTGCCCTATGAATTTCAGATAGCATCTCTCCGGCTTTGGTATCAGATTCTCCTACCAGGATAAAATCTGGTTCTAGAAAGCCTCTGATTACATCACCTAATGCTATAAACTCTGGATTGTAACAGAGACCAAAATCTTTACCACACTTCTTTTTCGAACTGGATTCTAGCACAGGACGTACTGTATCGTCCATCGAGCCTGGCATTACAGTGCTTGATAATACAACAAGGTGGTATCCATCCTTGGATGAAAGTACCTTGCCTATTTTTTCCATTACGGGCCTTACAAATTCTAATGAGAATTCTCCAAATTCATTGCTTGGTGTTGGAACTACAACAAAAGTTGCATCAGTTTTTTTTATGGTATTAAAATCATCTGTTGCAGCAAGTCGGTTTTTATTTGAGGCAATCAGTTCTTGCAGGCCTGGCTCAAAGATTGGAGACTTGGCGTTGTTGACTGAATCTATCTTGAATTTGTCAAGATCAATTCCTGTAACATTGAAACCCTTGCTTGCAAAGACAGCTGCAAGACATAGTCCTAACTTTCCCAATCCAACAACAGAGATATTACTAATACGTGACATTGTGAAAGCGCTAGTGTTTTAGAAGTTTTGTCTGTTCTAATTTTTTATGCCACTCGATTGTTCTTGCCAATCCTTCCTCAAGGTCAACTTTTGGCTCCCAACCAAGCAGCTTCTTAGCAAGAGAGATATCCAACGCGCGGCTAAACGGTCCTTCAGGCTTGTTCATATCAAAATGAATCTTGTTTGGCTTGTGTCCTGACAGACGAAGAATTATTTCAGCAACATCACGAATCTTGTATCTTTTATCCCATCCAATGTTGACAGCAGTCGCGTCACTTATTTTCTCAGCTGCTAAAACAGAACCATTTACAATATCAGTTACGTAAGTAAATCCTCTTTCTTGATTACCAGATCCCCACACCTCGTATGGATCCTGATTGTGTAGAGCCTTTCCTATTAATGCAGATATGGCATGACTTGAATCAAATTCACCGGGGCCATATACGGTAAGATATCTTGATGCCGAGGACTTTAATCCACGTTCTTTGTAATATGCCAAGAGCTGCATCTCTCCCATCAACTTTGCAAATCCATACAAATTATCGCTGGCATCCCAACCCTCGCCTGTACTTAGGATATGATCTTCTCTTAACAAGACATCTGGTTTGTTAAGTGATGGTGGGTAAACACATGCACTAGATGAATAATGAATATGGGATATTCCAGCTTCGTGTGAAGCACTAATTACGTTATGGTCAATTGCAAGCATCTTGGAGCATTCTGCTTGTTGGGTGTCAACAAATTCTCTGCCACCAAACACTGCACTTAAATGGAAAACAGTATCATACTTTTGTGCTAAAAGTTGGAAACGTTCTCTCTCTGAATAAAGATCAATGACATGAAGACTGGCATCGCTGAACCCGTGTTTTTGGTAAATGTCTCTTAAGCGTTGAAGTTTTGCCTGCCAGATCCATGATGCTGCTGGAAATAGTAATTTATCTACTACTGAAACTTCAGCGCCTTTTGATAACAATTCATCCACCAGAGCACCTCCAATAAAGCCTGCTCCGCCAGTTACAATGACTTTACGGTTTGCCCAGTTCATTTATGGGAATTTTAGTAATTAGCAATATAAACTAGATGCTAACTTACAACTCTCATCTAGTGAGATATTTGAATACCATTCTAGAAGAGATAAAAAACCAAGATTATGAATCGATAAAAAAAGGAATTGGGCATTTTCTATTAGATGAAGTCAAATCTAGACAAGCCAATGGTCTAGTATTAGGTCTAAGTGGCGGAATAGACTCTGCCGTTCTTGCAGCGTTATGTTCTGATACCTTAAAGGAGAAAACTTTGGCACTTGTGATGCCTGACTATAAAATAACTCCTGATGCAGATACAAAAGACGGCATCAAACTTGCAAAACAATTAGGGATGAAATACAAGTTAATTGACATAAACCCCATTCATTTGGAATTTGCCAAATACTTGGAGCCTGATGAGCTAGCACTTGGCAATCTTAGGGCCAGAATAAGAGCTAACATTTTGTATTATTACGCAAATATCAGAAATTATCTTGTGCTTGGGTCAAGTGACAAGAGCGAATTTTTAATAGGATACTTTACAAAACACGGTGATGGGAGCTCGGACCTACAGCCCATTGTATCGCTGTATAAAATTCAGATAAGAGAGTTTGCAAAACATCTAAACATTCCAGACAAGATTATACAAAAGAAAAGCAGCCCTCAGTTATGGTCTCACCACATAGCTGAAAATGAACTTGGTGTATCGTATGAAGAGATTGACATGGTCCTTTACTGCATGGTAGATAAAAAAATGCCATCTAGTGAAATTCTAAAAGCAACGGGAATTAGTGAACAAATTTTTGATAAGATATATTCATTGTACAAAAACAGTGAGCACAAGAGAATGCTGCCAAAGGCATTTCATCGAGATACGAATAATTCTACCATATGATTATTTTATTTGAAATTTAATTAAGACATGTCTCTGGAAGGTTTTCAGATCCTAATCCCCAATCATCTTTGTTAACAAGTAGGGGGCGTTTTTCTCTGTGCATTTTTGTAGCCAATGATTCGTATTCTGGAAAGCTGAGAACTGGAATACCCTTATCCCTAAAACGCTTGAATAAATTTTCTTGCTGTTCAGGAGTCCACCCTGAAGAATGCCCCATATGATACATCCTCATTGGATCTTTGAACACTTTTTCTCTTAGTCCATATTGATATGCCATTTGCAACATTACCGAGTCTATATTGAAAGAATACATTTCTAGTTCAGGATAACCATGAAGATCATTCCATTTCTCTCTTGCCATCAAAGTGAAATCCCCACATGCATTAGTATGCAAACCTAGATAGGGTGGAGATACAATCTTTTTGAGCAACATCATTCCTTTAGATATTGGCGATATTACTGATCCAGCTACTAGTAATACCGTCAATCTAGCTAGAACAATAGTGGTGCAGTTAGCTACGAGCTTTGACATCAGTTTTATTTTTGCCGTTAATTTCAGATCACTATTTTTTTGTCCATAACGAAGTAATTCTATTTCATCGTGAACTATTTTTATTCCATCGTGAATATTTGATAGAATGTATTTTCTGAGATGTTTAAGAAATATCTTCCTTTTGATTAGCCAAATTCCAGTTGTGCTGTTTGTTATGAAAGTACCATCTCTTCTGTTTATTCTGATTATGTTATGTTTACAATGTTCAAGTCGTTCAGACATGGAATTCCCACTTGGTATACTATCCACATCATAACGATCAATTCTATAGAAATAGTTGGATTTTAGAGACTTGGAAGAAATTAGTTTGATTAGTTCTTCTGTGAATAACACGTCAATATTAGTAGCTACTACAAACTGACCGCGAGCTCGCTTAATTCCCACGTTTTTCCCAATCATTTGAAATAATGGTAGTTTGTCGGAATGTTTAAATCTCTGATGTAATTCCGGTGGAACTTCTATTATCCTTATTTTACATGGGCTCTTTTTTACCAAATCGGAAAAATAATTTGATGATGATGGAATGGCTTGATACAATTTAATTCTGTCAGGGGGAGGATTCCAGTCTACAATGATAAGTTCTGCTCTTAGTCCATATTTTTCTACCTGTACAAGTAACATCTCGATAAAGACAAGCATGCGGCCAAAAAAATTTCCACCATGATCATCATTTCTTGCTACAGTCACAAAAGAAATATACGGTATTTCATCCTCGTGTTTGGAACTATCCTCAAATTGCAATTGTTTCTTATTGGATCTATAATTCCTTTTGACTAACATATCATCCTTGCATAAATATCATAAATAGGTCCTTTTTATTTTGTGTAGTTACCCCTCTCTCTTTTGGAAAAGATGGAATTCAAAAATGAAGAAGGCAAACATAAATTTGTTAACCTTTTAAAAATCGCTAAAAAGTCAGGATGGTCAACCACGAAGGATTTGGTGTTGCGATAATACCGATTCCTTGATTTCTTAATATTCCATAGACCAAAAAATTTGGACTGATTTCAAAATCTTTTATCAGCATATAACTAAAGATGTCACTTTAAGAGATATCATAAGAATTGGTGTGTGGTTGTACTGAATCATTTAATATTTCCTAATACAAAGAATGCTATGGTTCCAGATGGATTGTAGAATCTGTATTTTCTGTACTGAAGAGAATGTTTGGCGAGCACGTGATGGCACATAAACGGCAGAACATGGTCAAAGAACTGGAGCTGAAAGCATCCCTGTATAATAGATTCATGAGCATGTAGCAAGAATGTATGTAACCATAACTTGATCTAACAATTGGAGTTAGTCAACAGAGCATAACTCGAGAAAAACTGCTAGTAATTACGAAGAAAAACATAACGTAAAAAGACGAAACTATGGAAGATTCATTCTGACCATTTTATCTTCGAAGAGTTATGCATCGCAAAGACATTTTGTGATGAAGATCCATCGACTTTTTTGAGTTCCGATAGATTTGCAAGCTCGTCAAATCCGTATATGATGTATCCTAGAGATGTTAGGAAATGAAAAATCATATCTGTGTCACAGCCTTGTGGTTTCAGAGATTGATTGAACAGTTCTATCATTAAGATAGGTTTGAAATGCTTAAGAGTTTTCTCTGCACCTTGAAGTGCAAAAAATTCGCTTCCTTCTATATCCATCTTAATAATATCTAATCGCGGTAGGTTAAGCTTACTTACTATCCCATCAATGGTCTTGACAATAACACGCTCTTTTTGTTTCAAGATCACATCATCATAAGCAAAATTTCCCAAAGTATTATGTCCTACATGATCATCATTAGCCACCAGTAAATCTGCCTCACCCTCTTTGAGTGAAATAGCTGCTTGTATCATCTGGACATTTTTTAGTTGGTTTATTTTGACATTGGCTCTTAGTCTCTCAAATTCCCTGCTACTTGGCTCTATTGCAATTACCAAACCAGATTTTCCAACTTTTCTTGATGCAAAAATTGTATACAGACCCATATTTGCACCAGCATCTAAGAAAGACATTCCTTGTTTCAGCAGTTTGTCAAGAATCTTGAACTCATTTGGCTCGTAGTAACCAGTGAGATATATCACACGTGTATTTTCATCTTTGGGATATATGTAGAGACGGAGTCCTAACAACCATTTTATCAGAAATGGTAGATTTGATAATTCGAAAGCTCTTTTTTTTATTTTCATACGCCAAGGAATTTTATCATTGTAAAACTTTTCCATTCCACTGCCAGTAGTCCAGCTAGGATAAGATTTGATCTTTGCCTTAGCTGCAAGTTGAGATGAAATGAGAGAAATTATCTTATCGGTTAGATTCACAGTAACACCGTTTAGAAACTAAATTGGCTAATTGAGTAGAATACTACAAGTGAAAATCATATTCATTCCTCAAATCATCATTCTGAGATAGAATTTTGTAGTAAAAACCTCTGGTAAAATTAATCGTTTTGAGGAGAAACACTGTTTTCTTTTGTGTTGGAATGAATTTAAGTGTAGCATTATCCAAGATTATAAAGTTCAGAACAGATCTTTTGAATTACACCTCATTACTTTGAATCATTCAACATATTCCAAAGAGAAATAAGACAGGATTCTAAATGAATTACGTTAATTTTCAAATGAGATACATTCATCACAAATGTTTCCAAAACTTTGACAAGTGGAAGGGAATTGTTGAATCACGATATAAAGTCAATTTTCTAGGAGCAAAAATGAAGAAGGAAAATGATCATACTTATCAAATTTCAGGAAATGAGCCTAGATTCAAATCTATGATCAACAGGCTGAAAGAAGGATACTATTTCCAAACTTCACCTCAAAAGTTTAGTCAATACCCAGACTTTAATGAAGAATACTTTGAATGGATTGACTTAATTGAAGCAGTATTGAATTCATCACAACGTTTCACGATAATGGAGCTAGGTGCAGGATATGGCAGGTGGTCTGTGAATGGAGCATTAGCAGCTACCAAGCTTGGAAAAGATTATCGCATTATCGCAGTCGAGGCAGAGCCACAACACTTCAAGTGGCTTCAAGAGAACATCATTGACAATGGATTGGATAAGAATCATTGCAGGCTAGTTGAAGCAGCGGTAAATACATTTGATGGAGAAATAAAATTTTATGCAGGAAATCCAATTGATTGGTATGGTCAGCGAATTTTCTTTGCAAACGATCCTCCGATTAGTCAAGCAGATTTGAATCGGGGTGTACATCTAATCCCGGTAAAATGCATGACACTTTCTTCTTTGCTGAAAGACAAATGTGTGATTGACCTTATTGATATTGATGTGCAAGGTTTAGAACTTGAGGTTATTCAATCAGCTAAAAAGGAGATCTCATCACAAGTCAAAAAGATACACATAGGAACTCATAGTCATGAAATTGAGGAAGGTCTACGAAACTTTTTCCATGAATTGGGATGGATTTCAACCTGCGACCATGGTTGTCAAGGAAAACATAAAACTGAATATGGTGAAATAAATTTCGTCGATGGAGTACAAGGGTGGGTAAATCCAAATTTTTGATAATGAAATACAGGAGATGTTTTATAGATTCTGTGTATCTCTAATTGAAATGATTCACCAGAATTGACATGAGTTATTAGAAGATGAACGTTATAATATCGATAAAACAAGTTTGAACCTTATGCCCACATTACTTGAAGAAATATGGAATAGACGTTCTTTGATAATTCTTCTTGCGTTCAATGATGTCAAGGTTAGATATCGTAATTCCGTACTTGGATTTTTTTGGTCATTTCTTGAGCCACTTTTAATGCTTGGTGTTCTTTATCTTGTATTTACAAATATATTCAAAAACTCGATAGAAAATTATCCAATCTATCTTCTACTTGGGCTTATAATCTGGTACATGTTTTCTCGTGCGACTTCCATGGGTCAGACAAGTTTACTTGACAAGGGTTTGATAATAAGACAGATCTACTTTAGAAGAGAAATAGTAGTCTTAAGCTCATGTCTGACTGCTACCATAATGATGTGTTTTGAATTAGTAGCTTTGGGATTTTTTATGATCATGTTTCATTTCATTCCTCCACTTACAATATTAGCACTCCCACTCTTACTTAGTGAACTTTTCATATTTTCTTTTGGCATATCTCTTCTTCTTTCTACATTGACCGTTTACTTTAGAGACATCAAGTTTATTTGGCAAATAATTTTACAGGCAGGATTCTTTCTAACTCCTATCTTTTATCATCTCAACATATTTCCAGAGAAAATACAACACATACTAGAAATAAATCCGATGTCATCCATGATTGATACTGCTGATAAACTAGTTATTTATGGAATTCTTCCAACTTTTGATGAAACAATTCACATGATAATTTCAACGATAGCTGTCTTTTTGGTAGGATATGCAGTATTCAAATCAAGAAGTAAACGATTAGTGGAGGCTCTCTAAAGTTGGAAAATACCAATTCTATAATTCTTGATGATGTTTCAAAGACATTCAAGGTACATCATGAAAAGAGAGAATCATTTTATGAGTATTTAGTTTCAATATTTGATAGGAAAAAATCCTCGGAGGATCTTCTTCTTCTCAAGAATATATCATTCTCTGTAAAAAAAGGAGAAATGCTAGGCATAATAGGACTCAATGGTAGTGGCAAGACCACATTACTCAAGCTTATCTCTGGAATATATACACCTGATAGTGGAAGTATTACTGTTGATGGGAAAGTTATTCCCTTCTTGGAGCTTGGAGCAGGCTTTAACGGGGAACTTACTGCGAGAGATAACATAATTACATATGGAATAATACTAGGATTTTCAAAAAAAGAGATTAAGAAAAGAATAGACGAGATAACAAAGTTTTCAGAACTTGAGAAGTTTCTTGATACCAAGATTAAGAATTTCTCCAATGGAATGATTGCAAGATTGGCTTTTTCTACTGCTATTCAAGTAGATCCCAACATACTTTTAGTTGATGAAATTTTATCTGTTGGAGATATCTCATTTCAAGAAAAGAGTTTCAATGCATTTATGGATTTTAAAAAAAGAGGAAAGACTATTGTGTTTGTTTCTCATGCAATAGATCAGGTAGAGAAACTATGCGATCGAGTGTTATGGATTCACAATGGACAGATTCAAGCGTACGGTAATCCATCTGATGTGATTGAGAAATATAAAGAATTTGCGTCAAAAAAGATATGAATTAGTTGATTGACTTAATTACTCAAAGAGATTAATTTATCGGCAACCATTAATAGATACATATTGATGCAATGGTTTATTGATTGATTTTGCAACTTCATTATGGAATCACCGAAGTGAATTAATCAATTCAAAAGAACGTTTGTCTGAAATGTATAAAGCTGTGAATCGTCCAGTTGATTTGTCATTTACCCAATGGCTCCAGCTTTACACTATCGTTCTAGAATTCTCGCCTGATCTTATCATAGAATTAGGTCGCGGATACGGTAATTCTACTTGTGTATTTACAGAGGCTGTCAATAAAGCTGGAAAAGGAAGAGTGATAAGCATAGGATATGATTCAGAATTAGGATGGGAAAAAACAACTCTTCCTCATCTACAAAAAATTATAGATCCTCAGTGGTTAGAGAAGCTTCATGTCATAAATCAGGACATATTGAAAACAGACTTTGCAGAGATTGTAGGGCAAGCGAAGAGGGTTTTACTGTTTTGGGATGCGCATGCTATGAAATTGGCCCAATATCTTCTTGCTAATCTTTTTCCAATTCTTCAAAAAAGAGAACATCTGATAATAGTACATGACATAACAGACGCCAAGAATACCCAGATGGATACTACTTACAAAAATGATATGCCTACTTTCATATGGATAAATAATTTAGCATGCCCTTTTGAAGAAATAATTCCCATTATAGATTTTATCTCTCGCAATGGTATAACATATGATACACCGGCAGAGTCAGTAGTAAGGTTTCTCAGAGAAGATGAACAGGCATCATCTGGCAGAGCTAAAGAATTGATGATGGTTTGGAACGAATTGGTAGGAAGTTCTACATTGATGAGTGATAGTCATATGATCTATTTTGATATTAATAACAAAACCCGACAGGGCATACCAGTCTTTCCTCACTATGATTCTTCTACATCATGGCCTGAGAAGATAAAGATATTTACATCAAATTTTTTAAAAAAATTCCTTAATATGACATAGATCTGATTTTCTTTTAACATAATCTACAATAACAATTTGTCATTTTCAATTTTTGTAACTTTAGAAGATTTCGTAAAGATTTTACAGCATATATTAATACATCAAATATATGGATAACATGGGTTTTTCAAGTTATCATCCATTCAGTATTGTAATACCAGTCAAGTCAGAATACCAACTTTTGCGTAGCTGTTTGACGTCATGCTATACAGTAGATCCAGATGAGGTCATTGTATGTCTTGATGAACCACCGAATGAAAAAACTCTTGAGACTATACATGATATATCTAACAAACTCGGCTGGTCTGATAGAACCAAAATCATAACAGTACCAAGAAATCCCGAATATCGCTTTCACCAAGCGTGGGTTAGACGAGAAGGTTTTCGACAAGCTAAACATGACAGAATTCTAACAGTTGATGTAGATCTCATAATCAACAAGAATGTACTCAAAGCTTTGTCACTTGTAGGAAAAGACAATGTAGGTTTTGTATCATGTTTGACTACACATTCAACTAGGGGATTATTTGGCCTGTGGAGGCACATTGCCTTTAGAATTGTAAACAAGATATCTCCAAGTTTCACAGGTTTGTACGCTTTGTGGAGACCATATTGGTTGGACAGTGAGGATGAAAGCATAAAATCATTGGAAAATCCTACAAATGCTATTGGAGGGCTTGCATTGGTGGGGGAAGATGCATTTCTTCATAATTGTATGCAAAGCAAGCACAGATGCATACACTTGTCAGATTATGGTGGCAAGTGTATAAGAAATGATTGTAATGACCTACCCCGTGTACAGTTTGAGATTGGTCGTCATTATGCAAAAAAATATAATATTTTCAAAGTCATTCTAAGATCAATTCTATTTGCACGGCCTCATTATCTTCGCGGGTATCTCTACCAAAAAAAAGCTGGTGCTTCTCTTCCAGTTGTAGAGCCTAAAACCTATCCATATTCTGATACTGTCTCTTGTTTTTAAGGCAACCAAGGCAGATTAGATCTCACTTGATTTTATCCAGTTCTCTTTTTGATAAAATCTATTGATGATACCGGTGCCGGGTCTACTCCACATAGAAAAGCTGTGTAAATAGACGCATAATCTAACAAGTAAATAAGATTAATCAGTTTGGAAAGGATGCTTCCCTTTACAGACAAGATTTCCCTATACTCAATTTTGTTTTGATCAAAGTATTCTTTGATTATTTCCCATCTTTCCTTGGTCTTGATGTAATCATCTTGGCCACGTACCAAAATGGGCTGTATGTTTGATGGCCTTTCCCACGATACTATTCCATTGTGCGATGCCTCCACGACATCGGCAGTAATTGCATGAGTCTTAACATTTTCTTGAAAAGAATTTCTGAATCGTATTGCAGCTGCTCTTAGCCCCCAAGGATAGTATACTAGTGGAATTCCTGTGATCCATTCTGCCAAGCCCAAGGAAGGATTAGTAGGTGTCAAGTTTGGTGAGCATATTTGATTTTGAAGTATTTCCAAATGTTTTATTGATTCAGTAACATCTTCGTGTTTAATATTAAACTGGGATTCAAAAAAACTCAACATTGTATACAAAAATGCTGGAAGAGCGGCTCTTGGAGAGTGTAATGACTCTATTTTTTTATGTAGAATCATATTTTTGATACAGTATTCCATCATTTTACCACCAGAAGAGAATGCAGCTATTTTGCAGTCAAGCTTGGAACAGGATTCTAAAACCGTTAGGGTTTCGGCAGTATTACCGGAAATACTAGTAGCAACCACTAGCGTATTTGCATCTACCGTACTTGGCAGATGATAACCTTTAACGACATAGGTATGAAGACTTGATTTTGACAATATCGAAGAAAAGATATCGCCAATTGTGCCCGAGCCCCCCATGCCGGCAAATACTATGTGATCGATGTCTTTGAAATCTGCTACGTCTTTGTTTGTCTCGTATGATGTCCTTGCTATGTCAGTCCACATGTCATAGATTTTATGCATTCCAGTGGGATCATACTTTGCTATTATAGCATCATCTAACAAACTGAGAGTTTGACAATATAGATGATATATAATGCTTTTAGGCTCTCTAGATGTAGGATTTAAAAATTAGCATTCCATTCTTGACGCGATTTTTGACACAGAATTTCTAGGCAATACAGGATATGCCATTAACACTAGGACTGGTGATAATCAATAAACAATAGTTCTATAGCTTATTGTCTTTCCCTTATCAGAGTAGACATTGCAAGGACAGCCCTAGTTCTCTATAACAGATACTACCTAGAAAATTCGTCACAAAATATCAAATCTCTGGCGTCTGCAATATACAAATTCAATTATGATTTGAAATTACAAAAAAAAGTCTCCCGAGGTTTTTTGGGAAAGTATGGAAGGCTCTTGTCTTATATGAAAAATGGAATAACCAGTGAGAAGAAAAAATGGACATCATACACTCGAACAATTTTTCACCTGCACTTGCTTGTAAGGGCAGACTCGGATGTCTTGATTAAGGCTGGCAATGCAATAAACTAGGTTTGTTTTTCTTTTATCTACATAGGTATGGCAGAATCAAATTGTTTGTTTAGTTTCTTCTTCCCATCGGTATCAATCCATGTTAAGGAATGATCATCATTAACAACTATTTTATTTTCGTCAACTAGACGAGCGATTATTGTATTAAGTGAACTGGCTTTCATGCTGCCATCTAATTTACGTAATAATTGACTCCTAGAATTAAACTCGATATGGTCTTTGAAAAGGTTTTCAACTTTCATTATGCTCACTAATGTTGGATTATCCCTTTTTGCAAGGTCCTGTACAAGCTTATGAAGTTCATTTTTTGGTCTTTTAATTAGAATTTTCATAAATTCATCACGATTGGCGTTTTGTAAAGTTTTTTTCTTGTTCATCGCATTACTTCTTAACATAGTACAGTAATATACTTCTAAGTATATAACGCTAACGTATTATACTTATTAGTGTGATTTTTTCTTAAAATAGCCAAAACGCTTGTTGTATACCCCATGAGTGATTAGTTCTAAAAACAGTGCTTCTTTATTTCCATCATAAGGCGACCTCCTAATAGTGTACATCAACCTATGATCTGCAGGCATTTCAAAATGATATAGTGTTTGAATCCCATACCTTGTTTTGTAATATTCTGGAATATTGTTAAATTTGTGAGTTATGCCTAAAGGTCGATCAGATTTTTCTAATTGTTGTTTGATATTGTTTATGGCATCTAACATGGCTTGGTGTTTCTGTGTGCTAGCTTTGAGATGATTGTATAGCGGTGAGAAATCTTTTTGGTGTGCTAATACTCGCAATAGAGGTTTTGGCAAAATTGTATCTAATAAAGAAATTCTGTGTTCTGAATTTCACTAGAAACCTGCGTAGTTGGGTTACCCCTACATTTTCATGAAAAATGATAATTATATAAGTATGTAGGGGTAACTATATTCATGGTCGCAATCAAGAAGAAGATGGTGAAGGGACAGACGTACTACTATCTTGAACACAGTATGAGGGAAGGCAAGAAGGTACAGAAAAAGGAGATCTATCTAGGAAGGAAGATTCCGTCTAACATAGAGGAGATGAAGAAGAATCTGCTTGATAACATCTACAAGGAGAAGTGGTATGCTGATGTGGACAGGATCAAGAAGAACATCTCGAAGAACCAGAAGGCAATGCCAAAGTCTGTCAAGGAAAAGGAGCTCGGAAACTTTGCGATCAACTTCACATACGATACCCAGAGGATAGAAGGCTCCACCCTTACCCGCAGGGAGACTGCGGACCTCCTAGAAAGAGGAATCGCACCAAAAAACAAACCAATGAGGGACGTCCAGGAGGCGGAGGCCCATCGGGATCTCTTTTTTGAGATTTTGAAATCAAAGAAGGATCTGTCGTTGCAGGAAGTTGAGGAATGGCACTGGAAGCTCTTCAACAAAACTAAAGCAGACATTGCAGGGAAGATCAGAAAATATCAGGTTGCGATAAGGGGAAGCAAGTTCGTGCCGCCATCACCGGTAGAGGTATACCCAATGCTGATGGAATTCTTCCAGTGGTACAACAGGAACAAGAACAAACTGCATCCGGTTGAGCTCGCAGCCCTTGCACATCTAAAATTTGTAACTATCCATCCGTTTGGGGACGGCAATGGAAGAATTTCAAGGCTTGTCATGAACTTCGTATTGAACAGGAAAAAATACCCGATGCTTGACATTCCGTATGAGGGAAGAAATAGCTATTACAACGCACTTGAGAGGTCCCAAGTGAAGAAAGAAGATAGAATATTTCTCCAGTGGTTTGTCAAGAGATACATAAAGGAATATAGAAGATATCTCTAGATGTAGGATTTAAAAATTAGCATTCCATTCTTAGCGTGGTTTTTGATACAGAATTTCTAGGCAATACAGTATATACCATTAACACTAGGACTGGTGATAATCAAGAAACTATAGTTCTATAGCTTATTGTCTTTCCCTTATTAGAGTAGACATTGCAAAAAGCAATACAGCAGTTACTACCAATATTGAACCAAACGTGAAGAGCACAACAGTGCCCAAGAGTGAACCATAATAGATTGTTTGGTGATTCAAGTAAGCTATGATAAACTGCCTTCCCAGCAAGATACCTGCTAAAATTAGAGCAATTCCAGAAAATCCATAGAAAACAATTGGATGCTTTACAGACATGTACTTTAGAACATTCATCATTATCGTAACACCTTGAGGAATCTTTGGGTCCTTGGTATCAGTACCGTCGTATGATATTACGATGGGCACCTCTACCAACTTTAGTCCTTTGTTTGCTACTTTGGTCAGTATTTCCGTGCTAACTGCCACACCATATTCTGTCGGATGAATTGATTGAATTGCGCGTTTAGAATATGCACGAAAGCCAGACTGAGCATCTGTCACTTTCATGTTGTGTCCTATGTTTGTAGCCGATGTAACTATCTTGATTCCCTGCCTTCCAAACCTTGGTGAATTTGAATCGCCAGAAAGAAATCTTGAACCTATAACAACATCAACGCCATCATATGAAAGCGGGGCAATAAGTCGAGGAATAAATTCAGGTATGTGCTGGCCGTTTCCATCCAATGTAATCATAACATCTGCATTTTTTTCTCTAGCCTTGTCAAATAAAGTAATCAGAGCTGCACCATAACCATAATTTCGTTCATGCTTAATTACTTCTGCACCATTTTCTTCAGCTACTTTTCCAGTATTGTCGGTGGAACCATCATCGCATACTAGGACTTTATCAACATGTAAGAGACATTCTTTTACAATGCCTCCTATGGTCTTTTCCACGTTAAATGCAGGTATACATGCTAATTTCAAATCTGCATTGATGATACAATGATCCAATTTTAGGCTTTTTATGAAGGTTATGAGATTAGAAGTACAAGCATTTGGTAAAAGTTTCATGAGAAGGCAACAAAACTAATGGATGAGATTATAGACTCGTTACTTGAGAATTATGTGACTAAATAGGATTTTAAAGCACGATAATTAGAACAGCTGAGTATGAATGTACTTCTCTTGTCTCAACTTTTTTCTAGAAAAGGTGGAGGCGAGTATGTATTTAGCTTAATTGCAAAAAATCTTGCAGAAAATAATCACCGGGTTTGGGTTATAACTAATAAAATCATAGGAGAGAAATATCCAATTGATGAAAGAATTAAAATTGTATTTGTTAGGCCAGATTTGAAATACGAGGGAGGTCTGCCTCCAAGTGCTCTGGTTCATTTAAGATATGTAATTAATGCAGTCATAGAAGGCCTCAAGATAATTAAAAAAGAGAAGATAGATGTAATACATTCCAATAATTTTGCTCCTGCTCTTGCAGGCTCCATATTATCCTCTTTTACCTCAAAGCCTCACGTCATAACTATTCATGATGTCTTGTCATTATGTGGAAAAAATTACTGGAAGATATGGGGTGACCAGATTTACATGTCAAAATTTAGTTCGTTCCTGCCTCCTCTCTTGGACAGATTAATGGTCAAATTAAGATGCAGTTGTATTCATGCAGTAAGTGAAACCACTAGAGATGATCTAATACAGTTAGGTGCAAAAAAGCCAATTCATGTCATCCATAATTCGATAGATATACCACAGTCCAGCATCCAAGAAACAAAAACAAATCCCCTTCAATTCATATATGTTGGAAGATTGTTATTTTCTAAAAATCTCGAGGTTGCCATCAGGGGTATTAGTATTGCAAAGGAGAAGGAACCAAATATAAAACTGCTAGTAGTTGGCGACGGTCCACACAAAAAGATTCTTCAGTCATTGACAAACAAATTAGGATTAGAATCAAATATAGAATTCAAAGGCCAAGTAAGTGAAGATGAAAAGATAAGGCTTGTTGAAGGTTCAACTGCGTTGGTTTTTCCAAGTCTTTGTGAAGGTTTTGGCCTGGTTATCCTGGAAGCTTTCTCACAAAATAAACCTGTAATGGTATCAGATGTAAGGCCATCATCTGATATTGTCTCACATGAGGTAAACGGATATGTTCTAAACCCCTATGATGGCACAGTTTGGGCCGATTGTTTTCTTAAAATAATTAAAAACCCTAATGAGTCTATAAAATTAGGAAAAAATGGAAATAATTTGTTAAAAGAGAAATACAATCAAGATTTGATGTATAAGAAAATTCTTTCCATGTACCATCAATATGCTACACCTTATGAAGTATAAAATACAGATGGATCATCACATATTGTAGAAAATGAACATTTTATTGTTAACTCAATTTTTCTCTGAAACAAGAGGTGGAGGTGAACATGTTTTCAAATTACTTGCCAATTCTTTGGCTAAAAATAATCACAAGATATGGATAATCACAAACAAAATAAAAGAAGAAAGATATAATTCTCAAGAGAACCTGAACATAATTTTTGTCAGGCCAACGTTATCTTATTCAGGCAAACCACCAAGCTTTTCAGATAATGTAAGATATTGCATCAATACGATAAGGGAAGGCCTCAAGATAATTAAAAAAGAGA
The DNA here is from genome assembly GCA_050749285.1 of Nitrosotalea sp. GTDB lineage: Archaea > Thermoproteota > Nitrososphaeria > Nitrososphaerales > Nitrosopumilaceae > Nitrosotalea. The sequence continues at coordinate 53,434 of JBOGQX010000019.1, read as the reverse complement.
GGATAGATGTAATACATTCCAATAATTTTGCTCCAGCACTGTCAGGTGCTATTCTTTCTTCGATTACCTCCAAGCCACACATTTTGACAGTGCATGATGTCTTTTCACTTTGTGGAAGCAATTATCGTAAGATGTGGGGCGCTCAAGCCGACGTATCGAAAATTAATGCTATACTAACACCCCTCTTTGAAAAATTGATAATCAGATCAAAACATGACTGCATTCACACAGTAAGTGAGGCTACAAAAGATGATCTCATACAGTTAGGTGCAAAAAAGCCAATTCATGTCATACATAATATAATTGGCAGACATTTACAAAAACAAGAATCAAAAACAAATTCATTTGAATTTGTCTACATAGGGAGACTGGTATTTTACAAGAATCTTGAGGTTGCAATAAAGGCAATTAACATAGCAAGAAAGAGCGAGCCTCATATCAAACTGGTAATTGCAGGTGACGGCCCACACAGACACAGCCTTGAAGAGCTAACAAAAACTCTAGGGCTGGAACAGAATATTGAATTTCGAGGATATGTTAACTCGGATGAAAAAACAAGATTGCTGGCATCATCATGCGGACTAGTATTTCCAAGCCTGTGTGAGGGTTTTGGAATAGTCATCTTAGAGGCCTTTGACCAGTCTAAACCAGTTCTTGTTTCAAATGTAAGACCCATGTCTGACATTGTATCCGATGGAAAAAACGGATTTGTCTTGGACCCACATGACGAAAATCAGTGGGCAGACTATCTTCTTAGAATCAAAAAAAATTCTCAAGAGGCATCAGAAATGGGCAAGAACGGAAATAGACTTCTGGCAACATCGTACACTGAGGAATTAATGTATCAAAAAATTATGAAAATGTACCAAAATGTACTAAATAAAAATTGAGAATCTTTTACTCTTTCAAAACACTCAAAAGAAGAAATGGTCACTTTAGCTAAAGATGCGAAATAGTTATGCGTTTGTTGTAAAGACATCGCTTTTGTATTGCATATTATCAGCTGCTTTTTCCCTTCTGAGTTTATTTTTAGAGCCAAGGTTACCGCTACCAAGTCCCTTGCTAGGATTTAACGTAGATGAGATTGGAGGTCATCTTCTCTGGGGGCTTGCAGTAGGTGCAGTCACTTGTAGTATACGATATACAATCATTGCAGGGACCTTTGCTGTTCTGATTGATGCAGATCATCTAGTTAGTCTAACACATCTTGAAGCAATATCAAGAATGAGTCATTCAATAGCATTTGGAGTAATTGCACTTGTGGTACTGATGGCACTATTTGGCAAAAGAGATTATCGTCTTGGTGCGATTGCCTTTGCTGCCGTACTATCACATATCTCGTTTGATATATTTGACGAAGATCCTTGGTTTCCCTTCTTTGCGCCTATTTACAACTCTCAGGTGTATTTTACCCACGTTGACTGGATCTATTTTGAGATTGTAGCAGTTGCAATAGTGGGAATTGTAACAATATTTGCAAGTAAAAAAGTTTCAAAAAAACTTGCAAGCTCTCAGACAAGGTCCTCGAATGAACAGATCCGTTCTGCTTTTAAACCATTAATTCAAATGTGATTCGTTTGGCAAACAAGAAGCAAAAAACGCCACCACCCCCAAAGCCAGAAGAAGACAAAAGGACAATTTTCAAGGCGGATATTCTCCCATGGGCAGTATTCATCCCAACTCTTGTTATCGTATTCATTAGTTTGATCTCCGTTGTCTTTCCAGCTCTGATAACACGTGCAACAAGTATTCTACAGGCAGATGTGCTTGATGCAAATGTTGTAAGTCCCTATGAGCCGGGATTTCTAGCAGGACCATTAATTGGGATAAATCTAGCCATACTTGGAATAGGTGTTGTATATTACAAGAGATCAAAGGGAGCTGGCATTTTAAAATCAATTTCAAAATTTGAGCTATCAAGAAAAAGAGCCATAATTGCAGTCATTGTCTTGCTTGTAATTTTTTCTGCCACAACTGCAGGAACACTTGTAAAAGAAGAGATATGGGAGGATTATATACCAGTTAAAGATAGGCTCCAGACATGGACAATATCTGATTTTGGCAAAAGTTTTGAACCTTCCTTCAGATACCTACTTCTTTCAGCATCATTACATATTTTTGGCAACATCCGAGTTGTCCCGTTTATAACAAGTATAGCATTACTTCTCTTAACTTATTTTTTTACTGCAAATATAACACAAAAAAGATTTGCAGGGATTGTATCAATGACCCTCTTGCTTCAAAGTGATATATTCATTTCTTATGGAACCGCAGCAACATATGATAACAGCTGGATTTTGCTTTATCTTTTCTCTTTATATCTAATTGAAAAATTCTGGTCACCGTCGCCTGTACCTTATTTTTTGTCGATATTTTCAAAAGCGCTAACTGTTGCATTCTTGCCGATGAGCCTTTACTTTATTGCAAGATCAAGTTTGCCAAGAAAATCAAAGATCTACTCACTTGGATCATACGGAGCCATCGTTATGTTATTACTTGTTGCCATAGTGATTCTTGGAAGAAACATTGTTGGAACTAGCATAGGATTTAGTGCTACTGCATTTTGGCAGGGATTTACTGCAATGGCAATGCAAATGAGATTTGACTATATTGTTATACTGTTTTTGTTGCCTCTCATTGTGATGTTATTTTTTGCCTCACGTAGAGGAGTATTACATGCAGATTCAGTCATGATTTTCATACTATCCATACTTCTCATAGCGCCTCTACTTGTTGGTTTTACGCAGCAGACAAACCAACCTTATAGGTTTGTATCTCTTTCGGTCTTTTTTGCTATTGGCGTAGGAGTTTTATTATCAAATAGGACTAGGAGGCAAGTCGAAGTATCTTCCAGTATGTAGTTACTTTGTCTCCAGGAACTACTGGAAATCCATCATGATTAGCGACGGCAAGCACCTCGGGTTTGTTGCCAACCATGAGAGAAATAGAGTTTTTGGAGATTACATTTGCAGAGGAAGATACTACTACATTTTTTGCCTCGAAAAGATCATAGTTCTGACCGTAGAGTACGATAGAACTTTGATGAAAAATGTCTGGTCTTTGATCAATTCCATGGCTTAACGTAGGTAAATCATTTACATTTATTTTTGTTATCTCCAAGTATGCAACTAGATTTCCGTTTGCATCCTGGACTACGATTTGTGCCGCTATTGCTGTTATCGGTTGCAGAGTTTGACCATAGGAACTTCCAAATGATATTACTGAAAGAGATGCAACCACAAGGAGAACAAGTAGAAGTCTCATTCAGATCATGAAATCATATCAATATTAATAAGCGTCACGAAGTTTGAGATGCCAAATAACATTATAAAGGAACTTGATTGAAGATTGAGCGCCCGGCAGCCCGGTAGAGGAATTTCCACCGAATGTAGCGGTCAAGCATAGGGGCCTTTGGAGCCCTTGACCCCAGTTCGAATCTGGGCCGGGCTATTGTTAAAATCTCAATGATTACAAGAGGGCTACAAACTCTTCTATGGTCAACCCTGCCTCTTCAATTATTGCTTTCAGGGTACCTCTAGCTATCTCTTTATGATTTGGAACTGTCAATCTTCGATAAGGATGTTCTCTGTGTCTTAGAATAATGTGACTTCCAGTTTGATGATCGGTTTCATAGCCAACTTTTACCAACACTTTGATAATCTTGATGGCTGAAACTACTGGAATTTTAGGCACTTACTTCTACCAATTCTTCTTCTATATGAGGCAGAGGTTCATTGTGTTTTTTGAGACTTTGCAAATATCCACGTACTGCATCCTTAATGTTAACCAAAGTCTCTTCTCGTGTCTTTCCTTGTGAGATGCAACCTGGCAAGGAGGGACATTTTGCAATAAATACTCCATCTTCATCTTGCTGTATTATTACTCTGTATTTCATTTCATTTTTCTTTTAATGTTTTATTTACTTAAACGTTTTAGTTCCTCTTGATTTATTACATGTAATTCATGTGTGTTCCAGGAATATGTGGAATAAAATGTGGTAAGATGGTTATTCCAACAAGAAGTGGTACTGCGATCAAAAGAATTGGTATTGCGGCAAGTATTATTCCAAGATAAAGACAGTTCTTTGCTTTTTTTGGATCGTCCTCTTTTATTATAAAAAAAGCAATAACGCCACCAATTACATTGAAAAATATAGGCAGCAAGAACCAGAGACTGCTCCGACTTCGAATCTGCATGGTATCATTATCCACTTGTTGAATTTAAGATCTGTCATATTTCTAACTTTGATAGCAGCTTTGTTGCTATTGTAAACAAAATTACTGCAACAACTGTGAGAAAAAGCATCTCCATTCCTACAAAGGAATTAAAGTTTCCAAATATGCCCGCCCGGACAACATCTACAAGATATGTTAATGGATTCAAGTAAAACGCAGTAGCAAGTATTGGCGGAGCGCCCTGTGCTGGATAAAACGCTGTGCTTACAAATGCAAAGAAGAGAAATACAGTATTGATTACCACGTTAAATCCCTCACTAGACTTCAATCTAGTTGATATTATAGACGCAATTGAACCAAAAAGTACTGCTCCGGTAATTGATGCAAAAACAACAAGTGGAATCGTAAGCAGATTAAACTCTACAGACTTGAAAAATAGTGGATACCCAATTGCAGTAATCAAGCCTGCACTGACTAGCCCAATTATTCCAATCGTATAGACATTACTTAGAATGTATTGAGCTCTTGTAAACGGACCAACCAAAATTTGTTCAAACATTCCATGTCTTCTATCATTCCAGATTATTATTCCGGAGATCAGAGTGCTATTCATGATATTGAATCCAATCATGCCGGATGCGATGAATGCCGGATAGTCTAGAGTCTTGTTTGCAAATGCAACTTGGTGAATTAGAGCGGTGTATGCAAAGCCTGCTACAAAGATGTAGATTACTGGGAATATTACCTGCCATATCACAAATCCCATGTTAAGTGATATGGTGAGATTTCTATTTACTAGACGAAAGACTGGATTCATTAGAATTTTTCACAACTGATAGAAATATCTCTTCAAGACTAGTTGGAACAACGCTTAGATCTTCAATTGTAATTTTATTTTCATTTAATACCTGAAGAACTTTTTGAAGAACCTGTTCAGAGTCATTTGAATGAATAGTAATTATGGTACCAGTGTTATAATCGAGTTTATAGTCTTCGATACCATGCAACAAGTTTGAAATGTTTTTTCCCATTTCTTGTACGTGAATTTTGATTGTCTTTTCCCGACCAAATTTGTTTTTTAGTTCTTCAGGAGTATCAACAGCTATTATCTTTCCTTTGTTTATTATGGCAATATCATCACATAGGTATTCTGCCTCTTCTAGTATGTGTGTTGTAAAGAATATGGTCAAGCCATCCTTGACCTTATTTTTTATGTAGTCAAGCAGGCCTCGTCTTGCTGAAGGGTCTAGACCTACGGTCGGCTCATCTAAAAATAAAAGATTCATGTCATGAACAAATTCACGTGCTACCTGCACTCTTCTTCTCTGACCAATTGAGAGGTCATCGTTCTTCATTTTTCGTATGTCTTCCAAGTCAAAGGCAGATAGCAGTTCTTCCACCCTATCCTTGCGGATCTTTTTATTTACGTTCCACATCATCGCATATTTTTCTATGGCACGCTCAACACTTAACGTAGGCTCGTAGCTTGGCTGCTGCAATACCACTCCAATCTTCTTGCGAACTTCTAGCGGTTGTTTAATGGCATCTATGTCGAGAATGTTTATGCTGCCACTTGTTGGTGGAATCAATGTAGTCAAGAGTTTTATCGTTGTTGTCTTGCCCGCACCATTTGGACCTAAAAATCCAAAAATCTTGCCTGATTCAACTGAGAGATCTATACCATCAACTGCTAAGAAACTGCCATATGATCTTGAAAGGGAGTTTGCCTCTATACATTGCATAGAGGTTGGTTTTGTTCTCCGACTAATTTAGGTACTGAAATTTCGATTTCATATACAGAATTTTTAGGCTTGATCCTCTCCGCCAAGCATACTGATAATTTCATGTAATCTTTGAGGATTTAACGCAAACTGCGGATCGTAAGAGTGGGATGTTGTAAAATCAGATTATCCTTTATTAGTTTTTTTAGTTTCTTATCAACATCACCTTTTAGATGAGAGGGAAATCCTGTCTTCAAGTTCTCAAGTGAGATGTGCCTCTTGCCTATTCTGTTATAGTATAATTTTCTTAAAAGGCCTTGATAATATCATCTGTCATGATTTTATGAAGTATTTTGTGCATTTAATTATTATGTAATTATTTACATAATAATGGGTAGTTATATTAATAATAATACCCGTAATACTAGCGATGGTAAAAAAGACAATTTCTAAAAATAAGGCATTACAAAGCGGCCCATTAGAGAGTGTATTTCCAGGTAGTACATCAAAGATTCTAGATTTCCTTGCAACTTTCAAGGATTGGGACTATTCGGTATCAGACATTGCCAAGAACTCGGGGGTGTCCTTTAAAACCGCATTAAACGAAATAAAAAATCTAGAACAACAAGGAGTGGTTTCCAGAACAAGAACTGTTGGAAAAGCTACAATGTATAAACTAAATCTGGATTCGAAACAAGGATTCTACATTGACAGACTAATATTTGAGATCGCTACAAAAAGAGCTCTAGGAACAAAGAAGGAAAATAAAACTACCAAAATAACAGTGTAGATCGCAGTTTTTATTAACACACGTCTTCTATCTGACTCTAACTTGTCAGAATTTGATTCATTGATGAATAAATTGCTTGAACAAAAGCCCGAGCTATCAAGAAAGGAGCTCGAAGAAATGATCCAAAGAAAGAAGGAAAAGATAGGTGCAGGTTACCTAACAGACCAAGGAGCTCTCTTTCTTATAGCGTCAGACCTTGGCGTGTCATTAAATGAACCCTTCAAAGTAGAGATGGGACTCAAGGACCTCTATGTAGGCGCAAAGGAGATAACACTTGAGACTCGGGTGATGAACGTCTATCCAGTTAAACAATTTTCTCGCAAGGATGGCTCTCAGTTTCTCTTGCGAAATATGACAGTATATGATGGTGATTCTAGAGCCAAGGTCAAGCTATGGGATGATAAGGCAAATCTTCCAGGAATTGAGACACTCAAGCCAGGAGATCTGGTCAAGATAATCAAGGCTTATGTAAAATCAGACATGAAAGGAAACCCAATCATTAATGTTGGTTCTGGTTCCACCATTGAGCCCAACAATACACAAAGCAAGATCCCAGGTCTTGATTCAATAACTGATGATGTAAGCGATGTCAAGGAAAATCAACAGAACTTGGTTGTTTCAGGAATTCTGGATGGCAACATTCGTACAACAGAGTTTACAAATTTCAAAGGAGAGCCAGGTAAGTCTCTTCAATTGCGGCTAAAAGGAAAGGACGGCAAACTTGTTCGTGTTGTTTTGTGGAATACAGATGAGGGCGCCATTCCAAAGATGGTTTCATCTGGTGCAAAGGCCAGATTGATTGGAGTCAATACAAAGGTAGGTCAGCAGGGACTTGAGCTTCATGGTGATGAAGGAACTGTTGTCGAGATAGAAGGAACAAAAGAGATAGAACCTTTAGTGACAAGGATCTTGTCTGTCACAAAAAGTGATTCTGGGAGTACACTGCTCCTTGGTGTAATGCAGGACAAGAAGATTGTAAACATTGTAGATGCTTCTTCAATTACAGGTGACCTCAAATCGGATGACGTAATCGAGTGCATGCCATCAAAAATTTATGGAAATTCTGTTACATTAGAAGGAAGTTCCTTTGTCAGAAAGATACAAGATGAAAAAATTCCCACACTTTCTCAAGTTAGGACAAAGGTTAAGGACATCAAACCAACCAACGATATCTATTGCATCGAGGCAATAATTCTCAAATCTCCAGAAAAGCGCGAGATCCAAACAAAGAGCGGAGAATCAGTTTCCTTGTCTGAGACATTTATCGAAGATGACACTGGTCAGATCTGGCTCAAGGGCTGGCGCGCACAGGCAAGACTGTTAGAGCAATTCACTCAAGGTGAAATTGTCAGCGTTACCGGAGTTACTGCAAAACCAGGTCTTGAGGGAAGAATCGAATTATTTTTGACATCATTTTCTGTAGTAACACGAAAAAATTAGTCCCAAAATCCTCTTGTCATGACATATTGTCTTTCTGCCTCGTAAATTTGGCGATATAGTTCTTGTTCTCCTATCATATTTCTTAAAATTCTAGCTGCGGTATCAGCGCCAACACCATAACCAGAAAGTACGATTAGTGCAGTATTTCCAAAGTTTTCTAAAAGTGAAGAAACTTTCCACGCACGATTGAATTTATGGCTTTCTTCTGGAGTAATCTTTTTTCCTGCTATCTTTTTTTGAGTAATTTTGGATAGATCATAATCAGAATAAAAGGTAGCACCTATCTGTCTTGATTTGCAGTGCGGACATGCAAGGATTCCCTTTACCTCGTTTGTTTCAACCACTCTCTCCCACTTGCCACAGCGCAGGCAAACAAGTCTATGCTTTGTCTTCAAAAGGCGAGACTTTACTAAATCTAGTACTCCCTTGTCCAAGTTTGCAGGAGAAGAGTAATACTTTGTGGTATGATCTAATATCGGTTCTGCAAGTTTTGAAAAGCCATCAACTTCAATCCAGCTAAAGCCAATCTTCCCATCTCTTATGCTAGAGAGTATTTGCGATGTTCCCTCCAAGTCGTATTTATCGTGAAAGAGTTCTCTTAGAGCTTCTCTAGCCAAGGCAGTTGCAGAATATCTTTCATAGAGGAACCTTGCAGACTTGCGGTCATAGACTGCCTCTCTTCCTACAACTCCAAACTTTTTTGCTACACACCAGGTTCTCCAGTTTACATTATGAGTACCTGCAAGAGAAGCACGTACAATTGATGTCAAATCATAATCATCGTTTAGAACATCAGCAACTGCTTCTTCCAAAATTCTTCCATTTGATGACAACATAATTCGATATGCGTCTGACCTAGAATCTACGAGGTAACCACTTTTTGCGGAGAGCATTGCGGAAAGAAGTGTGGAAAGAGTTGCGTTAATTCTTGTTCCAAAACAGCAATGTATCACAATAGTATTTCGTACCCGTTGGGACTCTACTACAATGGTCTTTTCATCAGGAATCACACCGCCTTTGAGATTTTCAAGAATCTTGTTTTCCAGTGGAGGTGTTATTGTCTTGGTTCTAAAGAGACCTACCTTTCTTGCAGTGGTATAGTCTACCGGGATGTTTTCACCTTCCCAGTATGGAACATTTATTCCAGCAGACTGGATTGGTTCGACATTTATTTTAAGGGAGCTATCATCTACATTTAGGATCCGCCACTGCATTCCTCGGAGAACAAAAACATTTCCAGGATCTCCATAGTCTCCCACAAATCTTTGATCCAAACTTCCAATAATTTTCTTGGACACAGTATCAATGACCTTGAATTTCAAAATATCAGGTATCGTGGATAGGTTTTCAAAATAATATCTAAATGCGCGTCCTTTCTTTTTGAAGACCATCTCTTCTTTGTCAAAATAAACGATTGATCCATTTTGAAGAATCTCAAGCACATTGGATAGATCTTCAATTGTTACATTTCTAAAGGAATATGCCTGTTTTATCATCTTCATGGCAAAATCAACTGGGACGGTACCGAACTGCATTGTCATCCCAACCAAGTGGTGAGCAAGCACGTCAAGAGCATCGTCGTGTATTACTTGATCCTCAATTGATTTTTCCTTTACGCGTTCTAGTATGGCAAGAGCTTCAAACTCATCATCAGCGTTATTTGTGACAATCAAACCTTTTGCGGAAGAACCCCTGCTGTGTTTACTTCGCCCAATTCTTTGAATTAGCTTTGATACCTGTCTTGGAGAACCATAATGAATTACAAGCTCAACCGAACCAATGTCAAGTCCAAGTTCAAGTGATGAAGTGCAGACTACTATGCCAGGTCGTCCCTCTCTTAATGTCTCTTCAGTTTCCTCGCGAACCTGTTGCGAAAGGGAACCATGATGAAGTTCTATGTTAATAGTAGATCTTTCTTTTAGAATGGACGCAAGATATTCAGACTCTCCCCGGGTATTTGTAAACAAAAGTACTGGAGAGCTTGGATAATTTTTTGTAACATATTCTATGACATGATCTACAACATCTGTTATGGTTCCATCCACGAATTTTACTTCGACATCATATTTTCTGATAGAGTGATCTTCAATTATCTTGCACTTTCTCTTTGTGCCTACTACAAACTTGGCTGCCTCAGAGGTATTGCCTACAGTAGCAGAAAGACCCACCCTTGTAATAGGAAATTTTGTATTTGCCTGTAGTCTTTCAAGGCTGAGCGACAGCTGTGCTCCTCGTTCATTACCTAATAGTTCATGCACTTCATCAATTACAATCCACTCAAGCTCGTTTAATGCTTGAAGCATAACTGGTTGTGTCAATAAAATTATGATGGTCTCTGGTGTTGTTATCAGTACATCTGGAGGAGAAAGTGAGATCTTTTTCCTAACTGTCTGAGATGTGTCTCCATGTCTTATCTGAATGGTTAGTCCTTCGTTTTCTGCATACTTGATAATTCTTCGAAAGACATCACGATTCAAGGAACGAAGTGGAGTTACATATAGTGTTTTGATTTTTCCCAATTTTTTTGTTCTTGCAATCCTATTAAAAATTGGAATAACTGCAGTCTCGGTTTTTCCCGAACCAGTTGGGGCAACTACTAACGAATCTATCTTCTGAGAGATAACTGGAATGGCCTTTTTCTGGATTTCAGTTAGGTTCGCAAAACCTAGGTTATGAAACTTGCTCTCTAAATCAAGTAGTGGGTTCTGGTTCTTTGCTTTGTCTTGTTCTAGTTCGCTCGTATACCATTGCACCAACTATACCGATTCCAAACAAAATAATAGTGATAATTGGTATATAATCGAAAATTCCTGTCATGAAGGCAATTGTTACCACAGTGATAAATATCTTAAGGTGACTCTATTACTCCTTCAGACGTTATTTTATATGATATCATTTTTTTGTCCCCAAAAGATGGCAATATTTCAGCCACAAATTTTTGTCCGATCTTTGCAAGTCTTATTTTTTTGTGAGTGAACATGCTGATTGATTTATCAAGGCTTTCTCTTTCTGACTCATCAGCTTGTCTTACAGTATTTGTTACTACAATTGAAATCTTTTTTTGTATTGAAAGCATTCCTAACATGTGCATGTATTCCATGAATTTTACATGTTTTTCAAGTGAGTTTGATTCTCGTGAGTATTCAAAAGTGAACAGATCAGTAATACTGTCGATCACAAGTAGAATGGGATTTACTTCTGATATCTTATTTACATAATCTATCTGTTCTGCAATATTTGTTACTCTTGCCACCATTATTTTGTCTAAGAGCTTTTCATCTAAGAGCTTGGACTTGATTAGCTGAAGTATTCTCTCCGGTCGAAAACCACCACTTGTATCCTGGTAGATTATTTTTCCATCTTTTATTGAATTTAGGCAGATTTGCATTACAATCTGTGTTTTTCCAGTACCACTTGGACCAAAAATGTCTGTTACAGTACCTGCAGCTATTCCCCCACCCAGTAGCTTATCAAGTCCTGCGATACCAGTTGAAATCAAATCTTTTATCTAGACAATACCGCAAATTAAACACTTAAAGTGATGATCGGGAAGGCTTTTATTTCCGATTCCAAGCACTGGTCACAAGTGATTTGTGATTGTCGCAACCAGTAGCTCCGAAAAGACCACTAACTACCTTGCAAAAGGGCATTAACAAAAATGTTACAGTCCGACTAAAGAGTGATATAGAATACAAAGGAAAAATGAATAACGTTGATTCATACATGAATCTTATCATGACAGATGCCGAAGAGGTAAGCAATGGCAAAGTAGTTGCTAATTATGGTAGAGTTATAGTAAGAGGCAATAACGTGCTCTTTATCAAGCTAGAAAATGAGTTGTAATGACGCAGGTTACAAAAATGGGTAGAAGCTATTTCTTCACATCAGAATCAGTTACTGAGGGTCATCCTGACAAAGTATGTGACCAGATATCTGATGCAATTTTAGACGAGTTCCTAAAGCAAGATCCCAATTCGAGAGTTGCGGTAGAAACTATGACGACAACTGGCATTGTTGTGATAGCAGGAGAAGTTACTTCAAAGGCTAGATTTGATGTACAAGATGTGGTCAGGAAAACACTTAGAGAAATAGGTTATGATGATCCCCAGTATGGTTTTGATGCTGACTCGTGTAGTGTATTAGTTTCGCTTCATTCACAAAGTCCAGACATATCTATTGGGATATCGGCAACTGAGAACAAAGAACAGGGTGCAGGAGACCAAGGTTTGATGTTTGGTTATGCTACAAATGAAACCAAAGAGTTTATGCCAATGCCAATAATGCTAGCGCACAAGCTAACAGAACGCCTTGCAGATGCAAGGAAGAAAAAAGAACTTCCTTGGGCAAGACCTGATGGTAAATCTCAGGTTACAATAGAGTATGAAGATGGGAAACCAAAGCGAATTGAAGCCATTGTAGTCTCAACACAACATTCTCCAGATGTAAGTAACGATCAGATCAAAAAAGAGATTATCGAGAAAGTCATCAAACCTGTATGCGGCAATCTATGGAATGATAAAATTAAGGTTCATGTCAATCCTACTGGAAGATTTGTAATAGGTGGTCCACCTGGTGATGCAGGACTTACAGGAAGAAAGATCATTGTTGACACATATGGTGGCATGGGAAGGCATGGAGGCGGAGCATTTTCAGGAAAAGATCCATCCAAGGTAGATAGATCAGCTTGTTACATGTGTAGATATATTGCAAAAAATATTGTAGCAGCAGGACTTGCAGATAGATGTGAAGTTCAGGTGGCATATGCAATTGGCGTGGCAGAACCAGTATCTCTAATGGTTAGTACATTTGACACAAGCAAGATTCCAGAAGAGCAGATTGAAAATTTAGTTAGAAAGCACTTCGATATGAGACCAGCAGCTATAATTTCACAGTTAAAATTGAAAAATCCAATATACAGAAAGACCGCTGCCTATGGGCATTTTGGTAGAGATGAACCAGAATTTACATGGGAAAAAACAGACAAGGCAGATATATTACGAAAGGCGGCAGGACTTTAGCATTTTATCATATTTTGCAAATTCAATTTGAGAAATTTTTGCTAGTCTTTTGTGATTACCGATATAATCTCCTACAAGGATACCAAGTTCATCTACGCCAAACTGGCTATCTTTGCCTCGCAGAGCATCATTATATGTTTGCTCAAAATCAACATTTCTGATCTTGATCCTCCTCTTTCCTACCAAGTCTCTTACGAAACGATTGTATGTTATTTTTTGCGGACCTACAAGATCAATTATCTTCCTTGAGAATTTCCTCTCAAGGATAGCCTTCATTACCACCCTTGCAACGTCCGATACAAGAATTGGCTGGACTCGATAATTTCCAGAGCCCGGAATTGTAATCTGATTATTTCTGATTTGTCTGCGAAGTAAGTTTGACAGAGGATCGTTCTCCCCTATGATATATGATGGCCGAAATATAGTATAATCCAGTCCTGACTTTATTATTGTCTGTTCAGCTTTGAATTTTGAGATAAAATATCCTGATGTAGATTTTTCATTAACACCAAGACCACTGATGTACAGAATCTTCTTGATATGAGCTATTTGACATAATCTTATCGCATTACTTGTCAGAGTCACATTTACTTTCTCATAATCTGAGTCTGTAGTTTGTTTTCCTATTCCAATAAAATGCAAAAAGGCAACAGATCCTCTAACTGACGATGTCAGATCATTTTCTGTAAGATCTTCAGATACTATCGCCTGTCCAAAATTAACAGTCTTTTTCTTTCCCTTTCGAACTATACCTACTATATCAAAGCCATTTTTTGCCAGAAACTGACCAACACTTCTACCTACAAATCCACTGGCACCAGAGATGGCTATCTTATTCTTGTTCACATACACCCCAACATATCCCCGACAAATTAATTTTGGTGCAAGTCTAACATCAATATACTTGAACCTGTCGGATTGTTATCAAATCCTGGGAGTGCAAAAGGACGCATCACAGAAGGAGATAAAGAATGCATACAGACGCCTCTCCTTGAAGTATCATCCTGATAAAAATAAGGATGATAGAGATGGTGAAAAGTTCAAGCAAATCATAGAGGCGTATCAATTACTTCGACGTGAGGAAAAGACAAAAACCAAGACTTCTGAGACAGATGTTGCTGCCAAATACGCAGAGTTTTGGAAAAAGTACGATGGTAAGATGAACGAAGAATTTCATTTTGGTCCTAACTTTGCGGGTTTTAAGAATCCGTTTGGAGTAGACACTCAGGAGAACTATAGTCATTTTCAGGAAAAGAAATCATCACATGCAAGTACTCACATTATAATTTTTGGCGGTCTTGGCCTAATTGCGCTCTGGATAATACTATCAACTATTCTGAAATAATCTGATAAGGATTAATACAGAAGCAAATAAATCTCCACATGGAATCTGATTCCAAACCCAAGGGTAAGTTACGAACAGGTTTTACTACGGGAACTTCAGCAACGGCTGGTGCAAAAGCAGGAGTACTTGCTATAATTAATCAAGAGAAGATAAAAATTATAGATGTAACATTACCAAAAAAATCCAAAATTCAAATTAAGATTGAAAGGTGTGAATTTGACAAACAAAAAGCTTACTGCTCAGTCATTAAAGATGGTGGGGATGATCCTGACGTAACACATGGCGCAGAGATCTGTACGGAGATCTTTTTAACAAAGAATATTGGCAAAATAGAGATTGATGGTGGAGAGGGAGTAGGCAGAGTTACAAAACCAGGTCTTGGACTTGATATAGGTTCTGCAGCAATTAACCCTACTCCAAAAAAGATGATCACTGAGAATATTATGGAAGTAGAAAATAATCTTCTGAAAAAAAATGGAATAAAAGTTTTGATCTCAGTTCCCAAAGGAAAGGAGCTTGCACTAAAGACTGATAACCCACGTCTTGGAATTATAGGCGGTATTTCTATTCTTGGAACAAGTGGAATCGTAGTTCCGTATTCTACTGCGTCCTTTGCTGCCTCAATTAGACAGAGTATTGATGTAACAATAGCAATGGGAAATGATACGGTAGTCTTAACCACAGGTGGAAGAAGTGAGGATTTTTCAAGAAAAATAATTAATCTTCCCGATCATTGTTTTGTCCAAATGGGAGACTTTTCAGGATATGCAGTACAACAATGTGCAAAAAAAGGAATTAAGAAAGCGTACGTGGCAGGTTTTATTGGAAAACTCACAAAGATGGGCATGGGAGTCAAGCAGACTCATGTAAAAGGCTCAAAAGTTGATATGAAATTTCTTGCAGAAATTGCCAAGAGATGTGGTGCATCAAATGATACCATTGAACAGATTAGAAAAGCAAATACTGCAAGGCACGTCCTTGAAATAGTTTCAAACGAGAATTTGAAGAGTTACTTTGATCTTGTCTGCTCTGAGGTATATAATCAGTTACGAAATCATTCAGAAAACAAGTTCGATATAGATGTAATCATGTTTGATTTTGATGGTAATGTAATAGGTAGGTTTTCACGATAGTAACAGATATGTTAACTTGTAAAAAAGACAGATCGTGGAGAGCATAGCAATAATTGCTATCACAAAAAATGGAATTGAGATAGCCAAAAGTTTGAAGAATCGATTTTCCCAATGGGAGGTATTTGTTCCTGCAAAGTTCTCAAACAATGATTCTAAAATAAATTGGTTTGAAGATTCTACTACATCAAAAGTTGGTGAATTATTCAAAAAATACGATGCCCTAGTCTGTATCTTCTCTCTAGGTGCAGTGATACGTTTAGTGTCTCCTCACATGAAGGATAAAAAGACAGACCCTGCGGTCGTAGTAATTGATGATACGGCAAAGTTTGTGATAAGCACTTTGTCAGGTCATCTTGGAGGGGCAAATAAACTAACTGAAGAAATCTCAAGCATTCTTAATGCTACTCCCGTAATTACTACCGCGGCAGATGTAAACAAGACAATTGCAGTTGACCTAGTTGGAAAAGAATTTGGTTGGACAACAGATGATGACTCAACGATAACAAGAGTTAGTGCCTTCATGGTAAACGAGGAAAAAATTGGAATTTATCAAGACGCTGGAGAAAAGGATTGGTGGACTCCAAAAAAAGAATTTCCAAAAAATATCACAGTTTATAACAGTTTTGAAGAGTTGAGAGATTCAAATTCAAAAGGATATTTGATAATTTCAGATAAAACGATAGAAGATAAAGAATTACTAAAGAATGCTGTGGTCTATAGACCAAAGACTTTGGTTGTCGGAGTTGGCCTACACTGGGATACAAGTAAAGAGACAATCAAAGAGGGCATAGAATTCTGCATGAAAAAATTTATGCTCAGCCCAAATTCTATTGCAAGATTTGCATCAATAAAAAAGGAAGCCGATATAGTAGGATTACAAGAACTTGCAAAAGAATGGAATGTTCCAGTAGATTATTTTGAAAAAGATCAGCTTGCTCAAATTGCCATTCCAAATCCGTCGGAAACCGTACAGGCCTTTGAGGGCACCCCTAGTGTTTCGGAAGCATCTGCATTACGAAGCTCCAATGGCAAACTAGTTGTTGAAAAACAGAAATTTCCACCAAACTTAACTGTAGCAATAGCGAGAATCTCAAAATGAAAAGAGGTTTGTTACTGATAGATCGTGGTAGTAGAGAAGAAGAGGTAAAGGACGAATTAAAATACATTTGCTCCCAAGCCAAAGAATCTGGCGGGTATCAATTCTCAGACTATTGCTTTTTGGAGGTAGTGCCTCCATTTATTGAGGAAGGAATGGAAAGGTGTTTCAAGCAAGACCTGGATGCTTTAACAATTGTTCCTTATTTTTTGTATCCGGGTAAAAAAGTCAAACTGGCAGTAAAGAAGGCAATAGAAATGACATCCAAAACTAACATGCAGGTCAAAATTGCAAAACCAATCACTTTGCACAAATCTTTGTTAGATATTATGCATGCAAAAGTAGATGATGTTATTATGAAAAACAAGATTATTTTTTCAAAAAAAGACATTGACGTATTGTTAATTGGCCATGGAAGCAAGGATCCTAATGCAAAAACCTCACTGCATTTTGTGGTGGAGGGACTAAAAAACTCGTATCGAAATGTGATTTGTTGCTGGCTAGAGATCGAAGAACCAAATATTAAACAAGGCATAGATATATCTGCAAAAAATAAACCAAAAGTATTGGTAATTATTCCATACTTTTTGCACAGAGGTGCACATGTAAAACGGGATATCTATGAAGATCTAAATCCAGCAATGGAAGGATCGGGAATTGAGAATATTTTCATAACAAAACATCTTGGAACCGATGATAGATTAATAGATCTAGTTATAGAAAGAGCTAAGGAGGTTGAGAAATGATTACTCAGAAGGGTCAATCAATTGAAGACAAGAGTATGGAAATAATTGAAAATGAGATAGGCTCACATCCGTATTCAAAAGATGAGTGGCCAATAGTTAGAAGAATCATTCATGCAACTGCAGACTTTGATTTTGCAAGACAAAACATGATTATTTTCCATAAAGATGCAATATCAAGTGGGATTGATGCATTGAAGAGTGGTTGTAATATTATAGCAGACGTTAATGGAGTCATAGGTGGGCTTAACAAAGAAAACCTCAAGGAGTTTGGAAACAAGTCAATATGCAACATATCTGACCCAAACATAGTAGAGCAAGCAAAGAAACTCAACAAAACTCGTGCCCAGACCTCTATGCGAATGGTTGCTTCAGAGATGAATGGTGGAGTAATTGCAATAGGTAATGCCCCCACAGCATTGATGGAAGTAATTCAAATGATAAGGGAGAATGTAACACGACCAGCTCTTGTGATCGGCATTCCGGTTGGTTTTGTATGTGCAGTAGAATCAAAAGAAGATCTTCAGACACTTGACACACCATACATTACAAACCAAGGTCGTAAGGGAGGAAGTCCTTGCGCGTCTGCAATAGTTAATGCATTGTTCAAGATTTTAAAAGAGAAATCAAAAAACTAATCGATATATAGAAAGAATCAAAATAATTACTTTCCTATCTTCGAGATTGTTTGATACAATTTTGCACAAAGTTTCTTGCAATTCCTGGTAGTGCGAAGTGAAGGTGCATGTATGAAGCAAGTGTATTATACTGTACCAATCCGTCTTTTTGATTTTTTATACCTACACCAATGGCCAGTTTATAGACAAATTTAGAATCTTTTGATACTGATTCTAGCTCAGAGAAGTGAAATTCATGTCCTTGAATTGTGTTTGAAGTTTTTCCTGTAAGACAATCCTCTGTTATACTAGCCTTGGTATAGTTTAGCTTGAGTTTTTGCTGCATCTTTGTAGTTGCATCATAAAGTCCCACCATCTTGAATTTCGTCGAACCATAATCAATTAATTTTGTGAGATACATCAAGCCACCACATTCTGCATAAATTGGCGTTCCAAACTCAGCAAGATTCTTGATGTTTTTTTGCATCCTAGAATTTTTTTCAAGTGCACTACCTAACACTTCAGGAAAGCCACCGCCTATGTAGATTCCGTCACATGCAGGCACCTTCAAATCCGATATAGGACTGAAAAACTCTATCCTAGCCCCTTCTTTTTTTAAGACATCCAAATTATCTTGATAGTAAAAATTAAAGGATTCATCAAGTGCAACCGCAATTGTGGTTTTCTGTTTTGGATTTTTTTCTTTAGGAACAGAACTAAAAGACGGAACTTTGCTGCCAATTTGAATAATTTTGTCAATATCTATAAAATCAGACATTGTTTTTGCTATTTTTGAAATCTTTAATTGAAGTTGTCTTTGCTCCAAAATTGGGATCAGTCCAAGATGTCTTGATTCCATGGAAAGATCAGGATTGCGCGGGATCGAACCAACAATGGGAATATTCAACGGAGAGAGCGCTTGTTTACACAGTTCTTCATGTTTTTTGCTGCCAAGCTTGTTTAGAATAAAACCAGAAATTCTAGAATTTTTATGAAATTTTACAAATCCAAGTGCGGTTGCGGCAATTGATCGTGCAGTCTTACTTGCATCCAAGACAAGAATAACGGGAGTTTTTAAAATAGATGCTACATGATGGGTGCTAGAGTAGTTCGAGTCTCCTGAAAATCCATCATAATATCCCATCACGCCCTCTATTACAGAAAAGTCCGAGTCCGAATTTTTTACGAAGTTTTTAACAATTCCAGTTATACCCATAAGCCAAGGGTCCAAGTTTCTTGAAGGTCTACCAGATACAGAACCAAGATAGCTTGGATCTATAAAATCCGGTCCAACCTTGAAGGATTGCACAGAATATCCTCTCTTTTTGATTCCATGTATTATTGCACATGTAATAGAAGTCTTGCCAACACCACTTGAGGTTCCTGCAAGTACAATTCTTGGGATTTTCAATTCTCAACAATATTACTGAATTTTATTTAAATTGATGTTTACTGTTCAGCCCGCATGCTTTTTACCATGTCGAACAGCTGCCTAACAGCTAATTTTGGATGGTGTGTTGCAAGCTTGACTATATTTCCCATGCTAAAATCGGCTTTTACAAAATCCACAAATTCTTCTGCTGAAAGTTCTTGAATTATTCCAATTTCCTTATCCCACTCCTCATCTGTGAGATTAAGCCATCTGCTTTGTACCTTTACTGCAGCTTTAATCTTAGATCCTATTGCTTTCTTCCAATTTTCTTCGTACGGCTTTAGAGATTCTTTTGATGTATCATTTTTAAGAACTGCTTCTGCCCCTACCTGACCTGCAACTCTTCCAAACTCTATAGCATATCTTATCCCTTCTAAAACAAGCGGATTTGCTTGCCCCGCAGCATCTCCAACTAGTATCAGGTTATCAGCTATAGTAGTGTGTGTTAGTCCTTCATTTGGGATCAATCCATAATGAAATTCTATTGGAATGATTCTGCCCAAGTTTCCTATTGGTCCTGGTTTTTTGTCAATTAACTCAAGCAATCTTTGAGTCGGATCAATTTGTGACTCTGGTTTTCCAACGCCAACACCAATTCTTACCTTGTTTTTTCCTAATGGAAAGATCCAGGCATATCCAGCTGGAGAATATTGTTGTCCAACCATAAGATACCACGTTTCTGGATCAATCGTATCAACATATGCTTCAAACTCTGCTCCGACACCAAATCTTTTCCATTGTGATACAGTGCCCATGTTTTTTCCAATAACAGAATAAAATCCACTTGCATCAATTACAAGTTTTGAACGAAAAATGAGATCATCTTTTATTGATGTTGCCTTGACACCTGATAACCTTCCATTTTCAGTTAGTATGTCAGTTACATTGGTTCGAACAAAAATGTCTGCACCGACTTGTGCCGCTTGATAGGCAAGAAATTGATAAGTCTTTCTTACATCCAAGACTACAGCTTGAGGCTCAAAGCCTTTTATTGTTACATGATTATTTGGAGAATAAAATGAATAATTTCGAATAGGATTATAACAATCAGGAGGAATTCCAAAAGATTTTGCTTCCTTTATCCAAGTAACTCCGCTTGTTCTAACTGAATGCCCAATTGCTTCTTCTCGTTCAAGTACAGCTACTCTTACCCCCATTTTGGCAACAGACCAAGCTGCTGAAAGACCGGCTGGTCCACCACCTACTATAGTAATATCGAAATCATATTCTCTTGTCAAACAAGCACAGTTTCTCTTTGACAATTATAAACTACACATTTTATGTTACAAAAAATAGGTTATTTTGATCCGAATCTTTTTACCTGCTACTCCTAAAACAACGGCATTGGAAAAGGAAGGTCTTGTAATAGTATATACAGGTAAAGGAAAGGGTAAGACAACTGCTGCACTTGGGTTAGCTCTCCGAGCTGTTGGATACAACCATAAGGTATGCATGATACAATTCATCAAAGGTTCATGGCACTATGGTGAAATGACTTCGTCAAAAAAACTTGAGCCTGAATTTGAGCTTACTGCAGTAGGCAGAGGATTTGTCGGTATCATGGATGACAAGACTCCAGTTGAGGAACATAAGAGGATTGCAGATGAAGCTCTGCGTGTTGCACAGGAAAAAATATCTTCCAAGAAATACGATATAGTAATTCTAGATGAAGTAAATTATGCTGTGAATTTGGGATTAGTAAATCTGGATGATGTGTTAGAATTGATACGAAAAAAACCTGAAAATGTTAATTTGGTATTGACTGGGAATTATGCTAAAGATGAATTGATAGAACTGGCAGATTTGGTAACTGAGATGAGAGAAATAAAGCATCCATTCAAGTTGGGACTAAGAGCAAAAAAGGGAATTGATTTCTAAGCAACAACATTAAATTATGTAGTAAAAACTTGAAAGTCATGACAACAACTATTCAGGATTTTCCCGAGGTAGGCGAAATTGTAGTTGCTACTGTCACAAGGATAATGGATCAAGGGGCTTATGTGACCCTTGACGAATATAACAATGTTCAAGGATTTCTACATGTATCTGAGATTGCTACTGGATGGATAAGAAATGTTGAGAAATTTCTCAAGGTTGGAGAAAAGAAAGTTCTTCTTGTAAAGCGTGTAGACCGAGGACGATCTGAGATAGATTTATCATTAAAACAGATTTCAAGCGATCAAAAGAAAAAGAAGCTCTTAGAGTTAAAACGTCAAGAAAAAGAAACTACACTAATTGAGAATTTGAAAACAAGATCTAATCTTTCAAACTCAGAAATTGAAAAAATTGAAAATGTTTTGGTTGAAAAGTTTGGCTCAGTTTATGACGCATTCTCCGAAGTTGCAGTCAAGGGAATTGCCATTTTAAATAACCTCGGCATACCGTCTAAAGCTCTAAGTGTAATCGAAGAACAAAGCTCGAAGATTCAGATTCCTAGTGTAGAAATAAGAGGTGTTTTGGAATTGACATGTAGTAAATCTAATGGATTAGAAATAATCAAGAAGGCTTTGCTTGATGCAGTTGATAACAAAAAAGTAAACGTGTCAGTAACCTACATAGGCGCTCCAAAGTATCGTCTCAGTATTGTAGCACAAAATTTCAAAGATGCTGAAAAAGAACTAAAACCCATCATTTCCTACGTTGAAGATACTATCCATAAGAATGGTGGAATCTTCAAATTCACAAGAGAGGAATCTAAAAAAACACGTGAAGGCTGAATATGAAATTTCAACTACGCAAGTGTACCAACTGCAAGAGATATACTCTGAAGGATGAATGCCCAAAGTGTGGAAATACAACAGCAAACGTGCATCCAGGAAAATATTCTCCAGATGACAAATATGCGAGATATCGTATCGCAGACAGATACAAGTGACTTTCTATTTAGCAGTGCTGTTAGAGGCAGACAATATGGTTATCGTGTTTATACGCGCATCATCAGGGTTAACAGGTTGATTAGTACTTGAATCAGTTGGTAATGATGCTATTTTATCAACAACATCTTGTCCTGAGATAACCTGACCAAACAAAGTGTATTTTCCATTCAAAAATG
Source organism: Nitrosotalea sp. (assembly GCA_050749285.1). Lineage (GTDB taxonomy): Archaea > Thermoproteota > Nitrososphaeria > Nitrososphaerales > Nitrosopumilaceae > Nitrosotalea. Next base: position 30,872 of record JBOGQX010000019.1, on the reverse strand, counting down.
GGGCATCACCCACTGTTATAAAAAACTGGGAACTTCCACTATTTACATCAGAACCACGGGCCATTCCGACAGTATACTTTGTGAAATTCATAGAATTAAATTCTGGAGGTATCGTGTAACCAGCATCTCCAGTACCCCAGGTATTCCGTGAACCACTCTTTGTAGTTGGGTCTCCTCCTTGGATAACAAATCCTGGTACTATCCTATGAAATATTGTTCCGTCGTAGAAATGTGAGCTTGCAAGCTTTTCAAAATTAGATACTGTTTTGGGCGCAACATTATCCAGCAACTCTATGGTTATTTTACCAAATTTTGTATCGATTATAGCATTATCTCCTGATGGGAGAGAACTACTAGTCTGGTTAATCTGGGGGACGGTTTGGTTGGATTGAGTAGTTTGTGGTGGTTGACTAGTCTGTTTTGTGTAGTTTGGATTTATTTGATAGAGCAAAACCCCTGAAAAAACACCAGAGTCGGTTCTATTCAGGCTGGATGATGTGTATACCAGTCTTAATGGCCCATTACCATTTTCTGGATATTTGATTGCCTTTGCATATACTGCAGTATAACCACTTTGATAGGTCTGTGATTCTGCGTGAGTGTTTGGATCAAAGTAGGTTAGCGGAGTAAAAGGAAACATGTGACCCAACATAGTATTTTGCCAGAAATAATTGGTAGGAGTAAACTCGTCGTCTTGTAAGAACGTAGCCGGGTCCATCCCTGCTATCCTGATGAACCATTGTTTCTTACTTTCATCTCCTCCCCCTCCAAGTATATACAATTCCTGTCCATTTGAGACAAACTTTTGACCAACAACGTAGACTAGAACATAATTTGCGCCCATCTCTCGAAGCATTTTCCATGCATCGTCCGGCGAACTCATAAACATTCTTGCCATCATTGCTATAGTACTAGTGTTAACAGTGGCATTATCAACAATAGTTGTTCTACCTCCCAAAGTCTGTATCCAATATCCATAGTCCCACCAAGAAGCAATAATAGAATCTGGTGGAGTGTTATTTTTTATCCAGTTCAGTGTATCAGGCCAGTCATTTGTTGCTATGTCAAAATTAGAACCACCATTAAGAATTGTAGGAGGCGCTTTGGTTATTGTTATCCAATTTGCGTCAGCAGGAAAGATGGTTGGTACTAGTAACATTGCAACAATAACTGCCACATATGATATCTTTGGAATTTTACCAAGCAAAATAGTGGATGTTTTTTTAACCTGTGTTTGACCTTTTTTTGTAGGTTGAACCAGTTTGATTTGTTTTTCTTCTTTTTTTAGGATCTCTGATGTGATAGCAGCCAAGCCTATCGCAGCCAAAACAATTACTGAGGTTGCTGTCAAGAGCTCCAACCTAGCAAATGTTGAACCAGCGTAAGCACCAATTATGCCAAGAATCAAAGCGAAGATAGTCATTTCATTCTTGAGGTTAAATGGTAATGATCCATTTTCTGAATTCTTCTTTTTGAATGCTATCCAGATTCCAATTCCCGCAAACAACATAAGAATTGAAAAATACGTGAAGTTCTGTGTAAGTGATGGAGTGGCATGTTCGGCAACAGAATCAACCAATGGATCTTCTGATGTAAGAAATGGATCTACCGCATTCAAGTATCTAAACGATGGACTGGCAAGAACATTTGAAGAAAAGATAGCTGCGCCAATTACTGCACATGCTGCTAAAACAAAGAGACCATTACGTAACTGATGCTGTTCCTTGCTGAATTTTTGAACAAAAATTATAATTACTAACAAGATTGTCGGTCCGATAATAAGAAATCCTCTCAATCCAAATACGAAACTAGGTCCTGGTCGTTCAAAGACACCTCCTGCAACAGCCATCGTTGTTGCTACAAAGAGTGGGATAGACCAGAGCAGAAATTTGTGATCTTTTCTTATGAATGGTAGTATAACTATGAAAAGTCCTAAAGGAATAAGAAAGAATTCTATTCCTCCCCAGGATGCAAAACCAATAGCCAAGAACCCACCAGCTCCAACAAGCTTTGCTGCAGCAATTTTACGATTTTTAGTTTTAAGTCCACTTAGAAATAGATAGAGACCTAATAATCCGTAGAAAAGGCCAAGAGGTTCCGATTTGAACCAACCTATTGTTCCCCTTACTATTATGGGAGGAGATAATGCAAAGAAAAGAGAAGCAAAAAGCCCCGCTGTCGTACCACCGATCACCCTTACTAGTGCAAATACTATTACTACAGTTAAAGAGCCAAAAACAACAGGAAAAATTATTGTGAAGTCATAAAGACTCATTCCACCGCCAAAGATTTTGTATAAAATTGCGTCGGTAAAATGAAGAGGTACTTGAGCATTGCTAAAGACGTCTCTCCCGTTTGGATACCAGCTCATAGTATCATGCCAGTGAACATATGCATTGACACCGTGATCTAGCAGATATTGGGTCGCCCTATAATTGAAAAATGGATCGAATTCATTTAGTTGGAAACCGAAATCAGCTGCCTGTGAACGAACCATTACAGATATAGAAAATGAAATTGCAAGAATTCCTATAATAAGCAGGTGCCTAAGGTGAAAATCAAAGTTTCTTGTAGAAAACAGTTTTTTATCCTGAATCAAACTAAACTTGATGAAATTTTATCTGTTTATTACTCTTTTGTAAGTATGTGCACATCACATGATTTTGCTAGTTGTTTAAATTCTTTGGCGTCATTTTCACTACCCACTATGGTACCATAATGCATAGGGATAGCAATTTTTGGTTTTATCTTTTCTACTGCTTGGGCAGCTTCTTTTGCAGTCATAACATAGATACCACTGACTGGTACCAAAAGTACATCAGGCTGCAAATCACTCATCTCTGGTACAAGATCCGAGTCGCCTGTATGATAGATTGTTGTTCCCTTAATGTCAATTAGAAATCCGACCTTATTATCCTCTTTTGGGTGAAATGGTCTTTTTGTATCCGGATTTATTTTATTAATATTATATGCATTGATGGCTAGTATTTTGACACCGTTTACCGTCTTTTCTTCCCCAGGCGCAATACCTGATTTTTCTCTACACTTTATACCACCTAACTTACTCAAGCATTCTTTTGCAGCTACAATTGATGTTTTTTCGGATGAGACCTTTTGGAGATCTTCAAGACTACAGTGATCAAAGTGATCATGGGAGATCAATATGAGATCTGGATCTATTGATTTTGAAAGTTTGAATGGATCTATACATACTTTAATCTCTTTTTCTAAGGTAAAGGTATCATGACCATACCATTTAATTTGGATTCCCTTGTACTCAAACATAAAACTAATCTTAACTATCTCAAAGTTAAATCTTACCTGACTCGAGAATTATCCTGTCATTGGAGACTGACAGAATAGATCCTCCATTTTCCTTTATTCTTCTTTTAAGTTCAGCATCAATTGTTGCAATAATTCCGCGATTTGTCTCCACATATGAGACTAACGCATCGTCAACTGACTTTCCAGAAATTTTTATCTTTTTAAAATCTCCTATGATTCCTAGTGCATGAGAGGCTAAACTTTTTTTTTATTATTACTATTTGAGATTTTTACTAATTCATCAACAACCAAATCTGGTACCACAAATTCTAACGTTCCAATTTCCTGCTCCAGATAAGATATATTTTTGATTTTTTTAGAAGCGATAAGCATTAGAAAACTAGTGTCACAGATAACTTTAACCAATAGCCACACCCGCACCTATTAATCTCCATCTTTCTGCAATTCTCCTACTTATGGCAACTTTACTATTATCAAAAAGACAAACTGGCCTTTTGAATTGAATCTCTACAGTTTTTCCTCTTACACTGGTAACTTTTGATAGAAGAGGTGCAGTTCCAACACTCAATCTTAAGGATTCTCCAGTTTGAATAGAAGAGACTTTAATTTCATCTCCAGATCCTACTGCTGTATCAAATAGATTTACTTCAATTTTTGCATTGTATGAATTTTCAGGCAAAGTCCCGGGTTTTCCTATCACTGAACCTATCAATGAATCGCTTCTTGTCATAGAAGGATCTAGTTTGGTTGCTATTGCTATAAGACCACCAGGTTTTACCTCTTCTACTATACCGGCTCCAGTTCCAAGAGAAGCTATCTGAGTTACAATAGCTTCGTATTTTCCCGTTTTTTCGTTTGCAAGACCGGGTTTTATCTCAATCTCATCTCCCACATGGAATGTTCCTTGAGTAATGCTTCCACCAATTACTCCACCTCTCATATCTTTTATTTTTGTACCAGGTTTGTTGACATCAAATGATCTTAACACATGCATGACAGTATTTTTTGATAAATCTCGTTCTGGAGTAGGAATAGTTGATTCTATTGCACCTATTAATGCATCAATATTTAATTTCGATTGTGCTGAAATAGGAATAATTGGGGCTTTAGCAGCGTTTGTTCCCTTTACAAACTTTACAATATCTGAATAGTTTTCCATTGCTTCCTCGTATGAGATAAGATCTACCTTATTTTGGACCAAGACAATCTGTTTTATTCCAAGTGTTTGCAGTGCAAGAAGATGTTCTTTTGTTTGCGGTTGTGGCACCTTTTCGTTTGCAGCAACTACTAGCATAGCACCATCAATTAAAGCTGAACCAGAAAGCATGTTTGCCATAAGGCTCTCATGGCCAGGACTATCAACAAAACTAACTACTCGTAATAACTCACTTTCTTTTCCACAGTTATTACACTTTGGAGTAACTGAATATCCTAATGGTGATTCACATTTCTTACATTTGTAAAAGGCTGCATCTGCATATCCCACTCTGATGGTGATTCCCCGCTTTAGTTCTTCACTATGAGCACTTGTCCAAATACCTGTAAGCGCTTGTATGAGAGTTGTTTTACCGTGATCAACGTGACCAGAGGTTCCGATATTAACACATGGTTGATAGCCATATTTTTTTACATACCAATCTGGTAGAGTTTCCTTCCAGTGCACAAACTAGCTAAAAATGTGACCTATGTTAACCTATGCCTTTTTTTTCTTTTCTGTATCTTCTTTTTTCTCTTGAACTTCAGCACTTGTTTTTTCTTCAATCTTTAGTTCTCCATCAAAGAAACAGTTTATCTGATAAACTTCTTCAGTTACTATATTTCCTCTTATGAGCTTGCGTATTCGTTGACCTTTTTCTGCATCTCTAAGACCAACACCTTTAGACAAAAGAATGTACTTGCGGGCACCACCATGAATGTCTGCTCGTAAGGGAACGCCTGATTTGTCACTTCCACCTGCTATCTTCAATTTTCCTGTTTCTCCTATAAGGGCTGCATCTAGTTCAGTTCCAACTTGCAATCCCAAAAATGGGTTTGCATCTTTTTCCTTAACCTCTTTTGTTATGGTTTTTCCTTTTTTGTCAGATATGTTCAGCTTGAATGTAGCCAAGCAGTGAAAAAAGTTTTAAGACTATTAATTAAGGTTCTGTTAGGAGTATTAATCTTCTTAAAACGTAAACTCCATCACTTGACTGCATCGACTAGGCAGATTACTGGTTCCTTACTACTAGGTTCCGCCATCACCGCTTCACCTGCAGCCCCGTCTGGCACGACCCGTGTACCTCGAAGCAAGATGTTGTGAGCAGCATTGACATCTCTGTCAACACTTCTCTTGCAAATAGAACAAAACATCTTTCGGTGCTCTTCGGGTACTAGCTTTGACCCACATACCGCACACCTTGTACTTGTCCCAGCTGCCTTCACGTATCTTACCGGCAGACCAAGCCATCTTGCCTTGTACTCGATCTGCCGTTGCAGTTCATAAAATGACCACGAATTCATCTTTGCCCTATGTTTTCTTCCTTGACCGTTTCCCTTTTGGTAGAGCCTACGAATTCCTTTAAGATTTTCCATTATGATTCCAGAATTTTGAGATATGATCTTTGTTGAGGTATAGTGTAGGATATTGTGGACTCTGTTCTTCTGTAGCTTGCCATATTTTTGAAATATCTTCTTTTTTATTCTAGAATCGTTGCGCCTAAACTTGCTTTTTACTGTACTATATGATGCAATGATTCTCTGAGCCTTTGATAGATCGTGAGCAATACAATTTCCCTTGGAATCATATGTTGTAACATTGTACAAGTTTCTGTCTATTCCAATAAAATTAGTTGGCTTCTGTCTTGGAATATCTTTTGAGTATGAGATGACAATCTTGTCATCGGTGATGGTGACATTCCCAAGCTTTGTGTCTTTTATCTTTTCTAAAACATAGCTGCTTAATCTAACAAAGATGTATTGCCCAGGTTCTGTGGGAATTCTGATTATATCTTGTTCAATCTTGTATGACTGATTGTTGAGCATCAGGTGATTTCTTGAAATGTATGGCTTTTTAGCATCAGGTTTCTTCTTAACTGTCTTTTTATACAATTTCAACTTGGCTACTGCACATTCTAGTGCACCATAGACATATTTATAATGAAATTTGGAATCTAGGTGTAATTTGTGGTATAACTGATAATGTAGCTTGAATTTTGATGTGAGGTTTTTTTCCATTCCAATCCGGATCGCCTCATTTGCACAGTACCTGAAGTAATCAAAGACTGGCCTGAGATCGTCTTTTTTGTAATGGTATTGCCAGACACACTTTGTTACTTTCATGATGTGACCAAAAAAGTAAGACTTTCTTAAAAGGTAGTGGTAATTAGAATATCTCGTAACCTGAAAGTATTGATAGTCATATATTTTTGCATATAAGATATATCATTTGGTAGATTGAATCTTTGTACCTAAATCTTTTAAAATTACTTAGTTGGGCTAAACTTGTGAAAGATCAGATCAAATGTCCACGTTGTGAAAATGTCATGAAATCTATGCAAGCTTGCCACATGATATGCACAAATTGCGGTGCAGAATTGACTTGTTCTGACAAAGGTTCATTCTGGTAGCTAGAAGCCTGGTCTGTCAAGGTGAATATTTTCAGCCATTTCGCCTACTCGTTGTTTCATTAATGTAAGATAATCATCATACTTTGCCTCAAAGCCGCAGTGTGGACATTTTACTATTGTTACATCATCATCAAGTATAGCAACCTTATCGCAGTTTGGGCATTTTGCATCCACAAAAAGTATTTGGTAATTAAACTATATAATGTTAGATACCAAATTCCGATAAGGCGGAGTTAGTCCAGCCCGGCACGACGTCAGCTTCCCAAGCTGAAGGTCGCGGGTTCAAATCCCGCACTCCGCACTTTACCATCACTATTCCTTCTTGAAAATTTCTGTTATTTCATCAAATTCTTTATCGTTAAGATTCGGCCGCTTTGTAAACATGCTATGAACTGGGCCCACTCCATCTTTAGAATTTCTGGGAATTATATGCACATGAACATGTGGTATCTCTTGTCCGCTCTCTTTACCATTATGGATAACCACTAATGAAGAGGGAGCAAGACGTTCTATCTTACTTGAAATTAATCGTACACTTTCAAAAAGGTCTGCATTATCTTCCTTGCTCATTTCTTGGATCTTAATGTAGTGAACCTTTGGTATCACAAGAACATGTCCTCTAGTAAGAGGGAAAGCGTCAAGGAACGCAAGTGAACTTTGTGTTTCATACACTTTTCTTGAAGGAATTTGTTCCGAGATTATTTTACAGAAGATACAATCCATCTGATTTGCATTATTAGAAGAACATTAAATCCCTTTAGATGAGGCTCATAATTCCGCAATAGCCTGTAGGATATTTGTTTTGTCTCTAGCCTCTGGCATTTGTTCTAAATATTTCTTGAAGTCCTCTTTGACTTGTTTTGCTTTATTTTGTTCGAGTCTTGCTAGCCCACGATTTTTGTATATAGGAGCAAACCTTAGTGGGTTGATATCTATAGCTGCAGTATAATATTCCTCTGCTTTGGTGTAATCCTTAATTTTAAGATAGTAATTACCCAGTCCTCGGTAGGCAAGATAACATCTAGGATTCAATTCTGTACTCATCTTGTAATACTTTATCGCATCTGGAGAGTTCATATCATTGAGAATTCCAGCAATCAAACAAGATGCTGTAGAATTTGATTTATTGATTTCAAGAGCTTTTTTTAGTAAAAGTATGGCATCTTCGGACTTTCCCTGTAGCCTCAACCTCTCTGCGTTAAAACATAATCTATTTGATTTTTCTTTATTGTCACTCTGTAGATTGATATCAGAAAGTATGTCAGATGGAACAAGTAAAAGCATTAATCTATCGTCCTCTGCCCATTGTTCATCAAATTTCTTTTCAGGTATAGCGCCAATCTTATCCGGCTCTGGAATATAATGGAAAATGGTTTTTTCGATTTCATCGTATCCAATAATTAGGGAAGCGTGCTGCACTACATCTCTTATCCCCGGCATTATTACAATTGGGGGAATTCCAATATCAATCATTTTTCTAAGTTCCTTCAGTGATGAATTCAAGATCAAGCTAGAGAGACCGTGTCTTTCTGCAAGTTCTACTCCTTCAATCATTATACTACCCTTTATTCCGGGATACTTCTTAGCAATCTCAGTTGCCTCGGCAAGTGGTAGATTCATACCCCAGTATTTGGAAACAGCACTGACAACTAGAGGTAGACATATGTTTTCTTCATTAACAACAGGAACTGAAAGAGTGTGGGTTGATTCCATAAATGACGAGAATTAACTTTTCATATTAATACTATTGAATTGATATGAATTTTCCAAGTAAAGTTCTTCCATCTTCACTCATCTCTGGATGGAATTGTGTACCAAAAATGTTGTGGCCATTTAATTGGAATATTTCAAATTCACAGGTTGACGATTTGGCTACCTGTTTGAAGGATGAATCAAGTTTTGCTATCATGTATGAGTGACTTTCAAATGCTCTGATTTTTTTGGTACAAATAGGGTTATCTTTTATTACATCGATTTCATGAATACCTTGACGAGCAACTTCCATTTTCTTAATTGTACCTCCTAATGTGAGTGCAAGAATTTCTGCGCCATAACATATTCCAAGCAGTGGTTTCCGATTTTCTAGAGCATGTTTGATAATCTTTGCGTTAATAGCATTCATTTTTGGATTGTTCTGTCGTCTTCCTGATAAGATGATAGACGGGTACTTGCTTAAACTTGTAATCGAAATTTCATCAAAGCGTAGTTGATCAAACTTGACGTCGGTTGTTTTAAGAAAATCCAGAATTGATTCTGTGTAGACAGAACCGTTGTCTACAACAACAAGCAACTATCCTACCCCTATAGATATGTAATGTAATTCGGGTACGTTATCTACCACTATAATGGTTCCTAGGTTAACGGTACTATTTCCTTGCCAGAAGATAATTCTGTTTGAACTGGGTTGAATGAAGTTCTTTACAAAACTTGAGATCAATTGTTTGGTATTATCAAGATCAGATTGCTGTAAAAATGATGTACTGCCTTCGTCGAAAGTGAGTGGTAATTGTATCGAGGTTGGAGTAATCACGGTTAGCTTGTCATCTGCAAGTATTGATTTTATAGTAGATATTCTAGTGGATTCATCAAGAGATATTACCGCAGTGAAATTAGCTGGAGTGACACCAGAGAGCTTGGCAAGATATGCAGCAAATGCCTGTTGTGGAGTATTACCTAATCCTACATAGTAATCACCATTAAATGCAGCGCCTACAGCTGCAATTGTACCCAATTGTGTTACTACACCTCCTGCTCCTGCGGTATAGACTGGAATAAAGTAAACATCTTGATCACCAATTCTGTATAAGATATTGTCACCTATCCTTGGGCTTTGTAGCAATGTTTTCAATTGTCTAAAGTCGGAATCTTTGTTGAGTGCCTCTTGAACAGATGATGGGCCAAGAAGTTTGGTCTGAGAATCAAGTGGTACTTGGTAAAATTCCATCTTTCCTAGATTTGGCAGATCGTTTTGTACTGTCATGAAACCTGCTAGATTTCTACCCGCCGATCCCCGAAGTTCAAGCGATAAAAATCCAAGATAAGTAGGCTTGTCAAATCCAGGTGGTTTTGCTTCTATGTAATAAGTTCCAACACCATCTGGAACCTCGTAAAAGTTATTTGCTTGGATATAGGTCGTTGGGTCTGAAACATGATAGACATTAAACATATTTACTTTCCAATTAAACAGCTCTTCTGGGTACCTGACTTGTTTAGCAAGCCACGGTGGCATATCCACAAATTGATCCCCATATTGGCTGACAAACATGTTTGTAAAGAAGTCATTTCCTGTTTTAATTAGAGTAACATTACCATTGTAAACATCAAGTAGAGCGTAACCAACTAACCTAAGATATGGATTACTAACCGACCAAGGTACATTTGATGTATCGAATCCGACTATCAGTGGAATAAGCCAATAGGTTTTTTGTCCATCTGTCACTGGTAGTGAGGCTACTTGTGTTCCAAACAAGTCATACTGAAAATACGGATATAGCAGCTGCATTCTGTCATGAATGTCCCTATAACGCATAATGTGAATTGGTTCCGTTGGATACGACACGAAAAAGTTTGGTTCAAATATCTGACTCATAGGCGGATTTACGTTTAATCCTCCGGTGCCAGAATATGATACGTTATTTAGCTCCGCAGAAACTGTCCTGTCTACCGGATAGGCAGACCATGTATCTGAAAAGAGACCCCCCTCACCATAATATATTACCCTCTGTTTGAATAATTGACTGCTATCTACTATACTTCCATTATGTGCATTAATAGTCAGAAAACCGTTATCAACGTGTGTATAAACTAGGTGCTGGTTGTACCATATGTTCCCTTGGGTAACGGAGGATGGCAGTATAGGTTTCATTGAAGCTGTCCAATACAATGTATCATTAAATCTCAAGATATCATTGGTTTCAAAATCAACATATGGGATAAGACCGATTTCAGGTTTTAATTTTGCAAAGGCTGCATCCCAATCCCAGACTCTTATCTTGTTTAACATCTCATTATTTGCTGCAACATAATCTGCAATTTGGGTTGGTGGAATTGAGTTCAACTTTACCTCATGTGGTACAATCTGGATATCGTCTAGTTGACCTAGATACCTGTTTACTCCTATTTGCTGAGCCGCGTAGGGACCGAGGTATTCAATTTTTTTAGCATCAGCAATACTGTTGTTCACAGTCATTATCGAACCTGCAATAATTGCAATTGTTACCAATGTTAGAACGCGTATGTACACATCACGTTTTGATGGCTGTATGATTACCTTTGACTTGAATTTGTCAATAAAGTAAAAAGCAACAAGTGCAAATCCAGCTGCTAAAGTGCCAGCTATTTGATACCGAGTGTTATAGTCTATCTGATTAGTGAAAAACATGTTAAATCCAGCCCAGATTACACCTATACCGATCATGCCTTCAATAGTGGACACATAATCCAAAAATTTTGGTTTGCCCTTAGAGGCATCTTGAATATAATTTACTATTATCCTCACAATGTTATGAAGACCCACATACAGAACAAGTCGTAAACCAATTACAGCCAGCAATGGTGGTATAAGAACAGTTAACGCCGGGATCATAGGAATTACATTGTTTAATGCATATGAGGGGTCCGTTGAGGGTGTCACAAAAGGAAGAGAAAAGATTTTTCCTATGCTGCTAACACCAAGATCATGACCATTAATTAGATATGTCAGAGCAAATCCAAACATGAGATTTGTAAAGAATGCTCCAAAGAGCAGGACTTTGGTTATCTGCCAAATGATAAAGTTGGGGACGCTTAACTTGTAATCCTTGAAATTTGGTATGTTATCTATTATGGAATAACTTCCTCCTCGTTTGAGAAACGTTAGTGCAACATGAATGCTATACCAGCTAATAGAGGATCGATTCTTGATGTTTACCCTTATCAACGCTATAGCTGATAGAACTATAGCTGAGAATATGGAATAGTATAATGGTCTTGTGAAAAGTACACCAAACTCTTTTACATTCATGGACATAATTACGGCTTGATTACTTGCCATTACAAAAATTACAATACCGATAAGAGCTGCAATTCCTATTCTGATGTACTTTCCAGCATCACGCGGAGGTGGGTTGGATTGAGTCGATGAACTGTACAAAATCAAGCTACCTTCCTTTGTATCAAATTAATGTCTTACCTACGCAATTACTTTCTAGACTAACTATTAATAAGTCAAATAGTGGTTTTCTCAAATTGCGTTGCCTAATCCCTTGCAGATCAGATAAACGGCAGCATATTTTGGCAGAGTGACTTTTTCGTTATCATATGGACCAAATTTTTTGTTCTTCAGTTTTATTGGGACAGGACAGTTAGCAATTATCTCCGTCTTATCCTCCCCAAGCAAACATGCATCTGAAAAGGGTTCAAATTTATCTAGATCGTTGCATTGAATTTTTGATAACCCACTCTTACTGTTTATCGAGCCTTCAAGCCTGAAAATTCTGTGAATATCCATGGTTACCTTTGGATCCACCTTCACTCCAATTGTTTGATGCATCTCCACAAGTTTTAGTTGGAAGGCAGAATATCCTGCAAAAGTTACCTCCTTTGTAATTTTAGGAATTTTTGTCTTTGAACCAAACAAAGTTTTAGCTACTCTTCCTCTCCATCCATTCTCTTCAAGGTTTGGTAACGAAGATTTAGAATTGGCTTGTTTTCTAATTCCAAAGGTTTCTGGGATTGCACCATTGAACATTACATAGTCTGCAAGATCAGCTCTTTCCTGAGAATCTAATGTTTGATAGTCACTGTTTACAACCCTAACATGAAATCCTTCATTACCAGAAAAATGAACAATAATTTCTTCATTTTTTATACCCAAATCACCTGTAAGTATTTCAATTAACATTTTTACTTCTTTCTTAGATTCATCTATACAATTTTTGCATGCTACTGAGGATACTTCAAACTTTATTGAACCACACTTGACGCATTGAGATTGCCCTTCATTTTTTATTTTTTGACAAGAGCTACATTTGGAAATTGTATGATCTTTCCTACATGACAAAGCTAAATCTTTTGCGTCAATATCAAAAATGAGATCTGCTCCCTGCCAGTCTTTTTCGGACATGGGCATGTTCGGAAATGAATAGTAAGCATTTGAACAGTAAATGTCGGAGGGAATTTCTTTCATAAGAAGTAGATGGAGTTCTTTGTTGTCTTTGATAGACAAATGTCTTATCATGCCACCATTGATTTTTTGGTAACCAAACTCTCTTTGAGTTGGTTTTTGAGGAACATGAATCAAATCAAAATGACTAAAATAATATTCCTTGAGGGCTGACTCCACCAGAGCAACATTTTTTTCAGTCATTAGTTCTTTCTCCTTTTACCAAATTGTACTGGATTTATGATTCCATCACATTCAGTAGTTGCAAAACAAAGATTTTCACTTTTTAGTTTATCACAAGATGGACATTGATATTTTGTTCCTTTCCCGGATTCTCCTGATATATGTTCAAGTTGATATCGTGTTATCCGTTCATTGTAATCGGGCGCATTCTTGAAGAGAGGAACTATTTGATCAATAGTTTGTCCTCTTGCTAAGAGGTAAGTTGCAAGTAAAAATCTTCCAGAATGTGGCAAATTCTCTCCCTTGTCTAATACTTCAATGGCATGTTTAACACATGGTGGATACTCCCCTGAGAAAATCATAGGTTCTGAAAATTTTTTTGCAAGAGAACCAAGTTCCATTACTGGCTTTTCAAATGCATCTGGAATGAAAGTTATGTTTACTGCTTGAATTCTTGAATTAATGAATTCACTGAGCTCTTTTCTGATTAGTCTTACTGTCTCATCTGAGGAAAGATGGACCATACCTTCTGCTACTTTTCTATTTACTAACTTCCACTCTCGTTCATGAAAATGAGCTGCACGTTTCAGATAATCTGTTGCTTTGACTTTGAATGAACCCTCATTTATTGTAACATCCAAATTGAATTGATCATGTAATATTTTTAATGAGATATTCTGTGATTCATTTCTGCGCTTCAGGTGTTCTTTGATGGAATCTTGACTGTCCCATTTTAGATCCTTTTCCAGATATCTTTCAACCCTTCTTGCTTCAGCAAGAGAAAACCTTCGATTAAGTGTCGGTATGCCTACTTTTTTTAATAGGATAACTGCAATTACAAAAGAAAGTATCTCGATATCAGGTTGTTCCAAGTTTGATTTGTAAATTTCACCTGATATACCGGCAGTTATTCTATCGAATGCTTTCGCTATAGCAGGTTTCCAATCAGGATTACCAAGTTCCTCTAGAGTTAGGCCTTTATCCTTAAGATATGCTCCAGTCTCTGCAAGGAATGGATATTTTGCCATATTTTCGGGTGAAATGTAATCCATGAAGATAATTCTTTCCTGACCTTAATTTGATTATATCTTAATGTGATTCTACTAGAATGATAAATCACAGTCAATTACTCCACGAGTTTAAATTATCCTCAACGGAACTACTCCCATGCAGGTTGGAATGCATGTATCCATTTCAGGTTCTATCGGCAGAGCAGTAGACAATGCAGTTGCAATGGGATGTACTGCCTTTCAAATTTTTACTCGCAATCCGCGAGGATGGGCTGCCAAACCTCTTGGAACAACAGATATTTCCAGTTTTAAAGAGAAGATAGCCCAAAGTAAGATTGACCGTTTTGCTACTGTCGCTCACATGCCATATTTACCAAATTTGTCCTCTCCAGAAGAAGATCCTTTTGCAAAATCTCTGAACTCTTTAATTGATGAAGCAAAAAGATGTGGCAAGCTTGGTATTCCTTATCTTGTTGCCCACTTGGGAAGCCATAAGGGAGCTGGAGATAAAAAAGGAATTGAAAAATTAGTAAAAGCATTCACTAAAGCTGCTGAAGATACACCCAAAGATGTTATGATCCTGCTTGAAAACACTGCAGGTCAAAAAAACAGTGTTGGCTCTGATTTTGAGCAACTCGGTTTGATACTGTCGCAACTAAAACCTGCAAAGCGATTTGGAATATGTTTTGATACATGTCATGCCTTTGCAGCTGGATATGATTTGAGAACCGACAAGAGTGCCTCTGCAACACTTGAAAAATTTGACAAGGCCATAGGATTTGAACATCTCAAGATACTACATCTTAATGACTCCAAGGGAGAATTAGGTTGCAATCTAGACAGACATGAACACATTGGGTTAGGGCACATAGGTGAAAAGGGCTTGACACATGTAATAAAATTAATCAATTCAAAGAAGATTCCCATAATTTTAGAAACACCTATTGACGAGAGACGAGATGATATTGGAAACCTAAAAAAAGTCAAGGAGTTGGCTTAATTTTAGACTAGAGTTGGTGTTTTAATGAATTATGACCAAATAATGCAACTTGCACTGGAAAGAGGCTTCTACTTTCCAAGTTGTGAGATTTACTCTGATGCACAGGCTGGCTTTTGGGAATATGGTCCGTCAGGAGTTAGTATGAAAAATAAATTCATGGAATTATGGAGGCGAGAACTTGTAAGACGAGACAGGATGTGGGAGGTTGATGGATCCCAGATAATGTCACAGTCTGTTTTTGTTGCCTCTGGTCATCTTTCTAGTTTTGCAGATCCCATTGTAGCATGCCAAAAATGCAAATCTATCTTTAGGGCGGACAAGATGATTACAGAAATTACCTCAATCGTACTGCCTGAAAGTGCGGAACTTTCTGAATTTGACAAAGTAATTTCGGAAAAAAATATAATCTGTCCAAGATGTAAGGGGCAGTTTGATACAGCGCGCAAATTCAACATGATGTTTAAGGTTGGGATAGGACCAGAATCAGAACCGGCATATCTTAGGCCAGAGACATGTCAATCCATTTTTGTTGACTTTCCAAGACTTTTCAAAACCATGCGTGGAAAGCTACCAATAGGAATAGCCCAGATAGGAAAGAGTTTTAGAAATGAAATTTCCCCAAGGCAGAGTCTTCTGAGGCTAAGAGAATTTTACCAGGCTGAAATTGAGGTTTTTTGCAATCCAAACAAATTAGATAGCTTCGAGAAATTCTCCGAGGTTGAAAATACTGAACTTAGGATCATGGTTGAAGACAAAATCGAAACTATGACTTGTAAACAAGCACTGGATTCTGGAATTCTGCCAAACAAACTTGTTGCATATTACCTTAGTTTGTTGGTAGAGTTTTATCAGAAAACGGGAATTGATGTAACAAGAAGCAGGTTCAGAAAACTAGGAGATAAGGAAAAGGCGTTCTATGCATCAGTTGCATTTGATTTTGAGGTTGAGACTACTACCGGATGGCTTGAGCTTGTGGCTTGTAACTACAGATCTGATTATGACTTGAAGAGCCATGGAAACGTGAGTAAGGAGAAATTCGAAGTCTTAGATGAGGATGTAAAAGTGCTTCCGCATATTTTTGAACTATCAATGGGAATAGATCGAAGTTTATACACCATATTAGAACATAGTTTTCGTGATGATAAAGAGAATGAGCGGGTTGTTCTCTCCTTAAAGCCATATCTTGCTCCTGTTCATGTAGGCGTACTATCACTTGTGAAAAAAGATGGTCTGTCAGAGAAGACAGAAGAGATTTTTTCAACACTTCGAACAAAATATGACGCATTTTTAGACCACTCTGGTGCCATAGGAAGAAGATATAGGAGATTGGATGAGGTTGGAGCACCGTTTGCCATTACGATAGATCATCAAACACTTGAGGATCAAACTGTCACCATTAGAGTACGAGATTCCATGAGTCAAGAAAGAATAAAAATTTCAGATCTTGATTTGCATCTCTCAAAGGCCATTGCATTTCCATAAAAGCAAATTCAATATTTCCGTATACTTGATTCAATAGTAATTCAGACTGATCCTAGTTTCCTTGAGGCATGAACGGAATTCTTTCTGCTTCGTATTTTATTTTCAAGAAGACACATCTCATGGCTTGAGCTTGTGGTAATAGATCAGTTGTTGAGTCAATCTCTACACCCCACTTTCCTACGATTGGATCTACTGATGTAATTGAGAATCTTTCAAGCGGCTATCGGCTCTAGAGTATCTTACTCTGTATACTTGCTAGCTTAGGGATACGTTCCAAGTTACAGTTAACGTGTCTCCACTGCCAACTGTGACTACGGGACTTACCTGATTTTCAGCAAACATTGATGGAGCTGTACCTGATGTTGCGTTCAATAACACTGAACCGCGGATGGTCGTACCTGCTGCCTTTAGGTTGGAAAAGGCAAATGAGGGCGATGTAATTGTTATACTGTTGTATGTAGAACCGGCAGCTACAGTGCCTAAAGCTGGTGCGCCTTCATTTGCAGCAGCAGTGACTGGTATAATTCCATCGTTTGCACTTGCTCTACATGTAGGAGTACAACCTAATTTTGAAGTTGTGTATGTATCTGAACCGTTCAGAGTGATGGTACTACTTCCATTAATCAGTCCTATCACGTTATATCCATTGAATTGACTTATTCTTCCAATATCACATGTTGTGGTGTTACCTCCACCGGCTGCAGGTTTGATAGCAGTTGGTTGGAACAAGGCGTTCAAGCCACATAGTTGACCTGTTACCGTTCTAGAGTTGTCTGTTTGGACGTATGATTTTATGTTGCCATCAGGACCTCTTACCACGTAAGTTACGTGACCCAAGTACCCGACTGGATCGGATAGTTTTGGAGTAACACTTTCTTGTGCAATCATAAATGTTGTTGAGAGCATACTGTTTAATGCCACATAACTTACCAGTACAACAGCTATTGATATGACCAGTATGGCTGGTATCGCTCTTTGCATTACTAGTTCCTTGTAGATTCGACTATTAGAGCTTGTGGCTGACTTTTCCAAGAGTTTGTTTGATTTGTAATATTATATGTAAATGCTAAAACTCCGATAATTATGGCACATGCCATAATAGCAATGCCATATTTTTTGTTCAATTCTTTCTGATATTTAGTCTTATGATATAAAAATATTTTATGCGTATTCTAGTCCAGATGAATATTTGTACCAGTAACTGTATTGTGGTGACAAGAATATGAAATATGCAATTCTTGCAATGGGAATAATTGTGTTGTGTACAGTTCAAATTGCTTATGCTGCTGAACAGATACCGATATCAAAATCAGGCCTAATGGATAATGTAATTTGGAATGGAAAGTGGACGTTTTATGAAGAATGGAAAGAATCTAGTTTGTATACTTTGTCATATGATGATGGGACTGTTATGCAGCTAAGAGCAGCACATGAAGGAAATTTCATTTATGTTCTTATTGACGCAATATCCATGACACATTACAATCAAGGCTCAGACAGAGCAATCATTTGTTTTGATGGAAAAGATGATAAAAATAAAATTGCAGATGATGATGACTATTGTTTTGGAGTTGCACTGGGCAATAATAATCCGTTTGTACTAAGAGGTGGATCCCCATTGGAACAAACTTATCACTTTACAAACATTGCAAACTCAGGAGTAATTGGAGTAGCAGACATTTCAGATGAAAATGATCACTACAGTTCGATTCCGCATTCTAACTATGAGTTTAGAATTCCAATTGATTTACTTGGACGAGCGGATGTGTATGGTTTTTACCTTGGAGTGTATGACTCACATAAAGAGAAGATTTACGCTTTTCCAGAAAACTTAACTTCATCTTCTAAATTTGGAATTCCCAGCCCAAGCCAGTGGGGAGAAATTGTATCACCTGACAAATCCCTTCCAGAATTTCCACTACCTGTTATTGCATTATTAGGCGCATTTGTTTTAGTCATATTTATCACGAGAAAAGCCTACTCTTTTAAGAACCATTAAAACCCATTAATTTGAATTGAGAAAGAACAACCTTCTCGACACTCTTAATTACAAAATAGTTAGTTGTGAAAAATGTCCCAGATTAGTACTTTACAGGAATAAGATTGCAAAAGAGAAAGTAAAGCGATTCAAGGACCAAATATATTGGGGAAAACCACTTACTGGTTTTGGAGATTCTAACGCACAATTATTAATTGTTGGACTTGCTCCTGCTGCGCATGGTGGAAATAGAACGGGAAGAATGTTTACAGGTGATTCTTCAGGGGATTGGCTTGCCAAAGTTCTTTATGATTTTGGATTTGCAAACAAGCCCACCAGTACAACCGTTGATGATGGTTTAGAATTAAACAATGCATATATCACTGCAGCATTACGATGCGTACCGCCTGAAAATAAACCAGCAAAGAATGAGCTAACTAATTGTTCAGATTATCTAAAATTGGAATTTGAGATATTAAAAAATGTTAATGTGATTATTTGTTTAGGAAAAATTGCATTTGATTCTTGCTGTAAATTACTTGGTATCAAAGGGATCAAGTTTTCTCATGCAAAATTTTTTTCCCATAATGAATTCAAAATATTATGCTCATATCATCCAAGCAGACAAAACACACAAACTGGTAAGCTCAAGTGGAACCAGTGGGCCAAAGTATTTTCCAAAGCAAAAAGGATTTTAGATGAAGATAAATGAATCTTGCAATAGTAATTCCAACCTATAACGAAAAAGAAACATTACCTAGCTTAATTGATCGCCTAATTAAAATAGTAATTGAGCTTACTGAAAAATTTTTTATTCTTATCGTGGATGATGATTCTCCAGATGGAACTGGCAAGTTGGCTGAAGACCTAAACAAGAAGTATGGACATATCACAGTTTTGCATCGTGAATCCAAATTAGGATTGGGTTCTGCTTACAAGATAGGATTTAGAACTGTATTAGAAAAATTTGATCCCGATATCATAGTAGAAATGGATGCTGATCACTCTCACGATCCAGCAGAAATTCCTAAAATGTTACAAAAAATAGAAAAATATGATTTTGTAATAGCGAGCAGACACATACCGGAATCAGTAATTATTGGTTGGGGAAGATATAGAATGACAGTACATTCTATTGCTGGTGCTCTGGCAAGTTTGTGTAGCGGAATTAAGATATCTGATCCTACAAGTGGCTTTAGAGTTTTCAAACGAGATGTTTTGACGGCTCTCGATTTTTCAAAAATAAAATCAGATGGATTTGCATTCCAAATTGAGGTACTTTACTATCTAAACAAGCTAGGTTTCAAAGGATTTGAGTCTCCTACGAGGTTTGTAAATAGAAAGGAAGGCAAATCCAAGATGGGATTCAACGAGATCATACAATTTGTTAAGGCATGCATTTACTTGCTAATGAAAAGAATTTGAATCTCATTTTAATATAAAAAGAAGACGTACTCGCCAGTCTCCCCATCCGAGTTTCCCCTACTCGTATGTTGATTGTGACGATACGCCGGAGGGTGATGGAACTGATGGGAATCTGTCGCCAATTTGTTGTTCTGCAACTGCGGATGCTTCCTGTAGGATTTTTTCTGTCTCCTCTCCAGATGCGTCCGTATCGACATTGAAGTCGCCTCCAGCTAACGAGTCCATCATTAGACCGTTGAGAGTTTGCGTCATTGAGTTGAGTTCGGAATCTGCTTCTGGCATGAATCTTCCCAAGGATGACTTTAGTCCTTTCATTGTGGACATTGCTGGTGCTATTGCAACCATTGCATCTCCAAGGTCGTGGATTGTGGTTAGACGCAGTTGTACCTGTTCTAATGCCATTCTAGCGTTTCCTAACATCTTTGTAACTTTTCTTATCTCAGCGAGCTCGTTTGATAGAACCCTGCTTGTTGCGGCATCATGTTGTTGCATTGCGGCAACGATTCGTTTGAAAAGCTGAGCATCTCTTTCTCTCAGCTTTGTCAGCATAGAATCCATCTTCGATATTTGGCCCTGTAATTTGTTCACAGCACTCTCGATCCTAGGTTTTAGAGCACCTTGTGGTTTTACAGTTTCACGTAATTTTTCGGTTAGACCTACAGACTCGGGACGAGTCCAGGTCTTATCGAAGCCGGTCATATGGACTAGTTTTAAAGTTGGTTCTTAATTGCCGGTGTATATTATCATCAACATTAGACTAAATTTAGCTCACAAAATGTAAATCAGACATCATATTTTTCTAATTGTGCCAAAGATAGCAGTTTTTGATTCAGGTCTAGGTTCTATATCAATAATCAAGCCGATCCAAAAAGAAATTCGAGTAGAAATCATCTATTTCGCAGATCAAGAAAACTTTCCCTATGGTACAAAATCAATTTCTCAGTTAAAAAAAATAATAGAATCAACTATCAAAAAATTGCAGGAAAGATTTGAACCAGATGTTATCATAGTGGGCTCTAACACACCATCACTTTTACTTGATATTTCAACAGGCTCAAAAATTATTGGAGTTTATCCACCATTGTACGAAGCCGTCAAGACAACTAAAACTAAAACGATAGCAATACTTGCAACAAAATCGGTTGTAAAAAGTAAAAAGTTGACAGACTATATCAAGAAAAATGTTCCAATGACAATTAAATCAATAAAAATTAATGTGTCTCCACTTGTTGAACTTGTAGAGTCTGGAAAGTTCATTTCAGAAAAAACTTTTTGTGAAAAGGAAATAAAAAGAATTCTGAAACCTTTTGTAAAAGAAAAGATTGATGTAGCTACCTTATCTAGTACACATCTACCATTTCTTCTACCGCTTTTACAAAAGATCTTTCCAAACGTGAAGTTTCTAGATCCAGGAGATGTGATAGCTAGGCAGGTATCGACAATTTTACAAAATAAAAAATCTAAATTACACAAATTACAAATTTTTGCTTCTGGCGATACACAAGTATTTCAGAAAAAATTATGGGATATAGGTATTAAAAATAAAGTAAAGTCATTATGAAATAACTCTGGCTTTTCGAAATCCATGACTAAATGTTTTATCGTACAACTTTGAATATTCATAATGTTTTGGATTTACAATATCTCCAATAATTACGATAGCTGTTCTCGTGATTTTCTCGTTTCTAACTTTTTTTACGATATCTTCAAGAGTACCTTTGATTATTTTTTCATCCTTCCAACTTGCTCTGTATATTGCTGCAACAGGTGTAGACTTTGGATATCCTCCTTTGAGGGCTTCTTTTACTATTTCTGAGATGAGATGCACACTAAGATAGAAGATCATAGTGGCTCTGTGTTTGGCAAGCTCTGAGATTTTCTCTCGTGTTGGTACTTTCGTTCTTGATTCGGCTCTGGTTACAATGATAGTTTGAGTTACTCCTGGCAAAGTCAATTCTGATCCCAAGGCAGCAGCTGATGCAAGAAACGAGGTTATTCCGGGAACGATCTCATAATCAATTTTCTCCTCTTTGAGATTGTCTGTCTGCTCTTTTATTGCTCCATATATGGTAGGATCACCGTCGTGTAGACGGACCACTAATTTTCCTTTCAACGCATTGTCATGTAAAATCTTGAAAATTTCTTCTCTTACAAGTTTTGCCGCATCATACAACTGGGCCTTTTTACATAGCTTAATGATATCATCCGGAATTAGAGAACCCGAGTAGACTATAATGTCTGCTTTTTGAATTAGTTTTTTGGCTTTAACTGTAAGTAATTCTGGGTCACCTGGACCACAACCGACAAAGTAGACCTTATGCACGCTTTACCACCATTATAGAAAAGTATTTGCTAGTTAACGTATCCTTTGTAACTTCACCAAGGGTTAACTTCTTGACAATTTCTTCGTTTGTGCCCACGTCTTGAGCTATGGCAAAAAGCGAGCTGTCAGGGAACCCAGCTTCTTTTAGCAGTGCAATTACTTGATCAAAGTACCTGCCATCTTTTAGAAATATCATTGTATCACAATTTTTTGCAGTTTCTTTCACTCTTGAAAGATCATAACATGCTGGAATCACGGCAACTGTTTCGTCTCCTTCTGCAATGCTTATTCCTACTTTAGATGCAAAAGCAAACATAGACACTATACCAGGAATTACTGTAATCTTGATCGTAGGAAATTTTAATTTCAGTTCCCGTTGCAGATAAATCCAAGTACTATAAAGCGAAGGATCTCCTACAGTAAGATAGACAACGTTCTTTCCTGCCTTTACCTTTTCAGAAATTATTCTTGCATTTTTTTCCCATGTACTTTCCAGTGTTTCCCTGTCTTTTACCATTGGAAATACAAGATTTACAATTTCAGGCATTTTGGAATTGTCAATTATGGATGAAACAATTGAATAGGCAATACTATCTTTGCCTTCTCTTGATGTAGGGCACATTATTACGTCTGCGTTACGAATAGCTTTCACAGCTTTTACGGTAAGAAGATCAGGATCTCCGGGACCACAACCTACACATGTTAGCTCAGCCATTTATCAAAATCACAATTTTACCTAATTAAAAGCTAGATTTTAGGGAAACGTTTCATAACAGGCGCAAAATGAAATCGTTATGCAACATTTACTGTGATGATTTTTGTACAACCATTAGGATTCAGAGCTATTGATAAGCAAAATTTGCCTACATCTTGGTACGATTTTATTTAAGGCATTAACTAAATTTAGAAAAAATCCTTTGATTTCTTAAAATCAAGATTTGATGAGTGGCTAAATAACTATTGACATATTTTAAATATTTGAGGCATTTACTGTTATCAGAATAAAATGAAGATAAGCAATGTGGGCAAAGGAAGGTATACTGTAATAGTGCACAAAGAACCTGAAGGCGGCTACAGTGGTCAGTGTTTAGAGTTACCGGGCGCCATCAGCGAAGGTGAAACCATGAAGGAGTTAAAAGAAAACATGGCTGATGCAATTAAATTAGTTTTACAATCTATAGAATCAAGAGCTAGTAAAGCTAAGAAATTTACAATACATCTTACAGCCTGATCTGGTCTTTTTGAGTTTACGCAATCATAATTATAGAGACGTATTGAAAGTTCTAACCCGTCACGGTTTTTATGTAGATAGACAGAGTGGAAGTCACATTCAATTAACACATCCTGATGGAAGATATGTGACTCTGCCTAGACATGATCCAATCAAAGAGGGTACTTTAAAATCAATTCTCTTGCAGGCTAATATTACTAAACAAGAATTTTTGGATGAAGTTTAGATCAAAGACTAATACTGAACTTGATTTTACTAATGAGAATCTTTTTTAGTCAATCAGTGATAGAACAATCATTCGATGGAGACTAGAACAGTATCTCCCCAAGAGATTAAAAAAATTATGAAGGAAATTCATGTATACAAGCGAACCACTGAAAAAGAGATAAAACTTTTGAACATGAAGATTGCCAAATTACAGAAAATGATAGAGAAAAGCGTGATACCAGAAGATAATCCTGATGCGTACGAGATTAAGGCAATAAAAGATTTTGAATCCAAGAAGAAAAAAGAAGATATCAATTTTGTGCCTTTGGATTCGTTAAGCTAATTACTAGACTTGCCAATCAAGGTTTTAGTCAAAAAAGAAATCGATAATAAGAAAATGTTAGAAATTGCAACCAAAATAGAACAGATACTCCATAGTAAATTCAATTAGAAAGAAAAATTATTAATTGTATGAGACTTGGGCATAATTTCTACCAAAAATAAATGCTAATTTCCAAGCTTGTGCTTGACACATCTTATTCTTGTTGCTTGTTATACAGTTGTAGTACACGACAATCTGATACACAAATACGCACGACAGGACAAACGATTCGATCTTTCCAGTCCCGTACCGGAAATATACCGATGCCAAACGTTTCCTTGACACACTCTGGTGCCACATATCCTCTGGCCCTTTCTTGATTTGTCGAATAATATCAGAGATATCTACATTGATCTTTTTAATCAAGTTCATACTACCAAGACAGAAATAATTGGTATTACTAGCGTCTTGATTTAGCTTGCCGACTTTCAACCTTCTGTCTTGTTGCAGTGATCTCTTGTCTTGTTTCTGCTAGCTGAGCTAAAAGTGAGTCATATTCGGTTTTCAGATGCTCAAGCCATGAAGGTTTAGATGGAGTTGTGTACGCAGGCACCATTTGTGGCTGTGTTGTTTTTTGTCCAACTATCTTTGCTTCAGCTTTGAGTACGATCATGTCTTCTTTTTGCTCCGGTATCTTTTTCACTAGAATAGTATACGCCTTTACAAATTCGTTCAGGTGGTCTTTTATGCCTTCTCTTGGATAGTGCACATATTTGTCATCCTCAAATGCAGTAGCTTTTACAAATACAGTAAAATTTCTTGCAATCGGTGGCCTTACATGTATTATGATACTGTGTTTGTCCCCCTTATGCCATGGGGCCTCAAGGGCTTCAACCACCGGACATGCTGCATAAACCGTCATGCCATGTTTCCCTCTTAGCTTGTCGCCGATTCCCACACGTCTGGTCTGAAGATCAGAGCTTGCTACTGTTAGGTCCCTGATTGAAGAAAGGTCAGGAAATTCAATGTAAACTGTTTGCCGTTTTGCCGTCTTGCCTTTGTTGGCCGCCTTTATCGCAATCTCAAATGTTTCTCCCAGATTGATTCTTGTGGGAACTTTGACCTCAAGCAGAACTGGTTCTGGATTGCCTCTCTTTGCTGCCGCAACTACTGCCATTATAACAGCTATGATCACGGGTGCCAATAGATAGTATACTGGTATTGCAGGCAGGTGTACATCACCGTCATCGGCGGATATGGTTGCCACAGGTATCGAGATAGTAATGATTACGAGGAACAGTATCACTTTATCTGCATTCAGGTTATGAAATAATTTCACAGTTAATCTTACCTATCTAGAGCGATTACCGCTCTTCTTGTGCCATATTTTTTCTTGCAAGTATACTGCGTAATGTCTGGAGTTCTTTTTCTGCCTCAAGACGTCTCATGTTTGCTTCATGGACCAAAGCAGCTGAGGCTTTCGCTAATTTTCTTACCTCATCTTTTTCATATACCAATGCAAGCTCCTTCTCTATGAATCCTAGTTCCCTTCTGGATGTACTAATATCTATTTTTTTCAAATCAAGATTAGACTTGGCCTCATCTATCTCTGAAAACACTTTTGCAAGTTCTGATTTTGCCGAATTGGTATTGTAATTTATATTGTCTAACTCATCTTCTATCTTGCTTTTCTCCTGTTTCATACCGGAAAGCTCTGATCTTGTATTTTCAATTTCGTGCCGCATTAATTGAATTTCATCACTGTTGTATGACGATCTTATTGACTCTAGCTCTGACCTTGCCTTATCAATCTCTCCCGATATGGATTCCTTGTGTGAGTTTAACGAAGAGATTTCTGACCTTGCTGCCTGAACTTCTGTCACTCTAAAGGCATATTCAGAGTTTAATGCATCAAGCGCGGCTCTTACATCCTCTGACTTTGCCGTTAATGACCTGATTTCACTGTTGTATGATATCCTTATTGATTCAAGATCTGACCTTGCTGCCGCAAGCTCTGCTAATGCCTGTTCATGTTCTGTTTTTAATGGAGATGTTCCCGGTTTTGCAGATTCATGACTTGCAGATATGTGTTCTTGATCTTGTCGTAGCCTGGGCAATATTGATTTTAACTCTGCTAATGCTGGTTCTATCTCAGATTTTATTAAATCTAGTTCATATCTTGCATCCCCAGATTTTTTCATTACCGATCTAATCTCGTCATTTCCGTATACTGCTCTTATTGACCCTATCTCTTTTCTTAGTTCAACTAGAAGAGATTTTACTGTATCAAGTTCTGTAGACATGTGTTGGCGTTGTGAGTCTAACGAAGAATACAGGTTTCTCTTAATTTCGTCTGAGCTAGACAATCAACCCCCCCCCCCAGTTGGTTTTACTTGAATATCTGGTTGCTCAGACATTGTAATATTCTCATAATAAAAAAAGTTATTTAAACCGATCGTAAAAATTCCTTTCACCAACCGATTTTCAGTCAAAATAACCACCTAAGACTTAACAGTTCCATAACAGGTCTCGAAGGTAAACAGAGAGAAAAATCATGTTCAGGTCTCATAAATTACCCAAAACCCAGGGCTGAGATACTTAAATGCCTCGTAGACAATTCTATGACAGTTTCGCAGTTTCTTAAACAGTATAACAACAATACCGCTAAAGGAGATGATCTGATAACTATTCAAGGACTATCAAAGCATTTTAAAAAGTTGAACAGAACGGCATGATTGTAAGAAACAGAGCCGATACCTTTTCTGTCACTCCACTTGGATACGTTCTCAGATTGCAGCTTCCGTCCTTTGCGCTGCTTTCACGCCATACACAATATTTCAATTCTCATGCAGCAACAAACTTCCAGAAAAGTTTGCCAAGACAGTTAGATATATTCTATATCTTTGGGTCAAATACTGTAGTATCAAAAAAGAGAAACGTGGTCTTGACGAAGACAGGCTGGGGGATCTCTTATCAAAAGGCAAGATAAAGCGGTGAATGCTTGATGATATGCTTTTTACGATAATGATCATAACAGAGACTGATGCAATAATATCATTTTGTAAAAATAACGGAGGTGTCTATTTTGGGACGGCATTTTATGGAAGCGATGATTCCTTTAGAATTGGTGTGACGACCTCTTCACGCACCTGTGGAATGAGGGACACACATTTGATGAGGGCCAAGTTGTAGAAAGATAGGGATATTATGGAGAAGTAAATCATGAAACAGGGGCGAAATAATTTCTGGAAAGAACATATGACAATATCTAAGATATTCAAAAAAGAGAAAATGGCCATTACGATACTATCGATGCTTCTGTTTTCATTTTTTGCTTTTGGTAACGGTAGTCAGTTTGTACATGCAGATTCCATCAGTGCCACAGCCATTGTTCCTACCGATGATGCATATGTGGTTGCAAACACAGACGATCCGCAAGACAAGGAGGGTCTACAGCACATAAACACTGGCCACCTCCCCTTTCTCAAGTCCTGGTACGCATGGGATGTAACAAAAAACAAAGAGAGAATCATATCCATAGTTTATCTAAAGTTTGACCTTACAAAAACAAGTGGTCCAATCGAGTCCGCCTCTCTTATCTTGCACCCGTTTGCTGTAAACCTTACAGCCCAGTCAAGGCCCATAGAAGTCTATACAGGACTGAACAACAACTGGAACGAATCAAGCATTGTATTTGTTGGCGCGCCTGCCTTCTCTACAGCAGAAAACAGTACTGCATTTATCAGTAATTCGGATCTCAACAACTCTGTCTCGTGGGATGTTACAAGACAGGTTAGACAACATGAAGGCTCATTTCTGACCTTGGCATTGGTGATAAGAGACACAAATATCCACAATGAAGAGCTGGTTGACTTTTATTCCAAAGAAGCTAGTGATCCTCTTGCAAGACCAGATCTGGTACTCTTAACCGCCACTCAATCTGGCATCATTATGACCGGAGCAAGTTCAGGAACTGGCACAATAACAGATTCCACATATGTCTATCTTGCAATAGCTGCAGTTGTGGCAATTGGTGGCGGATTGGTCATATTGAAAAGAAAGACAGGAAGAACACCAACACAAGATCATGAGGATACAGCCAAGATGGAGACAAGTTAATCGCGGTATGAATTTAAATCATATATCAACCGACAGAACCGCAGATCATGGTTTTGAAAAATGCCTGTTTGATGCAACATATTTTTTCAAGAACCATTTTAGAAAATAAATCTCTTCATGTCTTGTTGCAGCCTTTTCCAGAGAAATATAGTAAGCCAGTCTTTGGTCAAACCGTATGTTAAATAACGGGTATCCATTTTTGTGCAATACATGATTCATCAGCAATCTCGAAATTCTTCCATTTCCGTCACCAAAAGGATGAATTGTGACAAATCTAAAATGCGCCAGCGCGGCAAGCTCGACCGGGTTGATGTTTCCCTTTGTCTTGCCGTACCATTTGAAGAACTCCTTTAACAATGCGGGGAGAAATTTTGCATTAGGAAAAGTGGATTTGCTGCCGCCTATGAATACTGGAAAATCCCTTATCTTGCCTGCAAATTCGGGTTTGGTTTTTGAGAACATGTCATGATGCCATCTCAGGACAGATTCTAATGAAATGTCTTTACGAGATTCCATAATATGCATAAAGACCTCCTGGTGTTTTTGAGCTTCAATCATGTCAGATTCGGGTTTATTTGCAGGCGTGATATGAAATTGAAGTAGATTGTATGTTTCTTTTCTGGTAAGTGACGAGCCCTCGATTTTTTGTGTATCATACGTAAAATAGTATGAGAATTCCACCAAGTTCTGCCGGATTATTGTTTTTGGTGTCTTTTTCAGATATTCAAGATATCCATTTTTGATTTCGTCCAGTAAGGGCACCAGTGTGTCTCTTTGAATTTGTAGCAAGAACTCGCGTTTGATCTGCAGGATGTCTTTTGGTATGGCAGTTCCAAGGTATGTCTCGCGCTGAACTTTGCCATCATCATGTTTTAGGTAGTAGTACGGGTTTCCTTTTTTTACCCTCTTGATTACTGAGACCACGGCAAATTGTTACCCACGGTAATTAATAAAATTTATTGAAATCTAGGAAAACAATGGGTAATTCACACGTGAAATGATGTCAACTGGCTCCTGACATACTCCCAACCCTAACGAGTATTGGCTTTCTTGTCAACCTTTTGTAAATTTAAAGGGAATACTGCTTCCTTGAAAGCAATGATAGTGAAATGAATACATCTGATGCCAGCTAAAGATGACCAGAACTAGATCCTAAACAATATGGATTTTAGGTCCTCGATTTCCTTTCTTGCTGCAGTAACTTCCGTTCTTGTTTCTGCCATCTCGGCTAAAAACGAATCAAATTCGGCATTAAGATACTCAAATGCCGATGGTGCTACAGCGATAGGGACCTCCACTTGCAATGGCTTTGCCTTGTGCTCAACTGTCTTTGTCTCGGCCTTGGCCTTTGGTGCTGCTGCAGCTTCCTCTCTTTTTTGATATAGTATTTCCTGTACTATTACATCATACGTCTTTACAAATTCATTTTGGTGATCTTTTGTGCCACCCTTTGGATAGTGTGCAAATTTTGGATGTGGGAATGCAGTGACCTTGACAAAAACAACGAGCTTTCCTGCAAGCCGCGGTCTTGCCTGTATCCTGATATCATGCACATACATTTTACGCCACGGACCTGCAGTTATCTCGATCATTGGATACTTTGCAGTGGCGGATTTTTCAAGACCAGAGTAATTTGAGCCAATCTTGTCACCAAGTTCCACAAACTTGCTCTGCAGATCAGGGCTTGTTATCTTCATGTCCTTTGCAGAATCAAGGGTTGGAAATTCAATTGATACAATTTGCCTGGTGGCAGTCTTGCCCCTGTTGATTGCCTTTATTGCAATCTCAAATGTTTCTCCCAGGTTGATTCTTGTGGGAACTTTGACTTCCAATAGAACTGGTTGCGGTCTGCCTTTCTTCCTGGCTGCTACAAGTATTGGAATCATTATCAGTACGATTACTGGCACTATAAGATAGTAGAGTATGGATTTATTCTGCAAAAGGCTGCTAAGATAGTTTAATATCGGCTGACTCTGGGTAAGATTGTTTCTAAGATAATTGAAAATAGACGAGTACCATGGGGGCTGGTTTTTAGATGGAGTTGGTTGTGGCTGCGGTGTAACGATAGGAGCAGGAGTTGGTTGTGGTTGTGGCTGCGGTGTAACGATAGGAGCAGGAGTTACCGATGTTTTTGACACCATCGAGAACTTGGCATGGACTGTATAACTGTAATATGTTATTGCGGCGTCATAGATTCCTGTAACTCCGGAACAGTCACCCTTGAATGAATAGCTGTAGGAACTATCAGACGATGGCATCACCTGACCTACCCGAAATAACGTCTGTAATGGGTTGTAGACGCGAATCAGGACGGGCTGTCCTTCTCGTATGGTTCCAACCTTGCCCGATATGGTAATTGGATCGCATTCATAGTAAGATGACTTGTCAGTAACTACAGTTACTGGCGGTATTATTAGCTGCCCAGCATATCCAGGCAATGGCAATGTTGTTGTTCCAGCTGGACATTCTGCACCGGTGCAATACTCTGGTCCTCCGCCACCGCCACCACCTCCGCCACCGCCACCACCTCCGCCACCGCTTCCACTGCCTCCTCCACCAC
>JBOGQX010000018.1:0-22272 GCA_050749285.1 Nitrosotalea sp. | reverse complement strand
GGTTCCTTGCCCAACAGTTCAAAGACCCTAACAACCTGAACTCTTGTATCATAGTACATGTGGGAGAGATCAATTGCAAGTTGTTCCTTTTTGCCTTTTGAGAATCTTGGATACTTGCCCTTTAGCTCCTTTAATCTGTCTTTCATCTCATCTACGAGCTGGGACAGCTCACTTAGATGTACCTTCACGGAATGGTCAGGAAAACCAAGCTTCAGACTATAATGTTTACGGTTTTTGATACGTTCTACGTTAATCATCTTGCGCTCAATGAGGTCTCTAATAATATGTTCGAATGTTTTGGTTGCCATGTGACTAGGTACGACCAGTCTCTTTAGCTTGTTGTGATGGATATCTGGATGTGAGCGGATCTTTCTAATAATTATGCCCTCTCTTTGCTTTGAGCCATCGATTAACTTGAGTTCTTTTTGTTCTATCAACAGTAGGTCGATTTATTACAGATAGGTCATTAATATATCAATTACGAATACAATGCAGTGACTAGCGAAAGTATAGGCGTTAATGTAAATTTACAAGAGCGATCATCAGCAAACATGAAAAGGGTAAATACAACAAATTCTCTTTCATTCTCAGATGAGGACCGCAAAGACGTGCGGTCTGATGTGGGAAACAAAATGACAGAACAAATACGTCAAACAACTACTGCCAGACAACGACCAAAAACCAAGAAAAAAAGATTGCTTGAGAATCCAGACGTGAGAAGGTGGTACGACAACATAGCAAGAGGTAGCCCTTTGACCGCAGATGTGAGGCTTCGCAGAATATCACACTTTTGCGAGGTACGTAACATAACACCTAGCCAGTTTGCAGAACTTGGGCTCAAAGACCTTCGCAAGGTAAGTGACCTCATAGAAGATCACATATCTTGGATGGAAGCGCAAAATCACTCGCCCGGCTATATTGACAGCACTCTTACCGCGTTGAAGTCGTGGCTGCGCCACTTTGACATCGAGATACGCCGCAACATCAAGATAAGGTATTCAGACAGGACACCAACACTTGAAGGCGAGAGAGTACCAAATCAGCAAGAGATCAAGGAGATATTCTGCCGTGCATCTCTTAGAACCGCAGCAACAATTACTCTGATATCAAAAGCTGGTCTGAGGCTTCAAGTGCTAGGCAATTACAATGCAACAGACGGTCTTATCCTTGCAGACATGCCAGAGATTGCAATTGAGGGTTCCAAAGCTCACTGCCTTGCTAGTACACCGATGATTACAGTAAGGAGAACCGTTTCAAAAGCAGGGCACCAATACTTTACTTTCCTGACAGAGAACGGAACACAAAAGCTTCTTGCATACCTTAACGACAGACTAGCAAAGGGCGAGACTCTAACACAAGACTCGGTATTGATAGCACCTGATGCAAGCTACAAAACATATCGAGGAAAGAATAGTGGAAAAAAGTTTCTTCCAACAGGCAAGATAAGCGATGACATACGAAATACACTGCGACCGAGGTTTGCATGGAGACCATATGTACTTCGAGCATACTTTGACACGCAACTTCTCATGGCTGAATCAAGAGGAAAGATCGCACATGATTTTCGTGTCTTCTTCATGGGTCACAAGGGAAGCATCGAGTCCAAGTATACGACAAACAAAGGTGTCTTGCCTGTTGCACTGATCGAAGAAATGCGTCAGGCATTCAGACGAAGCGAGGAATTTCTTGATCTTGAGATGCAGAAAAACAATCTGACAAAAGAAGAAGGATGCGCAATCAAATCAACTAGCTCACAACCAACTCAGATGGTTGTTGCAATTGACCAAGCAGAATCGCTGATCTCCCAAGGGTGGAGATTTGTTGCGACTTTGCCAAAAGATAAGGCAGTGGTGGAGAAAAATGGTTTTGGACTGTGACCTGTCTCTTATCACAAAGAAGGTGGACCGGGTGGGATTTGAACCCACGATCTCACCCATGCCAAGGGCGTATCCTACTAGGCTAGACGACCGGCCCGATTTAATCAGAGTAATAATCTGATTTGCATTAACTTTTTTTGTGTGGTTATTAACGTTTAGCGTAAACTAGAAAATTAGCTTAACCAAAATAGCATAAGATATTTAACTATCGGAAATGAACTTTTGCCGTGGTAGTAGAAAGCAAATCAATAGTTTCATACGTTCAAATTCAAAAAGAAGATTTGGCAGTTTTCAGATTTATTCCAAAAGAAGGAGAACTGCCCCAATACAAAGCAGGTCAATTCATAACGTTAGGAGCTCATGTTGCCGCTGAAAATAAGGTTATCAGAAGAGCTTACTCAATTGCATCACATCCAGAAAACAGAAAGTACGTTGAGCTTTACATCAGATGGGTTAGAAAACCACTTCCTGGTCGTCTCACAACAGTTCTGTTTAGCTCAAAGGAAGGAGATGAGATCTTATGGGTAAAACCTACTGGTGCCTTTACTATTGAAGAAAAAAAACCAAATGGTGAACCCGACGACAGAAGAATCATCTGTCTTGGAGGAGGTACAGGTTTAGCTCCCTTTGTCAGCTATGCGCGTCATCTCCATGACACTGGTAGCAAAAGGGAGATAGTTGTCTTTCATGGCGCAAGTTATGTAGACGAACTTGGATACAGAGAAGAGCTAACTAGTCTTGAAGAGGAAAGTCTGGACAGGGGTAAAGACAAGTGGAATTTCAAGTATAGGGCAACAATCAGCAGACCTGACGAGTGGTTCAATAGAACATGGAATGGGCAAAAAGGAAGGGTAGAGACTTTCTTACAGTCAAAGGATGGCGAGATGTCTCCTCTGGAAAAACTGGTAGGAGAGAGAATTACCAAGGAGAATACCGTATTCTTCATTTGTGGTTGGCAAGGAACAATAGATGGTTGTCTTGATGTTCTTACACCTAAAGGATTTGTCACTGAAAGAAATAAGAGACCAGACAAGAGCTTTGAAATAAAGTACGAGTCTTACGGATAATCAAAATTTCATTTGAAAAGATAATATTCTATTGTTCTGGCGAATCTATGGGGACGTAGGTTAGCTTGGCAGACTGCCAGCCTCGGGCGCTGGATGTCGTGGGTTCAAGTCCCATCGTCCCCATGTATATGAATTAGATTTTATTCCAAAATTAATCAAGGATTGAAATATACCAGATAAATATAGAAGAGAATTGACAGTTGCAATTTATCTAGCACACTTGAATCCCGTCACAAAAGCTCATGTAGAGATAATCAATGAATTAAAAGGCGGTGATGAAGTCAGAGTCTTTCCTGTTGTATTCATATGGAATGGAAAAGAGATCAATAGTAGAAGCTTCCCTTTTAGTTATGAATTAAGAAAAAAAATGCTTCAATCTGTATTTGGTAACTCGATATCTATTAGTTCAAACTATACATTTTATGCACCATTTGCAAAATACATGCCACCGTTAATATCCCCATATTCGTGGAAGATCAAGGTACAGATCCTCGATGGTATTAAAGAAAATTATTTTACTTATACCGGCGATAAAGCAGAGGCATTTGTACTCAGGCTTTATGGTCTTAATCCAAAAGTCGGTAAAAGAAAGGAGACATCTGCTTCATTTGTGAAACAGAAGATGTTTGAAGCAGCTTTGGGAAAGGATACCGATTGGGAAAAATATGTTGAGCCTGAAGTAGTTAAAATAATTCATGACAATTGGGATATTGTGAAGAAATTCGCTAATGGGCCTGATCTTACGTATAGAGTACTTGGTATGAAATTTCCAAGCATGGGATTTTGGTAGAAATAGATTAATTATAGGCAGAATTGGTTTTTAATATGAAAACTTTTGTTCCAAAATTTGTTTGGTTTGATGGCAAGTTTGTAAAAGATGAGGAAGCAAAAGTTTCCGTAATGACACATGCTATACATTATGGCACATCTGTTTTCGAAGGGTTACGTGGATATTGGAATTCTAAGAATCTATACATTTTCAGACTCGATGATCATATCAAAAGATTCAGAAGATCTGGTAAAGTGTATTCAATTGCACTAAGATTCACAGACAAACAAATTGCAGATGCAATTATTGATCTTTGTAAAAAAAATAATGTAAAAGAATCCTGCTACATAAGACCTTTCTACTTTGTGGGAAGATACGGCATAAACCTACACGTAACTGAAGAAACACCAACACATGCTGGCATAGTTATGTTTTCATTTGGAGACTTGTTTAACAAAAATGGAATCAAAGTTGGAGTCTCTTCATGGAGAAGAATCCATGATGTTTCTACTCCGCCACTAGCAAAGATGGGCGGCAATTATCTGAATTCCATATTAGCAACACAAGAATGTAAAAGAAATGGCTATGATGAAGCAATATTGCTAGATCAACTTGGAAACATTAGTGAAGCACCTGGTGAAAACATCTTCCTGATAAGAAACGAAAAATTACTAACTCCACCGCCCAGTTCCTCAGCATTAGAAGGAATAACAAAGGATTCTGTAAGCAAAATAGCTAAGGATTTAGGATACGAAGCGGTGGAACGTGAAATTCCACGAACAGAGATTTACTTTGCTGACGAGGTATTTCTCACAGGAACTGCAGCTGAAGTAACACCAATTATTTCGGTAGATGGTAAGAAGGTTGGTGATGGCAAAGTGGGAAAAATAACTAAACAAATTCAAAAAACTTACTCAGAAATAACCATGGGAAGAAACAAAAAGTATGCTCATTGGATGACACCGGTGTATTAGGATGAAAATTGCTCAGATAGGAGTTGGAGGATTTGGAAAGAATCATGCAAGAATTCTTTCCCAGCTTGGCGTGCTCTCTGCACTTTGTGATGCTGATTCTGCACGAGTAAAGGAGTTTGGAGCCAAGTATTCTGTAAACCATTATTCCAGCGTAGATTCACTTTTGGGTTCGGAAAAATTTGATGCAGCGTTTGTTTGTACTCCAACTTCAACCCATTTTGATATCACAAAAAATCTCTTGCAACAGAAAAAACATGTATTTGTTGAGAAACCTATGACGTACTTATCTCGCGAAGGAGAAGAGTTGCTGGAACTTGCAAAAAAGAATAAGGTAGTCTTGACATCAGGTTATATCGAGCGATTCAATCCAGCTGTCTCACTTGTAAAAGAATATGTCAAAACAAAAAAGTATGGAGAGCTCATAATGCTAGAATTTCACAGGGAGAACAGAATGCCTCCCCATATCAAGGATGTCGGCATAATTTATGATACTTCGGTTCATGACATTGATACTGCAATGTGGCTATTTGATGATGTTCCTGGAGTGGTATTTGCAAGGTCAGGAAGGATAAGGCATGAGCATGAGGATTTTGCCACAATAATGCTAGGATTTAAAGAAAACAAAGTAGCAATTATTTCATCAAACTGGATTACTCCAATAAGGGTTCGAAGGTTTAATGCAGTCTGTGGTGATGCAATAATCTCATCTGATTTCATAACACAGGAAGTAAAGATAGAAACAAATTCTGGAGCTGAAATTCCGCGGCAGGAAGTAGAAGAGCCTCTTCTTTTAGAAATAAAAAATTTCATTGCAGCCACGCAAGGAAAAGAAAGCATACGCGTCAAGCCTGAACATGCTGTTAATACTACCAAGATAGCTGAAGCAGCACTTTTATCTAGTCACAAGGGAACTCCAATTTATCTGGACTTTAAATGAACAAAAAAATGATGGAAATTCTTGCTTGCCCAATAGACAAGCATTTCCCACTTGAGATCATTGAGCTTTCATCAAAAGATGAAATTATTTCCGAAGGTGCCATATTTTGCTCAGAATGTTCTAGATTTTATCCCATAGTTGACGAAATACCCATCATGTTACCTGATGAGCTAAGAGACAAGAATCAAGATATAGAATTCTTGAAGAAGAATAGGGAAAACCTTCCTGAAAAAATCGTAAATAAAGGATTACCGTGGCATTTGTGATGAAAAATGGTAACAAATTTTGTTTCTGAAAAAGCTAAATTAGGAAAGAATGTAAGAATTTGGCACTTCGCTTATGTAGGGGACAATACGGAAATTGGTGATAATGTGAAGATTGGCTCTCTTGCACATGTTGATTACAATGTGAAAATAGGTGAAAATACAATGATAGAAGGACTGGTATACATTCCACCTCTCTCAAGAATAGGAAAGAATGTTTTCATTGGGCCTGCTGCAGCATTAACCAATGACCCATATCCTCCAAGCAAAAAAATGATAGGAGTTGTCATTGAAGATGGTGCAATAATAGGCTCACGAGCGGTCATTAAAGCAGGTGTAACAATTGGAGAAAACAGTGTGGTCGCAATGGGTGCCGTAGTTACAAAGGATGTTCCTCCAAATACTTTAGTGATGGGAACACCAGCTAAAGTCAAATATTCTCGTGAAGAGTATGATAAAAAAAGGAAAGAGTGGGAAAGCACTTAATGCTTTATCTGTTTTTGAAATATCCAGTTCTTTATTTTTAACATAATGAAAATCCATGCCACTACAAGTAGGATAGCGATTACTGCCTTTATTCCAGAATCTACAAAGTCATCATATTTGCCAAACCCGTGAATAGAAACTGGTGCAAGTATTGAGATAAGAATGCCCCCACCAGCGATAATCATAATCCACATTATGAAAATGAAAGCAAAAATTTGAATTCCATTCATGGCCTAGCACCCATCATAAATGCAGTAATTATCGAGAGTGCTGCTGAAAAAAATGCTAATTTGAAAATTGTAAATCCTATTTCTTTTTCAGTCATTGGCCCATGAGCAAGAATCAATCTTACTAAGGTAACAGGAGCATCTTTTTCTGTAGTTGCCATTAATTTGAAATCTTCCGTATGAGTTACTGGGCTGGCTTTAAGTTGCCTGTGTTCGATAATTCGCTTAACGCTTGAAAGAAAGAGAAATGAGTTTATTATAGCTGGTAACAGAGCAACTGCCGCTATGACTTCAACGTGACCTACTATGGCTATGGCACCATACATTGCTCCTAACATTACTGCTCCGGAATCACCAAGAAATATCCTACTTGGGAATTTGTGATATTTGTAAAATGCCAGAGATACAAAACCCAAAGGCAAACTTGCTAATGCGATGTCATAGTTATGTACGATGAATAAAGAGATGGTAAGAGCAAAACTGGCAATTGTCATGAATCCGCTTGCTACACCATTTAGCACATCAATAGAATTGATTGTGTTACCCGTAATTGGAATCATGAAAATTATTAATGCCAGATACAATTCAGGGATCTTCACGGTTCCAAATAGTGGAAATTCTAAGTGATAATCGTACACACCTATCAATATAATCGGAATAGCTGTTGCAGCTAGGGCTACAGGTTTAAACCATCCACCTAACACTTTCCTGTCATCTGCAAGTCCTACTAGAAATGCAAGTGACGTAGTAAGAATTATTGCTAATATTCCTGCTGAAGGAGTTAGTGCATAAAGAACAAGTTCTGAAGATAAAATGCCAGCAAGAATGGAAGGTCCTCCTGGTCTTGCAACCATTGCCCCTCCCACTCGATTGTAATCCTTTACTACGAGTTTTCTTCTTTCAAGACTCTTGATAAGAATTGGCGTAAGTGCGTAAACTGTAACAAATGCTATGGCTGAAACAATTATCGCCGTTATTGTCCTATCAAGCATTATCTTACTTTTTTAAGCTGTGTCTTTATGTTTTCTGCAATTACTGACCCTATCTTATCCATTTTTGCAAGCTTTTCAGTAGGAATTTCCACTAATTGCTCAAGTGTTTTGATTCCGTTCTTAAATAGAATCCTAGCACGTACTCTTCCTATTCCACGAACTTTGACAAGATCTACTAGTTCTTCTTTTATTCCATATTCTATTCTTGTTTGTAAAATATTCAATTCCTCTAGAATATCATCCTGCTTCTCAAGTTTAGCAAGTTCATAGAGTGCATGTATAAGCCAGTCTGCACTTTCTGACATTCTATACATATCACCTGATTCTATACCCAGGTTATCAGAAAGAAAGATCTCAGTAGACTCGTTTATCCATGAATGCATTGCAAGTAAACTCCTATTGCAATCATATTCAGATATATTCTCGATTAACTGATCTGCATAGTTTTCAAGAAGATTGCCGGCTAATTCATAATCTTTGTTTCGCAGAGAAAATTTTGGAAAGAAATCCTCACAGCTTGTAATCAGGTGTAATATTCCAAGAGTGTGTTGTTTTTCCTTTGAAATTTTTTGTAAAGCTTTTCGAAAGTATACTGCAGTGAGAGGATCGATGTACAGGGTAGAAGTTTTCTTTCCGAATTCTGTTGCAATAAATCTACCTCCCTTTTGTTTTACAAGATCTTCTGATTCAAGATATCTCATTGCTATCTGAATCTTGAATTTGATTACGGTCTTACTTTCTTGTGAACCAGAAAGTGTTTTTGAAAAGAAATCTACTATCTCATCATTTTTTATTCCAGGTGTAGTGGAAACCAAGCTTAGTACATGAATTCGTAATGCTTTATCGCCTGTAAGTTTTGAAGAAATGGGCTCAGGAGTTCCATTAATGTAATAATCAAAAATCTCATCACCGTTAGAACTTCCAACAATAATGGATTCGCCATATTCATCATATTGCGGTCTGCCAGCTCGACCAGATAGTTGCTTGTATTCTAGTACGCTAATAGGTTTGTTAGTTCCAAATTTACCATCATACCTGTTTATGTTAGCAATTACCACCCGTCTTGCAGGAAGATTTACTCCCGCTGCAAGTGTTGGCGTTGATGCAAGAAGCTTTATTCGTCCACTTCTAAATTCAGATTCTATAATACCTCTACAACTCTGGTTAAGACCCGCGTGATGAAATGCAACACCTTTCTTCACTAATGCTGCAAGATTTCTAATCAGTTCTGTGTGTTCGTTTTCTTCAAGAATTTTTGTCGAAATTTGTTCAAGTGTTTTTTTATCTTTTTTATTGAGATCTTTTGCAACAGCATCAGAGGCTTTTGTTGCTAGAGAAACAGAACGTGCTCTGGTTTCAGCAAACAAAATGGCCTGTCCGCCATTTTTTAATGAGTCAAGCCCTAAATCAACAGGGGCTCCCCTAACACTTGTTTCGATCTCAAAATTTTTCCTGTCTTGCATAGTCACAACTCCTTGATCATAAACTCCTTCCCAGAGAGGTACAGGTCTCCAGTTACTTTCCACGAGTTTACATCCTAGCCATTTTGATATCTCGTCTGCATTAGTAACTGTAGCACTAAGAGCAAGAATTTGTGGTTTTTGAGGAAGTAGTATTAGTTTTGTAAGTATAATCTCAAGTGTTGGACCTCTGTCATCATCACCCAATAAATGAACTTCATCTACAATAACAAGGCTGATTTCATTTAACCATTCTGCGCCTTGCCTAATAACAGAGTCCATCTTTTCATTTGTAAGAATTAAGATATCGTTTAATCCTAGATTCTTGTCTTTTTGATCATAATCTCCAGTTGATATCTGAATTCTTACTTTCTTTTCAAAATCTACCGTTTCTAGTTTTTTGAATTCAGAGAATTTTTCAGATGCTAGGGCTTTCAAGGGACTAAGATACACTATCTTTCCCTTTTTATCCAAAAGTTGTTTTATGATAGCAAGAGTTGCGATTAATGTTTTCCCGCTCGCTGTAGGAGCAGAGACCAGAATACTTTTACCATCTAATAGTCCGGCTTTTATGCTCTTTTCTTGGGGCGGATAAAGGGTAACAAATCCGTTATCATGAAGGATTTCTATAGCTGTTTTAGAGATTCCTAGTTCCTCTACTCTCATACGCGGTTATAATGACCGGGTTTTGATTCATAAATAGCTGACTCTCGTTGCAATTTCTTAATGTATTTTCTTGCTTCTTCTTCTGTGAATTTACCTGTCTTGACCAGTTCTTTGACAAAGGTCTTCTCTTCAACAGGTCTTTTCTCATCTCCTTCTAGTGATTTCATTACATCCATGAATAGCTGCATCTTTGAAACTTCACTGTGAGGTCGTCCTTGAAGAACACCGAGATCTACCTTTCCAGTATTAACATCGACACCAGCATCTTCTAGCATACTCTGGATTAGGAATATAGCTCTCTCTGCATCTTCACCATCAACTTGTGTTTTCATCAAAAGTCTTGCCCTGGCAGTTGCCAATCTTACTAATCCTTCCAACTGTCTTGGAGTCACAGTAATCATTCCCTCAGATTCTACATTTCTCATTTTCATATAATATTCCAGAATTTTTTCTTCTGCCTCTGGAGTAAGATTTGGATCAAATCTCTTTGCATATGATAGATATTTTGTAAGAATGTCCACATCAATTAGTGACTTAGCATCAGTTCCTGAAGTTCTATGTAGATTCAAAATGTGCCGAGCTATCCTATTATCCCTTTCTTTTGATGGAATATCTCTTACAACAAAGATAAGATCAAAACGCGTTAAGAGTGGGACTGGAAGATTAACATTCTCCGTAATATTTTTGAAAGGATCATATTTTCCAAACATTGGGTTTGCAGCAGCCAATATTGATGTTCTAGCATTCAAGGTAGCAACAATTCCTCCTTTTGCAATACTTACAGACTGTTGTTCCATTACTTCGTGTAATGCGCTTCTATCTTCTGGTTTCATCTTGTCAAATTCATCTATGCAAACAAGACCTTGATCACCAAGGACCACCGCGCCTGCTTCAAGCATCATTATACCAATCTTGTCCCTTACAACTGCTGCCGTTAATCCTGCTGCAGTAGAACCTCTTCCAGATGTGTACAATCCTCTTGGTGCAATTCGTGCACAGAATTTGAGCATCTCACTTTTGGCAGTACCAGGATCTCCCACAAGGAAAACGTTAATGTCACCACGAATTTTCGCACCATCTGCAAGAAGTTTCTGGGTCGAGCCTACAATAAGTAATAAGATTGATTCCTTAATGATATCATGACCATGAACATGTGGTGCAAATGAAGCTACGAGTCTGTCATATATGTCGGCATTTTTACCAAGTGATTTGATTATCTTTTCTTCATCTTGAGAAATTTCCTCTCTTTCTGTACTTCTGGATGTTTTAGTTCCACGTCCGCCCAAGAATTCTATATTATTTCCTTGAATTCTTAATCTGTAAATTCCACTTTTTCCCCGCATGGAAGGTATATGCTCTTGTTCAATTCTTACAATTCCAGTAAGTATCACACGATCTCCGGGTCTTGCGTTGTCAACTAAATCTTGCAGGACTGTAACGTCAAGATAATGAGGTAATTGACCTGGAGGTAAATCTTCTGGAAGTTCCTGCAATCTAACCATTTGAAAATCAATGAATTTACTTTGTTCTGGATTTAGTTCAAGATCTCTATGAGTACATTTTGCATCATCACATTTGAGTGGTTCGTTGAATTCTAAGCCTTTTTCTTGAACTCTTCTAGTCGAATGGCCTTCAGGACAATGATAGACAAGTTCTTTTGCTAGTGGTTTTATTTCTGAAGATCTAACAACCATGCCGGAAACACTCACCATTTTGCCAATGACTTCCGCATTGATTTCTCGCAAACTACGTTGAACTGGGTAATTTGCAATTCTTACTCTAATGTCTAGACGAATTTTTTCAGCGTATTGTGGAAATCTTTCTTTTAGTATGTCTTTAATTGCTACACCAAATGCTCGTAGGATATCATCTGGGTCAGAATTAAAAATAGACTCAATTTCTGGAAATGATACAAGATCATTATAATCAACGACGATGTATTGGATTTTCTTTGCCATCATTTGATCGATTTCATCGACGTACTTGTAGGCGCCAGATTTGTCTTTGAATTGACTAAGGAATTCCTTTACTTGATCTTGAAGTTTGTTTGATGAAATGGATTCAGATCGTGTAGTCATTTATTTTCACCAAGAATTTGTTTTTTGAATTGGTTGCTGTTTGTGTGAATATAATCAAATAATGCTCGTTCTTCAATGGTTAATTTTTTTGCTAACTCTGAAGTCATTTTAGACGAGTCTGCAAGTCCAATTATTTTCCCTTGTCTTTTACGAACCAAAGAGTTCAACATGCTTTCAACTTTATCGCGATCTCCTTGTGGAAGTCTTTGAATGTATGAATTAGCTTTGATATAAAAATCTGATTCTAATGTGGAAAGATCAAAATCTCCCTGTACATTCTCTCTAACTACTGCTTGTTTCAGAGCCACAACCATATCTGTATCTTGAATGTCGACGAGTTTTTCTTCTCCTAAAACATTAGCAACCCAACGAGGAATACTTAGAATTTCTCCTCTTTTTGCTTCAATGGCAGCTTCTGGAGTGCTCATCTTAAGATCGTGGTTAAAATGCACCTTAACATCCTGTAGGTTGTATCCTATTGTATGTACACGGATTAGCTCAGAGATATCCATTTTACGTTGATCCTCCTTCATGCCATAATTGGGATGGATCGATCAATTTTTTTAACCAACTGATTAGATCATTTGATCTTGATGCCAATACCTCATGAGAAGCATAGAAGTATATCACTCAATCACCATCATAGCGATCAACTCATTGAGTAGAAAAAACATCTAATTCACATGATTTCTTGCAGTAGAAGTTAAGAACAATGGGTTATAGATCAATCACCAAAGTTTGTGCTTTGATGCACCAATTGGTAGTAATCAGCCATCTAGACTTAATTTTATTAGTAGGGCAGGAAGGTAGGAGCCTATGACCGAATCTACCATGTGGGTA
Organism: Nitrosotalea sp.; assembly: GCA_050749285.1. GTDB lineage: Archaea > Thermoproteota > Nitrososphaeria > Nitrososphaerales > Nitrosopumilaceae > Nitrosotalea. The sequence continues at coordinate 9,636 of JBOGQX010000018.1, read as the reverse complement.
GAAAAATACCGCCCAACAAAACTATCAGCAATAGTTAATCAAAAGGAGATAATAGGTAGTCTAAAATCACTTTTAAAAAATACCTCTGAGATGCCACATTTACTTTTTTCTGGTTCTGCCGGAGTGGGTAAAACAACAGCTTCGTTATGTCTTGCAAGAGAAATTCTTGGTGATAGATGGAGAGAATACACCCTTGAGTTAAACGCATCCGATGAAAGAGGAATAAACATGGTAAGAGAGAGGGTCAAAAAGTTCGCAAGATTTTCTGGATTAGATACTAGAATTCCATTTAAGCTCGTCATACTAGATGAAGCTGACGAAATGACATCTGATGCGCAAACAGCACTTAGACGAATTATTGAGGATACGTCAACACACTGCAGATTTATAATGATTGCAAACAACATATCAAAAATAATTGAACCACTTCAAAGTAGATGTGCAGTATTCAAATTCACACGAATCTCCGAAGGAGATGTTGTAAGTTACTTGGAAGAAATCTGCAAGAAGGAGAAAATTAAGTATAACAAGAATGGCCTAAATGCGATTTATACGAATTCAGAAGGAGATATGCGTCATTCCATCAATATGCTTCAGGCGACGGCAAGTCTAGGACAAATAAATGAAGAAAATGTAAAAACATCAGCAGGACTTGCAAAAACAAGTGATGTTGGAGAGATCTTAAAACTTGCACTTGATGGTAAGTTGACTGATGCAAGAAACAAGATGATTGAGCTTATCAAGGTCTACGGAATGTCGGAATCAGATTTTCTGAAATATCTTAATGAGGAATGTTACAAGCTAAAAACCGGTCATCTTTCAGAAATTGTAGGATCCTTAGCAAAGTATGATTATCGACTCATAATAGGCGCCAATCCAGAGATTCAACTTTCGGCACTTCTTGCAGAACTTGGAAAAATAGGAAAATAATAGCGCAGAGAGAGGGATTTGAACCCCCGCGTGCTTGCGCACATAGGCTCTCAAGGCCCACGCCATGCCGGGCTAGGCGACCTCTGCAAATCTTTTTGAGAAGGAGTTGTTAAAATTTGTTTAATATTCCGAAGTCATGCCACAAGAAAGAATGTATACAATACTAACTAGACAATGAAGAAAAATAAAAAGGACAAAAAAGTTTTAGTGGTGTGCGTGTGGATTAACAGAACCCGTTTCCATTTTAGTGAAGGTTCCTGCTGCTTTCTCATGGTGTTCTAGATTAGACTGATCTACCTTGATTGCCTGTGGAGGACAAACTGAAACACATGCCATGCACCAAATACAATCGTGCTCTCGTATTGGATCAGCCTTGTCTGTGTAGTCCTTTCTTTCCTCTTTTACTGAACTACCAGTTCCAGCCATTTCAATATTTACCGCTTTTTTTGCCGGAATATCTTTCTCTGTTCTATACCATTGAAAGACTTGTACTGGACAAGCCTCAATGCATGCACCATCAGCAACACATGCATCCCAATCTACTGCAACCATTGTACCGCTTACACCTACTGGTTCTATCTTTTCACCTCTAGCCTTGAATGAGGCTATACAATTCTCGTCTTTTGAAGCCTCGGCTAGTTTACCAGGACCCCATCTGAAGTGAAAATGTTCACCGTCGATCGATATTTTTCCAATTGGTTTGTATCCTTTTGGAAAGTCTTCTGGTATCGGCATGGTTTTTTGTCACAGGATATGTTATTTAAACCTAGACAAAGTTAGTTTAAACTAAGGTATATTTGCGATCTCTTTTTCATGAATTTCCAGATTTGCCTGATCAACCTTGATTGCTTTTGTAGGGCACACTTCAACACAGGCCATACACCAAATACAGTCAGCTTCTTTTACTGGATTTGCTTTATCAGTATGGTCTTTCTTATCGTTTCTGCCTGTCTCCCCCGGGTTTTTGTACCACTCAAATACTTTCACTGGGCAACTTAGTAGACATATCCCATCGGCTATACATGAATCCCAATCAACTGCGACAAAGGTCCCGTGTACTCCCAGTGGCTTGATTTCCTCACCAATTGTCTTGTAATCTGAGACTACTTTCTGATCCGATGCTGCCTCTGCCAGACGTCCAGGCCCCCAAACTAAATGATAGTTTTCGCTTAACGGATCTTTGAATTTTTCCATCACTTTGTGATTCTTAGGAAAGTTTGGATCGATTGGCACAATACTGCGGAAATATTGTTACTTATTTAAAGTGTGTACAAGATAAATTCATATCTTTCAAAAATGCGCTGTAATCATTGGGAATTTTCAAGTATGACGTATATCGTAGCCCAAACGTAGGTATTTATGCAAAGTGTAATGATAGATTTGTCTTTATTCCCAATGGTTTTGCAACAACAAAAGCCAAAAATCTTAACGCATTTTTGAAAACCGAATATATTTTTGCATCAGTAGCAAATACAAGATTACTTGGAGTTCTCATGGTTGTAAACAATAATGGTTTACTCTTACCACGCAATTCATTAGAAGAGGAAGTAGTTCATCTCAAGAAAGCAACTGGTCTTAATGTGGACATACTTGATACAAAATACACTGCACTGGGCAATCTTATTTGTGTAAATGACAAAGGAGGAATAATGTCTCCTCTTATTCCCAATGAATTTGTGAAAAAGGTTGAAGATGTTCTGGATATAGAGGTAGTAAGAAAGAGAATTGCTGGATATCATCAGACTGGGGCCATGGCAATAGCAACTTCTCATGGAGGAATAATACATCCTTCTACAGAAGAAGATGATGTCAAAAGCATATCACAAGTACTTGGAGTGGATCTTGAACCAGCTACCATTAATGGAGGTTCACCTTATGTGGCATCAGGAATACTTGCAAATAATAGATCTTTGGTAGTTGGTTCTCTTACAAATGGACCCGAGCTAGTAATGCTTACAAGAGCATTCAGAGTTGAAGACTAGAGTTAGGATCGTTTAGAAGAGATTCAAGTTTAACTTGTTTTTCAGAACCATCTTTCATGTTACGAATTACAACAGAATTAGTAGCATACTCTTTTGGGCCAACAATTACTACGTATTTGGAATTAGACGCTACTTCCATCTGCTTTCTTAGTGGTTTCCCTAAAAGATCAATTTCAGTCGCAATACCTTGCAAACGAAGCGTGGCAGCAATATTTATGGCAATTTTCTTCATATCATCATTAACATATACTATCCATACACGATCATTATTTGATTGAATTTTGATATTTTGTTTTCCTAAGGAATGTACAATACGTTCCACTCCTCCAGCTACTCCTGTTGCCCCAATATCGCTTCTTCCAAATGCATTTGTTAATGTATCATATCTACCCCCACCTACAAGTGCACCTAGATCTGAATTATTGTCAAATGCTTCGAATACGATTCCAGAATAGTAATCAAGCCCTCGTACAATACCAAAGTTTACTCTAACGTTCTCCACATTTCTGTTTTTTAACGAGTCAAATAGCAATAGGATCTTATCCCAGTTTTTTAGTTGTTGCGTATCAATTTTTTTTTCGATATCTTGTGGACTTCCTTTAATCTGAGAAAATTTCAAGACCTCATCCAGGTCAGAGGCTGAATATCCTTTTGTTTCATATTCCTTAACAATTTCTTCTTTCCGCTTTTTTTGAGTCTTATCGACAGCTCTTAAAACATCACTTATAACATCAAACGAGTCTGTTTTGAAAATATTTTTGATGTATGATTCGATTAAACCTCGATCACAGATATCGATTACGATGTTTTGGAGCTTTAGGTTGGAGAAAAACTTTGACGTGAAATCTATTATTTCTGCGTCAGATTCTATGTTTGGTTCACTGTATATTTCTACATCCCATTGATGAAAGAATCTATAACGCCCTTTTTGTGGTTCGTCATATCTCCATACACCTCCAAATGCGGATAGTTTGGCAGGAAGTCTCATAGATTTTTTAGATACAGCGTATCTAGTAAGACCTATAGTAAAATCAAAGCGCAGTGCAACTTCTCGATCTCCTTTGTCTTTAAAGTAATAAATTTCGTTTTTAATAGTAGGACCACTCTTTGTTTCTATTACTGAAACAAGTTCTATAGGCGAGGGTTCCATAAATTGAAATCCAAACAAGTTTGAAGTTTCGATGAATTTCTGTCGTACGTATTCTAGTGCAGAAGATTCTACTGGATCTATATCTCTCATTCCGCGTGGCAGGTCCAAATTCAAGACTCATTCTTTTTCTAATGCATTTAGACTTTCTGATTGTAACAAATCACAATTGTAATAAATTAATAGCACAGATGAGACCTACCAAAGGACTATGACTTATCGCAATTTAGAGCACATGACAGACGCATTTATTGAAGTCAGTGGCAGAACATTAGAAGAGGCTTTTGAGACTGCAGGAATAGCAGTTGTTGATACTATCCTAGACATTAAATCGGTAGAGAGAAAGATTGAGAGGAAGATCGATGTTAGTGCTGCTGATCTTAATGGTTTGCTTTACAACTGGCTTGAAGAGATAATCATACTTACAATAACAGAAGGATTTGCTGCTCAAAATTTTAATGTGAAGATTACTAAAGCAGACAAGTATTTTCTAACAGCCATTATAAGCGGTGAACCAATTGACTTTGATAAACATCATTTTAAATTAGAAATTAAAGCACCAACCTATCATCTTATGGAGATAAAACAAGAGAAACCTGTAGTAATGAGATTTCTTCTTGATCTTTAGACTAAATTATTAAATAACGTTTCAACTTTTATTTGATTAAGTTGGTAGACGAAGAAATTGAGAATATTATGAAAAAGAAGATGTCTGAAATGACTTCACACAAAGAGCCTGAAATCCTAGAACTCAACGATACCAATTTCGACAAAGCTATAATTGGAAATACCCCAGTCATAGTAGATTTTTGGGCAACTTGGTGCGGTCCATGTCAGTTTATGCTTCCTGTTTTTACAAGGCTAGCAAAAAAATACAAGACCATTAGATTTGCACGAGTAAATGTCGATGATGCTCAGGGAGTGTCTCAGAGATATGGAGTTTATGCCATCCCAACATTCATCGTCTTCAAGAACGGCAAACCTATCGACAAGGCAGTGGGAGCAGTTGGCGAACCGGGACTTCATATGCTTGCTCAAAAGTATGCTTAGTACCCGTAAGCTGAATTTACTTTTCTTTGAATTGATATAATCTCATTTAATATTTGGAATTCTTCAGGAGACAATTTATGGGCAAATTGCTTTAGCAAAAGTCTGGCTTCGTGAGATGGAGGAAATGAATAAAAAACTTCTTCTTCAGAGACTTGCCTTCCTACTGTTACATTCTGAATCGATATAGCTACTTCTTGTCCTTTTTTGGCAGAATCGACACTCTTACCACTGTCCTGAAGCTGATGTACGATTCCTACTTTTCTACCATCTAAATTCATAACTGCAATTTTTTGTCGTAGCGTGCCAACATCTACCCGAATTCCAAAAACAGCGGGATTGCTCTTTCGAAATACATATCCCTTCAAAAACGTGAATTTGCAAACGGGTGTAAGTTCTTGTAATATTGCATTTTCCTCATTTGCAGTATCTTCTTGGACCCACTGCGTATAATTGTCAATCAAACTGTAGATTACTTGGTCATGAAAAATTCTGATATGATTTGCATCAGCCTCTTCTTGTGCATCTTGAAGAATTTTTACATTAAAAGCAATTACCACGCCTAGATGTCTATCGTGTTCCTTCACTGCAAGAGCCTCTACAACATCACGCCGTGTAACGGGACCAATGTCTGCCATTGAAATTGCAACATTCTGTTGTTTCAACATGTTAGTTATTGCCTCAAGGGATCCAATTGTATCACATTTTAAGATCACCCCTTTTTTGTCAGTTTTAACAAAAACTGATTTCATTTCTGACTCAATTAATTTTTTTAATTCATCAATTTTGGATTCGTCTGTGGTAGCATAAACAGGACTTCCCGGTAAGACACCTTCAAGATCAGGTGAGGCAATCTTTATTCCAGCTGCTGCGTGAACCTCATTTACTGGTCTGAATTTATCTCTAGGATCGCGCATTTCATCTAGTGGTTTTGGTAACAATATCGCCTTTGGTTTTGTAACTACTACTGAATCCCTCTTTGCAAGAAGTATAGAATCAGACTTTCGAAGCTGGCCGTCAATTAAAATGATATTAGCAGTGATTCCTAGACCAACCTCTTCTTTGACCTCGAGTACTATTCCTCTTGTTGATTTTTCTGTCTGATCAAGTTTGTTCTGCATATATTGTTGCGTAAGTCCTACCAACACGGCCAACAGTTCAGGAAGTCCTTCGCCAGTCCTAGCACTAACAGGAACAATTGCAACTTCTTTTGTAAAATCTTTTACTCTATAGAATGCTTCAGAATTAAACCCTAGAATAGAAAGTGTTCCCACAACATTGTATAAAAGTTCATCAAGGGTTGTCTGTATGAAGGGATCTTGTTCTTTTATTGATTGAGTGATAAATTGTGTGGAAGTTTTCTTCCAGCCGGAAATCTGATCTACCTTATTCAGAGCAATTACAAAAGGTACCTTTCTGCTTTGTAATATTTTCAAACTTTCATTGGTTTGCGGTTGGAATCCTCGATTTACATCTACAACCAAAATTGCTATGTCAGCTGCAGAACCACCTCTTGCTCGAAGGTTTGTAAAAATTTCATGGCCTGGAGTATCAATAACTAGCAATCCCGGTATCTCTTGTGTGTCTCCAGTCATCTTTGCAAAAAGAGGACCGCATGTTTTTTTGATAGATTCTGTGGGAAGAAAGCTCGCACCTATATGCTGAGTGATGCCACCTGCTTCTCGCGCTTGGACCCCAGTTCCTCTTATTTTATCTAATAGCGAGGTCTTACCAGAGTCTACGTGACCTAAAACTGCCACTATGGGCTGTCGTATTTGCAACCACTTTCACTTGAATAGGACTACTACCTCTTTATCAAAACTTTCCTTAGAATCAGAGGCGTGAATTATGTTATCAGATATACCAAGTCCAAAGTCACCTCTTATAGTACCTGGAGCCGCTTCAAATGATTTGGTAGAACCAATCATTAGCCTAGTAGTGGCAATGGCATTATTCCCCTCAATCACAGCAGCAACTACACGTCCAGAGGCGATAAAGGACACTAGCTCTTCAAAGAATGGTTTTGATTTATGGACAGAATAAAATTCTTCTGCCATAGATCTAGTAAAAGTGAACATTTTGAGTTTCACAATATTGAACCCCTTCTTTTCAAATCTAGAGATAACTTCGCCAACTATTTTTTTTTGTACACCATCGGGCTTTACTATGAATAATGTTTGTTCGGTCATTTTACTTTTTGACCTTAATTCCGCCTTTGACGTATTTCTTTGTCCACTTGAGTCTTCGAGGATCACGTTTGAGGACTAACATATTCTTTTTACATTTTGATGAACAGAACCAAAATACGGTTCCGTCATTTTTAACAAGCATGGTACCAGAACCCTTAGCAACAGGTCTGTTACAAAAGCTGCATGGTTTAACTAGAACACTCAATTTTTGATCACTTTATCTTTCTTGCTTCACGCTCTGTTTCACGTAACATAAGGATATCGGACATTCTAACGGATCCTTTCACATTTCTTGTCAAAATTCTTCCTTTGTCCTTGCCTTCTAGTATTTTCACTCTAACTTGGATAACCTCACCTGCAATACCAGTTCTTCCTACAATTTGTATAACTTCAGCTGGAATTGATACTTCTGTACTCATTTGCTAGCTTGACCACCTTTTATCTGCGACAGTGATGCGACTATTTGATCAACAATATGTTGAGCATCCCCTGGATCTAATATCGCAGCTGCTGCAGAGGTGACATCAATTCCTAGTGCTTTCCCCAACTCTTGTCTGCTTGGAACAAAGCCGTATGGTATACTATGTTCCTCACAAAGTATTGGAAGATGCGCTACTACCTCTGGTGGTTCAACATCCTCTGCTATAACTACAAGTTTGCTTATTCCTCTTTCAATTGCTTTTGTGACCTCGTTTGTACCCTTCTTTACCTTACCACTCTGATGAGCCACCCTAACTGCTTCATAGATTGGACTGACTAGGTCAGTTGGGACTTGAAACTTAACGTAATAAGCCTTAGCCACATGTATCACCCATTGGGATCATTTCCATTCCTTGAGTGCTTTTAATTGGTTTTAAAAGTGTTATCTGCCTACTGCTAACTTTATTTTTGACATGTATTTATTGAAAATTTCATCTAGATTATCCTGAGAATTTGCTTCAGCATATATTCTTGCTATTGGTTCTGTTCCACTTAATCGAACCATGATCCAACTTGATTCGTCTAGAAAAATCTTGATGCCGTCAGTAAGATCTTTTCTGTAGGGTTGATTCTTTAGATTCTGAATAATTTTTTTAAAATCATTTTTTGTACATTCTATTTTTCCTTTAGTAGTAAAGGACTGTGGTAAATCATCCATTTGTTTGGATATTGTCTTGTCAGTTTTGGCAAGAAGGTCAAGCATCAAACCAAGTGTCATTGCACCATCTCTGACTTGATTATGTTTTCCATACATGAAACCACCATTTTCCTCAAACCCAATTATTGCATTTTTTTGTACCATTGTTCGTGAAACTTCGACACTTCCTACCTTTGTTCTTATGACTTTAGATTTTGTTTCTGCAGCAATTGAGTCTATTACCGATGTGGAATTAATTGTGGTTACAACTTTTGATCGTGGATATTTATCTAGTATGTATTTAGAGATAAGAAGGGCAGATCTATCCCCAGTCAAAATCATTCCCTTGTTGTCACAAAAGATGCTTCTATCACCATCACCGTCAAATCCCACTCCAAAGTCTGCTTTGAATTTGACTACATTACGTGATAATTTATTCAGATTCTGTGGAGTGGGTTCCGATCCCCTACCAGGGAAAGAACCGTCAATATTATCATTGATGCCTATGACCTCACAACCTAATTCTTTGCATAGTAAAGGAGCTGTTATTGCTTGTGTTCCATTACCTAAATCCAGAACAACTTTGAATCTTTTTGATTTAATTTTCTTGGCATTTACTTGTTTTTTAATTCCATTAAGATATGTACTAATGGCTCTGTTCTCATTTCCAATTTTACCCAGATTCTTTGAAACCTTCCATATTTTATTAAAATAGATTTTTTCTACTTTTAGCTCGTCTTCCCTCGATAACTCTACACCATCCTTTGCATTCGGTTTTAATCCATTATATTCTGGGGGATTATGGGAAGCTGTTATCATGATACCTCCATTGTAGCCAAGCTTTTTAGCAGCAAATTGTAAACATGGAGTTGGAATCAAACCACATACAAAAGAATCTAATCCGACAGAACTCAAAGATGCACAGACTATTTTAGACATGATTACGCTAGATTCCCTACCATCGTATCCCACAAGAATTGGCCCTTTTTTGAAAAAACTTGCAATGGATGATGTGATGTCAGAAATAAAACCGAGGTTTAGGTTTTGACCGAATACGCCTCTTATTCCATTAGTTCCAAATAATCTTGCCATATTGACCATCAACAATAGATAAATTTGTCTTAAAAGTCATGGTGCATGCGGGAGTTGCCAAGCCTGGTCAAAGGCGCAGGGCTTAGGACCCTGTCTTTTAGGAGTTCGTGGGTTCAAATCCCACCTCCCGCA
>JBOGQX010000017.1:0-101734 GCA_050749285.1 Nitrosotalea sp. | reverse complement strand
CGTGGTTAGCTTGGGTGGAGTTGTGTGAACAACATCTACTATTTGTGTGGCGTTAGCTGTATTGCCTGATGTATCCTTGGCAGTCCATAATACGATACTTTTTCCAATTGAAAATGCCTTTGTTACGTGGTTTGTGATTGTAACTGGTTCAATGTTAATAGCTGTGGCATTGCCTAATGGGACCGTATTGTTGTTAAGCGATGTAGCCTCAAAGGTTACATTAGGTGGCGTGGTTAGCTTGGGTGGAGTTGTGTGAACAACATCTACTATTTGTGTGGCGTTAGCTGTATTGCCTGATTTATCGATCCCTTTCCACAAGATTGTTGTTTTACCAAGTGGAAATGAACTAGGTGCATTATTTGTAATATTAACAGATTCAAAATCAGTAGTGGTTGCATTGCCTAATGGTACTACATTGTTGTTAAGCGATGTAGCCTCAAAGGTGACAGTAGGTGGAGGAATTACTTTTGGCGGAGTGTGATTAACGACTGTTATCTTTTGAATCGCAGTCGCTGTATTTCCTGCAGCGTCAACCGCGGTCCAAGTTACTGTTGTAGTTCCCAGTGGAAAAGACTGAGGAGCATCATTTGTAAGAGAGGTAACACCCACTACGTCCGTAGCAGTACCTTGACCTACATCTACAGGTGTTAAAGTTCCAGTGGCAGCAACGGTCAAGTCAGCTGGCGCATTGATTGTAGGTGGCGTAGTGTATTGTACAGCCACTGTTTGCTTTGCAGTGGCTACATTACCTGACACATCTATTGCTTTCCAGGTAACAATAGTTTGCCCCAATGGAAAGTATGGCGGTGCATCATTTGTGACTGATTCCACTCCCACTGCATCATATGCAGAAGGAAGTCCAAGATCGACCAAGGTATGATTCTGACTTGTGGCTTGAACCGTAACATTAGGAGGAGCAGTAAGTGTTGGCGGAGTAGTATCATCTACTGTTATCTTTTGTACTGCTTTTGCGATATTTCCACCTGCATTCATTGCAGTCCATGTAACCATCGTTGTTCCAAGTGGGAATTTTGATGGTGCATTGTTAGTAATCGAAGCTACTTTGACTGCATCAGTGGCAGTAGCTTGACCTACAGAGACAGGAGTCAACAGTCCCGTTGCTTCAATGGTTATATCTGCAGGAGCAGTAATTTGTGGCAAAGTCTTCTCGTTCGGATCCGTAATCAAGGATTGATTAGGATTTTGGGAATTATTTTGGTTTTGTGTAGTTTGTGCCTGATTAGTTTGGTTTGTGTTTTGACTTGTAGTTTGCGTCATAGTTTGATTTGTGTTTTGTGATTGTGTTTGTGGTGTTTGAGTCGGTAACGCCTGTGAACCAAACTTTTGAATTCTATTATTATCAGTATCTACAACAAAGACATTTCCTGCCGGATCAACTGCAACATCACGAGGATTGCTAAAGAAATCTGGTCCTGTGCCTTGGCTTCCCCAAGAAGTAATAATATTTCCGCTGCTGTCAAGTTCTACAATTCTAGTGTTTCCGTTATCTGCAAGAAAGATGTTACCAGAATTGTCTATGGCTATACCTATGGGGGATGTAAGACTTGCAGTTGAACCATAGGTTTGCATAAAGGTTCCATCAGAACCAAATTTTTCAACTCTATTATTTCCTGTATCTGTAACATAAACAAAATCGTGTGAATCAATAGCTATTCCTCGAGGAGAAAGAAATTGACCGTCATCAAGCCCACTTTGTCCAAATGCGAACAAAAATTTCCCATTACCATCAAATTTTTGAATTCTACTGTTCCCAGTATCTACAACATAAACATTGCCCTTTGAATCTACTGCAATTCCTTGTGGAAGTAAGAATTGACTGTTACCATTTCCTTGCGTTCCCCATTGTGTGATAAACTGTCCGTTCATATCGAATTTTTGAACGCTCATTAATGAGTTATCAACAACGTAAATTGAACCATTACCAATTGCAATTCCTGCAGGATCGTGAAAGTGACCGTTTCCAGATCCCATTAACCCCCATGTAAACTTGAAATTACCGTTATCGTCGAACTCTTGAACCCGTCTATTTCCTTGGTCTGTTACATAGACATTTCCTGATGAATCAATTGCTATTCCTTGTGGAAATGCGAATTGCCCAGTGGTTTGAAGTCCGTACATACCCCATTGAGTACTAAATTGAGGTGCAGTTGCTGCCCATGCATATTGACCTAGAGAGCCAAATACAATTACTATAATACCTATTAGCGTAAGCGAAGCTTTCAACGAGAGGGAATTGTAAAGTACCAAAAAGATCTCCTAAGTGAGGAATTGTTGTAATTTTTGTCAACTTAGGTGAATTAGAAGCATTGTTGACCTCTCTTGTGAGTACATAGATTTCTATTGCAACTCTAGGAACGTAAAATCAGCAAATTAGACGGATGCCAAGGGTTAGTTTAACCACTAGTAGATGAACTACAGTAGTAAAATAAAAGATAAAAAATTAAGGTCTTTTGTATTCGTCTCTTGTTTGCCTAAGAATTATCTTTTCACCCACGCCCCAAATTTCTGAGGTATGGAAGATTCTTGAGCCTGTCAACCCTTCTGTAACCTCTATTGATTCTAGCTCATTTGTCTCCTTGCTCATATTGAGTCGTTTTACTTTTCCAACCTTTCGACCATCAATATCAACCACTGCTACGTCTGTTCGTATTGGAGCGGAGGAAAGCAGGACTGATTCTTCGGTAAATCTATCTATACAATCACGCGATAGGAAGTAATCTTTGTGAATTCCTTCGTGAACGGTTATACCCACTACCTCCAAAGTATCGGAGTTGATGTGGACATGTTTCACCTTACCGTATTCTATTCCTTCTCTATCAATGACTTTTTTTCCCTTAAATTCATCTGCCTTTACTTGTTTTCTATCAAATTCAAGTCTTGATGTCATGTGAGAATCTTATCAAGTCAGTTTATTGAAACAGATATCAGAGTTTTCAATCCAATGGGTTAAATTCTTTATAACAAAAATAAAACTATGAAATTCGAAGATGGTGCCTTCAATGCTATTTTGGTCACAACGGGTAGAAAAACAGGAAAAGAGCACGCTGTTGAGTTAAAAGCGGTTTTCCATAACGGCAAGTTCTATTTTTCCAGAAGAAATCCAAATAGCGACTGGTTAAAAAATGCAATGACAAATCCGCTTGTAAAAGTGAGGTGTGATGACAAGATTTTGTTAGGAAATGCATCATTAGTTAGTGATGAAAAACTAGCAAGAAAGATTTCGCAGATGAAATACACCGACAAACGTGCCGAGGAATCAAGAATTGTGTTGGAAGTTACACCACATGAATGATAGTTGTGACTCCTCGACGTTCATGTTCTTGCCCGTTTTTGGTTTCAGTCAGAACAACAGTGAATGATATGAGATCTCTTGGTTGACATTTTTGAGCATAGATTTTCAGATGCAAATCTAGCGTATCATATTCCTGTTCAGAAATATTTGATTCATTGATGGTAACAGCGGCAGTTGAGCTTATGAGGAATCTCTTTTCTTTTTGATGCCAGCCCAACTTTACCTTGCAGCCTTCTCTTCCTATTGCTTTTACATTGACATCTATTATTCCAGATTTAGCCAATGTGTATCCTGAACTATTATTTACAAAAACTCCAATCTGGAAAGGATATCCAGCAGTATTTTCAGCCATCTTTTGTATACCATCATTCATTACAACATCAACTCCTTTTATCGTCGTTGCAACTTTGGCAATCCATTCATTTGTACGTTCAACTATAGCCTGGATTTTGTCCCTTCTTGCTTTATCCTCTTCTGGTGGAAGCTTGTAATAATCAACCCATGCAAGATAGTCATTACTAATATCATTGATAAATTGCATACATGTTACCTTATAGTCTTCAACACTTGATGCTCTTTCCGAACCTTCATCATAAGGTATGCTATCCTTATCAAGTGGCAGCATGTATTTACTTGGAATTTTGCCTATAATTAAGTGAACTCAATAAATATGAGAAAAAGAAGTTTCTCATCTATGAGTTTTTCATCAATTGCCATTGAACTTCAAAAAGAACTCGGATCTAATCTACCTCAAATTAGATTTCTTTTGAAAAGAAATTCTGCGATGGCATTTACAACAATAAATGAAATTACGACTAACGTAGGTAAAAGATATAACATTAAACTTTCGTTAAATTTTCCTGAGAGAGGAAAGATTGAAGATTTTGAATTTTATGGTACAGAAAACATTGGAATGGTATTTCAAAGAGATAACAAAAAATTTCCAATTGAAAGGGAGATGATAAAGTCAAAGGCAATAGAAATTTTAGGGAATCCTCAAGTTGAGGATGCATACATGTACGAAGGAAAGGAGGGTGTGAGAATTTTGTTAAATAGAATCAGGTTGGACATACTGCCTGCATCGTTGCATGTTTGGGGAAAATTCGACGAGAATGTGACAAAATTCTGCGATTGGCTCTTGCCTAACTGCTATGAACTTAAACCTGGAGTGGATGGTGCGTTAAGTGAGACTAGCTCGTAGCTATATAGAAGAGTTCCATTAAAATCATACTCTATCGCTTTTACTGGGAGAGGCAAGTTGTCAACTATCCAATATTGGTTTTGGTTTACACCTTCTCTGTATGATAACAAGTAAGCATTAGAAGAACCAAACCCAAAAGACGTCTTTCCAACATTTGTTACGGTAAGTTTCTCGTGATTGGCGCCAATGTAAATGTCTCCCCATTCTGCCCCCATTGCCAGATACTTGTCATCTGTTGCATAATCCCTCATTGAAAAGACGGATTGATCTAGCATGTCAAAGTATGGCTTTGCGTCAGGAGAAACATCTGGAAAATCATAAACCAATCCAATTTGAACCGTCTGGTTGATTACTTTGTCACTGTTGTCTGGCTTTATCTGTACCAGTAATTGTTGGTTTTGTCCCTGAGCGGGAAGGAACTTCATGTCTGCGGTAAACTTTGTGTTGTTGACGGTAACACTATAAACCATTTCAGGATTATATTGCGAGCCTTTTCCCATGTGCCATTGACTAATGTTTGCTGGTACAAGGTTAAAATGCAAGTTTGTAAAAAATGGCCATGCTACACCTGCTACTGCTGATACTATTATGATAGCAAAAATAATTTTTAATTTTGTATCGGACATGTATTTCAACCAGATTTAGATTTTAATTCAAGACAGTCCGACTACGTTATACCTGTAAAAATCGATCTGATTCAATATGTGACGTTGATACCAATAGGTGTTGTATACAAATTGAGTTGCTATTTGAGTAATAAGTAAAGCAGGAAAATATGATAGTGCTGAATGCTTACGCATGTGTCTCATATACCAAAAAGTCGTATAGTTAAAGCTTTCAAATAAGCAAATATAGTGGAGACTTGCGTATCTCGTTCATGTGTGAATGCGACAAGGTACATCTCTATGAAGTGGAATTCAAGTTGGATGGCATGGTAGTAGTTCCGACCCACAAAAATTGCGGAGATGCTCTAAATGAAAAACAGGTAGATGTATTTCAAAAAGAGCTTGTAAAAACTTGGGGCATCAAGGAAGAAGAAAAGTAATCGTTATCTGCCTTTAAAAAATAAAAGAAAAAAGGGTCCTAAAACCTATTTTTTGAATGTTGCAACTTGCTGCTTACAAACTGAGTGTTTGCAAGAACAACTAGCATCACAATAGCATTCGCCTTGCATCTGGCAGTCACATTCGTTGCCGCCATCTGCTGCTGATTCACATCCGCATGCTGCGTCTGTCATATTTTGGAGTTCTCCTACAGGGTTTTAAAGGTTATCGAGAAAATTGAAAAGAGTCGCATTATTTCTGATCTTTTACATCTGCAAGTAGCTCATTGATTCTTTGCAAAAGTGCATTTGCTTGCCCATCTATAACCAGTGGATCGCTTTCTATATCAAGACCAACTCGTAGAATGTGAATGAATTCAGGATTACGATGAATCTGATTCTTTACTTTCATGATATTATTCTTATTTAGATATCCGAGATAAAAGTAACAATCTGCAAGAAGAGAGTTTTCTACCAAATAACCATATTTTCTCTTTATTATCTTAGAGTGTCCATTTCCTTCTACCATGTCTGAGAACCCCATGGTGGATTTTAGCATTCTTGGAAGAACCGTTACTGAAGCCCTCTCAATCCCAAGTATTTGATGTATTAATGAAAAGACTTGGTTAATGTCGTCCTTTTTCAAGTGTCTGATAATTTCTAACATGTGAGCCGGACTTGGTCTCTTAGAGTTGATAGAGAATAAAGCGTCAGCAAGAAAATATGATGCGCATTTTATCCAAATTGGAGCAAAGGGGTTTTTTGTTTTGATATCTTCCCTAGCTTTGTTAGCAAAAATTCCCGCATCAACAAGACAGCTTTGGGTATAAGAATTTGAGATCATCGTACTTTTTTCCTTTATCTTTCCCAAAAACATTCGAAGTTGCCACTGGTCATCGTTGAGTATAGTCAAGTTTTCTATCTGTTTTAAGACTGCCGCATTGCTTTCAGATATTGAACAGTGATGTAGTTTCACAAGTTGATCTGAAAATTCATGAACTGATTCACCTGACTTTTCATCAAATACAGTAATGTTGTATTCACAACAAGCAAAATTAGTTCCATCATTTCTACATCCTCCAAATCCCACAGGAAAGTCAGATATTGATAACAGCTTAGTAATATTGTACACGTCCATGGAAACTTCAATTTGTGATTTCGCTATAAAGTATCCAAGCTGCTAAAATTTACAAATCATTCAATCATAAAACATTCCTTTAAATTGCTATTCTTTATGGCATTAAGCTAGCTCCTGTGGTGTAGTCCGGCTAAGCATACTGCCCTCTCAAGGCAGTGATCCCGGGTTCAAATCCCGGCGGGAGCATTCAATCTAGATTGCAAAGAAAAAATTTTGCCGTTTACTGTTCAACAGTAATTGGTGTTTGAATCACGTTTGTAAGTGGGATTGCAGAAGCAAGACTCTGCCAAACAAATACCTGTACTGTATAGGTACCAGGGTCTTTTGGAATCCACACTTGAGCTTCTGTGAAGGTTTGATTTGCAACCATTGAGGCAGAGGTTCCCTCAAGATATTCTGTTCCTCCCTTACTATTTAGAACCTGAACAAGATAAGTGTAATTTTGTTTTGAAGCGCCGTGATTTGTAAGCATTGATTGTACAGCTATTTGTTGGCCCACATGAAGGCTAGTCAGAGGCTGGCCGGTTGTAGTCACCATGACTGGATTTGTCAATGTAATATCACTATAGCTTGCGTGAGCCATTTGTAAAGTACCTAACAAGAATGCTAAAGCTAAGAAAATAGGCAGTAACTTCATTTACCTGCCGATTCATTCTTTGCTATAAAATATTTGCGATCTAATGATTCAGATACATCAGATAGAAGATTACAACATTTTGAGTTTTATATTGATTGAGAACAATTTACTCAGTTATCCTTCTTATAACAATTTCGTGGCCTTCGTATACATGTGTAGAATGATTTGTTTTTATTATTTCGCCCATTTTCTGATCAGAGAAATATTTTTCACTATATCTGCCTAGGCTTTTCTTACAATTAAAGCAGTAAATTTCTTTAAATTCCATATACATCACTGATGATTTTTGAGTATTTAAAATTAGAATTCTACACTGGAATGGCCCGGTTGGTCTTTGTTTTGATGAAATTGAATCTTTGAAACTTTATAGTAGATTACCTCTCCTCGTCGTTCAATGACAGCCAGAACAGGTTCTTTTCCCATAATAGTGATTTGTTCTATTTGTTTTTGCAAAAGCCCAATTTTCTGTCTTCTTCCCTCAGTAAGACCAAATACAACATACTTTGTTCCTTTTTCACCGAATTGCCCCCTCTCATAAACTCGAAAATCCGAACCAAATCCAAATCCATCTTTTGTAATGTATCCTCTAGTTCGCAGGTCTCTATAGATCAGAAATTTGGTAAATGCTTCATTATCGTATTTTATGCATTCGTCCACCAGATAATCAAAATTCACAGACTGTTTTCCCTTGAGAAGACGAAGTTTGTCAATATACAAAAGATATAACGATTCAAAAGGTTTTAGAAAAAATTTCTTTTTGATGACTTCGCCGAATCCTCTTTGTTCTAGATTATGTTGCATCTCCGTATCTGAAATCATGGTATAATCTTTTACCAAGATTCCTTCGACTTTGGACTCGATATCAGACATTAGAACAACATATCATCAGTCACAATATAACATTACTCTAATTTTTGCATATGACAAAGTATGATTTCTATTTAATTTTGAATAAATGGAAAATAACTGCCCCTAAAATTCGAAATGATGGATATCATATAATCTAACGGTTAAAATATGGGCCAAATAAACAGAAAAAAGTATCCCTATGCACGGAGCAAACTACCGCACTGGTAATGGTCAGCCATATACAAGGAAAGAGTTCATCAAGGGCAAACCCCAGATAAAGATAGCCAAGTTTTCCGGCGGAAAAAGAGATGCGGATTATGATTATTGTGTACAATTGTGTTCTAATGAAAAGGTGCAGGTAAGACACATGGCAATAGAATCAGCAAGGTTATCTGCAAACAAGGCTATTGAAACCGTTGCTGGTGAAACTGGATATTTCTCTACGCTCAAAATTTATCCTCACATCTTGCTAAGAGAGAATAAAATGATTGCCACCGCAGGTGCAGATAGGCTTCAAGAAGGAATGAGAGGCGCCTTTGGCAAAGCCGTGAGTTTGGCTGCTCGTGTTCAGAGAGGACAAGTGCTCATGGAAGCATATGTCAAGAAGGATCATCTTGAGGCAGCAAAAAAGGCATTGCATGGTGCAGCTGTGAAATTACCAATAACGCCAACAATCAAAGTTATAAAATTAAAACCAGCTTCAGCTCAAGCGTAAGGCATCAAGAATTTCCTTTTGTCTTTTATGAAGCATCTCTAGGAACTCAGAGAATTCTTCATCTGTAGGATCTCGTTTCAGTATTCTTCTACATTGATAATAAAATGAATTGTATAATCGTCCAATAGCAATTCCATATGCAAAAGAATCTGAATGAGTTCTTAGTTTATCCAATGAATTTATTATTTTGAAAATTTCGTCGGATTTCTCTGTCACTTCTTCTATTTTTTTATTTATCTTTTCTTCTAGTTGTGAATTCACATCTTAGCTTGGTATGACGGTGTTAAAAAATTGTGTTTTCAAACAGTACCCTTTAATAGACTAGAATTTTCTAAATCGTTTGAGCGGTTGTAGTACAGATTGGTTAATATGCGGGATTGCCAATTCCGTGACCCGGGTTCAAATCCCGGCAACCGCATTTACAATTTAAGACCTTGTTTTATCATTTCTAAAGCATTCAATGTTCTTTCAGCTCTTGGAAGTTGTATCATAAACACATTAGAACTTCCATATTGAGAATGGGGTGAAGAAAGGACCAATATCGATGTATCTGCAAGGGCTTCAAAGAATTCAAGCGACTCATTTGCATACAACAAAATTTCTTCTTTTATACCTCCTTGTGAGAAATTCAGATCCATATTAACAAAAACATGTCCCTGACCATCTTGAAGTATGTGTAGATTTGTTTCAACGGAAACTGGCTTCCCTGCTATAGATTTCATCATGTCATCAAATTTCTTTTCATCCAATATTATACAGGGTACTTTTTTTCTCTCAAAATCGAAGAGAGTTATGGCTTTATGTCTCTGAGAGAGGAGCCTTTCAAAGTCGTCATTTACCATACTAACCTAATCACAGATCTTCGTCTAAAAAATGTACAGAATTAAATGATGCTTAGAGTTCTAGCCAAGATTTCGGCTCGTTGATTGTCTGATTCAACTATTTTCTTTCGAGTATACTTGTTGTTAAAATATATCAAATCAACCATCTTAGACTTGTCTACGTTAACTATGACTGCATTGTATGGACTCGGGATGTTTTGATTCGTCAGTATCACCAGTTTGTCAACTACGGCAGATTTCGATATATTGGATATTTCATCTAAACCAGATGATTTATCCATATTTGTCACTACAGCTATTCCCACCTTAGCTCCAAATGGATCTTGATATATGACATCGAGGGGCAAACTTTGTTTCTCAAGTTTGCATATGTTGCCCATCTTGTGTGCAAAATTGGTCAAGTTGTAAACTGCTTCTTTTAGTTCTTTCTCGTTTGAACACTCATCACAATTTTTTCTTATTGTTATAAAGTCTGATATTGGTACATCCATTATACTTCCTTTGACTCTTAGACCAGGATAGGTTTGTTTGATAGCATCATCTATTACACTTGCATCAATCTTTTCTAATTCTAGATCAGATGATTTTTCCATAGCATGATACAATATGTTAATAATAGATCGTACATTCCTGAACTCTGGAAATTCTTCATAGAGCAGGCATATTTTTTGACATAACTCCTCTTCTTCTTTGAGTCCAAATTTGCCATTTTTGTCATTATGTTTTATGTATTCTACTGCAATTTCTGCAAGTTCATCCACGGAGTTGGAACCTGCCAGATCGATCTTATAGTTTGCTTTCTCAAGCCTATCAAAAACGGATGGATTTATGCTTTGCATTTCTGCGTACCCCGATGGAGTAGAAATGAGAAGTAATACACAAGCAGGAAGATGTGCATTGATAATTCCCTTTATGAATTCTATCGAGTCCTTATTTCCGTCAAATTCATCTATCTCAAGAAGTGTAATCTTTCCAAGAAATCGTTGAGTTAGTTTAGATATAGCCGAGATCATACCAAGTAGTTCTTCAAGATTGTTGATACTTTCAAAAGAGTTTGTTATGACGTTTCTTATGAATGCCGATTCATAATAGTTGAATTTGTGCACTAGAAACTCCTTTAGATTTTCAATAGAAAGATACTGCTTACCAGTTATAATGTCGTCAACTTTTTGTTTTATTGTAAGACCAGTTAGCTTGTTGACAAATCTATAATCTAGTGCTTTTTTTGCATAGGTATCGTCTTGTTCTGCCCTCTCTTTTATGTATTCTAGAAATTTCATTCTCAGTTGAACAAAAAAATCATTATCAAATCCTTTGATTATTGCATTGTAGATACTTGACATGGTTTTTGGAGATATGGTAGACAAGTCAACAAAAGAACATTCAGAGCTGTATCTTCCTTTCAAATTCTTGACATGTAATGCCAAGTGAGTCTTTCCAGAACCAACATCTTGTATTACAGTTACTGTTCTGAAGTCATTGTCCCCAGAATCTCTTCCCTGAACTTTTCCGCCAAGTTCCTTGAGGCATTCCAAGATTGCAGATTTTGCCTCCTTGTGTCTTCTTCCACCAAGAATCTTTGCGTCTTTTTCAGTGGGTGTTGGACTACTTGGATATGGATTGTCATCTAATTTGTAAGCGTACATTAGACATTCCTCACATATCCGTGAACTAGCCCTCGAACAACTACTCCTTCTGGCCCGCCAGAAGAAATTTCATATCTTTCACGATGTTTTTCAATAAGATTGGTTGCAAGTGTATAGAATTTTTCTTTCGATAAATTTTTAGTTTGGCATATCTTTTCTCTAATTTTTGAGAAAGGCGCCCATCCTACTGAAGTTCCTGATTCACACAAACATTTATTGAATTCTGTCTCAAAATCAACAGATTCTTCTACACTTTCTTGTATACTTAGATCTTCCATTTCTTGACGTAATGTGTAGGTTTGTTCTTTCAGTCTAGATATAGAGTGACTTACGCCTACAACCATGTTGAGCATTAATTTGAACTTCGGGTCATTTTCAGTGAGATGTAAAATGTAATTATCTTTAATCCACACAAAATAGGCAACTCCTTTTTTTTCAATGAAAATCTTTTCCTCTTTTTGTAGTCTTTCAATTATTTCGTCACAGTCTTTTCCATATGTTTTCTTTAAATCGGCCTTCTTAATGCCGGTTACTCCAGCAGATTCTATCCTCTGCAGAATCTCGTCTATCATATCAAATCATCTCATGAAATTTTATTTAATACCCAACGTAGTCTAGACCAACCATTTGGTGAAAATTTCTTATTTTTCACTCTAGATGCTTCCAAATAAGAGGAATAGTAGACCTCGTCAAATCGGTCACATTATAAGGTACATCTTTCTATTACGGCTTGCAGAATGATGATTGGGTTTACTGATTATGATGAATTATACCTGGGGTATCTGACTGCTTTTAAGGCGTCTTTTCTTTTGCCAGTTGTTATTATCACTGCTTAAAAAGATTAATATCTGAAAATCCCAAAAATTAAACATTGGAAAATTCGAATGATGCTTGGAAAGAAAAGTTAACGCCAGAACAGTATTCTATCTGCAGAATGAAAGGAACTGAACCGCCCTTTTCTGGAAAATACTATAACTGTAAAGAAAAGGGAGTTTACAAATGTGTTTGCTGCGGAAGTGAATTATTTACATCCGAAACTAAATTCGACTCTGGTACAGGTTGGCCTAGTTTCTATGAACCTATCGGAGATAGTATTCAAGAAGAGACAGATGTAAGCTATGGGATGCACAGAACAGAGGTCATGTGTAAGAAATGTGGTTCTCATCTAGGGCATATTTTTGAGGATGGCCCACAACCTACAGGATTGCGATATTGCATAAACTCCGCCTCACTGAATCTTGAGAAATAGAGAGAAATTCACTGGTAATACCAAAGTTACCTGTGAATTAATAGTACCGTATGGTACGGTAATTCATGTTAAATTGTGAGTTTTGCCCAAAGCAGTTCTTGGAAACTGCAAATGGTCTTGTAGAGAAGACCTTCCACGAGGTACTTCACGACCCAGATATGGTTAATAGCTAACCAACCACTGGGCCATTTTTTGTTGAGTTTAAAATCAAAACCCAACTTTTTTATCGGTTATATTGGTTGTAATTAAAAGTGAGAAAATCAAAACGACCAGATGCAGGCAAAAGGCAGGGTAAAGATCCAACTGCAGATGTTCTTAAAAAAATGAGTTCAATTTCTGATGCCACGAAGGTCTTGGCATCGGAAGTAAAAACAATGTCAAAGATTTTTGCTGAGAATCAAAAAATATTAGTTTCCTTGAAAAATATGATAGATGCTGTTAACAAATCCCTAGAACAAATTCAAAAGAACTCAAGACAGATAAACATTCTGGAGGAAGATACCCAGAGACTCTTCACAGGAATGAATCAAGTAAAGGCTCATTCCAACATTATAGACAAAATCAATGATCAGGTAAACAAGCTTCAAGACCATGTAGGCAAGATTCGTGAAAAACAAGAATCAATTCCAGATACTAATAAAATAATGCAAACTGTGGCTGATAATCTTGATTCCATAAGAAACAATACCAAAATGATAATGCATGTTTCAGAAAAGACTGAAAAGATACGTGAAGAGTTAAAGAATATAGCAAAAGCTGGACCACTTCCTGACCTTACCAAGGAAATTGAAGAGATTAAACAGAATACCAGAGAGCCCATCATAAATCTGGAATCTCAGATCAGAAATGTAGGAGTTGAAATTGGAGCCCTGATGAAGAAAACAGATTCACTCTCATCTCTTAGTAATGATATTAGAAATGTGAATACACAATTTAGTAATTTTAAGGAAAATGTATTTGGTAAGACAAAAGAACTTGATGAGAAGATGGCTGATTTTGCAGAAATGCTCAACAGTAATTCTGCATCAATATCGGAATTTAACAAAAAGACCTATGAGATCTCTCAACAACTAAACGACATACGAAGTGTAACGCATAAGACTTCACAGAATACCTCAAGAGAAGTAATAGGACTGCTTCGTCTCTCTGAGTTCCAGTCAAACATACGTATGAGATCAGAGTCAAAGTATGGAACTCTAGAAGATATTGAAAAGATGGTATCTCAGACAGTTGACATGATTAACCTATTTGACAGACTTTCAATTGAAGCGGAGGCAAAGATGCCACTCCCACTTGAAGTAAAACAGTGGAGTGTATCAAAGCTCTTGGACTGTGCTGATAGATGGGAAATAAGATTTACCGATGTCTTCAGACTTTTAATTAGTCAATTAGGATCTGATCTTGTAAAAGAATCAATAAGAATGGAGCAGATTCGTGACTTGTTTGGAATAAGAGCAGTTGATGAAGTAAGACACGAGCTAAATATTTCTTAAGTTTCGTTTGCTAAATCATAAGCTTGGAGACGTTCTCGTTTCTTCTTTAGCAATGCAAAGATTCCTATGATCACTGCAACCCAGATACAACCAAACAAGATGTTAGATATACTTACGTACATGTATGGGGTCGCATCAAGAAGGTTGAATACTATTGTGTTAGCCTGTGAATGAATATTTATCATTCCGGCATGAAACGCCGCGCTGTCAGGTGATGTATTTGAAATCTTGTCAGCCGTGAATATCATAGTATCAAGGTCATTTTGCATTAGGCCAAAATCAGTATCGTCTGTAGGAAATATCCATACAGGATTACCTGATTTTGGAAGTAGCTGCTCTATGGTCTTTAGATCATTATTAATTGTTAGAGGATCGGACGTAGCTTGAATTCTTATCAAAAGTCCCCTTGCCTGGTCAAGTGGGTATATTGTAGTTCGATATTCCTCAAAAGCCATGACTATACCCAAGGCGATAAGCCCTATTATTCCCACCAGTGCAAGTTTGTAGTAGTTATTTGCCATCCTCTGAACCTTTGTTCTAATGGGGCTATTTCTTGATTTGCCTTTTTTAAATGTTGAATGTGATATGCTCAGGTATGCTACGTAAAGAAATCCTATTACTTGAATTCCTATTATTGGAGTAAAAACAGCATTGTTAGAAAAAATTGCAATGAACATACCAATAATTCCATACACACCGAAGAAAATCTCAAGTAGTGTAGTTTTTGTAAAAGGCAAAGCATACGCTTTGTCCCTCCAATCATCAGTCTTGTTTACAATTCCAAATTTCGGAGTACGTAGAAACTCGTTTTTCTTGCCAAAGAATGCGTCAAAAACTGCCACAGTGTTGTTTACTGACATTCCAGCAGAATAGAATACCATGTACATATATGACAGTACTTTAGATTTCCAACTCTTAGCATAAATGTCACGAATAATCATAATGTACATCACAGGACCCATTGCAAGATACGTGATTATAGTTAGAAGTGGCAAACCGCTTACCATGTAGAGATTTATTTTTGAAGCAAGCAAGATAGGCAATATTAGAAATTGCACAAGCATTAATGGGTAAACGATATGTCTAGTTAATTGAACAAAGGCTTGAATTTTGGTGTCGATTGGTATCTTCTTTATGACAACATCGCCCAATAGCTTAATTGCGCATTGAATAGATCCTTTAGCCCATCTGAATTGTTGTCTCTTTGCGGCATTCATCTGAACAGGAAGCTCTGCATCCACAACGATATCTGGAATGAATACACATTTCCATCCTTTCATCTGGGCTCTATAACTAAGATCTAAATCTTCGACAAGTGTGGCAGTATGCCATCCCCCGGCGTCTTCAATACATTCTCTTCTCCATACACCTGCGGTGCCATTGAAATTCATGAATAAATGAGAATTACTTTTTGCCTTTTGTTCTACCAGAAAGTGAAAATCAAGACTTAAAGCTTGAGCCATAGTCAGAGCAGAATATTTTTCATTGACATGGCCCCACCTACATTGAACCAGACCTATTTCAGGTTTACAAAAGTAAGACAGTGCTTTTTTCAAGAACCAAGAAGGAGGAATAAAGTCTGCATCAAATATGGCCACAAAATCACCTTTTGTAGACTTCATCGCGTGTCGAAGTGCACCAGCCTTGTAACCTTTCCTTTCACCTCTCCTGACATGTAAAATATCAAATCCTTTCTTTTTGTAATCATTTACCAGATTTTCGAGTATATCATAAGTATCATCATCAGAATCGTCAAGTACTTGAATGGATAGCTTGTCTTTTGGATAATCCAACTCACAAACAGCATTAACTAGTCTTTCTGCCACGTATTTTTCATTGTAAATTGGAAGTTGGATAGTTACCGTAGGAGTATCCTTTAGATCGATTGATCTAATCTTCTTCTTCTGTTGTCTAGAAAGAAAAACCAGGTAATAGAAATTACACGTATAGAGAGTGATTATCAAGGCACTTGTTATGAATATATTCCACAAAAATTGCGTCAGAGGAGTCGGTACTGCATGTAACAACATCGCACTTTCTCAACTCAGAAGTCCTTATAGGCGTACCGTTATTTTTGACTATCCCTTCTTGAATATTTTAATTGCCTGTACGGGACAGACGTTTTCACAAGCCAAGCAAAATATACAATCAGGCTCTCTTGCCATCAATGGCTTCTTATCTGATGATGGATTTCCTTGGAATTCAGCCCACTCGTAGACCTTGACTGGACACGCATCAATACATGCGCCGTCTCCTATACAAATATCAAAATCAACGGACACGGTTTCTCCCCAAATTCCCAAGATCTCGTTTCCTTTCCTTGGACCAAATATCTTGATCTTAACACCGCTGGATGGAGCTGTAAATGTTTCACTAACCTTAAGTTTGGTCTTGAAGTCCACGTCTATTGGTCCAGCCTTTGCACCTGATGGAGTCTCAGCCGCTACTTGTTGAGTTGCTTCTTGACCAGGCGGGGGAGCAGCTGGCTTTGGTTTTGGTTTTGCATTTGGAATTATTTGTGCAAGTGGAGTCATTTCCTCCAATTGTTTTACAGCTTGCGCCTTTACCTCGTCTGTAACTTCCTTGTTGCTGATTTTAATTAAATGCTCAATCATCCTATCAGCAAGTATGCTATTACGCAAGATGGTATCAATTATCATTTTGGCGTTGGCATCAGCTTTTCTTCTGTAATCTTTAACCCACAACCCATCACCGTATTTTTCAATCGGATAAATTTGGTATATCATGTCAACAACCTCGCCAGTTACTATCTCAACTTGTACTTCTAATTCGATGGATTTGTATCCCGATTCATCAGGATCTGACATATTTTCTTCTTTCCATCTATATGTAGCATATACCCTATCAGCGAATTTGTCCATGACAAATACTTTCTTGAAACCGCTTACAATCGAGTCTATTTCGTATTGGTCCTCAAGCTTGATTGGTAATCGATATAATCCAAGTTTGTAACTATGTAATGGATAGATGCCTCTTTTTGTAGTAGCAGATTGAACCGAATAGACTTTGTCCTTCAGCAAGAGAGACATTTAGTTTTTTTACATACACAGACTTTAAAAACGCTTCTTAGTCTGGACAGGTTTCTTCTCGGATCTTTCTATATTTTTCTTCCATTTCCTTGGCATGCTCTAGTACCTGCTCAAAGATAAAGTGCCCTTTTGGGAAGTACCATCTAATACCTACTTTATGGCCTATACCATCCATATCGTATATCATTCCTTTTTCAGCAATTACATTGTACTTTTCATCTACTGTTTTCTCTTGTACAGTAAGACCTCGCTTGGTCTTATCTTCCATTATGATATCGGTCGGGCCATCCCTTATGGCGTAGAAGATACCCTTTTTTAGAATAGGTAATTCTTGTTCTGAATCGTTATTTTTCAATTGGGTTTCCAATCATATTACCCCATTCGGTCCAAGATCCATCATAATTTCTAACTTGTGGGTATCCCAAAAGATACTTTAAGACAAACCATGTATGAGATGATCGTTCACCAATTCTGCAGTAGCAGATTACATCTTTGTCAGGGGTTACACCTTTTGATTCGTAAATCTTTTTGAGTTCATCAACAGCCTTGAAAGTTCCATCGGTGTCATTTACAGCAGTTGCCCATGGAATATTGTTTGCTCCAGGAATGTGTCCTCCTCTTTGAGCATTTTCCATTGGATATTCAGGCGGTGCAGTGATTTCACCTGTAAACTCTTTTGGGGAACGAACGTCAACCAATGTAGTATCTTTCTTGTCAAGAGCTCTCCTTACATCAAACAAGTAAGCTCTTACACCCTCATTTGGTGGTTGAGACACATATTTTGTTCTTTGAATTTGTGGTTCGTCCTTTGTATATGGTTTCTTCTCTAATTCCCACTTTTTTCTACCACCGTTCATAATCTTTACCTTTTCATGTCCATAGTATTTGAAAATCCAAAAAACAAAAGCTGCAAACCAATTATTGAAATCACCGTACAAGATAACCTCAGAATCTGCAGTGATACCATTTTTAGACATCAGCTCTTCGAATTGAGATTTGTTTACAATGTCTCTGGTTATTGGGTCATTAACGTCACGTTTCCACCAAATCAAACTGGCGTTTTGAAGATGCCCTTGACGATAGCCATTTTCTGGATCATAGTCTACTTCCACAATCTTGATTGCGTTATTGTCTAGATTTTTTGAAACCGTTTCGGTGTCAACTAAAACTTCGGTATGTGCGTAAGTCATAATCACTCTTCAATTAAGTTACAGAAAAGGCTCCTTAATATTTTATACTCATCAGATGCTTTTTATGTGAAATGAGAATAGTACTTTTGGTTGGATCTTAATCATGTAGCAGTTGTGAGTAAGGTTGGTTCAAAAGAATCAGAGGATGCCGCAAAAAATGTTGCAAAAAAATTACTCGCAAAAAAGGTAAAAGTCTATACAGTATCCCCCGTGGAAGCGGACGGGGCAAAGAAAGTAAACGATTTGGAAGAGCTCAAGACTACAAAGCTTGACCTTACCATTACTCTTGGTGGAGATGGAACAACTTTACGAACATTCAGGTATTTGGAGAACGAGGTTCCAAATTTAGCAATTAACGTAGGTGGCAATAGAGGGATCCTATCAGAGATAACCCTGCCTCAAATTGATACTGCGATAGACCAAATTTTGGCAAATAACATATTTCTGGATAGACGAACTAGAGTTGTTGCCTCTTGTGGAGGTCAGGATTTTCCTCCAGCTCTCAATGAAATATACATCAACAGACAGAATTTGACAAAGACCTCCCTTTTTGAAATAAGATTCCAAAATGATACCGTAACGCAAAAAATGGATGGTGTAATAGTTGCAACACCTAGTGGTTCTACCGGACATTCATATTCGCTAGGAGGTCCTATTCTTCACGAAAGCTTAGATGTCTTCATCATAACGCCTGTTGCACCAGTCAACAAACTGCCTTCAATAGTAGTACCAGATGAAAAAATTGAGATAATAAGCAATCATGATTCGAACATAATCATGGATGCTCAAGTAATCAAACCAGCTAGGTTTGATGAAGTTATAACAATCAAAAAGTACAAAAAACAAGCAATCTTTGTTAGACTCAAAAAACAGGGTCTAAGACAGATGAGTAAGCTTGGCTTCTAAGGTATTGGATGCCACTTCATTCTACTCTGGCATACCATTTGCATCGCAGGAAACAAGCTTTACCACACCTCTTGTCTTTGAAGAAATCAAGCACATTAAAAAAGAACAAGCAGTAATTTCGACGCTTATCGAATCAAAAAGGCTTCGAATAATTGAACCAGAGCAAAAATTTACTGAGATAGTAAGGCAAAAAGCAATGGAGACCGGTGATTTTCACAATCTTTCTGAAGAAGATGTTTCTGTAATCGCATTGTGTTTGCAGCTTCGTGGAGAGTTGTTAACTGATGATTTTGCAACTTCAAACGTGGCCAAACATCTCAATCTTATGGTTTTTCCCGTTATGACAAAAGGGGTGATTAAAACTAATTGGGTTTACTTTTGTTCGGGTTGTGAAAAATCGTTTTCAAAACTTTCTGTTTGTCCTATATGTGGTAACAAGTTGAGACGAAAATCAACCAAGCTGAAGCCTTCTTCCAGCCCAGTCCGCAAATGAACCGTCATACAATTTTACATTTTGGTAGCCAGCATTTTATCGTATGTTAAAGATCATGCAGCGTTTTCTGACCTGTTTTTTTATCACCTTTAATCGTGGCGTCAAGTATTTTTCTTATTTTGTGAGCTCTTGCATCACCCATCCCTTTTATTTTCGAAAGATCTGCAGCAGATGCATTCAATGAGTTGTTTGGTGATCCAAATCTTTCTAACATCCTTGTAGCAAGCTTTTCTCCTACACCCGGGAGACTGCATAGCACAGAAAGCTGTTGATTATTTAGATCACCAGATTTTCTTATTTTCTTGAGGAATGGTCCTTTCATGCTGCCTTGTCTTGCACACATGGCAATCAACAACTTGGCCGTATGAGAAGCATTTGGTGTTGGAACAACTGGTATCTTGAAATCTAATACAACTGATGAGATAGCTCCGTAAAAAACAAGTGGGTTTTCAGTGATCTTATCAATTTCATCGATATTTCCTTCTATTATTATTGCTGGATTCTCATAGTGTTCCTTTAGCCTATTACATTGATCAAATAGTCTTCCATCAAATACTGACGAAATAAAATCGTAAACGCTCTTCCTCTCTACAACAGTTTCTGAAGCTACGATGTAATCACCAATGGGAAGATTTTTCAGTTCCACTTTTACTCCAACTTCTTTTAGAAGATCAGGGATGCCACTCTTTCGTTCCCTTTCATCCACTACCATTCTCAAGTCTTCTATCTTCATTGAACCGCTAAAATTTTGCTAGTATTTTATTTAGGAGTATCTGTCTTTTGTTGTCCAGTTTGAGCAGGACCACGTAACATTTCTCTGATTTTTGTCTCTGCTTCTTTGAGATTCTCTTTTACTCGAATCTCTTGTTTTGACAATACGGTGAGTCGTGTGTTGGCTAGTTCCTTCTTTTCCTCAAGTTCTGAAATCAGATTCGTTTTTGTTGATTTGATTAATATCGAGCCAGCTGCTTTGTATACAGCGTCGTCATCATTTGCTTTTTTTAGAGCCTCAAGAGCTCGCTCTGCCTCAAGTTGTTCTGTTTCAAGATGTTGTTTTTGAACAGTAATTGATTGGAGGTTCTGCTGTAATTGTTGCAATCTAGATACTTGTTCTTGTAGCCATGGTGGAATTTGCTGTTCTCCGGAGGACATGTTTGTTCCTTAGTTGTTTTGCTTATATTTTTACCGATTCCAGAGAATCATTACTAGCCTGAACAAGTCGTAGCGTTGAATTCAGGTTTGCTCGAAGATGCGAAATTTCTTGTGCGTCAATCAGAATAGTGATTTCTTCATCATGAGACATTTTCGTTATAGTCGGATTTTCATCGTAGAATTTGTTATCGGTTTCAAGTGATTTGAAAATTGCTTCTGTTCTTTTGCCAGCTGAAATTTGAATCTTGGCACTATAGTTTGAGGTCATATGCCATGCCTGCTACCTTAAAACCACATTTCTTGCAAGCCCAAATTCCAACTGCTTCTCTACCAAATCTGCCAGAACCGCAGTCAGGACATTTTCGCTTCATTTTCAACAGTCGATGTACAGCTGTAAATTTTTTGCGTGGTTTTAATCCATACTTTTGACCTAGCCCCTTCAATGAGGCTCCTTTGCCTTTAGCCATATTACATCAACTGCTCAAACTGTTTCCTTATTTTTGTTCCCAGAGATAGCGCTGTTTGTGAACATTGTATGAGTTGGTCAACAGTAAAACCATCAACTCCACCTTTTTGTAACGCACAGATATTTCCTTCAGAATTAGTTGTGATGGTAATTCTGGCATCCATACATGCTTGTTCCTCATTTGTTGGATCAACAACTATGTAATCTCCTATTCTAGCCATTGTGACTGAGATTGGAATAGTTTTCACCGGTGGCTTTGAGGTAACACCCTCCACTAAAACCGGTGCTTCATCTTTTATTTCATACTTTGGAACGGTGCAGGAAAGAATACCTGCTACAGATGCATATGAACATGCATCGAAAAGATTTCCGTCGGCATCAATTACACTACTATCTATGAAGAGACCGATAACTGACTTGTTCTCTATTAGAACAAGCTGATGAAGATCAATCATTTCTGTCTCACGAATTCCTCTGTCCACTACTCTCGCAAGCTCAATTACTTCTTCGTTAGGAGGACCAGGTTCTGCGTTTGGATCTGCCAAAGGTAGGATTTCTGCAGTACAGATTAAAATTCCCTTGTCTCCCAAATCAGGAAATGGTTTGTCAGGTTGTATTTTAACACCGGTAATGACTTCGGTATTTCCAAGTTTCACTCTTGCTGAACCATTGGCTTTTGGAATCACACCAGTTTCTATAATTAGTGGTCGTTGTTCGTCAAGAGTTCTTCCATCTATTCGCCTTCCTTGTTTGAGTAAATCTAGAATTTTATCTCTGCGTAATTGATCTAATATCAATGACTCCAACTTTATTGTTCTCCACTTTCAAAGTACTTGGTAATGAGTGCTTTTCTTTGAATTTCATAAACTTGTCTACAACCACCGATAGCTGTCTGTAAGCATGTTTTGTATTCTTCAGGTGTCAACATTCCATCTAACTGCATCAAGGTTATCTTCCCCGAGTTTGGCATTAATGCCACTGGCATGTCTGCCTGTCCTTCTTGATCCTCTTCATTGTTTACATCCAAAACTATTCTGTCTGCTACTTTGCCTGCAGCACATGCCGACACCAAGTCTTTCATTGGTATTCCTGCGTCTGCTAGTGCTACTGATGCAGCGTCAAGGGCTGCACAACGTGAACCTCCATCGGCTTGAAGAACCTCAACAAATACGTCTGTCACAGTCCTTGGAAAATCTTTGAGTATTAGTGAGGGTAAGAGTGCTTCTTTTATCACCTTTGATATTTCAATTTCTCTTCTTGAGGGAGCTGGATTTTTTCTTTCTGTTACAGAAAACGGTGACATGTGATACCTACAACGTAAAATTCCGGTGTCAGGATTGGCCAAATGTTTGGGATGCACATCTCTTGGCCCGAACACCCCTGCTAGAATCTTATTTTTTCCGAATTCAATATAGGCTGAACCATCAGCGTTCTTCAGAACTCCAACTTTGATCGAAATATTCCTTAGCTGATCTACTCTTCGTCCATCACATCTAATTCCATCTTCAGTCATTAATTGTGTCATTATTTTCACCCTCTGGTACCCCAAGCATAGATTTGACTCTTTCAGTCAAATTAGGCGTATGTGCCAGGGTATCAATCATCTTAATCGCTTCAATCGCCTTTAATAATCCCTCTGGATCCTCACATGAAACTACTATCCAACCATTCTGACCGATTGTAATTATTGCCTTGGTTGCCATCTCAATGATTTGAATCATAGATCCTCGTTTACCGATTAGTCGAGGTACTTTGCTTGGTGCAATTTTAACAAGCTCGCCAGACTCAATCTTACCTAGATCTCTATCTTGCACAGTAAGAAGTGGGTCACGTGATCTGTCAAAGTTCGCTATTCGTGCTGCAACCAAGTCTCCAATGTCTAGTCTTTGTCTCAACTCATCCTTGGTAGGAGAATAATCTCTCCCAAAAACATCTTGAGCTGGGAGGAAACCTATGAAACAAGAATCAATATCAAATTCCCACGAAAGTGGCGAAGTTCCAATAACCTTTCCTATTACTAGGTCGTTTGTCTTTGGAACATATCCTCCTGTAAGCGGAATAACTCTAACTGAATTTTCAAAAATTTCAGAAATACCTACAGAAGTAGAAATTATCCTATCCCCTTCTTGGTATACATTTTGTTCTGGCCTTAGTGGACCAGTTGCAATAACATCACCGGGAATAACATATCTTCTTTTAATGTCCATCATTTTGCAACCTCAACAGAAGCAGTACCTTTTGTAACTGAACCCAATCTATCTATCACATTTGCCCTTGCCGCAGCCGGTATATCTAGTATTACTTTCAAAGAACCATTTGACTGCCATTCTTCTTTCTTCAATGAACCAAATAATTTCAAGACAGAATAAGATTGAGCCGCAAATTGTGGAGGAACAACAATTTCGAGAATCATATTTTCTGATTTTAATGGAATGATCGATCTAAGTTGTTCAATAATTTCTTTAATTTGTTCATCTGTACTTCTAAAAGGATCAATTGACACCCTTGCATCTTCCATTGCTTGTTCTATTCTCATGGGCGGATGTGGAAGATGAGATCGAGGATCAACGTAGCTTTTTGCAATAAAATCTACTACCTGCTTGCGTTTCTCAGCAACCATCTTTCGTCTTTGTTCAGTAGTTAGATTAAGATCACCTTTTTGGAGTATTATTGTAGCGATAGCAGTTGCATCAGTTGTCTTGAATGCCTTTGTTAACTTCTCAGTAGAGGCTCTTGTTCCCTTGTTAGAATCCGAATAGACTTCGTCGGAAACGAGTATGCCAGAAATTTCCTTTCTTTTCCCCAGCTTATACTCTAAAGCAGGGTCTGGCTTTACTATGATTTCGAACTTTTCACCCTCTACAGATAGTCTAACTACAGTAACTTTGTCCATATTTTTGGTACTTGTTATTGGTATTTATCTATACAGAAAAACTCGCTAGATTTTTATTTGGAACTTCTGACTTTTCCAATAAGATTTGACTTCTTTAGACATAGTTAAGGAAAGTGAAAACAGTATTGTTGTTAAACTAAAAGGAGTACCTTTACAGTATGCAAATGCACTTAGAAGAATTTGCTTGTCAGGTGTACCAACCTTTGCAATTGATGATGTAGTAATAATTGAGAATTCATCAGTTCTAGCAGATGAAGGAGTTGCTCACAGACTTGCAATGGTTCCATTAAGAACTGATCTTACTAGATTTGTAGAGCCCTCTACTTGTGACTGCCACAGTGAGTTGGGATGTAGTCGTTGCAGGGTGTTATTGATGCTTGATTCTGGTAGTTCAGATACAACCCGTACGGTTACCACCCAAGATCTTAGTTCGGAGGATGAAGTGGTCAAATCTGTAAGTCCTAACATCCCAATTGTACAATTAGCCCCTGGACAAAAGCTGAAGGTTGAAGCCTATGCAAGGCTTGGAAGAGGAAGCGAACATGCCAAATGGAACTCGGCAACAATAGCTGTGCTCACACAGGGGGGAAATCCAGAAGAGCATATTTTGACCATCGAAACGACAGGAAATCTCAGTGCAGGACAAGTAATTCGAGCTGCTGTTGACGAGTTGGAGAAAAGACTGGACGAATTCCAGCAGACAATTGCTACACTTAGTTGAAGTATATATTATATTTGGGTTAAAATTGGCTAATTACACATGACTAATCAAATTGTAATACACATGGCCAAGGAGCTCAAGGTAGCATCAAGGAAAAACAAGGCCCCAATTTGGTCAAGACTCGCAGAGATAGCACTAAAACCAACACGGGCAAGAAAGGTCCTAAACCTAGGTCAGCTTGATAAATTCGTAAAGGATGATGATGTAGTTGTTGTTCCCGGCAAAGTACTAGGGACTGGAAATATTTCACACAAGATAACACTATGTTCATTTTCAATATCTTCTAGCGGCGCAAAGAAAGTCATTCAATCGGGCGGAAAAATTATCGATGTTTCTCAATTGATAAAGAACAATCCAACAGGAAAAGGAGTAAAAATAATTGTCTAAACAGGAAGCACAGGTAAAGTCCGAACCAAAGGGTCCACAGACTATTATCGTTGATGGAACAAACCACATAGCAGGAAGATTGTGTTCACATGTTGCAAAACTTCTAAAAGATGGAAATCGAGTGTCAATTGTAAACTCGGAAAATATCATGTTAAGCGGTTCTAGGAAAATGCTAATAGATGAGTATCGAAAATATCTTGAGATATCAAGTATTACAAATCCAAAGTTTGGTCCTTTCCATCCTCGCAGACCTGACACGATGATAACAAAAATGGTGAGAGGCATGCTGCCAAAAAACAAACCATCAGGTGAGGCAGCATTGAAAAGACTTCGAGTTTATCTGGGTGTTCCAAATGAACTAAAATCGAAGAAGACTGCTCAATTTGACGATGCAAAAATTAGAAAACCAGCACCATATTATATGACTGTGGGAGATCTGGGAAGAATGGTAGGGTGGCATGAATAATGGTAAGATTTGAAAGTTATTTTGCATCAAGGAAAGCTGCTCACGCTCATGCTTTTATCACAAAAGGTGCAGGACGAGTTAGAATAAACAACGTACCAGTAGAGATGGTTCAACAAGAGGTTGCAAGAGAAGTAATGCTAGGACCACTCGAGGTTGCAGGAGATCTGAGAAACAGGATTGATGTTTCTGTCAAAGTACGTGGCGGTGGCTTTATGGGGCAGTCATATGCAAGTGCTATTGCAATATCAAGAGCTTTGACAGGATGGACAAAAACAAGAAAGGAGCCAAAAGATCATCCCTTTACAAAATCTATTCGTGAAGATCTTAGGATACGAATTGCAGAATACGACAAGCACTTACTTAGTGGCGACGACAGAAGAAAAGAACCAAAGAAATTTGGCGGTCCTAGCGCCAGAAGAAGAAAGCAGAAATCTTACAGATAGCTTTGAAAGCTGTAATTATGGCCGGAGGACGTGGAACACGTGGAAGGCCATTTACAGATTATATTCCAAAAGCACTGATACCAATACATGGTAAACCGCTAATAGTACACATTGTAAGATATCTGTCGTCGTTCAAACTAATCGATGAGATAATCATTCTTGCGGATTTTCATGGTTTAGGCAAGCAAATAGAAAGATATTTTGAAAATCGTTCTAACCTGAGAAAACCAATAAGATTCGTACAAGATTCACAAAGTGGAACTGGTGGAGATCTTGTTCATTTGGAGAAGATGTTGGGCAGACATGCAGAATTTCTATTATGGTTTGTGGATAATCTGTGCCCTATTGATGTCAAGAACATGTATAAGTTTCATAAGGTGAAAAAATCGTTAGCGACGATAGCCACAAGGAGGTATCGGAAGGAAGAAACAGGTTATGCGGTGGTTGAAGGTGACATAATTCGTGAATTTAAAGAAAAACCAACTATCAAACTTGAGATGGCTGAATGTCTGGGCATATACATCCTTGATACAAAAATTCTAAAAACTATAAAATCAAAAAAGACAAAAAAGAAAGAGGTAAACCTTTCGTATGATGTTTTGCAATCACTTTCAAAGAAGAACAGGATTGGTGCATATGACATTGGGAAAACACCATGGCTTGATGTGGATTCCCCTACCCGTGTTGAAAGAGAGCACAAGTTAGTGAGTGTCATTGTCAAGAAACTGAAAACTTGAAATTTTTCTGAGATTTTTCATAATGGGCAAGTTTATCTTCATATTTTAGTGTGACGGCAATATCGTCAAGACCTTCGAGGAGAATTTTTTTCCAATGTGATTCTATGTCAAATGGTGTCATTTCATTATTCATCCTAATAATTTGTTTTTCCAAGTCAATCTCCACCTCAGAATTGTTTTCAAATAATTTCTGCAACAATTGTTCACTGACTCGTATCGGAAGAACTCCATTTTTGAAACAATTGTTGTAAAAAATATCTGCAAATGATGTAGATATGATTACTTTAAACCCAAAATCTTCGAGTGCCCACACCGCATGTTCTCTACTTGAACCACATCCAAAATTGTCTCTAGCCAATAAAATTTTTGAATCTTTGAATTTTTGGTTGTTCAAAACAAAGTCTTTTTTTAAAGTACCGCCTCGTTCATACCTCCAATCATAAAATAAGTACTGGCCAAATCCAGTTCTTTGAACCAATTTCAAGAATTGTTTAGGAATTATTTGATCTGTATCAACATTAACTTTATCGAGTGGAGTAACAACACTTTTAATTCTCTTGAATTGTTCCATTTTAGTTCAAATCCATTTCTCTTACATCTACGAAATGCCCATTTATTGCGGCAGCAGCTGCCATTACAGGGCTTACAAGATGTGTTCTACCCCCTGCACCTTGTCTTCCTTCGAAATTTCTGTTAGAAGTGCTTGCACATCTCTCTCCTGGCGCAAGAATATCTGGATTCATGCCAAGACACATGCTGCAACCAGATTCTCTCCACTCAAAACCTGCCTCTTTAAAGATTCTATCCAAACCAATTAGTTCTGCTTGCTTCTTCACCTGCTGTGACCCTGGAACAACCATAGCTCTAACTTTTGGTGAGACCCTCTTACCCTTGACAACCCTTGAGGCCTCTGTCAAATCTTCTAATCTGGAATTGGTACATGAGCCTATGAAGACACGGTCTATCATGATATCAGTGATAGGAGTTCCCGGTTTTAGATCCATATACTGAAGTGCCTTTGTTGCAGCTTTTTCTTCTTCCAAATTTCCTTTTGCATATTCTTCTGGGAATGGTACCTTGTCTGTCACGTCTATGGTCATTGCAGGATTAGTGCCCCAGCTTACCTGAGGAATTATGTCATTAGCATGAAGAGTGAAACTCTTATCAAATTTTGCACTATTGTCGGATCTTAGATTCTCTTGCCAATAGTCAACATATTCGTCATAATTTTTTGGAATGTGTTTTCTTCCTTTTAGATACTCGAATGTTTTCTCATCTGGAGCAATAAGACCAGCCCTGGCTCCTGCTTCAATAGACATGTTACATATTGTCATCCTTTGTTCCATGCTAAGTTCTGAAATGGTTTCACCTCCGTATTCAATAACGGTTCCAGTACCCCCGGCAGTGCCAATTTTTCTTATGATAGAAAGTATGATGTCTTTTGCCGTTACTGCATGTGGATTCTTTCTTTTTCCTTCCACCTTAATTTCAAATGTCTTTGGTTTTTCCATCCATATGCTTTGGGTTGCCAAAACATGCTCGACATCACTTGTTCCAATTCCAAAAGCAAGTGAGCCGAAAGCTCCATGAGTTGAGGTGTGGCTGTCTCCACAAACTATTGTTGCACCAGGCAATGTGATGCCTAATTCAGGCCCTATAACATGGACAATCCCTTGATTGGGGCTGTGAATATCAAAAAGCGGAATTCCAAATTCTTTACAATTTCTTTCAAGTGCATTCATCTGTGTTGCAGATGTTTGATCTAAGATCGGCAAGGATCTATCGTTTGTTGGAACGTTGTGATCCATTGTAGCAAAAGTAAGATCAGGTCGACGCACTTTCCTCTTGTTCATTCGTAAACCATCAAAAGCCTGCGGGGATGTCACTTCGTGTACTAGATGTCTGTCAACATACAATAATGAGCGACCATTTTTTTCTTCCACTACTAGATGAGAGTTCCAGATTTTTTCAAATAACGTATTTGCCATCTAAATTAATCACTCTCAAACCAGAGATATAATGCTATAAGATACAATTCTGATTTTTGCCTATGGTTTGTAATTGAACAGTCCACCTGCAGCGACTATTTTGCCTATCAATTCTGGGAAGGGTTTCATTTGATAGATTTTGTTTTTTGTGACATTTCTTATCTCATTTTTAGAAGTCTCGATTTCAAGTACGTCACCGTCTGAGATGTCCCTGTAAGCATTTTCATCTATCTCTAGAGGTAACAAAAATGCCCCGTCAACTGCATTTCGATAAAATATTCTTGCAAAGGACATGGCTAAGACTGCTTTAATTCCTGAGTATGAGAGGGCTATTGGAGCATGTTCTCTGGATGAACCACATCCAAAATTCTTTCCGGCAACTATAAAATCTCCAGGTTTTACTTTTTTATGAAATTCCTTGTCGAGCCCCTCCATGGCGTGTTTTGCCAACTCTTCATAGTCATGAATCTTAAGATATGGCCCGGGTAGGATTACATCCGTATCGATGTTATCTTTTTCATATTTTATTACAGAGCCCTTCATTTCAAATCCCTCGGATCTGTAATCTTTCCGGTCACTGCAGATGCAGCTGCCACAAGTGGTGAAGCAAGGTATGTCTGTGATTCAATGTGGCCCATCCTTCCAGGGAAGTTCCTGTTAGTAGTGCTGATACAGACTTCATCTTTTGCCAAGACTCCCATATGTGCACCACAGCAGGCTCCGCACGTAGGTGGGCCCACCATTGCCCCTGCATCCATGAAAATCTTTAACAATCCTTCATCCATCGCTTTTCTGAATATAGATATTGCAGCGGGCAAAATTTCAGTTCTTATTTTTACAGTTCTGCCTTTGAGAATTTTTGCCACAGCTCTCAAGTCTTCAAGTTTTGCACCTGTGCATGAACCAATGTACGCTTTGTCAAGTGGAACAGATGATAGTTCTCGTGCAGCTGTAATGTTTTCTGGCGAATATGGTTTAGCTACTATTGGTTCCAATTCTGCTGCCTCGTATTCGTAGACTTTTTCATATTGTGCATCTGGGTCTCCATGAACTTCATTGTAACGTGAAGCTCCTCTTTGTGTAAGATATTCCCTAATCTTCTGGTCAGGTTCTATTATCCCACTTTTTGCTCCTGCCTCTGTTGTCATATTGGTCAAGGTTAATCTTTCTTCGATAGACATCTCAGAGACTCCTGTTCCACCAAATTGCATTGTTTTGTATGCACCACCGTCTGTTCCAATGTCTCCAATAATTTTCAAAATGAAATCCTTTGCCATAACATGATCTGGCAGTTTACCATTTAGTTTAAAGTACAGTGTTTCTGGAACTTTGAACCAGATCTTTCCATTTAGGAGAACGTATGCAACATCAGTATGGCCAAGTCCTGCTGCAAAAGCTCCCAATGCACCAGTAGTGTTTGTGTGCGAGTCTCCGCCAACATAGACTTCACCTGGTAAGACCATAGCCTCCTCATGAGATAGAGTATGGCATATACCATACTGGCCCATCCCATATTTGAAATGCTTTCTTATCCCATACTCTTTTGTGAATTGTGTTAGCAATACAATATTCTGGGCAGATATTTTGTCAGCGGCTGGAACAAAGTGATCTTCGGCAACCCACACGCTGTCTGGATTCCATAATTTGTCAATCTTCATTCCACCCCTCTTTAGTTTTTCAAAAACAGCTATGACACCTGGTCCTGAGACGTCATGAACCATAACCTTGTCTACATTTGTAAATACAACGTCGTCGGGAGACACCATAGTTTTGCCTGAGGCGCTAGCAAGAATCTTTTCAGTAATATTCAACAAAAGAAATGCTCTTTATTAGAAATTAAAATGTTTGCAGAACGCTAAATAGTAAATGCAATTATCTATCAGACATGTCACTTTCAGTATTTCCGATTCAATCTTCTCTGAAAATCGATAGATTTGATTTATTTGAGAGCTTAAAATCAGATCTTACTAACTCTGGCTTAAAACCTGAAAATGGTGATGTCATTGTAATATCGAGCAAGTATGTTGCAAATTATCAAGGAAGGTACATGGAATATCAGAATGTTCATCCGTCTTCTGAAGCTGGAATAGTAGCTACAAAATTTCATATTAAACCAAAAATTGCTGAAATCATTCTCAGAGAATCTGATGTCATATTTGGCGGCATCCCTGGATTTGTAATTACATCGTCAGATTATATCATGGCACCTAATGCTGGTATAGATAAATCCAATGCAAAAAAGGGAACAATAATTTTGTATCCTACAGATCCCTATCGTATCGCAGAACAACTTAGACGCCAGTTTCTACTGACCTATCAAATTCATGTAGGTGTCATTATAGCTGACAGCAGATTGATGCCTGCTAGGACAGGAACTGTTGGTGTGGCAATAGCTTGTGCCGGAATAGAACCAATAGCTGATCTTAGAGGTAAGAAAGATTTGTACGGAAATCCATTGAAGGTAACATTTCAAGCTGTTGCAGATGACTTGGCGTCCATTGCAAACCTCAAGATGGGCGAAGGAAATGAGGCAATACCCGCAGCATTGGTTAGAGATGCCGGAGTCAAACTTACCGACAGAAGGATCAGAGAAGACGAGATGGCGATCTCATATGATCAATGTGTGTACGTTCGTGGACTACGGACGAGAATATAGTACAACTATAGTTTTAATAGAGCTGAATCGGACGGCAAGCTATGGTAGAATTCCTCACTACATATCCCAAGACCGTATCCTTTCTTGACGGAATGAAGGATCTGATCAAGGTGGATACAACCAGTGGAGTAGAACAACTTACTATTGTGGTAAAGAGAAGTGTCGATGAGTTATTGAGAATCTTCTTCAATGAGGGTTTCACACATGTCAAGTTTGAACACAAGCAGTCATCACAAATAGGACACGGACTATCCCTTAAGCTTAAAAAACCATGGGAGATGCATGTAAGGCTGCTAGAAATGAAAAAGGGAATGGTGGCAATTCAAGCCGAAGTCGAAGTTTCTCGAGATTATTTACAACACTTGTTTTCCCAACGAACGCCTGTCTTGTATGAAGTAGAGGCACTTCTTAAAAAACACCAAATTGAATACAGCATTTGGAATGAAAGAATAAGAAAATATGTCAAGTCTATCGTGGACAATTATCGAGTTCAACTTAAAACTCCAAGCTTCCCGGTTCTTGCTTGGAAACCAATGGTGCTATTCATTGGGGCAACCGGCATTCTATACCTATTCAAATACATCCTAACCATTTAGAAGCTTTAATTACAATTTTTCGCAATTACTTGCAATGGGTACGGGTAAACTTCCTCTTTCATTAAGATTTTATGGAATGTCCCCATGGGAATTGGAAGTTCTATACAGTCTGTTTAACAGCCTCTTCAAAGTGGAAGAACATCCAGAGGAAGAACAGGATGAAAATTTTACTACAATCGTTGAGATTATTTTTCCCCTTGCTTTCAACGACGCCTTTTTCAAATGGTTTGGGAGTCCAAGGTGGGAAAAGACTAAAGGAATTCTAAAAGAGTTAAAGAGACGACGTGGCACGGGAAAAACTTTGCGAGCGGACGTCAAATTTACCGGTAGACCAAACATAAAATTCACCATAGACCTTGAAGAGAGGGCCCATTTTGATTCGGCAATTGAGAAGATTGAATTTGTTCTTGAGTTATTACCATATCATCTTGATCCCAGCAAAATACCAAAAGACACTACTGAAATTCAATATTATTTTGATAACAAGATGGGGAGATGGAATATGAGTTTGATATCATGAA
This sequence comes from Nitrosotalea sp., assembly GCA_050749285.1. GTDB lineage: Archaea > Thermoproteota > Nitrososphaeria > Nitrososphaerales > Nitrosopumilaceae > Nitrosotalea. The sequence goes on along the minus strand of JBOGQX010000017.1, from coordinate 68,944 downwards.
ATGTATTTTTTCATACAATGAATTGAAAATTACTTGATTTCTTTTTCCAGAGGTTCTAGCATAGAATGTAATTCTCTATACTTCTTTTCTATAAAATCCAAGGATTCTTCAAGCTTTTTTGATTTTCCATATTTGTATCTAATAAGTTCCCGATGTCTCCAAAAGTTTTTTCCTTCACCAACAGACATGGTACTAAAGTAATCAGGACCTTTAAGATTGTCAGGCAATTTAATGTTATACGGAAACAAAAACTCTGCCATAAACCATTCATCCCCATCAGGATAGTCATAACCTGTTTCAATATCAAAAAAGAGATGAAGAAGATGTGATTGCATAAGACCGTCATCTCTTATGGTTGGATGTTTTATGTTTGATTTTTTGAAATCCAGATTCAAAAGGCTAGGCTCGAAATATCCCTTAATTATTGATTTACGGAATATCTTGTTTACTTCCTCCAAGTTCAAGGTAGAACTACTCTTCTGTTCATCATGCTAATAACTTATATCATTGCTGCTAATGAAATTGTACAAGAGTTAAAGGAGTCTTTGACTCCCAGCGAAACTAAAACCCTAAACCTCAAGTGAATCCAAGATTTTTGAAATATCAGTTATGGACTTGTTGCCGGAGGAAATTTCCTGGTATGCTGGGGGGTTTTCAAGATAGTTTGGAATCCTGTCAGAGATTCTTTGGTCATAGGGAGCAATCATTTCATTCTTGTAGAAAATACCAGTAGGGATTTTGCTATCCCATTCATTTGCTTTTATGAGAGCCTGTGTTAGCTTTTCGTTCTCCTCTTGTGGAGAATCAATATGTACAACAGGATCATATCCCGTATCTTCAAGCTTGTAAATACGTGGTCGTGGTTTTTTTGTAATCTCATCAATGTTATCCATTCCCCCAAACCAGTCTCTTGTATTGATGTCGTTATAGGTGGGACATGGTTGCAATACATCAAGAAATGCGAGCCCTCTGTGTTTTACAGCTGCAACAATAAGGTCTTTTAGTTGCTTGACATCATATGCATAACCTCGTCCAACAAATGTGAATCCGCTTGCTATTGCAAGTGCAATAGGATTTACAGACTGGTTTACGTTCGGCTCTGGCAGTGATTTTGTTTTCAGACCAAGCTTGAGAGTTGGTGAAGCCTGGCCCTTTGTGAGACCATAGACTGCGTTGTTAAATATGATATATGTCATGTCGACGTTTCTTCTACCAGCTGCAACAAAGTGTCCTGCACCAATACCAAGTCCGTCACCATCTCCACCTGCAGCAACAACTGTCATCTCTGGATTTGCAAGCTTGGCACCCTGTGCAAAAGTCATTACTCGTCCATGTAGGGTGTGGATGCCATAGGTATTGATAAAATGAGATGTCTTGCCAGAACATCCAACGCCAGAAAATATCGCTGCCTTGTCTCTTGGTATTTCCATTTCTGCCAAGGCCATCTGTATCGAACTTACTATGCCGAAATCTCCACAATTATGCAAGATTGCATTTTCGGACACATACGAGTTGACATCATCGACTTCGAGGTTGTAAACTGGTCCATCATAATCAAAACTCTCAATCTCTTTTATAGGAATTAGGACGTAATCAGGCGTAACAATTGATGAAGGCGGTTTTCCGATGTGAACTTTTGGCTCTAACTTTTCACCAAGTATGGTACATAACACAGCAAAGTCCCTATCATTTACTACCTGAATTGAATATGATTCTCGGTGGATTCCTTTCTTCTTCTCAACTGAGATTATTGGGACAACCCCCTGTCTTAATAAAAGGGTCTTTAGTTGTTCAGATAGAGTCTTTGAGGTAGTTTTGAAATTGCCACGTGATTGTTGTGTGTTTATCCAGCCATCTCCTAGCCACATTCCCTGGATGAGATTTTTTTGTTTTTGTGGCGGAAGCAGCATTGCAAAATGCGGGATTTTTTTATTGTATGACTTGTGGTCAAACCAATCCATGAATAGTCTTCCAAGAGGAGCAGAACAGAATGTTATTGTGGTTGCATTTCTTTTAGTACGTTTTGTTCCATCTAGCCCAAATGTTTGAAACATAATGTTCTCAACATCATCTAAAAATTCAGTTTCGTTTACATTGAAAGTAAAATGGATTTCTCTGTTATGCACATATCCTTCTGCGATATAGTATCCCATCAATCTTAGAAATTGTTCATTGAGTGGAATCTTAGTTGGCAGAGGCTTGCTTACGGTATCTTTTTTGCATATATTATAATCAACTTCAACGTATTCCCTATCAAGTTCTTCTTTCTGGATAGGATATACAACATAGTCCTTTGTCTTGATTTGATCCGCCCGCATCCAAATGGCATCAAATTTTTTGTTGTGCAGTTTTTGGTGTTCACGTCGTACAATTAAGACCGGATGCTCTTCTGTAAGCAGTGTTGTTCCAAAGCATTTTGTTATAATCTTGAACAATCTTCCTCTGTGAATATGAGTCATGACTTCACCTACCTTATGGTAAAGACCATCTCGTCCAAGAACTCGTTCACCCACACTGACTTGCTGGATTTGTTTTATTGATGGATTGCAGTGGATCAGGGTGTCGGGAAGTACACATCCAGGGCACCAGTCATTGTGTACTTCGGTCTTGTAATCTGATAAATTAGACACCATATGTTAGCACCTCTCTTTTCTCAGCTTTTCCGTCCAATACTTTTTTGACCGACTCGCATACTTCATTACAGGTCATTGGCCTTCCCGTATACTTTAGGATGTAATGGTCAACCTTTCTGTCCAGGAATTCGTTTAACAGTGAACCCAGTTGCGCAGAATGGTTTGCTTCAATGTCAATTATGGTTTTTACATCCTTGAGTAAAAATTTGATATAATCTGCAGGGAATGGATGTAACAGCTTTATCTGTACGAATCCAACTTTGCGGTTGTCTTTTTTTAGCATATCAATTGCATCAAGAATGGGCCCCTTGGTTGATCCCCAGCTTACGATACAGACATCAGACATCTCGTGTTTTATTGCCTGATCATCTTTTGTGATATTTTGTAGGGCTACCTCGAGTTTTTTGGCGCGCTTGTCCATTTTGTAGGCTCGGTTTACCGGGTCTTCTGAGATATGACCATGCTCGTCACTCTCATCGCCAGTATTCCAGAATATGCCGTTTTCAAGTCCAAGTCTTGATCTTGGAGATATCCCATCTGGAGAGGGGCTAAAGCGTGTGTAACCTTCGGAATCAATTTTTTGTAAAAGCTTGCCGCGCTCAATTGTTATCTTTGTTGGATCGAATCTTGGAACTGTGGAAACGGTACTTGCAATGAACTTGTCCATCATGTGAATCACGGGCACTTGAAATTGTTCTGCAAAGTTAAAGCACTTGGCTGTATCGTAAAATCCTTCTTCAGTATCGCCTGATGCATAGACAATCCTTGGAAAATCTCCATGTCCCGCATGAATTGCAAACCTCAAGTCATCTTGCCCGTGTCTTGTTGGAAGACCGGTGGAGGGACCGCTGCGCTGATAAAGAGTAACTACAATCGGAACCTCATTTATTCCCGACCAACCCAGCATCTCTGCCATAAGAGAAAATCCTGGTCCAGATGTACTTGTTGCAGCTCTTGTACCAGTAAGTGCAGCCCCTATTACCATCCCTATTGCTGAAATTTCATCCTCGGTCTGGACAACCATTGTGGAACCCGGCCTATTATTTTCAACATCAAACGTTTCATGCGATTCTAAAAAGACGCTTTCATCAGATGCCGGAGTTATTGGATAGTATGACTGGAACCTGCAACCGCAAGCTATCTTGGCAAGACCTGTTGATTCAAACCCCTGAACTAGTATAGTGTTTGGTTCTTTTGGAAATGGGGATAACTGGTGCTTGAATTTCTGGAATTTGGCTGCAGCAAAATTGTATGCATAGTTTGCCGCATGCTTGTTCATCTCTGCAATATCTTTTTTTCTTGCAAAGACGTCTTCTACCGAACTTAATAGCGTATCAGGCGGAAGGCCAAGCAATCCAAGCGAGATAGAGACTGCAAGCACGTTTTGCATGCGGAACATTCCTCTAAGCTTTGGGTTTCCCGTCTCATCTGCCAGGTTAGCCAGTATCGTCTTAAACGAAATAGGATAGAGTGTGACGCCCCTTTCTTTTGCTGCATCAAGTGCTCCTTGTATGGTGGCAGGCTTTCCTTTTGAGTCAAGATACTTGACAAGCCTGTCCTTGAAGAGCGGGTCAAGTGGCGGAACTTCGTCTGCCTTTATGGGTGCAAGATCAGACTCGTATAAAATTGCACCATCGTCAAAGACATCTTCTGCATGGCGGAATACGGTCTCTGCATCAAATGCCGCAAGCATTGTAATGCCTGAAACATTTGAATGGATTTGTTTCTCAGAGATTCTGACGCCAAAATAGCTGTGCTCTCCCTTGATGTTTGAATAGTATTCTCTTTTGCCAAAGACCTTGAGGCCGCATCCTGCGCATGCTCCTGCAAATATGTTTGCCGCAGTCTCGACACCTCCTCCTTGAGGACCGCCGATAACCCATGTTAAATCAATAGAAGCCACATAAAACCTAGACCTTAATCAAATATTAAGAATGCTATGATTCTTTCATCCGCCAGTTGCGGCATCAAAGAGGGCGCATTCGCACTTGTCACGCTCTCCACAAAAAGGACAGACACATACACATTTGTCAATGGGATTTCCACAGCTGACACAGACTGCAAACTCTACCTTTTTTTTCACTTGGTTATTTGATACATTGTTTTGTTATAAATCATTTTTGAAAGATCATGCTTAAAATCGGGATCTAGCTCAAAAAGGTCAATCTTGAAGATTTTGCTTACTCGTAAATTACACGACTTTGCCGTTAGAGAATTAAAGAAAAGATACGATGTTAAGATTCACACAGGTAAGATTCCCATGCCAAAGGATCTCCTAGTATCTAGGATAGGAGGCAAAGACGGCCTGATATGCTATCCGTATGATGTTATAGATGCAGATGTTATTGCAGCTGGGACCAAGCTTCGGGCAATCTCAACTTATTCCGTTGGCTATGACCACATTGACGTGAGAGCTGCCCATAGAAGGGGAATTGTGGTAAGCTATACGCCCGAGGTCTTGACACGGGCAACTGCCGACCTTGCCATGGCGCTCTTGCTTGCGTTATTTAGAAGGATAACCGAAGGGGATGAAATTATTCGAAAAAACAAGTGGAAGATAATATTTGGCCCGGACGAGTTTTTGGGAGTTGATCTGCATGGTAAAACACTTGGAATATTTGGAATGGGCAGAATTGGACAGGCAGTTGCAAGGAGGGCATCTGGTTTTGAGATGAAGGTCTTGTACCATAACAGAAAACGAGTTGGTGCTTTACTAGAGAAAAAGCTTGGGACAAGATTTGTTTCCTTGGATGAGCTCTTTCGAAGGTCAGATGTTGTTTCCATCCACGCGCCCTATACACCGCAGACACACGAGATTGTAAATTTGAAATTGTTAAAGAGGATGAAAAAGACTGCATTTTTGATTAACACAGCCCGGGGAAAACTTGTCAACGAAAAAGATCTTGTCTATGCTCTAAAGAGAAATATCATCGCAGGTGCAGGCCTTGATGTATTTCAAAAGGAACCAATTGGTGCTACTCATCCCTTTGTAAAGATGAAAAATGTAATAATCACACCGCACAGTGGAAGCGCAACTGTAGAAACAAGATATATGATGGCCGAACTTGCGGTAAAGAATCTGGTTTTGTCTCTGTCGGGTAGAAAGCCGATTTATCAGGTCAAAGCTCAATTAGATCATTAGGATCTATTCTGATACAGTTTGTGCCAACTGGTTTTAGGTTATCAAAGCTGATTGCCCCTTGAGGTACCTTGCCTTGCTTTTGTAATGATGTAATCTTGTCTGCAAATGTCTTTTTGTGGTTGTCGCATGTTACCCCTACCATGTACTCTCCGTCCTTTGCTTTTATCGATATGACAAACTCTGGAGGCATGGGGCAGTCTTGTCCTTTTTGTCTGATTGAACAGCGCTCTGGCATCATGAATTTTTGTTGCTTGTATTGAAGATATTAAGCTTGATTGAGAGGTATTTTGAATCCTTATTCAATATTCATAAAACGTAATTTAACAGAATCAAGTTGTTACCAATTTGTATCCACAGAATGGTGGACCGGGGGGTGTCTCGGCTCACACATGACCGAGACAGGATCCATTCTTACACGCAAAATCAGAGGGTTATTTGGGTGAAACCAAAAAACCCTCTTCCCAATTTTTTATTTGAAATTATGATTTGTTGTAAATCGATCAGGTTTATCTAAAACAATTTGTTTAATTTGGTTGTTGAAGATAGAATTCATTCTTACTGTAGTACTAACATTGACTATGTTAATAGACCTACCACATGCATTAGCGTACACAACGGGTTTTGAAGATTATGCTAAAAAATATGGTTATCAGCCTCCAATTACAAGAATTCCAATTGTTTGTGCGGAACAACCATCTGACTTCCCTACATCTCAGGGTCAGCTCAATCTGTATATGCAAACAGTGCAAGACCGAGTTTCAGAATGGTCATCCCGACTGTCAGAAGGAGCCACAAATCTGAATGAATGGAAAATAAATTACATTGTGTTTGATCCACAGAAACAACCAAATTTTAATTTGTCATCATGTGATATACTTGTGGTATTACAGGCAGTACCACACGTTTACGATCAAAATAATCATAATTACTTAGGTTATGAACAATACAATTCAAATGGTTGGCGAGAGGTAGTTGTAAACTATGAATTTTACAAAGATTGCGGCTATCCACCAACTTATTCTGGTTATATTTGTCCAACTGGAACTTTCCTTACTATACCTCAACTGAGTAACGTCCTTCTTCATGAATTGGGTCATGCTTTAGGTCTGGGACATTATGTTTCGGATGATCCAAATGTGATATACGGTTGGGATATTCATCCTAATGATGCTCCATCTATAATGATTCCATATACAACAGTTGATCCCGAATATCAGCATATTACTGAACTTGACGTACAACAGGTTCACAAAATGTATAATTACAAAGGATTTCTTGCCTTTACTCCGCAGAATGCTGTTGATCCCTTTGATTCTGTAACCGCAAATGCCTACCTGACTAACTTTAATGGTGATCAAACTCCAGTGGTTTCTGTAAATGCTCAGATTTCTCCACAATATTATAACAGAGGAGACAAGATTTACATTACAATCACGGATTCTGAGGGACACCAAATTTATGATCAAGACTTTCTTACAACCGATAGTTTTTCTCAGATTATAATGCCACAAGGATTAGTATCTGGTACCTACACATTAAATGCAGTTTATGACGGGATGAAAAGCCCTGATGTATCTTTTGCATTTTTGAACACCTCACCATTGTATCCATCACCTACCCCTTCCACCATGCAAACCCAACCTATTCAATCCCAACCTCAGAATACACCCATAGGTGCAAGTACAATCCCAGTAGATGGTACTCAATACTCTGTAACTTACACAATTACAAATAGTAACGTTCTGGATATCAAGGCTGACCAACCACATACCTCTCTATTAACATCAATACAGACTACAGGCGATGGTATTCTAACCATAACATTGCCAAGAGCACTGATTGACTCGAAGAATTCAGATGGTACTGATAAGCCATATATCGTCTCAAACGACGGTCAGATAGCCCAGTTCACTGAAACAGGGACTACTGGTACTGACAGGACTTTTTCAATTCCATTCAGTAGTGGTACTCAACAGATAGCAATAATGGGCACATTCATAATTCCGGAATTTGGTTCTCTTGCAGGTATGATTATAGCAATATCAATAATTGGTGTTGTAATTATATCAAGAAGATTCAGATTTCATTTTTCTCAAAATGATTCATCGAAATAGGCCAATAGAATCACTCATAATTTTTGATTCAATTTATGTCAGACCCTTACAGGTCTGAATCCAAACTACATGAATTGTGATTTTTCATACTAGTAAGAGTCATTTCGGAGCAATTGACTCTTTCTTAGGTTCTGTTACATCTTGTTGATTCTACTTGCATTTTGAATAAAGTTGCTAGTTTTAGTCGTTCTATTTTCGGACCCATCTGTCAATAAAATCTACTATCCGCATTATCAGATTCGTTAATGCAATTATGAATGTGGCATCAGATTTATGATCTGAAGTGGGCTTCGTCGAGTTATTGGCAGATCTATTCACTCTGTTTTTTTGTCGTAAAGTAATTGGTTGTTCTATCAAGATTGATAGAGCCTTGATCATTGGATCGAATCCGTCCTTGATGCACTTAGGATCAGTTGAGAAGTCAGAATCATGCATAGTTAATTGTCCAACTTGGAAATTATATAAACAGCCAAGTCCAAAGTTGATCAGCCTAGTAGTTTCTATAGACAAGTCTAATGTTTCCAAATAATCACGCAGCTGTACCGTCAGGGAACTGGTTTCATCAAAATCCGCTCCAGAATTTTTTAGGGATTTCAACTTTTCTACGTAATATCTCAGAACATCTTTAGGAGCAGGTGAAGAAATTGATGTTTCTGGCATTTAACTTCGTATGACCTTTGAAAGATTTAACGTTTGTTGCTAATTTCATTTGGCGGAAATAGACTTTCATAGGTCCGCACCCCAAGTGTAATTATAGAAAATACATTCAATTACTAGCTTAAGATAGGCTCGATTCTGTCGAGACCCGAACCAAGAGATTTAAAATTTCCAAAATGAACTCTTTGGTGCCATTGTATAATCCAACAAACCCTTTTCCTGCAATGTTTTTACAATTCCAGCAGAATATGCAGGAGCGCCAGTAGCGCCAGGAGAGTTGTAATTTATAATATGATAAGAGTTTGGACCTTCAAGTTCCATCACATCCGGTACAAACTTGCCATCAGGTGATATCACAGGTGTACGTATTCCAGCAGTGCCTCGCTCCAAGAAAAAGTCCGGTCGAACCTTGGGAATAAAGCTCTGTACGCGTTCTATCATGGCAGACTTGGAAACAGAGCTTAGCCATTCCTTTGCGACGAGCCCCACAAATTCCGGATTTACAAGAAGTTTTGCAGTACCGCTAGTGAGCACCTCGCCAATTTTGGACATAAAGGTCTCGATATCTCCAACATATCCGGAATATGTCTCGGGACTTGGAACAGGTACCGCATTTGGCCCAACCTCGGCCCTTCCATCAACACGTATTATCCAGTGAGGATCAAGAAATGGAAAGTCTGGATAGTTCGGTACAGAGTAGATGTTGGTATTTACCATGTTACAATATTCTTTTTGCGCAATCCAGTATTCTCCTCTAAAGTGCAGACTGGAATAATCCTGCACAAGGCCAAACTTTTTTGCAATATCAAGAGAATAACCTCCTGCACAGTTTATCACAAGCTTGGAGTGCAGCTCTTTCTTGTCTGAAAAAACAAGAACCGACTCGTCCGATGAATTCTTAACTGATTGTACCGTATGGTTTACCAAAAATTTTGTCCCGTTTTTCTGCGATTCTTCTTTGAGTTTTCGTGTAAAGGTACCATAGTCTACTGCGACATCGGTCTTACAATTTAGTGCGGAATGACATTGTACGTTTGGCTCTCTCTTTTTTACCTCGTTGCCATCCAATAATTCCAGATCACCTTCAGAGATGCCATTTTTGGAGCCCCATTTCAGGTACTTTTCAAGTATCTTGTGCTGGATATCATCCAGCGCTACCTCTAGTGTTCCTACAATCTTCCATGGTAGATCAAACTTTTGTGCAAATGTCTTCCACATTTCATGAGACAAAAATGCTGCTTGCGCAAGCTTGCCTTTTTTTTCTGGATCGAGATAAAATGGAGAATGTACCACCCCTGTGTTGCGGCTGCTTGTGTGCATCCCAACCTCTGGTTCTTTCTCAATTACTACAACCTTGATGTCATCATACAAGCTTGAAAGCCAGTACGATATAGAAACTCCAAGTAATCCCCCTCCAATTATCGATACATCACATTTTTCCAATAATACTAATTCAGTATTCTTTGGCTATTAAGTTAAGGCGCCGGGAGAGAGATTTGAACTCTCGGACCCTTGCGAGTACGCGCTTTATGGTATTTCATTTCCAGGCGCGCGCCCTACCAGGCTAGGCGACCCCGGCATGTCTTCGCCAAATCAATTTCGTTGTAAAAACTACTCTATATTACTGTAAATGTATTTGCTGGATTACATAAGATACAATAGATGACACAATTGTTCTTGTTTTGTGATTGGCACTATCTTAGCTTCTTTGCTTTTTCATAGCACTTTTCTGCTTCCTTTTTTTTGTCCAACCTTGATAAGACTCTGCCTTTGTTGAGCCAAGCTACTGCAAAATCTGGTCTAATCTTTGTGGCTTTATCAAAACACTCTAACGCCTTGTCTAATTTTCCTATATTAAAAAAACAGACTCCTTTAAAGTTCCAAGAGGCAAAATTCATCGAATTTTTAGAAGTTATCTTATCAAAACACTCCAGTGCTTTTTCATATCTTTTCAGGTCAGAAAGACATACTCCTTTTAGATTCCATGCGTCTACTAACTCTGGATTTATCTGTAGAACCTTTTCATAACAAACCAGAGCCTCTTCGTGTCTTTTTAAATGAGACAGGGCGTTGCCTTTTTTGAGCCAGGCATCCACATACCGTGGTAGTTGTTCCAGTGCCTTGTCATAAAATTCAATTGCCTCATCATATTTTTGTTTTCCAATTAATGCTTCAGCTTTTTCATATGATGAAACGGCATCTTCTGGATAAAGATCTTTGAATTTTGTGACTTTTAATTCCGATTTGTGTTGTAGTTTTAATGTCTTGTATGCGTCTGAGATTTGTTTGAATTTCACCTCATTTCCCTCTGAGGAATTTTTATCTGGATGATAGCGAAGGGCAAGTTTCCTGTATGCTTGCTTGATCTCCTTCATCGATGCGTTTGGTTTTATTCCGAGGATTTCATAACACTGGGAAATGTTCAATATTTTATAATCAAAAGATGATCAAGTAAATCTTTCTTGTATGAATTAATTCAGATAATCAAAATCATTGTATGATGTTTATTGTAAATGATTTTGTCAATACATTTCCCATAGATGGGGATGTGCCAGAAGTGATTTGATATCGCCCCTCAAAGATTTTGGTACCATCTGTTCTTGTTTGATTCCAGTCAAAGGTTTTTTCCTCCTTTGGGTTTAGAGTTGAGATTACCTGAGCGGAAACAGGTGAATATATGGTGGTTCCATCCAGCGCCAATATTCGTAATCCGTATGAGGAATCAGAAAACGTGAGAGGTACAGTTCCTGAATTTATTATCCTGATATGAACTGGCTCTCCAAGATGATAGTTGATTTTTTGTGGTATAACAGTAAGTGATGGCCCATTCTGATAAACAAGAATTGGCAATTGATTTGAGATTTCCGATAGATATAGACCTAACATTCCTGCGCCTATTACACCTACTACAAAAAACATTGTAGCTCCTTTTGGTATCAACCTTCAAAAGGTAAATTTGATTCCTTTTTAATTGTTAATAAGGCATGCAAAACGTCCGTTATAATCAGTTTGGCGCCTATATCGTATGGATTCGAGGGGAGACCCAGTAACTATCATGGACTAATTTTGGGCCCAACCTGTTCATAAAATTTGTTAGTTCATAGTTGTTAATGATATAACGAAAGTTAAACGAAGATTAACATGGTTGTGCTATTTGCTTTTTTTCCGAAACCGAAATTTGATGTCTACTTCTCCATCTATGTCACACTCTTTCCAAGGAATATTCATGGACCAAAGATCACGTGAACTTATCTCCCACGGTTCTGGTTTGTAGTGATGATCTGCTGGAGATGTATCACCTCCAGTAGGAGATGGTAAAACATGAGTTGGATCGCCACCTAGACCTACAACTTTCGCAGCCAAGCTATTCAGCCAGCGCACGAATATAGTGTGCCACCGATTGGTAGTTGGTATAGTTTGATGTATGTACCGGAGAATAGAGAGATTACGGATTGCATTAGGTAAAATCTCTGGATCAGCATTAACTGGAATATTAAACTGGAAGGCACCTAACATTCTATGCGCACGACGCGGAAGGGATATTCCAGAGTATTGTTGCACATTCATTTTGAACACTTGACCCACCCTAATACCTTGAGGTAGAGTGAGTGTAATCAGTCCAGCTATATTACCAGATGGTCGTGCGGGTAATGGAATGAAAGTCATATCAGCAATTCTAATGGATATTGTGTGATCATCCGCTTTCGCAAGCACCGCGGGATGTTGCCGTAATGCCGAGAGTGAGAGGATCTCGTCCGCTTTTACTTCAGGAAAGAAAAGTGTGGCCTTGGTTCCACGCGGTACATTTCCCCATTGGATAATCAATTCGTCTGGCCCAATGGAGATTTCCCGAGGGTTCTCACGATTGAAAGATTTGTCTATGGATATGATGGACGGCTTGGTCAAGAATGTGTGTTGGACTGTATGTGTTGATGGCCAACCAGGATTACCAGAAGAATCAAGTGATAGGTTTCGCTGTGCTAAGCGATCGCTTGAGGCTGGTGTTGAGTTAATTGGTATTGGGTCGGTGGTTGTACCAGGTGGCCAGAAGAAGATCTCTGTGACCATGCAGTAATGAAGACCGGTGACGAGTTGCTGAATTGTGAACAGTTGGTTTTGATATGGACCATCCACACCTCCTGGATCAGATGTCGGATCTTGAGGAAAGCGTGGGTTATTGATGTCGTTGATATCTAGCCACACCCCACAATAGATTACTTCATCTTGTCCGTTGCCTAGGAAATTGATCTGAGTGTTGATCGGGTCATCTGTCTGCGTGGTCATAGACTGCGTTTGCGTGGAGATGCGAGCTTTTGCAAAGAATGGGATAGATGCGATCTCGTTGCTTTGAATGCCAAGAAGGGGCGCCGAACCTGTGGTATTGCCAGACCGGCGGTAGTTGCCCGTAGGACCACTGGTATGGTCATAATCAAGCGATGAAACCATTGTCTTGAACAAACGGAAGAATGCGCTAACGTTGGAAGCAGGGACATTTCCTTTGTACCGGATTTTGGCGATAGCATAATTGAAGACTGGCGTGCCATTAAATGTTGGAGAAAGCTCCAGCTGGCTAGCATTCTCATCCTGTGTTAGCTGTGTCAAGAATGGATGATTGTTGTCATCAGGCAGTGCGTTAAAAGCACCAACCAAACTTTTGATAAATGAAAATGGGTCAGATTGTTGCGTGATACCGGCGATCGAATCATTTTGTTTGATCTTAAAGACACGTGTGTCTGTGCTTAGCCAGTAAGGATTTGGTGGTCCTGGCGGAGGAATCTTTGGGTCTATGTCCACCATATATGGACTAGGCTGGTTAACCAGTATTAGATTTACAGAGGTCTTGTCGACAGTTGAGACGCTAGTACCGCCCACGGTATAGTTGAGCGCAATATTCATTGTTACTGCAGTTTCCGCTCCACTGGTTGTCGGAAATGCGCTATTGTCCAGAAAGACAATGTCGTATGCAATGGAAATTCGCTGTGGCATATCAGGTGCTCCATTCGGATCTTCCAAAAATACTTGTGGATTGACTGCGGTAATGCTAGTCACCGGAGTGGTACCGATCATAAATGTGATAGCTGGGTTAGATGTAGTTGGCGTGCCAACCTCTCGTGGCTGAAAACCATCATAAACCACAAAGAATGCTTTCTGAAATGTTGGACTAACTGCTTCCTGTGAACTCGAGAAGGTGTCCTGATTGGCAATTACGTAGCTGGAGTGTGGTGCTGTGTCATAGCTCGGTGGAATGACGATGGAAATGTCCTTGGATGTTTTGTAATTCCCGGGAAGAGTCTGTTCATTTTCAGGCGGGTACCATGGACGAATAGGCATTAGACTTGTGACGATTCCAGTCGCGAGTGTTTGAGCATTGAACCCAGCCCATGGTTCTAGGGGGCTGAGAATTCCCCAGAATGGATCTCCCGAGTCAACGTCACCACTACCGGTTGTATTGCTTTCAGTGTTGTAAACCTTATCAGGATCGAGCCGATCTGATTTACCTGGCTGGCGTTGCCACATGGCCCATAGTCGGTCAATATTTGCATGCAAAAGAAATACAAATGGGTCACGGAAAGAGAGGTGCGCGTTGCTCAGATTCCCGCCGATATAACTATGTGCAGCTCCATGAGCACCAGTTGCACTGGTACCTTGTTCGTCACCGTACATCAAATCTCTAAAGTTTTCCCAAGTGGCTGCATTTATCAAGTCAGAATCCTTTGGCCAGCGACTACCTGCCACTCCAATTGGCGGTGCCCCGGGTTGTTTGTTTCTTGTCAGCGTCTTCGGAGGGTCAGCAGGATTGTAATGGATTAGCACAGTGTTGCCACCGATTGTAATAGTAGTTGGATAGCTCCAGGTAGTAGGATCGTTTGGGTTAGGCTTGTTGAGTATGACTGGAGATTGGTTGTCCCGGAATTGACCATTAGCTGGATCAGGATCGGATGGATTGAGTAAGTAGAAGCCTGCAGACAGGAGTGGTTCTCTAACTGAACCCTCCTTAACGGTGCGATCGGCATTGCCCATAAAATTTGAATCGAAAAGATTTACAACATTACCGTCTGCGTCGCGCATGTTGGAAGGGGCAAAATTCCAATCCCAGTAATGTAGTGAAAGCTCAGGATGTATCATTCGGAGCAAGGCTTCAAAACGGTTGCATAATTCGCGATGCCAGGGGAGAAAGGCCGGGCATCCATGCACATGAGAGCTTTGATGAATTTCATCCTGCTTGAACCAGTATGAGACATGACCAGCTGGGAAATCAGTTCTCGATCCTGTGGGGCTATAATAAATCTGATTTAATTGTTTGATAGCATCTATGAATAGGTCACGTTCTTCTTTACTGACTGTAGCAATGTTTCTGCGAATACCATCTCCAAGTGTCATGTCACATAACTCCACCTTATTCCATGAATTTTGTATGTACCAGTTTGAGGATTAGCTTGAGATTTCTTATCTTCAGACATTAGCAAATTCCCTGCAGAATATTTGTGGCATACTTGATTTCAATATTGGAAATGATTTATTTAAAAATTAGTTTGAAAGTTGCCGAAAGCACAGATAGTATCGAAAGATCTCCGCAATAAATCTCTATTAAAATACTGATCAAAATATTTTATGTTTTTTTAAATTTGGACTAATTATTCCCGTTAGTGGAAACAGATGTCGAATATCTAGATAAAATCATACGACAAAAGATTTGTAAATTGATCGTTATTATTTAATTATTAGTGTAATTGAATGTTACACTATAGCTTCAAGATTTTGTTATGAGAAATTGTTTTAACGAAAACTAAGATGAAACCAATTGGTGTAATTATTGTCATACCAATGACAAAATCAAAGACGCGATTTAACGGAAATTAAACTCACTTTGAAAAACAGCTACAACGCTTAGACAGATGTTTGTTACAGCCAATTAGCTTATGATCCTTGCAGCCACAAAGAATACATTTTTTCTTCATACAGTTGTATGTAATCTACATGTTTGAATGTATCAAATTCACTTGGTCAGTCAATATCGTAATGATGCGGACTGTTTCGTAGAAGGATTGTCAGGGGATGGTGTGGCTCATCACGTTCAACATAGACTGTCGTCATTATCCGTTCTGCCCATGCACGACGTATAACCAACTCAATTTCAATCTCTTGGCAATAAAACCTCCTCTCGCCGTCTTCTGTGTCTAGTAGGAAACCTTCAAAATCACCAAAGCGGTCGTAAACAAGTCCGGACACTTTTCCAGTAAATTCCATTTTTTCTTCATCATGACTTTTTACTTTGGGCGGAACTCCATGGAGTGAAGGTTTAACGGTTGCCGCATTTCCTCCTAGTCCGTTAACCCTTGCAGCTACGTATGATATGTATCTTTGAAGAACAGAATACCAACGATTAGTTGGAGACATTGATTGCAGCCTCCATTTCAGAATAGCCAAAGTGTTCTCCTCAGGGAAAAGCATTACCTCTTTTGTAGATACCGGAATTTTGATCTGGAACGTGCCGACGACATATCTCCAGTTTCTCATCACACGAACGATTTCTTTTGTTGGAGCAACATTAGCTGCCTCAGTAGCACCTTTAGTTTTCTTGTTTGTTGCAGTTATTCTTGGCCGTGTTTCTACTCGCATAAAGTCATTTTTCGTAAGTCTGGTTGATACCCTTCTTACAATGATATTGAACTCTTGCCCGGTCTTTACAGCAGGGGGCAAGTCCACCGTGATTAGGCTTGCAAAATTTTGTCCTGTTCCCGGAGGTATAGGTACATACGTCACGCCTTTGGTGACGGCACAATCAATCGTGTTACCATCTGATGCCGATAACAAATGGGCACCGTAGATCTTAGTAGCTAGATCAAGCACTTGAGCTGCATTAACTTGCGGCCAATAGATATGTGCAATGCTCCCTATCGGAGTTTTGCCCCAGTCGATCATCAATTCATCAGGATAATTGAGTAGCATGCCCGGAACAGTCATAATAGGCTTGCTAGGGCGGAGGTCGAATGTCTGTGGCACAATATGAGTAGCAGCAGGTCCAGGATTATCAGAGGTGGTTACTTGAAGATTTCTCTGAGCAAGCTTATCGGAATTCTCAGGATTCATGGTTACTCCATTAGAATTGATGATGGGTGCATCGTCATAAGCTATCTGGGCTACAATGCAATGATGAGTACCATTCAACCAATGTTGAACTTGTTGACCATCGATGGTGTTACCTGAATCGTAAAGGTTCAGAAAGCAACCGAAATAAGCCCAGATACTATCTCCCGAATTGATTTGTATGGTACGGTTATTGACACCTCCAGCTGCATAATCAGCGTTGCCTGGTAGATTACCAGTGGCAAAAAAAGGAATGGTGTGGTGGTCGCTTCCAACTAGAGGCAAATTAGGCAGGTTTTTGGAATCAAGAGTGCTTGGGTAGGTCGTATCTGTATGGTAATCAGTATCGGCTGATTGGGTTGACCAGAGTCGGAAGAATGTTTTGACATTATTGGCTGCTCCTCCGGCGCCGGCTGTACCTCTGAGACGCACCCTTGCTATTGCAAAGTTGTAGTTGGAATATATTTTGGGATGGAAAAGGTTTGAAAAGTCGTAGGTGAATGGAGTTACAGAAGAATCACCAGTCAGTGCTCCTGCCTGACCGGGCAGTATGGAATTGAACGGATCGACCCCCGAGGGATTGCTGAAGTTATTATTTAGATAAGTGAGAAGCTGTTGAATATAATCAAATGCTCCAGAAACGCTGTCAGAGCTAAATAGCGGACCACCTGCTACGGGAGTATTGTTCATTCCTGGAGTTGCAGTAAACACACGCAAGTCTTGACTCAGCCAGAAAACATTGTTTTGATTGGGATCAATATTTGTGAAATAAGGATCCGCGCCGGAGACTAGTTCAAACTCGGTAATGGCCGCAGCCCCTAGAAGTGCATTTCCGCCAACATCGATCAAGGCATTAAGAACTTCCTGTACAGGATTGGAACCAGCATTTGGAAAAGAAGCGAGTGTAACATTTGAAAATGTTATGTCGTACGGGAAACGAATTCTCTGTGGGATCTTTGTATTGGTTGGATCTTCAAATTCAAGACCCGAGCTATTCATGGTTATGTGCATTTGAGGTAGGTTGTTGAATGGTCCCGAGAAGACAGCATTAACGATCCCAAGGCTGTTGAACGTATTGATATTGAATCCCTCCAGCACGAGCCAGAACGCATTTGGAAACCTTCCATTACTGGAAGATGCTATTACATCTGCCACTTCGTCTCGTCCAAAGGTGTTTTTATCCACCCAGAAGGAAAGTATTCCGAGGGGAAACGGATTATCAAGGTTCGGACCGGTTATTGTGGACGTTCCCGGAAAGGCGGTATCCAACAATTGTTTAAAGAAAGGAAAAGGGTCGCTTGCATCGCCGGTGAGGTTCTTGTACACGCCGGCCAAGTTAGAAGCCCCCGCTGCTACAATGTTATTGATGCTAAACCCGAGTTGGGTGAAAAGGTAGTAAATAAAAAGAAGGGAGCAACCAGTTATCGCATCTGGTCCGTCGTCAGTAGGATTGATATTGTTCACGTTATCTGCGCGTGAACTACTAAGCCAAGAATTACTATTGCTAAAAGCAGCAGGCGGATTACCCAATCCGTTTGTACTAAGGAATTGGGCTGCTAGAAAGCGGGATAATCCTTCTCCTTGACTACCTTCTGTACCCTGCCCAAACCAGCCCCTGTTTTGTATCCGCATGAATGTTTCAGTCATTTCTGCTACCAGGAGATACCGAATGAAGCTCGCAACACCAGACCCGGGGTTGATAGTTATGGTGAGGTTGCTGCCACTCAGGCTCCAACCGGCCCCTCCGCCATTTGGTGTGACATTCACTGGAATTGGCGTGTTGACATCGAGTGCTATATTACCGAACCAGCCTGCCATCAGATTAAAATCGTTTTCGCAAGCTGCAATAACGGCATTTGTCCTAGCTGGTTCTGGCTGACCAGGATTGGTGGTTGAGTTTAGTGAATCATCATATTGGAATTGATAGTGAGTGGTTACTCCTCCATTAGTCAATCCGGTAGTAATGAAAGCCGTTAGTACTGTTTCCAATTTTGGAAAAGATAAAGCTATTGAATGTATCAAATCTAAATTACATATTTTTTATTCTGTTCTTATAAGCAGCGAAAAAAAAATTTTAGAGAATTCTTGATATTATAATTTATTTCAACAATCATTTTTGATTCGAGTTCTGCAGGACCCAGCTAGATATTTTCTTGGGTCAGAGTATTTTATTGTTAATAACTGCCTTTGAACGCCAACTTTTTGGATATGTGTTTGGCGCCATGATGATTCTCTTAATCTTAAACGCAAACCCTTTGGTATTTTCTACAATCTCATCTTCGGACATTATTGCCTCTGCCAAAGCTACAACTTCGCCTTTTTGGGTGTAAACTCCTACTAGGTCACCTCGTTTTAATCCATGAGAGATTTCAAGGATGCCAGGAATTGCAAGCTGTGCCCCGTGACAAAGTGCATCTACTGTTGAATCTCTTATCACTACTGATTTTATTTCACTTAGAGTATACTCTATCGGCATGATTATTCGGCGTAATTTTGATTCATCGTTTTTTTCTTTCCATAAAGCATAGGCATCGAGTAGATCATGCATTTTCACAAGATTCGAGTCCTCGTTGAATTGACCCACTCTTGTTCGTCTTAGTTCTATCATTGTTGCTCCAGGACCAAGAATTTCTCCCATGTCATAGAAAATTTTTCTCACATATGTTCCTGCTTCACACAAAATGCGCAAAAGTAAAAGTCTCTCGACTTGTTCTACTACCTCTATTTCGTATACAGTTCTTAGCCTAGTTTGACGTGATACAGCTGATCTTTGCGGGGGTTTCTGGTATATCTTTCCTGTTAATAGTTTTAAGACTTCGTGCAATTTTTCCTTTGGTGGTAAAGAATGCAATCGTCCAAGTGCATGATATTCTTTTGGACCAAGTAAAAGAACAATCAATGCTTTTGTTGCTTCGCCAAAACCAATTGGCAAAAGTCCGGACACTTGAGGGTCTAGAGTACCGCTGTGTCCAGCTTTTGGCACATTTAGAATTTTCTTGACCCATGCAACAGTTTCATGACTTGTTGGACCATTGGGTTTGTCTAGTAGTATAAATCCATAATTTAGAAGTTGTTCTATTGATCTTTTATCATAGTATACACCATGAGCATCATTTGTGATGTCTTGGTCTATTACTCTAAGATTGTCTAGTTGTTTGAGACTCATAGTAATTTTTCACCGCTTTCTTTGCAAGTTCCAGAACCTTGTCAGGTCCAAGTCCATCTGTGTTTATTATTTCATCAAATACTGACAGGTCGTCACCAAAATTAAACCCGTATAGTTTTTTGTATAGCATCTTGTTTTCCTCATATCTTGTTTTGACTATATTCAAGGCATCCTCAACCAATATACCATCTCGAGTAGTCATTCTTTTTGCACTGTTCTCTTTTGAGCCAGCAAGCCAGATCTTGATGCCGTCCTTGATTAGCCAAGGCAGAGTATAGCTTGTAATTACCACATCCTCATTGAGACATATATTTTTCAGTTTTTCATCCACCTCTTTATCAAATTCTGGATTTCCTTTTCTCATGTTCAAGAAATTCATTCCAGCCTTTGTATCCCAAAAATCATCTCTTTCGGTTCGAAATCCTTCCTCTTTTGCCATTTCTTTGAGGACGTCACCACCACTGAGATGTTTTAATCCAAACTCCTTTGCAAGCCCCTTGGCAATTGTAGTCTTCCCTATTGCAGGAGGACCGGAGATTATTACTGACTTTAGCAACTCAGGTTGTGTCCATCGTGGTCTTGGTAAGTCTCATGATTATGCCGCTAAACGAAGCAGATGACAGGAAATACCATGCCCAGAAATAGAGATCGTTTACATGTTTACAGATCTGAGGTTGAGCTGCTACTTTGGCAGCATCACAAGTCAGCTGGAAGAAATTACCAGGAATGAAGTTCAATGATATTGGTGCTACGGCTACCGTATACGAAAAAAGTGGAGGCAGTACAAGATAGAATATCAGAATCAACGGTAGGAAGGTAATCATCATTGGTCTCATGTTTAGCTGCATCAGTTCCATGTTCATCTTATTCATGTAGGCAGATTTTTTGTTAAGATCAGCAATTTTTTCTTGATCTTTTGACCTAAATGCTGCCATGCGTTCTTTCTGCCACGCTCTAGTCTCCTTTAGCAATCGTTTTACTTTGTCTTGATCTACCATTTTGCGCTTTATCATTGCATTAAATAGATTGAGTCCTATTGCGATGAGCATTATGCCAAGTGCAGATGGAATCATTCCTTTTACTATAGGATTAGCACTTCCAAGAGGGCCTCTTGAAAGGCCTGGGATCTGTAAAGATATGTAATTGAGGAAATCAAAGATGAGACTATGTTCCATGGTTAAACCCCATTGCACTTACAATTCCTTTTGCCGCTTCATCAACCTTCCCTTGTGTGTTAAGAACCAGCTTGATTGGCGACCCACAAAGTATAGAACAAGTTGCAAGCATTGCGCTGGTAACGTCAAGTTCCTTCTTGATGCCATCAATGGACACGATATCACGGTTCCTTGTAGTATCTTTCATTCTACGATTGTAGATTTCTTCGGGCCTAGCAGTAATCATGATAAAGCTATCGGGCATTAAAATTTCTAAAACGTTGTGAGGTAGACCTGGATAGAATCCCTCTTTAGTTGAAATGAAAGCATGGGTGTCCACAATTACTGCTTCATCGGTTATAGAAGCTATTTTTGTTGCAGCCATGGACTGGAGATCTTTTTGTTCCCTTACTGAAAGTTTACGGAGATCATCTCTGCTTTGGATTCCCTTTGTTTTTTTTGCTTCCTCAAACATTACAGTACCAAAAATGAAAACACTGACACTGATCTTTTTTTCTCTCAATAACTCGACTACCTTAGAAACTATAGTGGTCTTGCCGACCCCTGGAATTCCTACGATTATTACTCTCTTACTTTCTGCCAAGTAACGCACCCAGGGACGGCATTACTTCTTCTACACGTTCTTTCACGAGTAAATTGTAATAGTTTATCAAAATGTCCACCGTCAGTAATATACCAGTTCCTGAGCCAAATGTTCCTAAAACGTTTGATACTCCAGCTATTAATCCAAGTATAATAGAACCTATTATCGTAACAGAAGGAATGTATTTTTGAAGCAAGGCTTCCACTGGCTGGTTTGAACGCCTAAAGCCTGGAACTTGAACCTCAGCGTCAAGCAGGTTCTTTGCAGCACTTTTTGCAGACAATCCTCCAAGTTCTATCCAAAGTCTGCCAAAAAGAACTACAATACCCACCATGAATGCAATATACAATACAGCACGCATAGGGTCCAGAGCTACAATATCAAGACCTAGTGGTGCGGTAACATAGTACAGAATGCCACCAGTTGGTGTTGATGGAGAAGTTGGATCAAACATTCCTATAAAGTTCAACAATGGATTTGCGTTTCTGGGGTTAAGGTTGGCCCAAAGTATTTGACCCATAAACACTGCGTTAGCAGTTAGTGCCGAGGCCAAGATAACAGGAATGTTGGAAACATACATCAGTTTAATTGGATATACTGCATTGAATCCACGGTACTTTGTGGATACAATAGGAATTTCGACCTTGATTCCTTGAGTATATACCAGAATTAACAGTACACCTGCCGTTATGAGAAGACCAAATATGCTTGGAAGTTGGTTGGCTCTAAAGAACAAGTTTGAGAAGTCATGATGTAAAAATGCGTATATGATATTTGCAAAAACTCCTACGGGACCACCATCCCCTCCTGGAATTGGACTTATCAAGCTCCAGACAACCTGTTGTGCCACTCCGGCAGCTATGAATAGACTAATCCCACTTCCAAGTCCCCATCCCTTTTGAACCAATTCATCCAACAGCATAATTATTACTGATGCACCGATTAGCTGTCCTACCAGAATGAAAGCAACTTCGTGATTAGGAAGTCTTGGTCCATATACAGCCATTCCATACAAAGAAGATTCCGCAACGATTACGATGTACGTTACTATCTTTGTGGCTGTTTGATACAGCTCTCTATCCTCTGGTTTTTTGAAATCTAGATGAAATATCTCGGAACCTTTCAATAACTGCATCAAAAGTCCGGCTGTAACTATAGGCCCGATTCCAAGTTCTACCAGTGTTCCTTGTTGAGATGCAAAAATAACTCTTGCAAAAGCGAGAAAATCAAACGCGGGTGTAGATGCTCCGTAAAGAGGAGTTTGACCCATTATCATGTAAATGAAAAGTGCTAATCCACACCACATCAGGCGAACATGTAAAGGAATTTTTTTCTTGGGCTTTGGTACTTGTGGTATGTAAACTGCAGCCTTTGAAATTATTGTTCTTAGAAAACCGGTCGGTGTTCCTGACTCTTGGTCTGTCATGCTACTGCCAACACCTCACCACCTGCTTTCTTGATTTTTTCTTCTGCAGTAGCAGAGAATCTGCCTACTTTAATGACGTAAGCATTCTTTGTTTGACCTCCTCCTAACAATTTATCATAGCCTAGTTCTGCAAGATCTATTACCTTCTTTCCGCCTTCCTGTTTTCCATGCTTTGAAAAGATATCATCTAGATCTCTTACACTAGCCCATTTCCTTACCAGGTTGGGATGTGGCGGGTGAGTAGAATCATGACCAAAATGACGTGGGTCTGTCAAAAGCATTCTGATGAAGTGATGTTTATGCATACCAGATTGTCCAAGTCCTCCTTTGTGTCCACTTGCTCTATGTTGGCCAATCTGTCCCCATCCATGGTGCCTGCCTCCTCTGAACTTTCTTGTCTTTCTTAACCTAGTCGCCATTTTATATCATCAACTTTACTTGAGAAAGCAGATCCTTATGGTTTCCTAAGATTCCACCTTCACCGTACATCCTCTTTGTGCTGCGCTTAAAGCCGTGTCTTGGTGGAGCCAATGCAAACCATGGCTTGAGTGGTTTTAATTTTGATAATGCAATTGAACCTTCTGCCAATGACTTGGCAAGGTCATCAGTATTTTTAAATCCCAATTTAACAACATCGTCAGAAGTAAGTTTCCTGTATCCTGCTTTGCGTGCTCTTTTTTCCAACAACTCTTTTGCAGTTGTAGTATCAATTTCCTGCCAAGAAACATAATGCTTAATCTTATTCAACATTCCTTTGGTATTATCTCGTTCTGGGATTATTGTTGCTCTAAATCTCTTATCCAAGTGGAGAAGATCTAGTGTTGTTCGTGCCCAGTGAGGAACATTAATTGTTCCCTTCATTCTAATTACTAAGAAAGCTTTTCCCACTTCATTCTCAACCCTGACTAAATGTTTGTCTCAAGCAGTTCAAAACGGCTCTTGATGTGGAGGTCATTGTATTTGTAGAACCTTTACTTTTAGTCCAAGCATCCTTCAGACCTGCAAGCTTCAACAGATTTCTAATATTTCCACCAGCCACTAACCCAAGACCTCTTGGACCTGGAATAATTTCTACTGTAACGCTTCCTCCTCTTCCCCTAACCTTAAACGGTACGGAATGAGTTTTATCACATCTGCACTCCCAACTTCCACAACCTAGTTTTACTGGACTTACATTAAGATAAGCTTGATTGGTTGCTTTTTCGATTGCAATTCTCATCTGTTTTGATTTTCCTTGACCGATACCTAACCAACCATTTTCGTCTCCCGCTGCAACTAGTGCTTTAAACCTCGTGTATTCACCATTAGTAGTCTGTTTTTGCACTATCCCAACGTCAATAACCTCGGTCTTTATTCCTGGAAGTAATTTCTTGATTATTCCAGCTTCTTGAATCCTATAACCATTCTCGTAGATTTCTTTCATTGAAGTAATCTTGTCAGTAGCAACTAGCTTTCCTAGTGTTGTTCTTGGAATCCACACTTCAGGTTCTCTTTGTCTTGTTCTTTGTTCTGATCTGCTCATTTGGTTTTTACCTCGTTATCTATAGATGATTTTACTTTGTCAATCTCATTTGCAACTTTAAGATGCTTACCACTGATTCTGTCGCCAGATGGAAAAGTTTCCTTATCAGCAGGTACCTCTAGTCCTGCATCTATTATTCCTTTCAAAGCTGCTGCAATCCTTTGTGTGTATCTTCTGGTTCCAGTATAAAGTACTGCACTCTTCACTCCCTGAGCAAGAGCTTTCTTTCCAGCCAGATAACCTGTCAAGTAAGCTGCGGGAATACTCTTCCTAGAACCCTTCCATCCTTTTTTTAGAAGAGATCTGGAATGAGCAGATGATAGAACTTTGTCTCCTAACAATTCTGGTTTGTGAATCTGTACAAGAGTATTCTCGTTTGAAATCTGAACTGTGATAAAGTCTCTCCTACCCATGAGAAGATTTCTTCTTCTTCCATAGTTGGTCTTTTCCTCCCGAATTCTGCGCAATATTTGGGAATATGTCATCGATACTAATCCTATTTACAAAAAATTTTGGTGAAGCTCTTATAAACGTTAGACTCTCAACAGCGTCACCATAAGCGCTTTTTGAGCGTGTAGTCTATTTTCAGCTTCATCCCAAACCACCGATTGAGATCCGTCAATTACTTCATTTGTAACTTCTTGACCTCGTTTGGCAGGTAGACAATGCATAAAAATTGCATTGTGGTTTGCTTTTTTCATCAGACTCGAGTTTACCTGGAAACGTGGAAGAAAATCTTTTGTCCTATCAGTCATTTGATGATGAATTGAAACAAAGGTATCTGTGACCACTACATCCGCATTCTTGATTGCAGCTTCTGGGTCATTCAATATTTGTAGATCAATCAATTTCCTAGAGTCATTTATAACATTTGGATTTGGTGCGTATCCCTTTGGAGTTGCTATTCTCATATCAATTGATGTCTTTGCACAACCGTATATCATAGAGTTACATACGTTGTTACCATCGCCAATCCAAGCCAACTTGAGTCCAGCAAGTTTTTTCTTTTTTTCTTTGATTGTCATAAGATCTGCAAGTATTTGACAGGGATGAAAAGAATCAGAGAGGCCATTTATCACAGGCACAGAAGAATTCTTTGCAAGTATTTCTACTTCTTCGTGGGAATAAACTCTAGCCATTATCAAATCTACATATCTTGACAGGGTTTTTGCAGTATCTTCTATGGTTTCACCCCTTTTAAGCTGCAGTTCATCTGAGGATAGATTCAGGGCGTATCCTCCCAGTTGAAACATTCCTACCTCAAAGCTTACCCTTGTTCTTGTGGAAGGTTTCTGGAATATCATCGCTAAAGTTTTGTTTTTGAGAAGCGGTTTTGAGATTCCTTTCTTAAGTTCATTTTTCAACTTTATTGCATTATCTATTATTTCAAGGAGTTCATTTTTGTTTAGTTCATTTAATGTGAGTAGATTCTTTGTTTTTAATTTCATTTTTTCATCCATCCAAACATTGAACGTTTTTTCTTTGGTTTCTCCTCTTCTGATGTTTTGGCATCTTTGTTCTCCTCAATTTCCACTTTATCTATTTCTTCAGTTGTCTCCTTGGGTTTTGGTCTTCCATCTGAAATCCACTTTCTTATTTTGCTTGCAAGTCTTGTGGCTTCATTATCAGTTTCTGGAGGTGGAACATCAAATAAATCAGAATATTTTTCAATATCTTTAGTTGATATTCCAGCAAATGGATCGTCAGAATCAGTTGTAATTTCCGCAACTTTTTCCTGTTTAATTTCTTGTTTGGGTTCTACTTTTGGTTCGGGTTTAGGAGGAACTGATGCAACTTGTGTACTAAATTCTGGGGTCATTGCTTTTATTTCTGGTTCCACAAACTTTTGTTCTGGTTTTTTGAACTCACCAGTCTTCTGGTCAACTAAAAGTTCCTTTTGCATCATTTTTTGTTCTGATGTTTTCATTGGTTGTACCAATATTTCTGCAGATATATCTTTAGATCCAAATAAAGATTCCAAAAATGCGCCTTTATCGAAAGGTTGTAGATCTTTGTATTCCTGTCCAACACCTAGATAGAGAATTGGGCTTGATGTAATTTTGACTATCGATATTGCTGCACCACCACGAGCATCTGCATCACTTTTGGTAAGAATCGCACCATCGAATTTTGTATAATTATGAAATTCTCGCGCTTGGCTAACTGTGTCATTTCCTGCAAGCGAATCTCCAACAAATAGCCTCAGATCCGGATTTACTACCTTGTTGATCTTAGAAATCTGATCCATGAGGTTCCTACTGGTTTGCATTCTTCCAGCAGTGTCAATTAATACACAATCTATTTTGTGAGATTTGGCATATAGTACTGCATCTCGTGCAACAGCTGCTGGATCAGAACCATAATTCTGAGCTATAACTTTGATGTTTAGTCTCTTACCATGTTCTACTATCTGTTCTATTGCACCTGCTCTGTATGTGTCTGCCGCAGCAATAACTGATGAAAATTTATTTTCGCGTAGTAGATTAGCAAACTTTGCAATGGTAGTAGTTTTTCCAGTACCATTGATGCCCATAAATAAAATAATATATGGTTCGTTTGTTTCCTTCTTTTTTTGTATATTGGGCAATATGTCAATACTACCTGCTACGTCAAACATGTTTGAAATGCTTTGTCTCAGATTTTGTTTGATGAATTCTGCAATCGTGTCTTTTTGAACTGTTGCGCCAACTAGTTGTTTTTTTAGATCAGATTTTATCGAATCAATTACCTCTGTTGCAACGTCTGATTCTAGTAACGCTACTTCAAGCTCAAACAGAACTTCATCAATGTCTTTTTCTTTTAGTTCTTTTTCTCCTAGACTCTTTACTGCTGATGAAAAAGCATTTCTTAATTTTTCAAACATGACGTTAGCCTTACTGGATTGAGCCGCGACTTGATTGTATAAGTTTGTTCATTTCTTGTTGACCTTGTTCAAGTCTCATGGCTACTTCTTGCCTTTGAGCAGCTAACTGTTGAAAAACAATTTCCAATTCTTTTATTCTTGATTCCATATAGTTGATCGCAGAATCTTTGTCTTGTTCAATGGAGGCACCGGAGCCTATATTTACAATCATTTTTTGATTTGGTTCTACTTTTGCCTTTACATACGCACCCAAACCAACTGGAATAAGAGTTTGAAACTCTTTATCTCCGCTTAGAGCCTTCATAGATTCTACTGCTCCAGTAGCTTCTTGTAGAAGCCTCATTACTGCCTCTTCTCTTTGTAACAAGTCTGCCATGTAAGATTCAAGCGCTTGTAATTGTTGTAATAACGCCTGAGCATGTTCTTCACTCATTTGCAAAAAATTCTTTTACCGACCTATAAATGCATTCTGGAATACAGTACCGTAAAGATTAATCAAAATTGAAAACAATTGTTAAAACAAAAAGAAGAAGGGTTATACTTTTGCTTTTGAAAGTCTCTTATCTATCTCATCCCAGTTTATTACATTCCACCATGCCGAAACGTAATCTGCACGTTTGTTTTGATATTTTAGATAGTATGCGTGTTCCCAAACATCCAATCCCATTAGTGGTATCAGACCTTTGGTTCGTGGGCTTGTTTGATTTGGCATGGGTGTAAATTCAACTTTCTTACTTTGTGGATTGTATGTTAACCAACCCCAGCCACTTCCTTGAATCGCTATGGTATCCTTTGAGAATTTTTCTTTGAAACTGTCAAAGCTGCCAAACACTGAGCTGATAGCATCTGCCAAGCTTCCTCCTGGTGTTCCACCACCACTAGGTTTCATATTGTTCCAGAATAGAGTGTGGTTATCATAGCCACCACCATGAAAATTAACTGCACCTCTAGTACTTTCTGGTACTTTATCCAAACTTGAAAGCAACTTGGTTAGTTCCATGTTTTGCAGATCGGAGCTGAGAGTTTCTAGTGCTTTATTCAAACCATCTGTATATGCCTGATGATGTTTTGAATGATGAATCTCCATTGTCCTTGCGTCAATGTGTGGTTCCAATGCATCATATGCATATGGTAACTTTGGGAGTTCATATTTTGCCATGTGTTCCCCACGTAATCCTTGACATTTATGGTTTTGGTTGCAAATGCATTTTATCTAGCCCAAATCCAGATAGATCGTGATTAATCGACTGCTGATTTTTTCGCTTTTTTTTATTTCTTACATATTATTGTGTTTTTCAGGATCCAATGCACAGGAATCTGAAAATAATCTTCAGAAGAGCATCCAATTAGTCGGAGATAAAGCTGCTAGATTGAGTGGTTTTGAAGGACAGGGCATCAAGGTTGGGATTATCGATACAGGTATTGACTTTAATCATCCTGATCTTTTGGGATACGGCCCAGAAGGCAAGGTGGTTGGAGGGTATGATTTTGTCAGTGGAAATGAAAAGCCAGTAGACACTAATGGTCATGGAACAGAGGTTGCTGGAATAGTTGCAGCTGATGGAAATTTCACTGGGATGGCACCCAAATCAAAATTGTTTGCATACAAGGTCTCAAATACCGGAGATGCGGTTTCATCAGATTATATCGTTCAGGGAATTCAGCGAGCTATTCAAGATGGTGTGAATGTCATAAACATCAGTCTAGGAATCAACAAGACCAATGATGAAATTGATACAGCAATTGACAATGCAGCAAGTAAGGGAATTGTCGTAGTAGTGGCTGCAGGCAATAACGGACCTCAAGAAGGAACAATTGGAAGCCCTGGAAAAGATATTGATGCAATCACAGTCGGTGCATCATATAACAACATTACATCGAGCCATGTAGCCACGCTGGAGATAGGAAATAAACAATATCAGGTTCTCCCCATGGTTGGAACCAGAGCTTTAACTGGTCCTGTAGAAGGAAAAATAATCTATGGAAGCTATGGAAGACTAAATGATTTACAAAATCTAAATGTCAAAGATTCAATCCTGCTTGAGGAAAGAGGCAGTAACATAAATGGAGAGAAAGTCTATTTTTCTGAAAAAGAAAAAAATGCTGCCGAGATGGGCGCAAAAGCATTAATCGTATTCAATAACGAAAGCGGCATATTTTTTGGCGAACTTGTAGGGCCAAACAAGACCTCTGCCTATACGCCCAAGATTCCTGTAATATCCATGTCAAATGAAGACGGGCTTGCACTAAAATCCATACTGACAGACAACGTTACGGGACGTTTGAATATATTTTACCATCCAGATTTTGTTGCACCTTTCAGCTCAAGAGGTCCTGTGTCACCATTTTACATCAAGCCTGATCTTGTTGCACCAGGAGTTTTTGTGAATTCTACCACAGTGGGCGGAGAATACAATCTTACTAGTGGTACAAGTGTGGCCACGCCACATGTAACTGGTGCAGTAGCGATACTTTTGCAAAAACATCCAGAACTAGATCCTGCTTCCGTTGCATCCCTAATTGCTACGACAACAGATCCCGTCACGGATCCGTATGGAAAACTTCTTCCAATAGATGCAGTTGGAAGTGGAAGATTGAACATTACCAGAGCTTTGGAATCTAACCTTATCATATCCCCACACAGTTTGGTTTTCACTCTATCCTTTGACAACAGAAATCAAACAAGAACACTGCATCTACAAACACTGGATGGAAGTCCCATCTCGAAACTAAAGGCAAGTTTTTCATCAAATGAAACTGGAATAGGTTTTGATTATTTAGTTGCCAATGATACCCTAAATGTCAAGATGTCAGACATTTCAAATAAAGAAAGAAATAGTGAGGGATTCCTAATCATAAATGATACTAAGACAAGTTATCGTATTCCTGTATTGATCCACTTTACCAAAGGAACTATTTCAGTAAATGAAAAAGATGGAGTGTTGTTCTTTTCACTTGATTATCCTGACAAGTGGTCATATGCTAAAGTTACGTTAATAAAAGCTGGATCAGATGACAGTAGAACTACATCCCTTGTTCCAAATCACATAGGATCAATTCCTGTTTATGAAAAAGGTGAATACTGGATTCTAGCACAGATAAAAATTGATAATCAGACGGATGAAGCATATCAAATTATATCTGTCAACCAAGTTGCACAAAAAAACATCTTGGATTTTCAGGGAATTTTTGGAATTCCTCTGGCTACAATATCAATTATTTCCACAGTCCTAATTGTAGCAACAGTAGTAGGTTTGATTTCTCGACGTAGATAGTATCAGATCTGAGGTCCTGCGTCTGTTATTTCTTTAGAAACACTTCCAAATTTTTTGAAGTTTTCTACAAACATTTGAGCAAGTTTCCTAGCAGAAAGATCATATGCATCTTTTTCCGACCAAGTGTTACGGGGATTCAATACCTCAGGTGGAACATCGGGGCAGGTGGCAGGAACGTCAAGATTGAAAACATCATCATGCCTATACTTTACTATATCAAGCTCTCCTGTCAAGGCAGCAGTAACCATCCTTCTTGTATGTTTGATATTCATTCTCTTTCCTATGCCATATGGACCTCCAGACCAACCAGTGTTTATTAGATAAACTACAGTCTTGTGTTCAGTTATTTTTTCGCCAAGTAATTTTGCATAAACGGATGCATGTCTTGACATGAAAGGTGCGCCAAAACATTCTGAAAAAGTGGCTTTAGGTTCTGTAATACCTCTCTCTGTCCCTGCAACCTTACTTGTATATCCAGACATGAAATGATACATTGCACCTTCCTTGGTGAGTCTAGCAATTGGAGGCATTACACCAAATGCATCAGCTGTAAGAAAAACTATAACCTTAGGATTTCCACCTAAGCTGGGAATTACTGCACCAGGAATGTAATCAAGAGGATATGCGGCACGTGTGTTTTCTGTCAGACTTCCATCATTAAAATCTGGCATCATTGTTCTGTTGTCAATTACTACATTTTCTAAAACTGCGCCAGATCTTATCGCATCCCAAATCTGTGGTTCTGCTTCTCTGTTCAAATTAATACATTTAGCATAACAACCACCTTCAAAATTGAAGACACCCCTGTCAGACCAACCATGTTCATCATCTCCTATTAACATCCTATTCGAATCTGTTGATAACGTAGTTTTACCGGTACCGGAAAGACCAAAGAATAAAGCTGTATCTCCATTTTTCCCTATGTTTGCAGAACAATGCATTGGAAAAACTCCCCTTGGTGGAAGAGTGTAATTCATAACTGAAAACATTGCTTTCTTAATCTCACCAGCATAAGGTGTAGCTCCAATCAGTACAATTTTCTTGGTATAATTAAGAAGTATGAATGCATCAGTTCTTGTTCCATCTATCTCAGGAATGGCTTTGAAGTCGTTTAGTGCTAATAGAGTATATTCAGGTTTGTGAGATTCCAGCTCCGTGGCTGAAGGTCTTATGAATAATTGTCTTACAAACAAGTTTTGCCACGCATGGTCAGTGATTATTCGTACTGGTAGTCTATGGTCTGGATCTGCTCCAATAAAACCATCAAAAATGAAGATCTCCTTGTCTTCAAGATGCCTTTTCATCTTCTCAAATAGCTTGTCAAACTTGTCTTCTGGGAATGGGTGGTTTATCTTTCCCCAGTCTACCGTATTGTGAGTTTGTTCATCATCCACGATGAATCGATCATCAGGAGATCGACCAGTGTATTTTCCTGTTTTAACAGCAACAGAACCATTTGCAGTTAGCATTCCTTCGTTTTTTTCTGCTATTAGATCTATTAGCTTCTTGACTTGTAGATTTCCGTGGATCTTTCCCGGTTTGATACTCATTTGTTCCAACTGAGATATGAGTAGACGGGTGATGGCTGGCTCCAAATCCTCTATCATAGGATAAACCGATTCGTCATGAAATTCCTTATTATCTCTTCGGATCATGCAGGTTTCTATCAAGAAACGTATTTATTGTAAAATTCAGTCAGAGTCCTTTACATGCCGATTAATAAAGAAGCCCTAGAGCTTAGAAAAAAAGTTAGTCAACACAGACCAGACTTTATCAGACAAGAGAGTTGGAGATATGTTAGACTAGCACCTACATGGAGAAAGCCTAAAGGAATAGACAACCACCAGAGAAAACAAAAGAAAGGGTGGCCAGCTCTTGTCAAGATAGGCTATGGCGGACCAAAGATTGCAAGAGGATTACATCCATCTGGATATACCGACAATCTGGTTCATACTTTAAAAGATTTAGAAAAACTTGATCCTAAGACTGATGGCATTAGATTCGGCCACACCGTAGGAAAAAGGAAAAGGTTAGTGATAATTACAAAGGCTAAAGAAAGGAATTTCAAAATTTTCAACGCGAGAGTGTCAACGAGTGGTAGTAAATCTTAAAACAAAGAGACGACTAGTCTCAAGAATTCTAGGAGTAGGCATGGACAGAGTAAAGTTTGATCCAGAACATTTGGATGAAGTGGAAGATGCTATTACTCGAGACAACATACGAAGTTTGATAACTGCAAACGTAATAGAAATAAAGTCAATCAAGGGCACTTCCAAGGGAAGATCATACTTTAAAAAATTACAACGCAGGAAGCGCGGAACTAAGCAAGGTTCAAAGAAAGGCAGCAAAGGAGCCCGAAAGGGAAGAAAGGAGATCTATGTCAGAAAAATTAAGGCAATGCGTCACCAGCTTAAAGTCTCAAAAGCAAGAAAGGAAATTACAAATGATTCTTACTGGACCCTCTATAAACAAGCAAGTGGAAACCAAGTGAGAAATCTAGCGCATCTTCGAAGTCTAATAGAAGCAGTACGTTCAAAGAAATAAATCAGAATCTGTAAATTGCATCTGAATTGAGGATTTTACCATTCTTAATTTTGACACCTTCTTTTGAGAGCATGTTGACTTTGACATTTTCTCCCCAAGCATATCCACCTATCTTTCCATTTGACAAAATAACTCTATGACATGGAATTATTACAGGATAAGGATTCTTGTTCATCATTCTGCCTATTGCTCTCTGTCCGTTTTCTAGTCCAATTGCTTTTGCAAGTTCTGCATAAGTTGTAACTTTACCTTTTGGTACTTCTAATAATTTTTTGTAAACTTTTTCTTCCAGTTTCATATTTTGATCATCTCCAAGTCTGTTGTTTGTACTAGATCTACCACTTTTTGTTTATTCTTACCAAGACTATTCCAATCAATTAGTGCAAATTTTGCTTCTTTATTCCTGTTCAAAATATGAGAAAAAAGATCATCATCTAATGAATCTAATGCGTGTTTTGGCATTACTGTACCCAATGCGAATTGACCTTCAATCAACTCCTTATTGAATTTTTTTGGATAGTGTGTTCCACCAAAACAGATTGCTACATCATGCTTTGATGGTTCTTTTGACATTTCTTCTATGACTATTTTGGCCACACTTTCACACAATTTCTTATCAGTCCATTCTTTTTGAGTGGTACCAATTTCAATGAATATTGCAGGTTTATTCAACGCGGTAGGTCCGTGATGAGTAGCTTCAATAGTTAACTCAAATTTTGAAAAGTTATCTTTCTTTCTCCACAAGTGTTGCATGTATGATTTTTGAAGATGTGGATGTGGTATTGCCACTTGTCTAGGAAAACCACCAAATTGTGCATCTGAAAAATTTCCAGTGCTATGACAAGTAAGGGCCAAAGTCCCACTTTCAGATGCGTGTTTTGACAAAAATACATAGCCGTCATAATGGTATTTCTCCTCTATCCAGTCAGCTGAGATTGCAGGTGTTGGAATCGTGATCAAATCAAAATGTTTTCCGTGAAAAATATCTCCCTCTTTGTCCATATCTTTTGCTATGTAGGTTGCCATGTTAGAACCAGCAGGATCAGATTGGTACGCTACTAACAATTGCATAAAATAAGAATTATAAGTACACTTTATTAACGTCCTCCAATGGTAGATGCAAAACAAATGCTCAAGGATATGTTAAACACAATCAAGCTTGCCAAAAAATCAGACAAGGAAGATTATATGGAGCATTTACGACTAGTGCTTTTAGGAATAGGAGTTGTGGGCGCGATCGGCTTTATAATCCAGTTCACATTTGCCGTAATCAATTTAGGACACAGATAGGTTTGACGCAGGAAATAAAATCACACTTTTTCGCAGTTAGAACCACTGGCGGTCAAGAAAAGGTAGTGCTGGGTCTTTTAGAGAATAGGATAAAGCTTAAGAAATTAAACCTGCAATCTGTACTACTTTTAGAAAATCTCAAAGGTTATGTGGTAATAGAAGCCATTGATGCAAATGCCGCTTTTGATGCATTACAAGGAATACGACATATTCGCGGTCAGCTTAGAGGAGAACTCCAGTTTAAAGACATAGAAGGCTATCTGATAAAAAAGTCCACAGTATCAGAACTTTCAGTTGATCAAGTAGTAGAGATAATTGGTGGTCCTTTCAAGGGAATGAAAGCAACAGTCACCAGAATTGATCATGATAAAGAGGAGGCAACAGTAATTTTGCTTGATGCTCCTTATCAATTGCCAGTCACAGTTGATGCAAACTATCTCAAACCTTCGTCATCGTAGCAAGGATTAAATTTACAGTAAAGAGGGAAAAGAAAACATGGCAGATGTTCAAACTGTTTCAGCACTTGTAACAGGCGGTCAAGCAAATGCTGGTCCACCATTAGGTCCTACTCTTGGACCATTGGGTGTAAACATTTTACAGATAGTCAGTGCCATCAATGAAAAGACCAAGGATTTTGAAGGAATGAAAGTTCCTGTTATCGTTACTGTAGATAAAAAAAGTAAACAGTGGACAGTTGAAGTAGGAATTCCGTCCGCTGCAG
The DNA here is from genome assembly GCA_050749285.1 of Nitrosotalea sp. Lineage (GTDB taxonomy): Archaea > Thermoproteota > Nitrososphaeria > Nitrososphaerales > Nitrosopumilaceae > Nitrosotalea. The sequence continues at coordinate 33,745 of JBOGQX010000017.1, read as the reverse complement.
CCTTAATTCTAAAGGAAGCGGGTCTTCAGAAAGGATCTGGAACATCAGGTGCTACATGGGTTGGGGATATTACTCCTGATTCAGTAGTTAAAGTGGCGAAATTGAAAATTGATTCTTCCTATGCCTCAGATATAAAATCTGCATCCAAAGAGATCATTGGAACTTGTTTAGCCCTTGGAATAAAGATCAATGGAAAGAATCCCAAAGAGATAACTCCAGAGGTAGACGCTGGAAAATGGGACGATAAATTCAAGTAGATTATTAGGTCAGATAGTATACAGGGTCTTTATCAGTTCTTTGAAGTTCTACGAACGTTTCGGTGTTCTGTATTCCTTCAATCTTGCCTATTTTTTCAATCGCTACTGTGTGTAATTCTTCAAGATTCATAGCTCTAAGGGTAATTAGTATATCAAATCTGCCTGTGACTTCTGATATCACTACTACTTCTGGAGTTTTCATGAGAGATTTGTGGATTTGATCTTTTAACTTTGGATCTCTGTTAATACCCATTGTTGCCCTTACCCCAATTCCAATTAGAGATTCATCTACCACTATGGTAAATTTCTTTATCAGTTTCTTTTTAAGAAGTCTCTTGATTCTGCTGTACAGTACTGATGTGTTTATCCCTAATTTTTTCGAAAGGTTTGGTACAGAAATATTACCGTCTCGAGTGAGCTCGGTAATTATTTTCATGTCTAGATCATCAAATTTGTGCAACTTTGCGAACTACTTTTTGTTACTATTTAATAAATGTAATTTCTATCACCTAAAACTAGCGTTATTACAACATAAATCACATAACATGGAATTTTTAGAAAATTAGAATTCACGAAGAATTTTACCACTAAACGATTTTAAATAGGCATTCAGGAAGCCTTTCGTAATGATCAACGAGTCCCAAATAGCTCAGATGATAACTGAGGCCAAAAAGGGCACAAAACAAAGAAAATTCAAACAAGCCGTAGAGCTAATCATGGTATTCAAAGACATCGATGTAAAGAAGGGATTCGCAATAAATGAAACAGTTCAGCTTCCAAAAAAAATGAATCAACCAGCATCTGTATGCGTAATTGCTTCAGGAGATCTTGGGTTGAAGGCAAAAACCGCAAAGGCTGACATGGTAGTTGATGGTGCCCAGCTGACACAGGCAGGTACAAACAAACGGCAATCTCGTAAACTGATTAATGGTTATGATTTCTTTCTTGCAGATACTCAGTTAATGGCTAACGTAGGTAAAACCCTGGGCCAATTTATGGGTCCACGAGGAAAGATGCCAACTCCTGTCCCATTCAATGCACCTATCGATTCAATTCTGGAGAGATTCAGATCTTCCATAAGAGTAAGATTGAGAAACTCCCTATCTCTTGCGTGCAAGATTGGAGACGAAACAATGTCAGACGAAGACTTGCTGGCAAACGCAAATGCCGTGATTAGTACTATTGAAAAGAAACTGCCAAGCGGAGACAAGAACATCAAAAAAATTATGTTCAAAACAACTATGGGAAAAATAGCTAAACCAACACAGGTAGGAACGAAGTAGAATGCACCAGAATAGAACAGAATATCCAAAGAAGAAAGTTCAGATGTATCAACAGCTCCAAGAGCTGCCAAAAAAGTACAAAGTGGTTGCTCTTGTTCGCATGGAAAAAGTAAGATCCTCTCAGCTATTACCTTTGAGAAAGAAGTTCAAAGGAGAAGTGGAAATCATAAGCGTCAAAGATAAAGTTGCACAAAAAGCACTCGCAGCAACAAAAATTCCTGCAATTGAAAAAATGCTCGATAAGTTGGTTGGACAATGTGTTTTGATTTTTACAAATATGAGTCCATTTAAGCTGAACATTCTCTTTGGAAAAAATAAGATAATGTTACCAGCAAGAGGAGGAGATAAGGCTAGCATAGACGTAGTCATAAAGGCAGCAAATACTGGAATCACTCCTGGTCCAATTCTTACCGATTTCAAGGAAGCTGGAATTGCAACAAAGATTGATCAGGGTACTGTGTGGATAACTAAGGACTCGACCGTTGCAAAGAAAGGAGATGTAATCTCAGTCAAACTTGCAACGCTTCTTAGCAAGCTCGATGTCAAGCCTGTAGAGGCAGGAATCATACTCAATTCGGCCCTAGAAGAAAAAATTGTTTACAATCAAGAGGAATTAGTAATTGATGTTGAGAAATATAGAAAAGCCTTTGCCCAAGCACGTCATGAGGCAATGGCATTATCTATTGAAATTGGATACATAACCAAGGAAAACGTCAACATTATAATTGCCAAAGCAGCTCAAGAGGCAAGATCACTTGCAGTTGAATCTGGCTTTCTGACAGATGAGACAAAGCAGCAAACATTACAAAAGGCACATTCGCAGGCAAAAGCACTAGCAAGTAAAGCGAAGAACTACACTCCTCAATAATCAAATCTGGACAATCTAGAATTGATCCTGTTGAATTGAAATAGCTAAACAATAATATCATATCAAGAAAATTATGGTTACTTTTTGTTTTCTGCATTGCTGCGGATTATTTTTTCAATGAAGAATTCTCCTGCCTTGTATGAACTTCGAACTAGTGGACCTGATACCACATAAGAAAAGCCCACTTCTTCTGCACACTCTTGATACCAATGAAACTTTTGTGGGGTCACATATTCCACCACGGGCAGGTGTTTGATTGTTGGTTGGAGATATTGCCCTATTGTCAGTATATCAACACCAACTTTCTTTAGATCCTGCATGGTTTGAATAATTTCTGTATCCCTTTCGCCAAGTCCTACCATTATCGATGACTTCGTATAAATTCTTGAATCAATAGTTTTTATCATTTTTAGAACATGGAGCGTCTGTTCATATGATGCCCTTACATCCCTCACTTTTGGTGCAAGTCTACTTACCGTTTCTACATTGTGGCTTATGACTTGAGGTTGAGAATCAATTATTTTTCTTATAGAATCCCCATCGCCTTGGTAATCTGGAATAAGAGGCTCTACTATTGTTTGAGGACATTCCATCCTTACCTCTCTGATTGTTCTTGCCATATGTTCTGCACCTCCATCATCCAAATCATCCCTACAAACAGCCGTAATTACGACGTACCGTAGTCCCCATTCCTTTACTGCCTTGGCCACCTTTTTGGGTTCTTCAGTATCAAGTAACATCGGTTTACCACTGCTCACAGAACAAAATCTACAACCTCTTGTACATGTATCACCCATTATCATAATTGCGGCAGTGCCTGTTCCCCAACATTCTGCCATGTTTGGACAATTTGCTTCCTCACATACTGTATGAAGATTTGCTAAGCGAAGAGTTTTCTTTATCTTCAAATAGTTATCTCCAGAAGGAATGCCGACTCTAAGCCATTCTGGTTTTCTTATTAACTCCATCTATCGGTAAATTTGAATACATAATAATAAGAATTCACACAATAACCAAGTTCATAATGCAAACTCCATTTTATAGCAATCATCTAGCCCTTAATGCAAAAATAGTAGATTTTCATGGCTGGGAAATGCCGTTACAGTACAGCGGTATTGTTGACGAACATGTGAACGTTAGAAAAAATGTAGGTCTATTCGATGTTTCACATATGGGCAGGTTCAAAATCACAGGTACAAGGGCTCAGGAGTTTGTACAAAATTTAGTGACAAATGACATATCCAAAGTAAACAATGGTCACGGGCTATATTCTCCCATGTGTTATGATGATGGCGGCATAATAGATGATTTGATAATATACAGAATTACCGAAGAAGATTTTCTTATTGTGGTCAACGCCTCTAACAGGACAAAAGACCTAGAATGGATGAAACGTCATGCGCAATCAGTAAAGATAGAAGATATCAGCAATGAAACTGCATTACTTGCCCTTCAGGGTCCTAATGCACAGAAGGTATTGCAGAATTTAGTGGAACTAGATTTGGGAAAGTTAAAGCAGTTTGATGTTAGTAATTCAAAAATATTGGGGGTTGAGTGCATGATTGCAAGAACAGGATACACAGGAGAAGATGGTTTTGAGATATTCTTTGACTCTTCAAGGGTTGAGATCTGGAACAGTATTTTGGAATCAGGCATGACCTATAACATCAAGCCTGCAGGTCTTGGTGCAAGAGATACACTGAGGATCGAGGCAGGTTTAATGCTATATGGAAATGACATGGATGAGACTACAACTCCCTTTGAGGTACCACTAAAATGGACGGTAAAACTCGAAAAAGAGTTCATTGGGAAGAAAGCATTGATTTCTAAAGAGGTAAGACAAAAGTTAACCGGGTTTGAAATGATGGAAAGACGAGTAGCCCGACATAAAAATGAGGTCTCATTTGACAAATCAGTCATTGGTCATGTTACCAGTGGCACTTTTTCTCCTACTCTTAACAAATCGATTGGATTTTGTTTTGTTCCCTTGGATATTTTGGAGAATCAAATAGTTGAGATTAACATAGGGGATAAATTGTATAAAGCAAAAATTTGCAGCACGCGCTTTTACAAAAGAAATTAAGGTTTTATATTGGAAGATTTGAAAGCGAGCGTGGCTGAAGAAATCAGATTTTCCAAAGAGCATGAATGGGTAGTAATAAAAGAAAATCTAGCATTCATAGGAATTTCTGATTTTGCACAAAAACAACTTGGCGACATTGTGTCGATAGAGTTGCCCAAGATTGGCAGTAGATTCGAACAGATGCAAGTGATGGCAATAGTTGACTCGATAAAAGCTTCATCCGACATTTACTGTCCTTTGAGTGGAGAAATTGTAAGTGTCAACGAAGATTTATTGGAGCATCCTGAGTGGATTAATCAATCACCATACGAAAAAGGTTGGATAGTGAAAATAAAACCATCAAATATCAATGAGTTTGATGGTTTATTGAACAAAGAACAATACGAAAATCTCATTAATGCTACAAAGTGAATGAGTGATTATGGATTTCATACCTACAACGGAACAAGATAAAAATGAGATGTTAAAGAAAATAGGAATAAAATCCTTGGATGATCTAGTCTCGGAATTCAAGCCCCTTCTTACAAGAAAATTAAATCTTCCAAAACCCATGAGTGAATTTGAATTAATAAAAAACATTGGAAATTTGTCAAAAAAGAATAGGATCTTAAAATATTTTGTAGGTGCTGGATCCTACAACCATTACATTCCCTCAGCATTAAACCACTTGCTGGGCAGGGGGGAATTTGCAACTGGCTATACTCCATACCAACCAGAGATGAGTCAAGGTACACTACAGGCAATGTACGAGTTCCAGTCTTTCATATGCCTGCTCACTGGAATGGATGTGGCAAATGCCTCCTTGTATGACGGTGCGTCTGCCCTAGCAGAAGCAGTTTTGCTTTCATCTTCTTATAATGACCGAAAGCGCATTTTTGTAAATGAGGGATTAAATCCACAATATTTAGAGGTGTTAAAGACATATTGTAAAGGCACTGAGCTTGAGATCACAGCAAAGATTGATGACAAGACTACATGTGTAATAGCTCAGAATCCTGATTTCCATGGAAACGTACAAAACTTGAAAAGCTTATCAGATCAGGCCCACAAAGTTGGTGCGTTATTTGTCACTTGTATTGTCGAACCTACATCTTTGGGAATAATTAAGGGACCTGGAGATTATGGAACCGACATAGTTGTCGGAGAAGGACAATCATTTGGCATACCGATAAACTTTGGTGGGCCTTATCTTGGATTCATGGCAGTCAGAGAGTTTCTGCTAAAAAAAATTCCTGGAAGAATTTGTGGTATGACAACAGACACTAAAGGTAACAAGGGTTTTGTCCTGACTTTTCAAGCTCGTGAGCAGCACATAAGGAGAGAAAGAGCTACCAGTAACATAACAACCAATCAAGGATTAATGGCACTTGCAGCCACAATCTATTTGGCGCTCATGGGAAGAGATGGGCTTAGGACCGTAGCAAGAGTTTCTTACGCAAGAGCACATCTCCTGTTGGATAAACTTCAAAAATTGGGTTTTGAATGTTTGAACAAAGGACCTTTTTTTAACGAGTTTATTGTTAAGGTACCACGAAATTCAGAAAATATACTTGAGAGATTATCAGAGAAGGGAATACTTGGCGGCCTGAGGATAGACAATGATAAAATCTTAATTTGTTGTACTGAAATGAATACACTTCAGGATATAGAAGACTATGTATCAATTGTGAGGCAAACCATATGAAGCTTATATTTGAATATGACGAACAAAATTCCGGACATTTAACCGATGAAGATATTCAGATAATTTTACCACCCGAACTAGTCAGAAGCTATTTGCCATTACCCAATGTAAGCGAAATTAGTGTCATTAGGCATTATACTAACTTGTCAAGAAAAAACTTTGGAGTCGATATTGGTTTCTACCCTCTTGGTTCTTGCACAATGAAATACAACCCAAAAATTAACGAGGATTTGGCAGGGTTGGAAGGTTTTAGAAATCTTCACCCTCTCTCTAACGAGGATTGTTGCCAAGGAACGTTACAATTGATGTGGGAACTTGAACAGTGTCTTAAAGAAATTACAGGCATGGATGCGGTTTCTTTGCAGCCTGCTGCAGGAGCACAGAGTGAGTTGTTGGGCCTGATGATAGCAAAATCCTACTTTAGAGAAAAGAACGAAAAAAGAACAAAGGCAATCATACCAGATTCTGCACACGGTACAAACCCAGCTACTGCTTCAATGTGCAGATGTGAAACGATCGTGATTCCTTCTGATTCTAGAGGAAATATCGACCTACAAAAATTCAAAGAATTACTTACACCAGAAGTTGCCATTGTAATGTTAACCAATCCCAATACGCTTGGTCTTTATGAAGAGAATATTTTAGAAATTTGCGATCTTGCCCACAAGAATGATACTTTGATGTATTGTGACGGAGCCAACATGAATGCATTACTTGGAATAACCAGACCTGGAGATCAGGGCTTTGACATGATTCACTTAAATTTACACAAAAGTTTTTCAACTCCTCATGGTGGAGGTGGTCCAGGTGCTGGTGTTCTAGGAGTAAAGTCATTTTTAGAAGATTACCTGCCCATACCAAGAATAATTCAACGAAATAGCAAATTTGTATTTGATTATGAGAAGAGAAAATCGGTAGGAAAAGTGCATTCTTTTTATGGAAATTTTGGCATGTTGGTAAGAGCCTATTCATACATTTCCTCATACGGATCAAGTTTAAGGAAAGTGTCAGAGCATGCAGTTTTGAATGCCAACTACCTATGTAGCGTATTGAAGAATACCTATCATCTTCCCTACGATCGAAAATGTGCGCATGAATTTGTAGTATCATCAGAAAAATTTGGCGAGAAAAGTGCTCTAAATATTGCTAAAAGACTTTTAGACTATGGATTTCATCCTCCAACCATTTACTTCCCACTAATTGTAAAGGAGGCGTTAATGATAGAACCAACAGAGACTGAAAGTAAGGAAACGCTAGACAAATTTGCTTCAGCGTTGATAACTATAGCTGACGAGATAATAAAAAATCCACAGATAGTCAAAGATGCACCATACACAACACCCGTAACAAGGTTGGATGAGGTTACTGCCGCTAGAAAACCTAACCTAAGGTGGAAATCACCATAATAGGTGATAAAAGGGGCATTTCCTTGAAATTTATCTTATGACATCAATGAAAACAGTGCGCAATGAATTCAAGTCAGAAAAATTGATCAGGGTTTTGCTTGAATATGACGAACAGAAGAAAACAATTCATTCAATAACGATTAGCGGTGATTTTTTTCTTTATCCTGAAGATGCATTAGAGAAACTAGAATCAAGTTTAGTTGGTGTCAAATTAGAAAGGAGTGTAATAAATAAGCAGATCCAAGATATCCTACATGATGCGGAAGCATTTGGTTTTACTGCAGAATCCATGACAGAAGCAATTCTAGGATGCTTGAGTAAGAAAAATGACAGTGTTTAATCGGATCAGAGTTCTGGAGACTGGCCATAACTCCGGTGCATGGAATATGGCATTAGATGAAACGTTGTTGCAGAATCTAAATGACATACCAACTCTAAGACTTTACGGATGGAATCCTACAACAGTGTCCATAGGTTACTTTCAGAAAATGGAAGATGAGGTAGATGTAGAAATGTGTAAACATCTTGGAATAGATGTTGTTCGAAGACTAACAGGTGGGGGTTCAGTATTACATGACTCTGAATTGACGTATTCTTTTCTAACTAGAAGATATCCTCAAAGTATTATTGAATCGTACAAGATGATTTGTGATGCAGTAATAATTGCATTAAGTAAACTTGGATTTAATGCAAAATTCTCACCTTTAAATGACATAGTTGTCGATGGCAAAAAAATCTCTGGAAATGCCCAAACACGAAAAAATGGAACTCTGTTACAGCATGGCACGATATTATTAGATGTTGACTTTGAAAAGATGTTCTCTGCTTTGAAGGTCTCCAAAGAAAAGATAAAAGATAAAATGATTTTGGATTCAAAGGATCGAGTTATAGGCCTGAACAAAACGTATGCTGAAACTTTGTTAGCCCTAAAGAATGGATTCAGCGAAAAATTTGCAGCAAACCTTGTTGTTGACACTCTCACAGAAGATGAAAAAATAAGAACAGAGAAACTAGTCAAAGAAAAGTATACCACTTCAATATGGAATTTGAAATTGTAGTTTACCAAGATTTATTGCTCTGCGTTCAGAATCTCTCGACATGTACGATGTGGTAATTATAGGAGGAGGTCCTGGTGGGTATACCTGTGCAATTAGAGCTGCACAGCTTGGGGGCAAGGTTTGCATAATTGAGAAGAATGGACTAGGTGGAACGTGCACCCAACGTGGCTGTATTCCCACAAAATTTCTTCATTCAATGGGAGATATAATGAGAAAAACTAGCGCAGCAAGAAAGAATGGGTTAGAGGGACAAATAGAATTGAATTTTGAGTTGTTGAGGAAAAAAACAAAGCTTACCGTTGACAAGCTTGCAGCTGGTATCAAGATGCTCCTAGAAAGCAATGGTATTGATCTGATAGAGGGTAAGGCATGCATTGTTTCACAAAACAAAGTACAAGTCAACAAGACAACATTAGATACCAAGAATATTGTCATAGCAACTGGTAGTCATCCAATCTGTTTACCCGGTTACCAATTTGATAACAACATATTGTCTACCTCTACCATTCTTGAACTGGAAAATTTACCAAACTCGATAATTATCATTGGTGGCGGCTATAGTGGCTGCGAGTTTGCCTCCATATTAAACGCATTAGGCTCCAAAGTAATTCTTATCGAGGAGGCTAACCATCTAATACCTCTGCAGATAGAAGAAATTGGAAATACTATTGAGAGATACATGCGATTAGACGGAATAGATGTTATGACAAGATCTCGTGTAGATAAAATTGTAGATAACAAAGTTCTGATTGGAGAGAGAGAAATCGAAGGGGAAAAGATTCTGATGTGTATAGGAAGAGAACCCAACATAATTGCAGATGAATTAGATAAAATTGACGTACGGTATAACAGACTGGGAATTATTGTAAATGAAATGATGCAAACTAATGTGCCCCATATCTTTGCAATTGGCGATGTAACCGGCATGTACGAACTTGCTCATGTAGCATCTAAGCAAGGCGAGATTGCAGCACAAAATATCACGGGGTTAAAGAGTGCCATGGATTACAGTTGCGTGCCGTCATGCATATTTACATATCCCGAAGTAGCGTTTGTTGGAAATCTAGAGGGCAGGATTGGAGAATTTCCACTTGCTGCAAGCGCAAAAGCTAACTGTTTGAGTGATTCAAGAGGCTGTTTCAAAGTCTTTGAAAAAGACGGAATTTTAAACGGGACCTATATTATTGCGCCACATGCGGGGGAGATGATTAGCGAAGCTGCATTGGCAATCAAAATGCGCTTGAAGATTGAAGACATATACAATACGATACATGCCCATCCCACACTTCCAGAATCATTTGTGGATGCCCTGAGAGATATTAATCAAGAGGCTATCCACCTTCCTCAAAAAAGACTTGATGTTTAATTTCAGATTTTTGAAAACGATAATTTTTGATTCGAGTTGATTTTAATCAGAAATCTAATTGCACTCGTTTAAGAATTAAAATCATTATTAATAGTAGAAAATCTTCGGTATAGCTATGAGGCGGATTGGAATAGAACTTGGAATAAGAGCTCCTTTATCTGCAGTTGAAAAGGCAGCAATCATAGCAGATCGCCAAATGTTAGATTATTACTTTATCCCAGAAACTCATTCTGACTTTATGGGGGTAAATGCCTTTGAAGCATTGACTCGCATTATACCCAAGATTGAACATGTCATTCTTGGTACCGGTATTGTGAATGTCTTTTCAAGAACTAAGAATAACCTACTACAAAATGCGTCAAAGGTTTACAATGATACACAAAAAAAATTTGTTCTGGGGTTAGGAACTAGTGCACCTGTCATAATTGAAAACATGTACAAGATGAGATTTGAAAAACCACTATTAAGAATTAAGGAATATACTAAATATATCAAATCTAGATATGATGGTCCGATATATTGGTCTGCGGTGGGAGACAAAATGACAATGCTTTCGGCAGAATGTACTGATGGTATCATATTTTTTCTGAAACCAGAATCTGAGGTTAAGCGCTGCATTACGATTTTGAGAAATAAACTGAGATCTGCAGGTAAGAATTACGACACTTTTGAAATAATTTCGATTCTACCTTTATGTATCAATGACTCTGAAAAAAAAGGCAGAAACTCATTACGCATGACTATTGCAAATTATGTAGGGGCAAACGAATTTTATTCAAAGCCCCTTGAAAGAGCAGGTTTTGTAAAAGAAGTTAAAATCATTCGCAAGAATTTTCTAACATATGGACTTGCTTCTGCTGCTGCAAAAGTAACTGATAAAATGATAGAAGCCTTAGGAGTATGTGGTGATCCTGCCAAATGTGTTACAGGGATTAAGGAGTTCTCAGAGAGTACAGGACTGAAGACAGTCGTAGCAGGTTTTGATCTTCCTAGGCAAGAATACAGCAAGGAATTTCTTAAAAACATAGAGAGATTCTCGAGTGGATTTTGAATAATGACCCAGGTAAATATTTCCAGCATAGACATCAACTTTCCTCGCTATAGCTATACCATAAAAGAAATCGTAGACGATTTTCTTGGTAATAAATTGGATGCAGAGGTAAAGAATTTTTGTAAACAAGAATTAGATATAGATCGAATTTACAAAGCGTATGATTTATCTAAAATATCAAACAACAATACGGACTATGTAGAACCACATATTCAGCTCAATGAGATGTATGTATCCATTACTAGAGGAATTTTAGATTCGACAAAAAGACACCCACAAGATATTGGATTTCTAATAACAATTAACGATAATCAGCAATATCTCGATCCTGCCCCAGCAGTAGAAGTTGTATCACGAATAGGTCTAAACAAGAATATTCGCACACAAAATTTTCAAGGTATGGCATGTTCCTCATTTTCAGAGGCTCTCAGAAATGCAGCCGGACACTTTGCGTTAGGATATGAAGGCGAAGTACTTGTTTTGATTGGAAGTTTTTATACAAATTGGTTTTTGGATAGAATAAAACAAACCAAACGAATTTCAATTAAAAATAGAAAAGATTTTAACAATTTTATCTACTTTCTGGTTTTTAGTGATGTTACGGGCGCTGCAATACTATCACACCCAGAAAAATCAAATAGGTATTTAGTAAAAATAAAGACTGAGACTATCTCTTCACGTAAAGACAATACAGTAAATGGCCATAAGAAGGCACTAGTAAAGCTCTCACGTGATAAATCTTTTAGAATAATCTTTGATTTAGATGTAAATTCTAAAATTTTAAAAGAAAGTGTAGGACGCCTTTCTTCAGAAAACATTTCTTATATCAAACAAAAATTTCCTGTAGATTTCAAAAAGGTAAAATTCTGGGGTCTACATTCAGCTGGCAATATTTTTGTAGAGCATGTAAGAAAAGCATGTGGTATAGATAAGATGAAGTGTAAATTGACGTATGATATTATGAAGGAGACAGGCAATACAGGTGCTGTAAGCTCCATACAGCTAATCAAAGAATCTATTCAACGAAAAGTCTTAAAGTCAAATGAAATAGGCGGCATAATAGATTACGGTTGGGAAGGTGCCGACGCATTTCTTTATGAAGCATATTAATGAGAAATTTTTGAATCACTATAAAATCAAGTTATAATTAAAAAAGAAATTAAGCTATCAACCAAACAGTGCTGAAAGGCCTTCCATTGCTTGCTCTTCAGTCTTTGCAGAAGGTGTCTCAACTTCTTTCTTTTCTTCTTTTGCTCCACCTGCTGCTGGTGCCGCTGGTGCTGCAGCTACTGCAACTGGTGCAGCCTTGATTGCCTCATCAATATTCACATCGGCAAGTGCTGCGACAAGTGCTTTGACCTGAGCTTCGTTTACCTCAGCTCCTGAGGCCTTTATTACACTGGCAATGTTTGCCTCGTTGATCTCTTTCTTTTGTTTGTGTAAAAGCAATGCAGCGTATACGTATTCCATTGTAAACGATTTTTGAAAGAGGCATAATATAAAACTATGGAGAATAATGCATTTTAGAATTTTTTGTCTGGTTGTTTAAGTTAGAATCTTGAGGCTTCTGCAGACAGAGTACATGTATTTTTTTAGATCTTTGTCGTATAGTGTATTCATCCTTTGCTTCATTACTCTTTTTGCTTGATCTTTTTCTGGTCCATCTGGCAATGACAATACGTTGTTTATCAATTCTGGAATAGATTCCCTAACCCATCCAGTGAGTATGTTATAGTTATCCTTGTGGATTTTCACCACGGGATCAGTATTTACGTCAAATACGTCTGTAAAATTGTCGTATTCTACTCTGTAAATTAATGCCAATACCAACTCTTTGATGGTAGGATTCTTCAAAATTTCAATTGACTGAGGGCCCGCCTTTCCCTGAGAAATTTTGTTCTTTAGACCAACAGGATTTATTATTGTTCCACTAACACCTATTTTCGAGCCTTCCACACCGCTAACAATCCCTACAATAATGTCTCGAAATTCCCCATTGGGTTTAGAGGTAAAAACATAATCCCCATCTTTCCAGCCTTTTTTTTGGAATATGGGAATATCTTTTAAAAGATCATCGAACATAGAAAGTTGTCTGAAAAGATCATATTAATGCGTTGCTTCAGAATGCTTAATATCGGTCAGAACAAAAAATTGTGAAATGGACAAGAGTCAAATCCTTGCCAAGTTTTCAGCAGACCCCGATAGGTATTACAAGGTAGCCCTCTTTGAAAATGAAGGTTTTAAGAGAAAGTCTTGTTCTCAATGTAAAAGGTTTTTTTGGACAGTAAACGACAGTTATAATACCTGTCCTGATCATTCCCAAGACAGCTACTCATTCATAGGCGACCCCCCCACAAGCAAACGATTTGATTACACACAAGCTTGGAAAGAGGTAGAATCTTTTTTTGTTCAAAATGGACACAAATCAGTCAGCAGATATCCTGTTGTTTGCAGATGGAGAGATGATCTTTATTTTACAATTGCATCGATTGTGGATTTTCAACGTGTAATGGGATCAAAAGTTGTCTTTGAATTTCCCGGAAACCCATTAATTGTACCACAAACTTGTCTTAGATTCAAAGATATAGAAAATGTCGGTGTCACGGGGAGACATTTTTCCAGCTTCTGTATGATAGGCCAACACAGTATACCAAATTCGCAAGGCTATTGGAAGGACAAATGTGTCGAATTAGATTTTCGACTTTTAACCGAAAGATTTGGAATTAACAAAAACGAAATAACATTTGTAGAAGACGTTTGGGCTGGCGGAGGTTCTTTTGGTTCTTCGCTTGAATACTTTGTACGTGGGTTAGAACTTGGGAATGCAGTATTCACCGAATTTCAAGGAGATTTGGCCAACTATTCTGTTTTGGATCAAAAAATAATAGACATGGGAGCAGGACTTGAGAGATTTGCTTGGATCACAATGGGAACACCAACAGCATATGACTGTTGTTTTGGACCGATAACCAAGTACATGATCCAAAAAAGTGGTACAAATGTTAATTCCAATATAGTCTCAAAGTATTTCAGAGCTATCTCAAAAACTCTTTCTGAGCATACAGACATCTCCTCAGCAAAGAACGCCGCCGCTAAAATGTCAGGAATGGAACAAGATGCGATAGACAAAATCATTTCTCCCCTTGAGGGCATTTACCTCATCGCAGACCATTTGAGAACTTTGATCTTTGCCATTTCAGATGGTGCATTGCCTAGCAATGTGGGTGGAGGATACAACTTGAGGATGATTCTTAGAAGAACATTAGCAACAATTGATAGATTTGGGTGGAATTTTGACCTAAATGATCTTATTGATCTGCACATAGACTATCTAAAATCAACATATCCAGAGCTTGAAGAGACCCGTAAAGATGTGAAGACAATTATTGGAATTGAAAAAGACCGTTACAGAGAATCAAGAGACAGAATGAAAACAATTGCCGATACATTAAAAACACAAAATAAGAAATTGAGTGTTGACGATCTTATACGCTTATACGAATCTGACGGCATAACACCAGACTTTCTCAAAGAAACTCAGATCATTTCAGAGATTCCGGCCACATTTTACGAGAGATTGTCTGACTTGCATCAATCAGAAAAAACTGAAAAAAGAGTGGAATTGAATTTAGATGACATTCCTGACACTGATTTGCTTTATTACAAAGAAGACCCACACGAGTTTGAAGCCAAAGTTCTGAAAATTATAAATGGTAAATTCGTTGTACTCGATAAAACTTCATTCTATCCTAGAGGCGGAGGACAAGAACCCGATCATGGTAAAATTGCAAATTATGATGTCATTGATGTCAACAAGCATGGCAATGTTGTGGTCCATGAAGTAAAGGGTGGAATACCACATGAGGGAGAAACTGTAAAGTGCAAGATAGACTCACTGAGACGCTATGGAGTTACAAGGCACCATACCAGTACTCATGTTTTAAATGCCTCAGCTAGAAACACATTGGGTTCATGGATATGGCAGCATTCTGCGTTTAAGGAAAAAGATTATGCCAGATTGGATATCACTCATCATTCAAATCTGACAGAGGAAGAAATCATGAAAATTGAGGATCTTGCAAATCTTACTATTCGAAAAAATATTCCAATTCTCATTAACGAGTTTGAGAGAGGTGATGCAGAACAAAAATATGGGTTTAGGATATATCAAGGAGGAGTTGTTCCAGTAAAACTAGTAAGAATTGTGAACGTTGAAGGATTTGATATCGAGGCTTGCGGTGGCACACATGTGAAAAAAACAGGTGAGCTTGGACTAATAAAAATTACAAAAGCAGAGAGAATTCAAGATGGGGTAGTAAGGTTAGAGTTTGTTGCAGGCGAGGCAGCACTAAAGTATACACAAAATCAAGATAAGAAAATCTCGCAGATTGTAAAAACCCTGGGTTCTAGCAAGGAAAAGATTCTAGAATCATTTGAACATGTTGTAAAGGATTCAGATGATGTAAAAAAGAAGCTAAAACAACTTATCAAAAGAACATCAGAGCCAGCAGCAAAAAACGCTATCGCTCAAGCGAAGAGCCTCGGAAAAATAAAACTTTACTGCACTGTAGACGAGGAGCTTGATGAAGAATATCACATAGCTGTGGGTGAACAGGCAATTACTCTTGATAAATCACTTATCTACTGTTCTTTAATTGTAAGAAATGGTTCAATTCGCATAGTAGCTTTTTGTGGTTCTGATGCCTCAAAGACCAAGAAAGCTGGAGATTTGGTAAGAGATATGTCCAAGGTCTTAGGAGGTTCCGGAGGTGGTAAGGACACTTTTGGACAGGGCGGCGGAAAAGACTTACTCAAAATAAAGGATGCCCTTCTTGCTGCAGAACAATCTGTCCTTGGAAAGTGACAAAACAATGGATTGGACATCGCTTGAAGAAAAATGGAGAGAGAAATGGGATGCAGAAAAGGAATTTGAGAGCGACCCTAATACAAAAAAGAAATTCTTTGTTACTGTTGCATATCCATATCCTAATTCCCCGCAGCATATAGGACACGGCAGAACCTATACTCTAGCAGATGTTCATGCTAGATTTATGCGAATGTTGGGATACAATGTGCTATTTCCAATGGGGTTCCACTATACCGGAACGCCAATACTCGGCATGGCAAGAAGAGTACAAGAAAATGATAAAGAACTAATCTTGGCTTTTAGAACATTATACAAAGTACCTGACGAGAAAATAAGAGAATTCTCAGAGCCTGTAAAAATTGCAGATTATTTTCATCAAGAAATAAAGGCCGGAATGATAGAGATGGGATATTCCATAGATTGGCGTCGAGAGTTTACTACAATTGATCCAACTTATAACAAATTCATAGAATGGCAGTTTAGGAAATTAAAAGAAAAAGGCCTTGTGATTCAGGGAACTCACCCAGTGGGATGGTGTCCAAAAGATCAAAACCCTGTTTCACAGCATGATACTTTGGGAGATGTAGAGCCAAGTTTCACAGAATATACTGTTATTAAATTCAGCAATGATGACTACATCTTACCTACTGCCACGTTGCGTCCAGAGACCATATTTGGTGTAACTAATCTTTGGATAAATCCTAACGTAAATTATGAAATTGCAAAAGTCGATAACGAACAGTGGGTAATTAGTCCAGAATGCTCCACAAAATTAGGATTCTTGAATAAAAAGGTGGTAAAGACGGGAGACATATTTGGCAAAGAGCTCATCGGTAAGAAAGTCAAAGTACCTGGACGAGACGACGAGATCCTTATTCTGCCTGCAACATTTGTCAAGAGTGAAAATGGTACGGGTGTTGTAATGTCAGTACCGGCTCATGCGCCGTTTGATTATCAGGCATTAGAAGATCTAAAAAAGGAATTGAATAAGTATCCAAGTCTGTCTACGCTTTCAGATATCAAACCAATTTCCATAATTGAAACAGAAGGGTATGGAGAGATTCCAGCAAAGGATGCGGTAGAAAAATTTGGAATAGAGAATCAGAGTAGTCCCAAGTTGGAGGAGGCTACCAAAGAGCTTTATGCAAAGGAGTTCTATGGTGGAAAACTAAAACAAAATACTGGCAAATTTTTCCAAAAAACGGTTTCTGAGGCAAAAGAGGAGGTAAAAAAGTGGGTTCTTGAGAGCGAAAATGCAGACATTTTGTATGAACTAAATGAAAGTCCGGTAAGATGTAGGTGCGGAGCCGAATGTGTTGTCAAACTCTTAGACAACCAGTGGTTCCTAAACTATTCAGATCAAGCTTGGAAAGAGAAAACACATTCCTGGATAAATGAAATGAAAATCCTTCCAGAAGAAATTAGGAATGAATTCAATCATGTCGTAGATTGGTTACGGGAAAGGGCATGCGCCAGGCAGCATGGTCTGGGCACCAAATTGCCTTGGGACAAAAATTGGATAATCGAGAGTTTATCAGATTCCGTGATTTACATGGCATATTATATCATAGCAAAATACGTCAACAGTAAAGAAATTAACGCGGAAAACATCACTGATGCATTTTTTGATTATGTTTTTTTGGGAGAAGGAGATCCAAAGAAGCTTCTATCTGATAGCAAGATAAAACCCCAGATTTTAGAGAAAATTAAAAATGAATTTCAGTATTATTATCCCGTCAATTCCAGACATTCTGGTCGAGATCTAGTACCAAATCACTTGACATTTTTTATTTTTAATCACTTGGCAATATTTCCAAGGAAGTATTGGCCAGAAGAAATTGTAGTTAACGGTTCAGTCTTAATGGAAGGTAAAAAGATGTCAAAGTCTATGGGCAATATAATACCTCTCAGAGATGCAATCAGGACCCATGGTGCTGATTCAATCAGACTTGCAATTTTAATTTCAGCGGAATTACTTCAAGATGCAGATTTCAACCAAGAAGCTGTAAGAGGAATCAAGAATAAATTGGAGGCAATGTTGGTTGAATGCACTAGATTCAAGGCAGGTAAAAATCACAACTTGGAACAGGAAGACAGATGGATTTACAGTAGGCTTCAACAACTGATTTCGAATACAACCTATTCCATGCAGAAGATGAGACTACGAGAAGCACTTCACTATGTACTCTATGAGTTTGACTCTGATTTACAGTGGTACATTAAACGCGCTGAGGCCAAGGGTAGAAAGGACTATTCTGGAATCCTGCACGATGTTTTTTCCGCAAGAGTTGCCATGATGTCTCCTTTTGCTCCATATGTTACAGAAGAAATGTGGTCTCTCCTAGGCAATGAGGGATTGGCATCTAGAGCCTCATGGCCCATTCCAATGGAGGCGCAAATTGATATGCAGTCTATCCAATCTGAAAATCTTTTGAAAATGACCTTAGAGGACATCAAGAACATAACCAAGGTGACGAAAATTGTTCCAAAAAAGATTACAATATACGTAGCTGCTACATGGAAAGTAAAGGCTTACCAAAAGATTCTATCCCAAGTCATAGGAGGCGAGTTAAACATTGGAACCTTGATCAAATCTTTGATAGCTGATAGAGAAACCGAGGAGATAAAAAAAGATCCCGACTTTGTAAAGAAAATCGTCAACGATATCTTATCAGAATCCCAAGATCAAAGAGAATCCAAGAATAAAGTTGATCTTATCGATGAAAAAAATGTACTATCAGAATTAGAATCTTTAATGAAAAGTGAATTTAATATTGGCATGCAGATTTTTTCTGAATCAGATCAAGGTAAATATGATCCAAAAAACAAAGCCAAGACTGCAAGACCATTCAAGCCTGCAATTCTAATAGAATAAGATAACGTTTCATGGCCACATCTTTTTATTAGGTAGTTCCAGGTATAAGCTCGTTTGAAAATAGCTGTTGTTGGCATCGGAGTTGCAGGTGCATATCTCCTTGCGAGATTGAAGAATGAACATGAAGTGGTAGGGTTTGAAAGGTCAACAGAAGAAAATCACGACTCGATATGTGCGTGGGGAACTACAAAGGGACCGATGCAGGAATTTGCAAAAAAGTGCAGTCTTGATTTTAATGACTATGTAATTCATGATGGAAAGAACATGTACATTGAGATGAACTCTGAGAGATTCACTATCAAGTTGATGGGTCTCTGCACTTACAATAAAATTGGATTGATAAAGGACATGTCGAAGAGTTGTAAGATTCACTATGGAATTGCTCCTAAACTTACAGATTTGGAATCAGAATTTGATTTAGTCATAGATTCTACTGGTTTTCACCGAACTTACCTTCCCAGACTTGCAGTTGATTTTCACTTGCCAACTTTTCAGTATAAAGTGCAATATGAGAATGGCGTCCCCTTTGATGATTTTTATCTTAAACCATTTTCTTCTATGAGTGGTTACTTTTGGTATTTTCCATTAGGAGACAAAATGGCTCATATTGGTGCTGGAGATAAAAACAGAAATCATATAACAGAAACCAATGAATTTTTGAAAAAGTATGGCGGTAAGGTAATAAAGACAGTGGGTAGACCCATACGTCTTGCAACCCCAGACATGTGTGAACCATTCTATCATGGTAAAGTTGTAGGAGTAGGAGAGTCAATAGGTACCGTTTATCCGCTACTAGGAGAAGGAATCATTCCTAGTATGATATGTGCAGATATCTTTGTTGAGAATCTTGGCAACAACGAGAGATATCGTCAGAAAGTTTTAGAAAAATTTGCTATATATCCCAAGGTATTATCGTTCATTAGAAGCAAGATGGATAATAAATTTGGAATGCTAAAGAATTTTGCAGACTTGATATCAATCTACAGATACATGAAGAAAAATGAACAGCGATTCGGGATGGAAATTCGAATGGCTGACATGATGAAAGTGGCAAAAGCTTAGAATCCCATACTTACGGAACCAAAGTTCTCGCGTGTAGTTCTGTTTGAACTCATGGTATAGTCATAAATGGTTTTAGAATACTCTTTGAGAATCTCTTTCATCTCATCAATAGACTTGGCAAAATAGAATCCCGGACAGTCACCAGTAAATTGAAATGTTGCATGTACCCTTGCATGACCATGTTCGTTTTCAAGCCATGATGAAAAAGGATAGAGGTAACATACACTAGGTCTGTCGGGATGTAAACCACAATAACCCTTCTCATCCAGAAACCTACATCTGACGTAAGTTCCGTCCTCTGCCTCTGTCTCATTCTCTTTTCTTTTGAGATTTACCATTGTCATGATAATAGAATTACCGCTTGGTCCCTTTTCCTCCCATGTGGCAACATTGGTTTCTTTTTTTACAAAATCGGAGACCTTTTCATATTTTAGATTTCTGCTAATTGTAATCAAATCATTGGAGGTAAGTGGCAATCTCCCTTGTCTTTCACAGCAATTGTGACAATCAGGCCAGTAGCATTTCCATAGAACGTATCCATTTTCCCCAGACAGATATGGAATATGAAATACGACGTCATTTACTTTGGTTTGAAAATCTGACACATCACCTCTTTTCCCTAATATAAAATCGCGAATTATTGGTTCAATATTCCAATTTTTGGACAAGAGGTCCATGGATTCTTGAATTTTACTTTGCATCAACCAATAAATTGAGACCAGAACTTTTGAACGTTGCCAATGCTACAAGAGAAGGGAAAATATGCATCGGCCACACAAAACAGAAGATTAGTTTGGGAAAACGTTATGTGGCCACTTATTTTGGAGTTAAATGACGTTAGCTTTACCGTAGAACAATACAAAAAGAAACGTAATGAGGTGTGCAAAGAACTAAACATTCCACCGTCTCGAGTTGCTGGAGGTTTTGTCTCGCTTTTGTTGAAGGGAATCCTATACAAAGAAAAGAACCTGTATTCTATTCATTACCGATTAATACCATATATGAGACTAAAAGCTAGTTGTGACTATGCAACAGCTGTACGAGAAGCCAGTACAAAATAAACTTCTCAAATCTTATTTATATACACCATCAAATTGTAATTTTATAAAATAAGAAATCTAGCAACCAGCACAATTATGTGTGCAGCTATTCAAGTACGCCAACACGTAAGTTACAAATTCAATCATTTCTAGTTACACTCACATCGATCAAGTATAAAAAAAAGTGGCGCATATTTTCCCAAGATTAAAAAATAAATTGAAACTGCAGGAACGGAAAGCGGGGTGTGGTGTGTCTGAGATTCCACTTTACCAAAAAGAACCCCTACAGTTTCTGTATAATGATAACATTAGATCAAGATAAGACGTTGTTAGTATCTCAAGTGACAAACTCTAATCGACGATTGTACCAGAACAATATTACACAAGTTTTATCTAAGAACAATTATCAATTTAGTTTGGGAACTGTAGGATGTCATATTGGCAACAACCCCGTACCAATTTGGTCACGCCCCTACAGTCTCCTTTTTTATCAAATTTTGCTGCGTATTAGCCAAGGTCTAGTCTAAAGATAATCTTTCTTTGAGATTAATCCATTAACTTTTCTTACGATTCTGCGATATGTAGGATTGATTTCATCCCCCTCAATTTGGAGTGTGCCATCCTTGAAATAATAAACAGATATTTTCCCATCAAGTGATACGATTTCAAATGATTCCATCATGGAATCATGAAAAGATGGATATTGTGAGAGGATAAAATCTCCTTTGAGTGCCTTTTTTACAAGAAAGTATGCGTCTGGTGGTACTTTTTTATAATTTACCATGATAATTCATCGGTATTCATCACCACAATCTACATTGAATCATGAATTGATAGAATTTTCTCAGTTGTAGTGAATTCTATTTTTAAGACATCGCCAAGGATTCCCATCTTCATTAATTTTTTGTTTGATGATTGGGAGTTATAATCTGTTAGCTTAAAGATTCATTTAGAATTACTGCGTTATTGTGTTCTTCATCCTTTGCGGCATAAACAAGGGTGACAGTTGTTTTTTCCTTTTCTATCTCTTTGATTTTATTTAGTAGTAATTTTTTCTTCTTTAGTTCTTCTCTGTATTTTTTCTTAAAGTCTATCCACTTTTCTGGGTCGTGTCCAAACCATTTTCTTAATCTATCAGAAGGACCGATATCTTTGAGCCACAAATCAACTTGGGCCTTCTCTTTTGAGACTCCTCGTGGCCATAACCTATCCACTAAAATTCTAAATCCATCCTTTGAAGAGTAATCTTCGTAAATTCTTTTGATTTTAATCATACCCATTCTAATCCTCGATTTTCGATTTACATGTTTTGCATAAGATTTCAGGAAAAGTGTTTTTTGATATTTCCAACTTCAATTTTTATCCATTCACAAAAGATCTTCCAGATTTTGTCATCCGTATTAGCCCACTGGAAAAACGTGAACATAACACCCGTAGAATTCTTTGAGAATGGAACTACTCTCAGGTAAGCAGGCGTCATGTATTCTTCGTCAAGTCCCGCATAGATATCAATCAGACCTGCTTTCTCGTTTACCTCAAACCTTAGGAAAACCTCGCCAATTGACGTTACTGCTTTGTATTTTCCATTTACAACAATCAACTTTTGTACAAATTTTGTGCTCCATTTTGGCAGGTTTTCTACATTGGATAAGAATTTGAAAACCTCGTCTTTTGGTACCGATACTACACTGTTTCTGTGACAGAGTTCAATATTGCTAGTTTGGATATCATTTACTTGAATGTTATTTTTTGAACTTGTGTTGTCTCTAGGGTGAAGATCATCTTTTTACGCATTAGCTTGAATATATCATGGAGAATACGAATGCCTTTTTTTGATGTCTTCAAAAAGAATTCAAAAAATGAGCAGAACATAAAAGATCATTGTATGAGTCTAGTGTCACGCTATATTGAATATGCAAAAATGGGATCAACTGCTCATTTTGATCCGGAAAACATATTTCGTAATTTCCCTGATAACCAATCATTTTTGAGTCATTTAGGTACGGGGCATGAAAGTACATATTCGCTTTTAGAGAATTACGTGCTTCTGAATAGAGAAATTAATACTCAAATCATGCCGGAACCAATCTGGAAAGAGAAAACTAAGCAAGCTAGCAGTATTAATCTTGAATTTAAACACGAATTTGAGAAATTACTCCTAAAGGTAGAGCACGGAGCAGAAGAATTCGGGGGCATATGCGAAGAATGCAGAAAATGGCACAGTGAAGATGATCCTGATTCTAAGGAATTATGTTCTAAATTAAAGGCCTTTAAGATGCCTTTCTGAGATCTCATTACTCTAATCGTTTCAGACGCGTAATGTCAGATTTAATGCTAATAATTATATTCTCAACAAATATCACTTGTCTCGTAGCCCGATAGTCTAGTGGCCAAACAATTTTTGGGCTAGGGATTCCAGGCTCTGGATCTTACGAGAGGATACCTGGGGACGGCAGTTCGAATCTGCCTCGGGCTATCTAATTTTTTATCTTAACGCCACTATCTAGAGGCCATAGCTATTCTTTCTAGCTCATTCTTCTTTTTGACAGATGGTGCGTTCATGTCATTTGAAGCTGCAAGTATGAGATGTTCTGCAAGATTTTCTTCTATGGCTTTTGGGTTTGAAAAGGAAGCGTCTCTTACGCCTTCAGCTATAAATCGCAGAGCAAGATCAACCCTTCTTAGTGGAGCTACATCCACAGATACATGGTAAACAGTTCCACCGTATACTATCCTAGTTGTATCCTCGTTTGGTGCAGAATGCTCTATTGCTCTTATCAAAACTTCAGTGGGATTTTTTCCTGTCTTTAGATGTATTATCTCAAACGCTGCTTTGACTGTATTTATTGCATGTATTTTTTTTCCGCCCATTCTACCGGTGTTCTTTGCGTATTTCTTTCCGAAATGCGATAGTTTGTTTGTGAGTCTCTCAACTATGTTCACTTCGGCTTTATTGAATCTCTTCAATGCAGAACGTCCAAAAGACATTGGAATAATCTCTTTTTTAAGGGAGATTACATTTTTTAAACCTGGATCCTTGACTTCAATGTTTGTCAAGTCCCATCTTCTGAAAAGTAAAACATTCTGAATTTCGGTCATTGTCTATCTTCTCGGTTTTTCTTTCTTTCCGTAGACTAGTTCCTTGAGTGAAGTTCCATTTACTTTGAAAACCTTCCATCTAATTCCAGGAATATCTCCCATTGCACCGCCCATTGATGCACCCATTCCTTCCACATGTACTTCATCATGTTCGTCAACAAAATTAAGGGCACCGTCTCTTGGAAGAAAGGCTGTTACAGTTTTACCATTTTTAATCAATTGAACACGGACACATTTTCTTACAGCTGAGTTGGGCTGCTTGGCTTCGATACCCACTTTTTCTAGAACGATACCACGAGCTTGAGGTGCTCCCCCAAGAGGACTGGCTTTTTTGTCAAGACCCAGTTGCCTTCTCTTGAAGGTTCCAATAGACCATCTTTGCCTCTTTCGTTTATCTCTAAGAACTCGTCCAGCGAATAAACCAAGGGGTGATTTTGCCATATTCCATTACTCCAATATTTTTTCTGGACTCTGTATTAGAACACTTGAAATTTGAAAATATCTTTTTGCCAATAGTCTTGCCTTCTCAGCATTTCTGCCTTCACGTCCTACTACTATTCCTTTCTTCTTGGCATCAACTAAAACAATGGCTTGAAGTGAACCATCAAGTCTTTTGTTTATCTTAACTTCTGTTACTAATTTTGCATTTAGCATGTTCTTAAGAAATTCAGCGGGATCATCAGAAAATTCGACCAGCTCTACATTTTTCTTTACCACATTTTGAAGATTTCTAATTGTAGCGCCCCCTTTTCCAATAGCAAGGCCCATTTTGCCTTGATTTACTACAAATATCACTCTATCTTGTTTCTCGTCTTCTATGCAATCTCTTGCAGTAGCTCCAGTCACGTTTTGGAAAAGCGACATTAGTTTTATTTGGTCTGTTGTCAGTTTGATTGTCTCTGTCATGTCTTTTTTAAACTCGATCCCGTGGTGGGACATTTAAATCTTGATAGGGGATTCTGAAAAAACAAGACATTTATTGTTTCTTCTCGGTTTCTGCATCTTTCATAATTGCTTTAAGATTAGTATCGCTCAGGGTTTTGAGCGAAAGAGTTGAAATTCGAAACTGAGTACCACACAATCTCCCTAGTTCAACTGATGAACCATTGTAGTTAAGAGTTGCAACCTTTGTATTCTTTGCAGCTTCAAGTATTCTTTGCATCATAGAAGACGGGATAGAATGTGAAAGTACTATTAGTTTTGAATTTTTTATAGTACTTAGAACTTCTTTGCTGCCAAATGAACACTTGTCATCGTCCACTGCTTCTTTAATTGCCTTTTCTAAGAGTTTAACCATCTTCTGCCACTCTCATATACAGATCCACAGTACCAGTACCAATTGGAATGTTTGCACCTACAATTACATTTTCTGTGACACCTTTCAACTCTTCTACCTCACCTGCTAATGCAGCTTCTGCAATGGTTGGAACAGTAATTTCAAATGCAGCTCTTGCAAGTACACTTGTCTTTGTACCTGCAATTCCATGTCTTCCAATTTGTTGCAGATAACCTCTGGAACACATCAGATCAGCAACTAACATGATGTATCTTACATCAACTTCGAGACCTTGATCTTCAAGAGTAGAACTTAATTCATTTATCAACGAATTGCGGGCAGCTTCAATACCTAGGGTATTGGCAATTTCAAAAACATTGTTAGTTCGAATATTTCTTTTTTCTACACCATCAATTTCCCACACTTTTGCTATATTAGAACCTGAAGTTTGTATTACCCACTCCTCTCCTTGTTGTACTATGGTAACTCGTTCTACATCAGTAACTCCTTTTACTGTTGTTGAAAGAACCTTGTTTCGTAGAGCAAGTATTGACTGAGCATCCGATTCCTCTGGCAAAGTAAGAGTTATTGAATTACCACTTCTCTCAATGTCAAATTTCTTCTTGGATGATTGTAATGCAGCTTCGACATCTTCTATAGTGCAGGCTCTCTCTTTCAATTTGTCTTGGTTTAGATTCAACTTTATTTTTGTAGAATAATCAGTTTCTGTGCTTGAAATTAATGCACTTATTTTGGTGTGCAAAACTTCTCTTGCAACCCTGATTGCCTTTTCCTTTGATTTCTTGAAACTTTCGTCCAAGTAGATATCCATTGTAGGGGTTACTGGTTTCTTTCTTGCATCAACAAGTTCTATCAATCTTGGAAGTCCTAGAGTGACGTTTCTTTCTCTAATACCTGCAAAGTGGAATGTTCTAAGTGTCATCTGAGTACCTGGTTCACCTATGGATTGAGCTGTAACTACTCCGACTGCCTGACCAGGTTCAACTTTGGCATTATCATAAAGTTCTAAGGCTTTCTTTAGTACCGTCTCAACACCATCTCTGGATAATTTTGATTCTAAGAGAGCATCATGAACAATTTGTGCAAGACGAAGGTTGAATGTCTTTGTAAATTTCTTTGTGAGTTCTGCAGTATCTTCCTTGGTTGCTTTCTTACCTGAATCTATAATACTTTCAGATTCAATTAATCGCGAAATTCTGAATGCTTCGCCATGATCACTTTTTGCAACATCGATTCCATCTTCACCATATAGGAATTGTATGATATGACCATGTGGGTCTCGGACGGTTCCATCATATTCAAGTTTAAGATGTTCTAGTGCATTAATCAATCTCCTTTGCATGTAACCACTTTGTTGTGTTCTTACTGCGGTATCGACAAGTCCTTCTCTTCCACCCATCGCATGGAAAAAGAATTCAAGGGTTGAAAGACCCTCTCTGTAATTTGATTTCACAAATCCCCGTGAATCTGGATTTGTGTCATTTTCTTTGAAATGAGGTAATGCCCTGTTATTGTAACCTTTGTGAATTCTTCTACCTCTAATCGATTGTTGACCTAATGCACCTGCCATCTGACCTATGTTTAGAGATGAACCCCTAGCACCAGTTGTTGCCATGATTCTTCCTGCGTTAGTTTCATCAAATGATTTGTCAGCTAAACTGCCTGCCCTATCTCTTGCTTTTGAGAGTTCATTTACTATGTAAGCCTCTAATGCTTCCTCTGAGGAAAGTCCTCTGCTAAGCTGTAAGGTTCCTTTTTTGGCCTGTGAAATAAAGTCATAAACTTTGTCATAAGATTCCTGAATTGTACCCATTATGGATTCCTTGGTTTTTGTTGCGAGTTCCAAGTCAGAATATCCATAACTGAATCCATAATTTGTGATGAATTGCTTTAACATAATTAAAATGGAATTAAGAAACCTCTTTGCTTCATCATATCCATAATCTTTGGCTACCCTATGCAGAACACTGTCAGGTTCTTCTGCACCAATTGAAGCTTTGTCTATTACACCACTTACCAGTTGTCCATTTTTGATAACGACATCTTTTGCAGGCCCCTTTGTTCCCTTTGACCATTTTGAGGTAATGACATAGTTGAAGTCTTTTGGTAAAAAGAGAGAAAAGAGTTGTTTACCAGTGTATAGTGGTCCTCCCCGACCTTTAACTCCTGGTTCTGGGAATGTACCTTCGTAGTGTGCTAACATGGCGAGATTTGCAAATTCTTGCGGGGTAAGTGTTGTGTCATCCTTTGTAAGCAAATAGGCACCAGTAATGAAATCACGTAGTGCACCAATTATTGGACCACCGTATCTTGGTGAGATTATTTGATCTTGTACTCGCATTAGGAGAATTGCTTCAGCTCTTGCTTCTTCACTTTGCGGTACATGGAGATTCATTTCATCTCCATCAAAATCAGCATTGTAAGGTGGACAAACTGATGGGTGTAATCTAAAGGTCTTGTTAGGCAAAACCCTAACATAGTGACCCATAATTGACATTTGGTGCAAAGATGGTTGTCGGTTGAACATTACAATGTCCCCATCAGAAAGGTGTCTTTCAACAAGATATCCTATTTCGATGTTATTTGCAATGGTTTCTCGATCTTCAACAAAGTCGAGTCGAATTTTTACACCGTCAGGTCTTACTATGTAATTAGCCCCAGGATATTTAACAGGTCCATTAATTACTAGTTTTTTTAGTCGTTCAATATTCCAGTCTGTTACCACTTCAGGAATTGTTAATTTTGTTGCGACAGATTCTGGAACTCCGACTTCAGCAATATCCAAGTTTGGATCTGGAGAGATAACAGTTCTGCTTGAAAAGTCCACTCTTTTTCCTGAAAGTGATCCTCTAAATCTTCCCTCTTTTCCTTTCAACCTCTGTGTCAATGTCTTAAGCGGTCTACCAGATCTGTGATGAGCTTGTGGTATGCCCGAAACTTCATTATCAAAGTATGTAGTAACATGATATTGTAAGAGATCAACTAGGTCTTGTACTATGAGAGGCGGTGTTCCAGCTTCTTTACTTTCTTTGAGCCTTTGGTTTACCCTAATGATATCTACAAGTTTGTGTGTCAAATCGTCTTCGGATCTGATTCCTGTTTCCAGAATTATTGATGGTCTTACTGTCACAGGAGGAACAGGTAAGACCTGCAATACAAACCACTCAGGTCTAGCTGTAGCTGGATCATATCCAAGCAATCTCAAGTCATCATCTATCATATGAGAGAACCTTTCACGAATAGTAATTGGAAGTAATCTGTTTTCTCCCAACTCAGTTCTTTCAATGAAAATGGTAGGCTTTGTAAATATCATATCATATTGTGCTTTACCACAATGAGGACATGTCTTTTCTTTCTTTGCTCTTTCAATTATTTCATCTGGAATATGTTTGATTGATATTACACTGTACGCAGCTTCTTTTTTCACTATGTTATGATACTCCTCCAGCTCTTCTTGTGGGATTTTTAGTCTAGCACAGGAACGACAAGTTGTCAAAAGTAATTTGTAAATATTATCAATAAAAGCAATATGCAATACGGGCTCTGCCAGCTCGATGTGACCAAAATGCCCCGGACACCTTGCGGCGGTATTTCCACATGTAAGACATTTCTGACCTGGTTCAAGAGTACCAAGTCTACCATCCATCAATCCACCTTGAACAGACATTCCATCTTCGTCGTAAGTCTCCGGAGCTGTTATTTCAGCGACAGAATATTTTCTTATCTCAGTAGGGGACCATACTGAGAACTTGATTCCATCTATGACTTTAATTGTTTCAACAGCCATTATACTCTCTCCTTAATCAAAAGCCTTGGTGCAACGTCCAAGCTCATCATTTCCTGTAATAGCAGTTTAAATGCGTACGCAACCGAGACTGAGGTAACTTTTGCCTTGTCCCCACACACCCTACAAACAAATCGTCTTTGTTTAATATCATAATATGATACAAGTCCACATCGTTCACAAACATAAATGTCGGCTTTGTCCGATTCTTCAAGTAATCTGTCCTTTAGCATCATAGACGCACCGTAAGCAATGAGACAATCTCTTTCCATTTCTCCAAATCTTAGACCACCACCTCTGGCACGTCCTTCCGTTGGTTGTTTTGTCAACATTTGTACTTGACCCCTTGCCCTAGCATGGATCTTGTCTGCAACCATATGGTGTAACTTTTGATAATAAACAACACCCATGAAAACATCAACTGCAAATGGCTTGCCAGTTCTACCGTCATACATCATCTCCTTTCCTGAATATTTGAAACCTGCAGATTCTAACACTCCTTTAACATCTTCCAACTTTTCTCCTACAAATGCAGAACCATCCATCTTTGATCCACGTAATGCAGCAGCCTTTCCTGTTACAGACTCAAGGAACATGCCCACTGTCATTCTAGACGGGAAGGCATGCGGATTAATCAAGACATCAGGTACAATTCCATCTGCAGTGTAAGGTAAATCTTCGTGATTGACAAGTAATCCTACAACTCCTTTTTGTCCATGTCTTGATGCAAACTTGTCACCAATTTCTGGAATTCTAACATCCCTTACTCTGATTTTGTACATTCTTCCGCCATCATGCGATTGTGTCATCACTACAGTGTCAACAACTCCACTTTCTGATGGTCTTACACCAATCGACGTATCTCGCCTATAAGGTCCTTTTACCTCAAACTCTCTGTATTCTTCCATAAATCTAGGAGGGCTTGTTTTTCCAATCAAAATATCTCCTCCTTGTACAGTAGATTCTGTAGCGATAACACCGTCTTCTTCTAGCAATCGATAAGCTTTGTCCCCACGGAATCCTCGAATATTTCCTTCTGCAGTTGGAATCTCAAAGTTGTCACGCATTCCACCCGGATATTGTTTGGCTTCTGCTTCATAAATTCTATAAAAGAATGTTCTACCAAGTCCTCTATCTATAGATGATTTGCTCAGTACAATTGCATCTTCGATATTGTAACCATCGAAAGGTAATACTGCAACAACGCAATTTTGACCAGCTGGTCTTTCTTCAAGTCCTAATAATGTCATAGCCTT
This sequence comes from Nitrosotalea sp., assembly GCA_050749285.1. GTDB lineage: Archaea > Thermoproteota > Nitrososphaeria > Nitrososphaerales > Nitrosopumilaceae > Nitrosotalea. Next base: position 3,409 of record JBOGQX010000017.1, on the reverse strand, counting down.
TGTTGTTACAATTGGAGTTTGGGGGTAAAGCATAAGATGTTGCCTAACGTATGTACTTGCATTCATCAATGGGGTTGAGAATCCGAGGCTTTGTTTTGCCATTGCAGATTCATAGGTATTTCTTGGAGACTGATTATGCTCTGGGTACGGAATTATTGATGCACCTGCACCAAGGATTGCGGATGGGAAAATTTCCATGTGTGTGTGCTTTTTCATATCGGTCTCATCAATAGCAATGTAACAGTTCTCTTCTTCATTTGCATCGACTAGCTCAATTACTCCAATGTGCAAGAGATCAGACCATGAAAGAAATTTCTTACTTACCTTGTCGATTAATTCTTGTGTCAAAATTGGTTTACTGTCTTTTATAACAATTAATGGTCGCAAAACTCGTCCTGCATTACAATTCACATAAAGTCTCTTTGTTGATCCTTCAACGCTAGACTGAAACAAGAAAATACCCACGTGTGGATGAATTTTGAAATTTCGTCGGAGGTCTCTTAGCGAGTCCACAAGTTTCTGTCCGTCTTTATAATAACCAATTAATCTACCATCTACAAAAACTCTAGTTCCTTCCTTCTTTAATTCGTCTTTTGCATCTGAAACATATGTTACACCAAGATCATAGAGTTTCTCAACAATATCTTCCGATGGAACATTTACTGAGATTATGGCAGATAGTGCCAAGTTCTTAACCAATCCACAGTTTGATCCTTCTGGAGTCTCGCTAGGACAGATTCTACCAAAGTGAGTTGCATGTAGATCTCTTGCCTCAAAGTTTGGTTGGCTTCTACTTAGAGGAGATTGGATTCTTCTAAGATGACTTATTGTTGAAAGATAATTGGTTCTATCCAACAGCTGAGTAACACCAACTCTTCCCCTTCCCCAATTTCCGGTTGCTATTGCGTTGTTAAGTTTGTCTGTAACGATACCTGGTCTAACAGCTGCTGCAACCGCGTTTATACCTCTTTTTTGACCAGACCTTTCAAGTTGGTATTTCATGTCTCTTACCAAATTTCTAAATGCAGTTCTGAAAAGGTCTGCAAGCATTTGACCTGCAAACTTGATTACTTTGTTTCCATAATGATCTTTGTCATCAGGTATAATCCATCCCAATTTGAGTTCAATTAATTTGCAAGTAGCTTCACCAAGAAATAGTGCTTTTTCTTTTCTGTTATCAGGATGTTTACCAAGATGTGGTAACAGACCCCAATCAAGCAAAGTCTCAGCTCTTTTTATTTGAAATTCTTCTAACATTCCAGGTGCAATTCTTTTACTGATATACACTATAGCATCTTTTGCTGTTGGCACATCACCTGATTTCTCAAATGAGGCTTCAAGTTCATCTTGAATTTCATCAACTAGCGAAACTGCCGCTGCAATTTCCCGGTCAGATTCTAATCCTAATGCCCTCATCAAAGTAACTACTGGAATATCTACTGGTGAGCCCGGAATCTTTGCTACTATCAAGCCATCATTTTTCATTACAAGTTCTAGTTTTGCACGATATCCAACTATCGATGAATAAACTTTGGCCTTAAACACAGTGTTACCGCCAACGGTTTCTTTGTCTACAATAATTTTATTGTAAGAAAGATCTTCAAGTCCAACAATTACACGTTCAGAACCATTGATGATGAAGTATCCACCTGGGTCATTTGGATCCTCGCCGTGTTCAACAAGTTTTTGATCTGAGAGATTATGCAAGATGCAAGCATTGGATCGTACCATCACCGGCATGTCTCCAATGTGAACATATCTTGATTCAAGAATTTTACCATCTTCGACAACACTTGCTTCAAGCATTATAGGAGAAGCATAAGTTACATTTCTTAATCGAGCTTCCATCGGAGCTATATGAGTTATGGAGCCGTCCAATTCCATCATACGTGGTTGCTGAAGTTTTACTTTTCCTAGTTGAATTTTATATGGATATTCTGCGCTTTCAATCTCTATCTGTCCAACCTCATCAATAATACTTTGAAGTCCTCTTTCAAGAAATTCATCATAAGAATTCAAGTGTTGTCTGGCGATTCCTTCTCTCTTTAAAATATCTTGTACTATTGGCCAGCGTTTATGTGAAATGTGTGTCATTATTCTTCCACCACGTATCTATAATAGATGCTTTCACCAGCTGTTGGACTTTTTCTTGTTATCTTCATCATGTCTCCTGGCTTTACTCCAAGGTGTCTAATTGCTGGATCGCTGACGTAGATCAACGGCATTTCAGTTGGCTTGGTATGATATTTTTCCAACACTTTTTCTGCTTCTTCTTTAGTCATTATTTCATGTTTTGGAACATAGATATGATCAGGAATTAACAATTTTTCTTTCTTACCTATCATTTTCAAAATCTCCTTTGAACATTAGCTGTAAATATATAATTAATCCACAAACTACGAAGCTTCTACCGAGAGGTTAATATATATCTAATCTGCGGTGTATGAATTTACTATATCACTTGCCAATTATTTTTTCCACAACTTTAAATAGCAAAAAAAATCATCCACCAACCAGATGAATATCACTCTAAAAGGATTAATTTTATTTGCAATTCTAATTAGTGCTGCGGGAACAATCCCTGCTTTTGCTTTACCTCCACAATTACTCCAGAATTACACAAATTCTACAACTGGACTTCCCGGTACGTCAATTCCGCAGATAACAGTTACAACAGATAAATCATCATACAATGATGGAGACAAGATAACAATCGCTGGAACAACCGCTCAATATGTTCAAGGGACACCAATATCCCTGATAATTAGAAACCCAATAGGGAATATTGTAGACATAAATCAAGTAGATGTTGGAACTGATAACACATACTCAACAACCATTGTAGCTACTGGCAGTTTGTGGCAAGCAGCAGGAACCTATAGCATATTGGTAGAGTATGGCAGCCAAGATAGAACTGCAACAACAACTTTCCAGTTCTCTGGTTCTTCAGTAACCAAAGTCCCAAGCACTATACCGGTAGATGGTACAAACTTTTCCGTATTATATACAATCACAAATGGCAAAGTCCTAGATATCAAGGCAGACACTCAGTCTAAATCTTTGATTGTCTCAATACAAACCACTGGAGATGGGGTATTAACAATAACACTACCAAGAGCATTAATTGATGCACAGGTAAATGGACAAGATGATCAGTTCTTTGTATTAAATGATGGTCAGGAAGCTTCTTTCCAAGAGATCAATAAGACGAACACTGACAGGACATTATCTATTCCGTTCACAGATGGAACCCAGCAGATAGAGATCATCGGTACGCAGGTTGTTCCAGAATTTGGCCCGATCGCAGCTCTAGTACTTGCAATTGCAATCATATCAATAATTGCAGTATCTGCAAAGACTGGACTTGGATTCATGCCAAAATACTAGAACCCTCTACTTTTTCATTTTT